>NZ_POQT01000030.1 GCF_002938435.1 Blastococcus saxobsidens
CGGAGCCGCCCGGCAGCGCCTCGGCCGGGACGTCGCCGGCGACCCCGGCGCGCGGCAGCGGGGCGCCGGCCGCCGGGGCCGCGGATGCCTCGGGAGCGGCGGAGCGAGTGGTGCCCGGCCGTGCCAGCGGGCCGGTCTCCGCCTCCCCGTGTTCCTCCAGCTCCAGGGCCGGAACCGCCCGGATGACGGCAGCGCCGACAGGCTCTGCGGCGTCCTCGCCCTCCTGAGGAAGGGTCGACGCGGTCGTCTGGGCACCCGCCACTCCAGTCACGCGGGCAACGTTAGTCACGACTCGGTAACGGTGGCGCTGGACCGGTCGCGCGTACGACGCGGGCGTGTCGGCGACACAGTGGTGTCGGACACGGTGCGTGACCGGAAGGTCGCGGAGGCGCGTCGGAGGATCGACCGGAGGGCCATGCGTGGCAGCATGCAGTCCCATGCGCATCGGCACCGTTCGCCGCGGCCGGGCACAGGATGCGGGGTCCGGTGTCTCGGGCACCGCCCGGCTCGACCGCCGTACCAAGAACCTGACGAAGCGGCTGCGCCCCGGCGACATCGCCGTCATCGACCACGTCGACATCGACCGGGTCAGCGCCGACGCCCTCGTGGGCTGCCGGATCGCCGCGGTCGTCAACGCCGCGCCCAGCATCTCCGGCCGCTATCCCAACCTCGGTCCCGAGATCCTCATCAACGCCGGCATCCCGCTGCTCGACGACGTGGGCAAGGACGTCTTCGCCAAGCTCAAGGAGGGCGCGCACGTCCGCCTCGACGGCGCCCAGCTGATCACCGAGGACGGCACCGTCGTCGCCGAGGGCACGGTCCACGACGCGGACACGGTCGCCGCGGCCATGACCGAGGCCAAGGCGGGGCTCTCGGTGCAGCTCGAGGCGTTCGCCGCCAACACCATGGAGTACATGAAGCGGGAGCGCGCGCTCCTGCTCGACGGCGTCGGCGTCCCCGACGTCACGACCTCCATCGAGGGCCGGCATGCGCTCGTCGTCGTCCGCGGTTACGACTACAAGGAGGACCTGCACGCCCTCCGCCCCTACATCCGCGACTACCGGCCCGTCCTCATCGGGGTCGACGGGGGAGCGGACGCGCTGATCGAGGCCGGCTACCAGCCGGACATGATCGTCGGCGACATGGACTCCGTCAGCGACGACTCGCTGACCAGCGGCGCCGAGGTCGTCGTGCACGCCTACGCCGACGGACGCGCGCCGGGCCTCGCCCGCGTGCAGGACCTCGGCGTGGACGCGATCACCTTCCCCGCCTCGGCGACCAGCGAGGACATCGCGATGCTGCTGGCCGACGAGAAGGGCGCCAAGCTCATCGTCGCCGTGGGCACCCACGCCACCCTCGTGGAGTTCCTCGACAAGGGCCGGGGCGGCATGGCCTCCACCTTCCTCACCCGGCTGCGCCTGGGCGGCAAGCTCGTCGACGCCAAGGGCGTCAGCCGGCTGTACCGCAGCCGGATCTCGACCGCAGCCCTCGTGGTCCTCGTCCTCGCCGCCTTCCTCGCGATCGGATCGGCGCTGGCCGTGTCCGCCGCCGGGCGCGTCTACCTGGACCTGCTGC
This sequence comes from Blastococcus saxobsidens, assembly GCF_002938435.1. Taxonomy (GTDB): domain Bacteria; phylum Actinomycetota; class Actinomycetes; order Mycobacteriales; family Geodermatophilaceae; genus Blastococcus; species Blastococcus saxobsidens. The sequence continues at coordinate 1,576 of NZ_POQT01000030.1, forward strand.
TCGACCAATGGAACAGCTTCATGTTCTGGCTGGAGAACCTCCTTTCGTGATCGACTTCCGCTACCACCTGGTCTCGCTGATCGCCGTCTTCCTGGCGGTGGCGCTGGGCATCGTCATCGGGACGACCCAGCTCAACCAGCCGATCCTCAACGACATCCGCAACCAGGTGACCGACCTGGAGCAGGACAAGCGCGCGCTGGAGGACCAGACCCAGGCACTGCAGACCCAGGTGGACACGGCCAACTCCTTCCAGGACGAGGTTGCCCCCGCGCTGGTCCGGAACAGCCTCGAGGGCCGCTCCGTGCTGCTCGTCGCCACCGGCGAGGAGGTCGGCCCGGAGACGATCGAGGAGGTCACCGCGCTGGTCGCCGAGGCCGGCGGGTCGGTCAGCGGCGTCGTCCGGCTCACGCCCGGGTACACCGACCCCTCGTCGGAGGCCGGCCTGCAGAGCTACGTGACCGGCTCCGGCCTGCCCGCCGGCATCCAGCTGCCCGAGGACGGCGACGCGGGTGCGCTCGTGGCCGCCCTGCTGGCCCAGGTGCTCATGGTCCCGGCCGGCGGTGCCGCGCCGGATACCGCCGCGGCGTCCTCGGTCCTCGCGGGCCTGGTGTCGCTGGACGTGCTGAGCCAGGAGACCGCCGCGGTCGCGCCCGCCGACTTCGCCGTCGTGCTCACCTCCGGGGAGATCGACGGCGAGGACCCCGAGCGGCGCAACGCGGCCCTCGTCCAGCTGGTGACGGCCCTGGACACGACCGGCTCGGGTGCCGTGGTGGCCGGGAACGCCGCCTCCGCCGGCGACGCCGGCCTGGTCGGCGCGATCCGGGCCGACCCCGCACTCGCCGCGACCGTCTCGACGGTCGACAACATCGGCACCGCCGTCGGCCGGATCAGCGCGGTGCTGGCGCTGCCCCGCGAGGCGGAGGGCACCTCGGGCAGCTACGGCACCGGGCAGGACACCCAGCCGGTGCCGCCGGTGCCCGCGGCGCCGTGAGCCCCTCGACGTCCGACGCCGGCCGGGCGCGTCTGCTGCTCGCCCTGACCGGTGCCGCCGCCGCGCGGGGCGCGCTGGCCGGCGTCACCGCGCTGGACCGCCGTCCGGCCGGTGCGCCGTGGCGGCGGACCAACTACGCCAACCGGCCCGTCACCCTGCTCGGGGGCCCCGCCCTGGCCCTGTCCGCCACCGCCACCGCGGTGCTGGGCGCCCCCGCGGGCACCCGGGCGGCCGCCGCGGTCGTCGGAACGGTGTCCGGACTGGTCGGCGGCTACGACGACCTGGCCGGGGCACGGCCCGAACAGGCCCGGGACAAGGGCCTCGCCGGGCACCTGCGCGCCCTGCGCGAGGGCCGGGTGTCGGCGGGTACGGTGAAGGTGGCCGGGATCGGGACGGCGGCCGCCGTCGCCGCGGTGCTCACCCGCGGCCGCAGCCGCGGGGCCGGTGCCCTCGTCGACGGGGTGCTCACCACCGGGCTGGTGGCCGGCACGGCGAACCTGCTCAACCTGCTCGACCTCCGGCCCGGCCGGGCCGCGAAGGCCGGCGCCCTGGCCGCCGCGGCCGCCCTCGGCGGTCCTGCCGGGGCTCTCGTCGCCGGGCCGCTCGGTGCCACCGCCGCCGTGCTGCCCGCCGACCTCGGCGAGCGGATCATGCTCGGCGACTGCGGGGCCAACGGCCTGGGTGCGCTGCTGGGACTCCGGCTGGCGGCGATGCCGGGGCGGGGTGCCCGGATCGGCGCGCTGGCCACGATCACCGGTCTGACGCTGGCCAGCGAGAAGGTGAGCTTCACGCGGGTCATCGAGGCCACGCCGGGTCTCCGGGAACTGGACCGGCTCGGCCGCCTGCCCACGTGAGCGAGCTCGCGAGCTCACGAGGGGGCGCAGCGGCGCCGCCGACGCGGTCGACGGGCCGGTGGCACCTCCCGCTCGCGGGGGACAGGGAGGCGGGCCGGTGAGCGCGGGGCAGGTGGCTCGCGGGGTGGCCGGGGCCGCGGCGCTGATCGCCGTGCTCACGGTCGTGGCCCGCCTCGCCGGGTTCGGCCGGACCCTGGTCTTCACCAACACCGTCGGCGCCGACAGCACCGGCGACACCTACCTGGCCGCGAACAACGTCCCGAACATCGTGTTCGAGGTGGTCGCCGGCGGGGCGCTGGCCAGCCTCGTGGTGCCCATGCTGGCGGGCGGGATCGCCGCCGGTGACCGCGAGCAGGTGCGCCGGACCGCGTCGGCACTGCTGGGCTGGACCCTCCTGCTGCTCGTCCCGCTCGCGGTGCTCGTCGCGTTCTTCGCCGAGCCGATCGCCCGCCTCCTCCTCGGCGGTGGGAGCTCCTCGGCCGAGGTGCAGCTGGCCAGCCGCTTCCTGCTGGTGTTCGCCCCGCAGGTGGTGCTCTACGGCATCGGCATCGTGCTCACCGGTGTCCTGCAGGCGCACCGGCGCTTCGCCGGACCGGCCCTGGCGCCCCTGCTGTCCAGCCTCGTCGTCGCCGGGGCCTACCTGGTCTTCGCCGGGATGGGCGGCGCCCGCAGCGCGGCGGACCTCTCCACGCCCGCCGAGCTGGTGCTCGGGGTCGGGACGACGCTCGGCGTGGCGGGGCTCAGCCTGAGCCTGCTCGTGCCGATGCGGGGCCTGCGGCTCGGCCTGCGGCCCGCGCTGCGCTTCCCGGTCGGTGCCGCGCCCCGCGTCCGCCGGCTGGCCGTGGCCGGGGTGCTCACCCTCGCCGGCCAGCAGCTCGTCGCGGCCGTCGCCATCCGGCTGGCCAACGACGGTGCCCCGGACGGCACGCAGGTCGTCTACGCGGCCGGCCTCACCGTCTTCCTGCTGCCCTGGGCGGCCCTGGCCGTGCCGCTGGCCACCTCGGCGTACCCGGGGCTCGCCGAGCGCGCCGACAGCGGCGACGAGATCGGCTTCCGCCGCGCGCTCGCCCCGGTCGCCGTCCTGACCGTGGTCGCCTCGGCCGTCGCCGCCGCGGCCGTCGCGGCCGCGGCCGGACCACTGGCCCGGGTGTTCCTCGGCGGCGAGGCGGCGGCCCAGGTCTCCGCCCTGCGCGACACGATCGTCGCCTTCGCCCCGGGGCTGGTCGGCTACGGGCTGGTGGCCCTGCTGACCCGCGCGCTGTACGCCCGGGGCCTGTGGCGGTCGCCGACCGCGTGCGTGCTGGGCGGCTGGCTGCTCGCCGTCGCCGCGGACGTCGTGCTGGCCCGTGCGCTCCCCGTCGAGGACCGTGCGCTCGCGCTGGCCCTCGGGCACACCCTCGGCGTCACCGTGGCGGGTCTGGGCCTGCTGGTCGTGGTCGCGCGCGTGGCCGGTGGGGCGGCGCTGCGCGGCCTGGCGTGGACCGGCCCCGCGGCGCTCCTGGCGGCCGGCCTCGGCGCGGCCACCGGGCTCTGGGTGGCCCGGGCCCTGGACGCCGATCCGGTGCCGGACGGCCCGCTGATCGGCACGCTGGCCGCCGGGGTCGCCGCCGGAGGCACCGTGCTCGTCGTCGCCGCGGCGGTCATGATGGGCACGGCGCGCGTCCCGCTGACGCAGGCGCTGCGGGAACTGCGATCGCCGGAGGAGCGGGAGGTGCGCGGTGGCTGAGCGTCCGCTGCTCGACCGCCGGATCACCGAGGTGCTCGCCACCAGCACCGGTGGCGTGGGCACCCACGTGCGTTCGGTCCTGCCCTCGCTGGTGGCCGCCGGCGCGGAGGTGACCGTCGCCGGTCCACGGGCCACGGACGAGCTGTTCGCCTTCTCCGCGAGCGGAGCGCGGTTCACCCCGGTGGAGATCTCCACCGGACTCTCTCCCGCCGCCGACGCCCGGGCCGCCGGTGCCCTCCGCCGCGTCCTCGCCGGCACCGAGCTGGTGCACGCCCACGGGCTGCGGGCCGGCCTGGTGACCGCCGCCGCCCGGCGCCTGGCCGGCGTCGACGTCCGGTCGGTCCTCACCCTGCACAACGCCCTCCAGGACGGCGGAGGGCTGCGCCGCCGGGTGCTGGAGCAGCTCGAGCGCGTCACCGTACGGGCGGCCGACGTCGTCCTCGCGGCGTCGTCCGACCTGGCCGAGAACGCCCGGCGCCTCGGTGCCCGGGACGTCCGGCTCGCACCGGTCTCCGCGCCGCCGCTGCCGCCCGCGACCCGCACCCGCACGGAGGTGCGCGAGGAGCTCGGCATCGTCGACGACCGCGCGCTGGTCGTGGCCGTGGGCCGGCTGCACCCGCAGAAGGGCTACGACGTCCTGCTGGAGGCCGTCGCCCGGTGGTCGGTCGACCCCCGGGTGCGGCCCGCTCCACTGGTCGTCGTCGCGGGCGACGGGCCGTCGCACGACGAGCTGGCCACCCGGGTCCAGCGCGAGCTGCTGCCCGTGACCCTGCTCGGCCGCCGTGACGACGTCGCCGACCTGCTGGGCGCCGCTGACCTGTGCGTGCTGCCCTCGCGCTGGGAGGCGCGCTCGCTCACCGCCCAGGAGGCTCTGCGTGCGGGCACCCCCCTGGTGGCCACCCGCGTCGGCGGGCTGCCCGAACTGCTCGGCGACGCCGCCGAGCTCGTCCCGGCCGGGGACGCCGTGGCGCTCGCCGAGGCGGTCGTCCGCGTGCTCTGCGACAGCGCCCACGCCGCCGAGCTCGCCGAGGCGGGGCTGCGGCAGGCCGCGACCTGGCCCGACGAGGAGGCCACGGCCGCCCAGCTGGCCGAGCTCTACCGCGAGCTGCTCGAGGCGCCCGCCCGGCCGCGCCGATGAGCGCGCCGGGGCCCCGTGCCGCCGCGCTCCTGCTGCTGGTGCTCGGCCTGCTCCTCGGGGTGGCGGCCCCGGCCGGCGCGGTCGGGGACGGCGGCGTGGACCACGCGGCCGACCGGGTCGTCGTCGTCGGCATCCCCGGCCTCACCTGGGCCGACGTCGACCAGGGGCGCACACCGCGGCTGTGGGCGATGGCGGGGGAGTCCAGCATCGGCTCGGTGTCGGTGCGTGCCGCCCGGTCCACCAGCTGCCTGCTCGACGGCTGGGCCACCCTGGGCGCCGGCAACCGGGCGCGGTTCCCCGGCACGGACCAGGGCCTGCCGCCGGTGCCGGTGCCGACCCCGCCGACGGAGCCGGGGGAGGTCCCACCGGCCGAGCAGCCCGGACCGGACGAACCGGTGCTGGACACCTCGCTGACCCACTGCGGCCTGCAGGAGCGCGTGGCGGCGGTGGCCCTCGGGGACCCGCGGGCCACCGTCGCCCGCATCGCCGAGGACCCGGGCACGGTCCGGTTCGGGGCCCAGCCGGGCGCGCTGGGTGCCGAGGTGGGGTGCGCCTCCGTCATCGGGCGCGCCGCCGCGCTGGCGGCGGCGGCCCCCGGTGTCGAGCTCGCCTCGGAGCGGGTGCTCCCGTCGGACCCGGCGGAGATCGCGGCCGTCCTGAGCGCCTGCCCGCTCTCGCTGGTCTCCCTCGACCAGCTCACCGACGCCGGCCGCCCGGGAGCCGAGCAGACCGACGACGGCACCGAGCCCCTGCCGCGGGCGACGGCGCTGGGCCGGATCGACGAGGCCGTGGGCCGCCTGCAGGACGCCGTCGACGCGCTGCCGGGGGAGACGCTCGTGCTGCTCGCCGGCATCTCCGAGGTCAACGACGGTCGTGCGCAGCTGCACGTCGGGATGGCGCAGGGGCCGGGCTTCGGCACCGGCTGGCTGGTGTCGGCGAGCACGGGCCGGGTGCCGTTCGTGCAGCTGATCGACCTGGCCCCCACCGCGCTGCGGGCGCTCGGCCTCGAGCGGCCGGCCGCGATGAACGGCCAGCCCCTGCGCGCCACGGGCGAGCGGCCCGACCTCGCGGCGAGCGTGGCCGGGCTGGAGGAGGTGAACACCGCGGCCCTCACCCACCACCGCAACACCGGGGGCTTCTTCTGGACGCTCGTCGGCGCCGGCGCCCTCGTCGTCGCCGCGGGGGTGCTGGTCGTGGGCAGGGGCCTGGCGGGGCGGTACCGGTGGGCACGGCCGGCCCTGCGGCTGGCCTGCCTCGCCGTCGCCGCGCTGCCGGTGGCGACCTACCTCGCCGGGATCTGGCCCTGGGAGCGGACCGCCGCGCCGCTGCAGGCCCTCGTCGCGGCGGTCGTCGTCGCCGACCTGGCCGTCGTCGCCGTCGCCCTGCTGGGGCCCTGGCGCCGACGGCGCCTCGGACCCCCGCTGGCGGTGCTGGCGGTCACGCTCGGGACGCTGGTCGGCGACGTGCTGACCGGCTCCTCCCTGGAGCTCAACGGCCCGCTGGGCTACGACGCGATCGTCGCGGGCCGGTTCACCGGCTACGGCAACCTCTCCTTCGGCCTGCTGGCGGTCGCCGCGCTGGCGGTCACCGCCGCCCTGGCCACCGTGCTCGGCCGGCGCGCGCCCGCCGCGCGACGGCGGCTCGTGACCGGCACGGTGGTCGTCCTCGCCGGCGTGCTGGCCGTGGCGGTCATCGGCACGCCGTCCCTCGGCCGGGACTTCGGCGGTGTCCTGGCGGCGCTGCCCGGCTTCCTGCTGCTCGCCATGCTGCTCACCGGGGTCCGGGTGACGGTGCTGCGGCTGGCCGCCACCCTGGGCGCCGCCGTGGTGGCCGTCGGCGGCGTGGCCGTCCTGGACTGGCTGCGACCACCGGAGGAGCGGACCCACCTGGGCCGCTTCGTCGAGCAGGTGCTCACCGGTGAGGCGTGGACGGTGATCAGCCGCAAGGCGGAGGCCAACGTCGGCATCCTGCTCAACAGCCCCCTGGCCTTCCTGCTGCCGGTCGCATTGGTGGCCGCCTTCTGGCTGCTGCGGGCGGGAGGGCGGCTGCGCAGCGCGCCCGCATCCGGCGGGCGGCCGGCCCGGACCCCGGCGGGGCTGCCGGCCGCAGACGCCGCCGTGCTGCGTGCGACCCTGCTGGCCACGCTGCTCAGCCTGACCATCGGAGCGGCGGTCAACGACTCCGGCGTCGCGCTGCCGGCCACCGCGGCGGCCGTGCTCGTGCCGCTGCTGGTGTGGCTGGTGGCCGCTCCCGAGGCGGACCCGACCGGTCGGGGGGAGACCCGGGGTGGTGCTGCCCACTCCGGCCTGGCGGACGCCCCCGGCCGTGTTACGGTCGTCTCCCGTGGGTCGACCGTCTGGAACACGTGAGCACGCCGGGAACTACAGCCTCCTGCACAACAGCCAACCGACGAAGTTCGTCTTCGTCACCGGCGGGGTTGTCTCCTCTCTCGGCAAGGGTTTGACCGCCAGTTCGCTGGGTGCGCTGCTCGCCAGCCGAGGGCTGCGGGTCACCATGCAGAAGCTGGACCCCTACCTGAACGTCGACCCGGGAACGATGAACCCGTTCCAGCACGGCGAGGTCTTCGTGACCGAGGACGGCGCGGAGACCGACCTCGACGTCGGGCACTACGAGCGCTTCCTCGACATCGACCTCTCGGGCCGGGCCAACGTCACCACCGGCCAGGTGTACTCCGACGTGATCGCCAAGGAGCGGCGCGGCGAGTACCTCGGCGACACGGTGCAGGTCATCCCGCACATCACCAACGAGATCAAGTGCCGCATCATGGCCGGCGCCGACAGCGCGGAGCGGGTCGACGTCGTGATCACCGAGATCGGCGGCACCGTCGGCGACATCGAGTCGCTGCCCTTCCTGGAGGCCGCCCGGCAGGTGCGGCACGAGATCGGCCGGGACAACTGCTTCTTCCTGCACATCTCGCTGGTGCCCTACATCGCGCCCTCCGGTGAGCTGAAGACCAAGCCGACCCAGCACTCGGTGGCTGCGCTGCGCAACATCGGCATCCAGCCCGACGCCCTGGTGTGCCGGTCGGACCGGGAGATCCCGGAAGCCCTGAAGCGCAAGATCAGCCTGATGTGCGACGTGGACGAGGAAGGCGTCATCTCCTGCGCCGACGCCCCCTCGATCTACGACATCCCCAAGGTGCTGCACCGGGAGGGCCTGGACGCCTACGTCGTCCGCCGCCTCGGCCTGCCCTTCCGCGACGTCGACTGGACCGTCTGGGGTGACCTGCTCGACCGGGTGCACTCCCCGAAGCAGACGGTCACGATCGCCCTGGTCGGCAAGTACATCGACCTACCCGACGCCTACCTGTCGGTCACCGAGGCCCTGCGCGCCGGCGGCTTCGCCCACCGCAGCCGCGTGCAGATCCGCTGGGTCCCCTCCGACGACTGCGAGACCCCCGAGGGCGCCGAGAAGGCGCTGGCCGGGGTCGACGGCGTGTGCATCCCCGGCGGCTTCGGCGTCCGCGGCATCGAGGGGAAGCTCGGCGCGATCCGGTACACCCGCACCAACGGCATCCCCACCCTGGGCCTGTGCCTCGGCCTGCAGTGCATGGTCATCGAGACAGCCCGCAACCTGGCCGGCATCGCGGGCGCCAACTCCACGGAGTTCGACCCCGACACCGCCGACCCGGTCATCTCCACCATGGCCACGCAGCTCGACGTCGTGGCCGGCCGTGGCGACATGGGCGGCACGATGCGCCTGGGCAGCTACCCGGCGCACCTGCAGAAGGGCTCCGTCGTCGCCGGCGTCTACGGCGCAACCGAGATCACCGAGCGGCACCGGCACCGCTACGAGGTGGCCAATGCCTACCGGGACCGGCTCGGCGAGGCAGGGCTGGTGTTCTCGGGCACCTCGCCGGACGGCACGCTGGTCGAGTTCGCCGAGCTGTCGAAGGACGTGCACCCCTTCTTCGTCGGCACCCAGGCGCACCCGGAGCTGAAGAGCCGGCCGACCCGGCCGCACCCGCTGTTCGCCGGGTTCGTGCAGGCGGCGGTGGACTACCAGGAGGCGGCGCGGCTGCCCGTGCCGATCGACGAGCCGGAGAAGGTCGGCATCTGATGCCGCAGCAGGCACCCGCGCACGAGTACCGCGTGCTGGCCAGCGAGACGGTCTTCGAGGGGCCGATCATCTCGCTGCAGCGGGACACCGTGGCGATGCCCGGGGGAGGGGACAGCGTCCGTGACCTCGTCCGCCACCCCGGCGCGGTCGCGGTCGTGGCCGTCGACGACGAGGACCGCGTGGTCCTCCTGCGCCAGTACCGGCACCCGCTGGGCGCCTACCTGTGGGAGTTGCCGGCCGGCCTGCGCGACTCCGACGGCGAGCCCCCGCTGGAGACGGCGAAGCGCGAGCTGGCCGAGGAGGTCGAGCTCGCCGCCGGCCGCTGGTCGCTGCTGACCACGCACTACAGCAGCCCGGGCTTCTGCGACGAGATGGTGCTGGTCTACCTCGCCGAGGACCTGTCCCCGGTGGCCCGGCCCCACGGCTTCACCGTGCAGCACGAGGAGCTCGACCTCACCGTCGAGCGGGTTCCGCTGGCCGACGCCGTCCAGCGGGTCTTCGACGGCGACATCCGCAACGCCGCCGCCGTCGTCGGTCTGCTGGCCGCCGCGCAGGCCCGGGCCACCCGGCCGCGGCTGCGCCCGGTCGACGCCTCCTGATCGCCCTCCCTGCCCCGTGCGGGCGAGCGCCCGGGCAGGTTCGGCCGCACGGGCTGACGTGCAGCCGTGCCCTGGCGCGGCTGCACGTCCGGTGACGCGGGTGGACCCGCCTCAGCGCGGGCCCTCCGGGTCCTGGGGCGGCAGCCGCAGCCCCAGGCGGGCGAGCTCGAGCGCGGCCAGGGCGCGCACCGCGGACGGGTCGCCGCGCCGCCAGGCTGCGCCGGTGCCGTCCGGGAGGGTGGCCAGCCGCGGCAGCGGAGCGGTGGCCAGCGCGCGCGCCGCGAGGACGTCGAGGTCGGCGCGGGCGGCCAGCAGCTGCCGCACCGCCCCGGCCTCCAGCGCGTAGCGCAGCCGCCAGGGCAGCCAGCGGGAGAGCAGCCAGCCCACGGGCAGCAGCACCAGGACGACCGCCAGCACGAGGGCCAGGGTGTCCACCGCCTCCTGCGCCGACCGCCCGGCGCCGGTGACCGAGCCGCCGGCGCCGGCCAGCGCCTCGAACGGGGCGGCGAGGTCGTCGCCCACGACCGGTACGTCCTCGGCCGCCGACGCGGCGGACCCCATCGAGCCCTGCACCGACCGCCCCAGGTCCTCCACCGCCCGCCCCGGCTCGGCGAGGACGAGCACGGCACCGTGCACGATGCGGGCGACCAGGACCCACAGCACGGTCCAGAGCAGCACGCCGGCATCGGCCGCCACCTGGCGGCCGCGCAGCGCGGGGTGCTCGGCGTAGAAGCGCATCCAGGGGTCCTCCGGGGAACGGGACGGGGCGGGCCCCCGTCATCGTCGGCCAGCGCGACCGGTCCGGCAGTCCGGGCACCCGCCGGGGGCCGTCGACCCGCACGTGCGCGGGCCTCAGCGTGTCGCATGCCACACTCCGGCCGAGGCGTGCCCGGACCGGGTGCGTCCACGATGCGGTGGGAAGGCCGTCGTCACCCTCGACGCGCCGGATGCCGGACCAGGAGGCAGTCGATGCGGGTCGGGGTTCCCCGAGAGGTCAAGAACCGGGAGTACCGGGTGGCGCTCACGCCGGCCGGGGTGACCGAGCTGACGAGGGCCGGGCACCAGGTGCTCGTCGAGCAGGGGGCGGGGGAGGGGTCCTCGATCCCCGACGAGGACTTCGTGGCCGCCGGCGCGCGCATCCTCGCCTCCGCCGACGACGTCTGGGCCGACGCCGACCTGCTGCTCAAGGTCAAGGAGCCCGTCGCCGAGGAGTACGGCCGGCTGCGTGCCGGCCAGACCCTCTTCACCTATCTCCACCTCGCCGCGTCCCGGGAGTGCACCGACGCCCTGGTCGCCTCCGGGACGACCGCCATCGCCTACGAGACGGTCCAGACCGCCGACGGCGCCCTGCCGCTGCTCGCCCCGATGTCGGAGGTCGCCGGTCGCATGGCACCGCAGGTCGGGGCGCACTGCCTCGAGCGCGCGCACGGCGGCCGAGGGGTCCTGCTCGGCGGGGTCTCCGGGGTCTACGCGGCCAAGGTGGTGGTCATCGGCGCCGGTGTGTCCGGCATGAACGCCGCGGCCATCGCGCTGGGCATGCAGGCCGAGGTCGTCGTCCTCGACCGGGACATCGACAAGCTGCGGTCCGCCGACCGGATCTACCAGGGCCACCTGCAGACCGTGGCCTCCAACGCCTACGAGGTCGAGCGCGCGGTCCTGGACGCAGACCTGGTCATCGGCGCGGTCCTGGTTCCCGGCGCCAAGGCGCCCACGCTGGTCAGCAACGAGCTGGTCGCCCGTATGAAGCCGGGCTCGGTGCTGGTCGACATCGCCGTGGACCAGGGCGGTTGCTTCGAGGACACCCGGCCGACCACGCACGACGAGCCCACCTTCCGCGTGCACGAGTCGGTGTTCTACTGCGTGGCCAACATGCCCGGCGCCGTCCCGAACACCTCCACCCATGCGCTCACCAACGTGACGCTCCCGTACGTGATGGCCCTGGCCGGGCACGGCACCGTGGCGGCCGTCGGCCACAATCGGGCCCTGGCCCACGGCGTCAACGTCGTCGACGGGCACGTCGTCCTCCCGGAGGTCGCCGAGGCCCACGGCATGGAGGCCGTTCCGCTGGAGGAGGTGCTGACCTGACGATCGCGACGTCCGCGGGTCCCGACGTCGAGCGGGTCGTGACCGGCTACCTGGACCACCTCACCGTCGAGCGGGGGCTGGCGCAGAACACCATCGCCTCCTACCGGCGGGACCTGCGGCGTTACACCGAGTACCTGGTCACCGCCGGGGTGCGGGGGCTGGGGGAGGTCGCCGAGTCCGACGTGGCGGGGTTCCTGACCGCGCTGCGCCAGGGCGACGACGACCACCCGCCGCTGTCGGCCACGTCGGCGGCGCGGGCGGTGGTCGCCGTCCGCGGGTTGCACAGGTTCGCCCTGCTCGACGGGCTGGTGCCCGACGACGTCGCGCACGAGGTCCGGCCGCCCACGCCGGCCCGCCGGCTGCCCAAGGCGGTGCCGGTGGAGTCGGTGATCGCGCTGATCGAGGCGGCCGGCTCGCTGGAGGGGCCGCGCGGGCTGCGCGACCGCGCGCTGCTCGAGGTGCTCTACGGGACCGGGGCGCGCATCTCCGAAGCGGTCGGGCTCGCCGTCGACGACCTGGACCGCGGGCAGGCGACGGTGCGGTTGAAGGGCAAGGGGGGCAAGGAACGCGTGGTCCCCGTGGGCAGCTACGCGCTGCGGGCGGTGGAGGACTACCTGGTGCGGGCCCGCCCGGCGCTCGCAGCGAACTCCTCGGGTGGCGTCCGCGGGGGTGCGCTCTTCCTCAACGTCCGCGGCGGGCCGCTGTCCCGGCAGAGCGCGTGGTCGATCCTGCGGACGGCGGCCGAGCGCGCCGGTCTCACCGCGGAGCTGAGCCCGCACACGCTGCGGCACTGCTTCGCCACCCACCTGCTCGACGGCGGCGCGGACGTCCGGGTGGTCCAGGAACTCCTCGGGCACGCGTCGGTGACGACCACGCAGGTGTACACGCTGGTGACCGTCGACCGGCTGCGCGAGGTCTACGCGACGAGCCATCCACGTGCTCTGACCTGACAGGTGTGCAGGCTCGGGTTGGCAGACCTTGTCGCCCGTTCGGCTTGAGCAGTCACAGTGGTTGGCATTCGTCGCCATGTCGACACGTCGACGGCGTGCCGCCTTGGGTGGATCTCTCCTTCTCCCTAACGTCTGTGTCACCCGAGCGGACAGGACGGCTGGCCGCACCCGGAACGTCCGGATCGGGGACGAGGTGGAGGCATCAGACCCATGGCGATCCGAGCGGACGCGGCCCATGCCGTCGCGCGCCCGCACGACACCGACCCCGAGATGGGGGCGGCTGCGCTGCGGCTGGACCCGGCCAAGGCGCGCCAGCGCCGGCTCCCGGACCCGAAGCCGCTGACGCAGCACGGGCCCGCGCACATCATCGCGATGTGCAACCAGAAGGGCGGCGTCGGCAAGACCACGTCCACCATCAACTTGGGCGCGGCGCTGACGGAGTTCGGCCGCAAGGTGCTGCTCATCGACCTCGACCCGCAGGGTGCGCTGTCGGTCGGCTTGGGCATCCCGGCGCAGAACATGGACCGGACGATCTACAACGCGCTCATGGAGCGGCGGACCAGCCTCCGCGACGTCCTGGTGCACACCGACATCCCCGGCCTGGACCTGGTGCCGAGCAACATCGACCTGTCGGCCGCCGAGGTGCAGCTGGTCAGCGAGGTGGCGCGGGAGCAGACGCTGCTGCGCGTGCTCGCCGACGTGCGGGACGAGTACGACTACATCCTCATCGACTGCCAGCCGTCGCTGGGGCTCCTGACGGTCAACGCCCTCACCGCCGCCCAGGGCGTGGTGATCCCGCTGGAGTGCGAGTTCTTCTCGCTGCGCGGTGTCGCCCTGCTCGTCGACACGATCGACAAGGTCAAGGAGCGGCTCAACCCGTCGCTGGAGATCAACGGCATCCTCGCCACCATGTACGACTCCCGGACGGTGCACTGCCGGGAGGTCTTCAGCCGGGTCGTCGAGGCCTTCGGCGACACCGTGTTCCGAACCGTCATCCAGCGCACCGTGCGGTTCCCGGAGACCACGGTCGCCGGGCAGCCGATCACCACGTGGGCCCCTACGTCGACGGGCGCCTCGGCGTACCGCGACCTCGCCAAGGAGGTGCTGGCTCTGTGATCGAGCTGGCGAGATCACACATGGGCGCAGCGACCCGGGTCATGCTGCCGACGAGCGCCAGCGAGGAGGTGTCGGCATGACGCGCCGGCCTGTTCTGCCGGGTGCGTCGGAGCTCTTCCGTCGCACCGACACCACGTCGGTCCCGGAGGTCACCGAGCTGCCCAGCCTGCCGACGGCGGCCAGCTCCCCGGCGCTGCGCAGCGCGGGCGCGGCCCGGCGCGGCGGTGAGGCCGCCGACAGCGGGATGCCCCTGACGCTGGTCCCCGGCGGTGCCGAGGGCGACGACCTCGCGGCCTTCCGCACCGGACCGGCCGAGCCGGCGCCGGTGCAGGTCCTGCAGCCCAAGGTGCCCACCCGCGGGCGCCCGGCGCGCGGACGTGCGGAGCGCACCAAGCACGACGAGAAGATCACCGTCTACATCTCCGCCGACGACCTCGTCGCCCTCGAGACGGCCCGGCTGAGCCTGCGCGCCCAGCACGGCCTGGCGGCCGACCGCGGTCGCATCGTCCGCGAGGCTGTCTCGGTCCTGCTGGCCGACCTGGACGAGCGCGGTGAGGACTCGGTCCTGGTCCGCCGCCTGCGCGGCAACTGAGGACTCGCCGCTTACGCTCCCCGGCGTGAGCACCGACGCTGGAGCGGTTCCGGCGGCCGACCCGGCCGACGGGGCCGCTCCTGCGCGTTTCACGGTCCGGCTCACCAACTTCGAGGGGCCGTTCGACCTCCTCCTGCAGCTGATCGGCAAGCACAAGCTCGACGTCACCGAGATCGCGCTCTCCCAGGTCACCGACGAGTTCATCGCGCACCTTCGCGCGCTGGGCGGCGAGCTGGACCTGGACCAGGCCAGCGAGTTCCTCGTGGTCGCCTCCACGCTGCTGGACCTCAAGGCCGCGCGACTGCTCCCGGCCGCGGACGTCGACGACGAGGAGGACCTCGAGCTGCTGGAGGCCCGCGACCTGCTCTTCGCGCGTCTCCTGCAGTACAAGGCCTACAAGCAGGCGGCGGCCTTCCTGCGCGAGCGGGAGGCCCAGGCGGCGCTCCGTTACCCCCGGCAGGCCGCGCTGGAGCCGCGGTTCGCCGCGCTGGTACCCGAGGTGCTGCTGGACCTGACGCCCGGGCAGTTCGCCGCGCTCGCCGCTCGCGCGCTGGCACCCAGGCTGCCGGAGACGGTGAGCGTCTCCCACCTGCACGCCCCGCCGGTGAGCGTCGCCGAGCAGCTGCTGACCGTGCGCAACCACCTGCGCCGAACCGGTGCCGGCAGCTTCCGTGCCCTGACCGCGGACTGCGAGCACACCATGGAGGTGGTGGCCCGCTTCCTCGCGCTGCTGGAGCTGTACCGCCAGCAGCGGGTGGTGTTCGAGCAGCTGACGCCACTGGGTGAGCTGCACGTCCGGTGGACCGGTGAGGCGGGCCAGGACGACGACGACGCAGTCGACGACCCGGCGAGCGACGACCGCGGCCCGGACGGCGACGGCCCCGCCGCGCACGATCCCGACGAGGAGTACGCGTGACCGAGGAACGCCCCGACCAGGAGCGCACGCCCATCAGCTGGGACGCGCTGGCCGCCGAGCTGGCCGCCACCCGGGAACAGGCCGAGCAGCGCGGCGACGCCGATCCGGCCACCTGGGACGCCGTCGCCGCCGCGCTGGCCTCCCGCGTGGGGGAGCGGCCGGTCCCCGACGAACCAGTGCCGGTCGTACCGGACGAGGACGATCTCCCGCTGCTGTCGCGCACGCCCGGACCAGCGCCGGCGGCGGAGCCCGAGCCCGAGCCGGACCCCGAGCCGCTGGAACTCCTGGACCCCGTGGAGCTGCGGGGCGGTCTGGAGGCGCTGCTGTTCGTCGTGGACGACCCGGTCGACGAGGAGACTCTCGCGGCCGCGCTGCGCTGCTCGCCGGAACAGGTGCGCGACGGGCTGGTGGCACTGGCGTCGGGTTACGACGAGCGCTCGGCCGGCATCACGCTGCGGCGCGTCGGCGAGGGGTGGCGCCTCTACACCCGCGACGACCACGCCGCCGTCGTGGAGCGGTACCTCGGCGAGGGGCAGCGCAGCCGGCTCACCCAGGCCGCCCTGGAGACGCTCGCCGTCATCGCCTACCGCCAGCCGGTCACCCGCGCCCGCGTCTCGGCCATCCGCGGCGTGGGCGTGGACGGGGTGATGCGCACCCTGATCACCCGGGGACTGGTGCACGAGGTGGGATCCGATCCGGACACCGGGGGCGGGCTCTACGGTACGACGCCGCTGTTCCTGGAGCGGCTCGGCCTGACCAGCCTGGCCGAGCTGCCGGAGCTGGCCCCGCTGCTGCCCGACACGGCCGCGGTGCTGGACGAGCACCCCGACGCCTGAGCAGCCCGGGCGGTTCAGGCGAGGTCCCGCAGGAACGCCGCCGCGTCGGCGGACAACCGGGCGGGCTCGTCCCACCGGACGACGTGACCGGCGTCGGGTCGGGCGCAGCTCGTGGGTGCCGCGCGGCCGAGCGCCGGTGGATCGGAGGGGCGGTGTCGCGGGGGAGCGTTCCGGCAGGTGGGACACTGGACGGCGATGAGCACCGGGACCCCGAACGACGAGAGCACCACCGAGGCCGGCGACGGCTGGTCCGAGGACATGGAGCTGGCCCCGGCGCACCCGGGCGACCGGCCGGCCGCCGACGACGACGGCGAGGACCGGCAGGGCGAGCGGCTGCAGAAGGTTCTGGCGCGGGCGGGCGTGGCCTCCCGCCGCGTGGTCGAGGACATGATCGACGCCGGCCGGATCAGCGTGAACGGCAAGCAGGTCCAGGTGCAGGGCATGCGGGTGGACGCGCGGACCGACAAGATCGCCGTCGACGGCGTGCGGCTGGAGATCCGCGACGACCGCGTGACCTACGCGATCAACAAGCCCGCCGGCGTCATCACCGCGATGAGCGACGACCGGGCCCGCCCGACCATCGGCGACATGGTCGGCGACCTGGCTCCCGGGCTGGTGCACGTCGGCCGGCTCGACCAGGACACCGAGGGCCTCCTGCTCGTCACCAACGACGGCGAGCTGGCCCACCGGCTGGCCCACCCCTCCTACGGGGTGCGCAAGACCTACCTGGCCCAGGTGTCGGGATCGGTGCCGCGGGACATGGCCCGCCGCCTGCGGTCCGGCGTCGAGCTCGACGACGGCCCGGTGAAGGTGGACTCCTTCCGGATCGTCGACACCCACGCCGGGCAGTCGGTCGTCGAGGTCGTCCTGCACGAGGGACGCAAGCACATCGTGCGCCGGCTGCTGGCCCACGTGGGGCTGCCCGTCTCGCGGCTGACCCGCACGGCGGTGGGGCCGGTGCAGCTGCAGCGCATGCGCAGCGGCTCGATCCGCAAGCTCAGCCGCAGCGAGGTCGGCTCCCTCGAGGAGATCGTCGGCCTCTGACGGCGTCTGCTGGTCACGCCTCCCGCGGGGGAGCGGTGGACGCCCGTTCCACCACCGAGGTGGCCAGCGTGCGGTGCGGACCGGCCAGGTTCCCGCCCGCGATGAGGCCGAGGAGCATGACGGTGGCCTCCTCGCCCATCCGGCGGATCGGCTGCTGCACGGTGGTCAGCGGCGGATCGGCCATCGCGGACTCCGGGATGTTGTCGAAGCCCACGACGGACAGCTGCCGCGGCACGTCCACACCCAGCTCGGCGGCCACCTCGAGCGTCGCGATCGCGGAGAGGTCGTTGGCGGCGAAGACCGCGGTCGGTGGCTCGGGCAGGGACAGGAGCTCGCGGGCCGCCTCGCGCGCCACCTCCGGGTCGAACTCGCCGCACCGCATCAACGGCTCGTCCGCGGACAGTCCCGCGGCGGCCAGCGCCTCGCGGTAACCCTGCTCGCGCTGCTGGGCGGACAGCAGGTCGGACCGGCCGGTGATCATGCCGATGCGGGTGTGGCCCAGGCCGAGCAGGTGCTCCACGCCCAGCCGGGCGCCCTGCAGGTTGTCCGCGGCCACCGAGGGCAGCCGTGAGGGGCCGGTGTGCGGGTCGACCGCCACCACCGGTCCGTCGGTCTGCACGTCGGTGACCGTCGGGGTGACGAGCACGGCGCCGTCGACGAGGGATCCCATGAGCCGGGTGAGGGAACGCCGCTCCCAGCCCACCTGCGCCTCGACGTGACCACCGGCCGAGTAGGCGATCAGCTCGTAGCCGGAGCCGTGGATCGCGTCGGCGACACCCTTGAGGACCTCGGTGCTGAAGGGCTCGAAGTCCATGACCAGGACGCCGATGACGTTCGTGCGGCGGTTGCGCAGGCTCCGTGCCACGAGGCTGGCCTCGTAGCCGAGCCGCTCGATGACCTGCGTGACGTGGTCGATCGTCTCGGCGGAGACCCCGTACCGACCGTTGATCACCTTGGACACGGTGGAGATGGAGACGCCGGCCTCGGCGGCCACCTGCTGCATCGTCACGCGACCGCGCAGGGTCGGGGCGGGGAGCCCGGGAGCCCCGGGGTGTGCGCCCACGCCGATCCTCCCGGCCACGAGCTCGCCGTCGAGGGATGAGTCGAGCGTCATGGACAACCTCTCGTCGGTCGGTCGCGGTGCATGGCGGTCGTGCGGTGGAACTGGACCACATCCCCGGGCGGCTGCCGCCTGCCTCCTGGCGTGCGGCGACGGGGGCCGGGTGCCGGAGGCCCGTCCGGGGACGGACCTCCGGCATCTACCCGGCTCAGCCCTTCACCGCCCCTTGGAGCCCGTTGACGATGCGGCGCTGCATGGCGAGGAACAGCATGAGCGCCGGGATCATCGCGATGGTGGTGAAGGCGAGCACGCCCGCCGTGTCGGCCGAGTACTGGGTGGAGTAGTCGGCCACGCCCAGCGGCAGGGTGCGGTTGTCGCCCTGCAGCAGGAGCAGCGGGAGGAGGTAGGCGTTCCAGGAGGTGACGAAGGCCAGCACCCCGACGGTGACCAGGGCCGGCATGGACAGGGGGAGGGCGATCCGCCAGAAGATGCCCACCCGCGAGGCGCCGTCGAGCATGGCCGCCTCCTCGAGTTCCTTGGGCAGCGCCATCAGGAACGGCCGGAGGATCACCACCGTCACCGGCAGGGCGAACGCCGCCTGCGGCAGCGCGACGCCCCACCAGGTGTTGCCCAGCTGCAGGTCCCGGGTCACCAGGATGAACAGCGGGACGATGGCCACGGCCGCCGGGAAGAGCAGGCCGAGGACGAACACCATGAACAGCGGCTCGCGGAGCTTGAACTGGTAGCGCGCCAGGGGGTATGCGGCCATGACCCCGGCGAGCACCGCCACCGCCGTCGTGATGACGGCGATCACCGTCGAGTTCATCGTGTAGCGCCAGAACGAGGCGCTGCCGAGCACGTTCGTGTAGTTGCTCAGGACCCACGGGTCGGGGAACCCGGCGGGGTCGCGCGCCAGCTGCGCGTTGGTCCGGAAGCCGCCGAGCGCGCCGTAGAGCACCGGCCCGAGCGTGACCGCCACGACGGCCAGCGCCACCAGGTAGACGAACGGGCCTCCCCGTCCGTACGTCGTCGATCGTCGCGCCATCACCGCGCCCTCCCCTCGGGTGCCTGCTCGATGCGGGTCATGCGTCGGCCTTCGTGTCGCGGCGCAGCACCAGGAACTGGTAGGCGACCGCCATCGCGAAACCGATGAGGAACAGGACCACCGACGCGGCGCCGGCGATGCCGTAGTTGCTGCGCTGGGTGCCCTGGCTGATCAGGTACGTCGCCATCGTGGTCGTCGCGTTGGCCGGCCCCCCGCCGGTGAGGATCCAGACCATGTCGAACAGCTGCAGCGAACCGATCATCGACAGGAAGATCCAGGTGCGGATGGTCGGCGCGATGAGCGGGACGGCGATGCGGCGCTGCACCTGCCACCAGGAGGCGCCGTCGAGCTGCGCCGCCTCGTGCAGCTCGTCGGGAACGCCCTGCAGGCCGGCCAGGAACAGCAGCACGGCCAGGCCCAGGTACTTCCACGTGAGCACGACGAAGACGGTGGCGAGCGCCAGGTCCGGGGTGCCGAGGAAGCCCTGCTCGGGGACCGGGATCCCCACGGAGGACAGCATCCGCTCCAGCAGGCCGGTGCGTGGCTGCAGCAGCTGGAACCACACGACGCCGGCGATGACCTCGGCCAGCACGTAGGGGACGAAGATGATCGTGCGCAGCAGCCCGCGGGCCTTGATGCGGCGGTTGAGCAGCAGCGCGAGCGCCAGGCCCAGCGGCAGCTGCACCAGGATCGACGCGAAGACGATGGTGAAGTTGTGCACGACCGCGTCGGTGAAGACGTCGTCGGCCAGCACGCGGAGGTAGTTCTGCAGGCCGACGAAGTCGACCATCGGGCCGAAGCCCTTCCAGCGGTAGAACGACATCCGGGCGGCGGAGAACACCGGGTAGACGACGAAGATCGCCATCAGCGCCAGCGCCGGCGTCACGAACAGGAGGATCTCGAGGCGCTGCCGGCGCAACGTGTTCCGGCGGCGTCCGGTCACCCGGGGCGCGTCCGCGCCCCGGGTGACCGCTGCGCCGGGGTCGGTCGACGCCGGCGCAGCGGTCACTCTGGTCATCTGCGGATCACTTCTCCTGGTCGGCTGCCTGCTGCGTGGCGTCCACGATGTCCTCCGGCGAGGCCTGCCCGGCGAACATCAGCGCGATCGCGTCGTTCATCGCGCCACCGACCGAGGCCCCGAAGGCGGTGTCGAAGTAGAGCTGGATGTACGGCGCCGCGTCACGCACCTCGAGGAGCTGGGCGAGTGCCGGGTCGGAGACGGAGTCGGTGGCGGCGGGGTTCGTGGGGAGCCCCATGTCGTTCTCCGCGAAGCCCTGCTGCACCTCGTCGGAGAGCAGGTACTTCACCAGGTCGACCGCCGTGTCCGGAGCGTTCTGCGAGACCGCCCAGGCGTCACCGCCACCGAGCTGTGCCTCGGGGTCACCCTCGCCGCCCTCGATCGCCGGGAACGGGAACCACCCGGTGTTCTCGCCGAGGCCCTCGTTGTCCTCGGTGAGGCCCTGCATGACTCCGGGCTCCCAGTGGCCGGCCAGCTCCATGGCGACCTGCTCGGTCGCGAGCAGACCCGAGGCCGAGGTGGCGCCCTCCTGCGCGGGGGTCGTCAGGAAGCCGGGGTTGAAGGGCTCGGTCTCGATGAGGTCCTGCAGCGCCTCGCCGGCCTGCACGAAGCACGGGTCGCTGAAGTCGAGGCTGGTCACGGAGTCCTCGAGGACGTCCTGCCCGCAGGCCCGCAGCGCCGTGTAGTACCAGTAGTGCCCGGCCGGCCACTTGTCGCCGGCGCCGACCGAGATCGGCGTGATGCCCGCGGCCTTCAGTTGCTCGATGGCGGCGGAGAGCTCCGCCATCGTGGCCGGGGCCTCGGTGATGCCCGCCTCCTCGAAGAGCGCGGTGTTGTACCAGAAGCCCACGACGCCGACTGAGAACGGCAGCGCGTAGGTCTCGCCGTCGACCTGCCACCCGGCCACGTTGCCGCCGAGCTTCTCGATCTCCTCCGCCGCGTCCTCGGAAAGGTTGCGGACCAGACCGGCCTCCACGTGATCGGCGAGCTCGCCGCCGCCGCGCTCCATGTAGACGTCGGGCAGGTCACCGCTCTGGAACGCGGCCTCGAGCCGGTCGACCATGTCCTCGTGGGCGACGGCCTCGACCTCGACGTTCACACCGGGGTTCGCGGCCTCGAAGTCCTCGGCGACCTGCTCGTAGTAGCCCCTGCCGGGCTCGTTGTTCGAGTTGTGCCACCAGGTGATCGTGTTCTCGTCGCCTCCCGATGCGTTGCTGTCACCGCCACTGCCACAGGCACTGACCGTCAGCAGCACCGCGCTGCTGCACAGCACCGAGAGAGCTGCTCGCCCCGAACGCCGCATGTTGACCCCTTCGTCTCGCCGCACGCCGTTTGTGGCGTGGGACACGCAACGAGAAGGTTGCAGCAAGGGCTTGCGCTGTCAATCGTTGTCGATAACGATTTCGCGCCATGACCCCCGTCACCGCCGTCGACGCCGTCCGGCGATCCGAGGCCACGCTCACCGTGCGCCGCCCCGACGGCTCCGTCTGCGCCGACACCGACGTGCTGGTGGCGCAGGTCAGGCACGATTTCGCCTTCGGCAACATCGGCTTCGACTTCGTGGGGCCGGCCGGCGAGGAGCAGGGAGCAGCGCGCGAGAACGTCTTCGGCGGCGCCGGGCCGGAGGCGGCCGAGCAGCTCGAGGACCTGTGGCTCGAGGTGTTCAACACCGCCACGCTGCCGTTCTACTGGGCCGGTTTCGAGCCGGTGGAGGGGCATCCCGACACGCGACGGCTGCAGGCGACGGCGGCGTGGTTCCGGGACCGGGGGGTGTCCGTCAAGGGCCATCCGCTGGTCTGGCACACGCTGGCCCCGGACTGGCTGCGCGGGTACTCGGCCACCGAGGTCGAGGAGGTCGTGCGGTTGCGGGTCCGGCGCGAGGTCACGGCATTCGCCGGCCTGGTCGACACCTGGGACGCGATCAACGAGGTCGTGATCATGCCGGTGTTCGCCAACGAGGAGCGGCAGAACGCGATCACCGCCCTGTGCCGCCGCATCGGCCGGATCCCGACCATCCGCCTCGCCTTCGAGGAGGCGCGCCGGGCGAACCCCGGCACCACGCTGGTCCTCAACGACTTCAACCTGTCGACCGCCTACGAGTGCCTGATCGAGGGCGTCCTGGAGGCCGGCGTCCGGGTGGACGCGATCGGCCTGCAGAGCCACATGCACCAGGGCTACTGGGGCGAGGAGCGGACCTTGGAGGTGCTCGAGCGGTTCGCCCGCTACGGCCTCCCGCTGCACTGGACCGAGACGACGCTGGTCTCCGGTGACCTCATGCCACCGGAGATCGTCGACCTCAACGACCACCAGGTCGACTCCTGGCCCTCGACGCCCGAGGGCGAGGAGCGGCAGGCCGACGAGGTCGTCCGCCACTACCGGACCCTGCTGGCCCACCCCTCGGTGCAGGCCGTGACCTACTGGGGCCTCACCGACCGGGGCGCGTGGCTGGGGGCGCCGGCGGGCCTGGTGCGCGCCGACGGCAGTCCCAAGCCCGCCTACGTCGCCCTGCGGGGCCTGGTCAAGGGCGACTGGTGGCTGGACCCGACCCGGCTGCGCACCGACGGGGAGGGCCGGGTCACCGTCGCCGGCTGGGCCGGCGACTACTCGGTCTCGGTCGGCGACCGCTCCGCGACCTGGCAGCTGCGGCCCGACGCGCCGACGCCGGTGGTCACCCTGACCTGACCTGTCCATTACCCCCGACCGGGGCAGGATGCTGCGGGCGCAGCGCCCTGCCGCCGCCGTGCCCCGGCACGGGCGACCCCGGTCCGCCGCATCTGCACCGACGAACAGGACGGACTTCCCAGGCATGGTCATCAACGCCGACATCGATCCCGCGCTCTGGCGCGACCCGGAGGCCCCGGCCGGGGACAGGGTCGCGGACCTCATCTCCCGCATGACGCTGGAGGAGAAGGTCGCCCAGCTCTACGGCGTCTGGGTGGGCATCGATGCGACCGAGGGCGAGGTGGCGCCGCACCAGCACGACATGGCCGCCGCACCCGTGGACTGGGAGGAGCTGATCCGCAGCGGCCTGGGCCAGCTCACCCGGCCGTTCGGGACGGCGCCGGTGGACCCGTTCGTCGGCGCCAAGGGCCTGGCGGAGAGCCAGCGGCAGATCATGGCGGCCGGCCGCTTCGAGATCCCGGCGCTGGTGCACGAGGAATGCCTCACGGGCCTGGCGGCGTGGTCGGCGACCGTCTTCCCCTCGCCCCTGTGCTGGGCGGCCAGCTTCGACCCCGGGCTCGTGGAGCGCATGGGCGCGCTCATCGGGGCGAGCATGCGCTCGCTCGGCGTCCACCAGGGTCTCGCCCCGGTCCTCGACGTCGTCCGGGACCTGCGCTGGGGGCGGGTCGAGGAGACCATGGGCGAGGACCCGCACCTGGTGGGCACCATCGGCAGCGCGTACGTGCGCGGCCTGGAGTCCAGCGGCATCGTGAGCACCCTGAAGCACTTCGTCGGCTACTCCGCCTCGCGGGCGGGCCGCAACCTGGCGCCGGTGTCGGTCGGGCCCCGGGAGCTCGCCGACGTCTTCCTCCCGCCCTTCGAGATGGCCCTGCGGGCCGGCGCGCGCTCGGTCATGAACAGCTACACAGACACCGACGGCGTGCCCGCGGCCGGGGACCCGGCGCTGCTCACCACGCTGCTGCGCGAGACCTACGGGTTCACCGGCACGGTGGTCGCCGACTACTTCTCGATCGCCTTCCTGCAGACGCTGCACGCCGTGGCCGGCTCGCCCGCCGAGGCCGCTGCGCTGGCCCTCGAGGCGGGGATCGACGTCGAACTGCCGACCGTGGCCTGCTACGGCGAGCCGCTGGTCCAGGCGGTCCGCGACGGCGCCGTCGACGAGGCGCTGGTCGACCGGGCGCTGCGCCGGGTGCTGCTGCAGAAGTGCGAGCTCGGCCTCCTGGACCCCGGCTGGTCGCCGGACGCGCCGGCGGTCACCGACGGCGCGGTCACCCTCGACCCGGAGGAGTCCCGGGCGGTGGCGGGGGACCTCGCGCGCCGCTCGGTCGTCCTGCTGGCCAACGACGGGACGCTGCCGCTGCGTCCCGGGGCGCGCCTGGCGGTCGTGGGTCCCCGCGCCGACACCGCCCAGGCGATGCTCGGCTGCTACTCCTTCCCGATGCACGTCGGCGTCCACCACCCCGACGTGCCCGTGGGCGTCGACATCCCGACCCTGGCCGACGCGCTGGAGGAGGCACCGGAGGCCTTCGACGTCGTCGTCGCCGAGGGCTGCCCCGTCCTGGGCGGGGACGACGAGGGGATCGAGGCCGCCGTACGCGCGGCGGCCGACGCCGACGTCGTGGTCGCCGTCCTCGGGGACAAGGCCGGGCTGTTCGGCAACGGCACCTCGGGCGAGGGCTGCGACGCGGTGGACCTGCGACTGCCCGGCCGTCAGGAGGAGCTGCTGGAGGCGCTGCTCGGGACGGGGAAGCCGGTGGTGCTCGTGCTGCTCAGCGGCCGCCCCTACGAGCTGTCCCGGCAGGTCGACCGACTGGCCGCGGTGCTGTGCGGGTTCTTCCCGGGAGAGGAGGGCGGTCCGGCGATCGCCGACGTCCTCAGCGGCCGGGTGGGCCCGTCGGGCCGGCTGCCGGTGAGCTTCCCGCGGGAGGGCGGCAGCCAGCCCAGCACCTACCTCGCCTCGCCCCTGGGCGGGCGGACCGACGTCAGCTCGGTGGACCCGACCCCGCTGTTCCCCTTCGGACACGGGCTGGGCTACGGCGCGGCGACGTGGGCGGGGGTGCGCGCGACCAGCGGGCCCGGCTGGGACACCGACGGGACGGCCGAGGTGGAGGTCGAGCTCCGCAACGACACCGACCGCGAGGTCACCGAGGTCGTGCAGGTGTACCTGCACGACCCCGCCGCCGAGGTGGTGCGCCCGGTGCAGTCCCTCCTCGCGGCGCGGCGGGTCGACCTCCCGGCGGGGTGCGCGGCCACCGTCCGGTTCACCCTGCACGCCGACCTCACGTCCTTCACCGGGCGCGCGGGGGCCCGGATCGTCGAGCCGGGGGAGGTGGAGCTCCGGGTGGGCGCCTCCAGCGCCGACGTGCGGCAGGTCCTCCGGTTCACCCTCGGCGGCAGCCGCCGGACGGTCGGCGTGGACCGCCGCCTGCACCCGGAAACCGTGGTCGAGCACCGGCCGGCCGCGGGAAGCGCGGGCTGATGCCCCACTCGGACCTCCCGCTGGAGGAGCTGCGGCGCTACCGGCCGCGGCTCCCGGCGCCGGACGACCTCCAGGACTTCTGGTCGGCCACCCTCGCCGAGGCGGGGCAGCGGCCGCTCGATGCGTCCTGGACCCCGGTCGACTCCGGCCTGGTGACCGTCGAGACCTCCGACGTGTCCTTCGCCGGTTTCGGCGGCTCCGAGGTCCGCGCCTGGCTGCACCTGCCCGCCCGGGCGCTGCGCGGGGACCGGCAGCTGCCCGGGGTCGTCCAGTACCAGGGCTACAACGGCGGACGGGGACTGCCGCACGAGCACGTCTTCTGGGCATCGGCCGGGTTCGCCCAGCTCGTCGTCGACACCCGCGGGCAGGGGAGCGGCTGGACCGTGGGGGACACCGGTGACCCGGTGGGCGCCGCAGCCGCGCAGCCGGGCTTCCTGACCCGCGGCGTGCAGGACCGGCAGGACTACTACTACCGGCGGGTCTACACCGACGCGACCAGGGCGTTCGAGCTGCTGCGGGACCACCCCGACGTCGACGGCGACCGGGTGGCGGTGGCCGGCATCAGCCAGGGCGGCGGCATCGCGCTGGCCGTCGCGGCCCTGGCGCGCGGGGTCGCGGCAGTCCTGCCCGACGTGCCGTTCCTCTGCGACTTCCCGCGCGCCACCCGGGTCGCCGCCGGCGACCCGTACGGCGAGATCGTGCGCTACCTGAAGGCGCACCGGGACCGCGTGGACCAGGTGTTCCGGACCCTGAGCTACTTCGACGGCGCGGTCCTCGCCCGCGCGGCGTCCGCCCCGGCGCTGTTCTCCGTCGCGCTCATGGACGAGATCTGCCCGCCGTCGACGGTCTTCGCCGCGTACAACGCCTACGCCGGCCCGAAGGAGATCGCGGTCTACCCGTACAACGACCACGAGGGCGGGCAGGCCCACCAGCAGCGCGAGCAGCTCGGCTGGCTCCGCGGCGTCCTGGACGCCCCCGCCGGCCGGCCGACGCCCCGCGGGCTGGGGGACTGATGCTCCGGGCGCGCCTCACCGTCGACCCGGGACGACCGGTGGGTCCGGTGTCCCGCCGGCTCTTCGGTGCCTTCGTCGAGCACATGGGGCGCGGCGTGTACGGCGGCATCCACGAGCCCGGGCACCCGCAGGCCGACGAGGAGGGCTTCCGCGGGGACGTGATCGACCTCGTCCGGGAGATGGGGGTGACGACCGTCCGGTACCCCGGCGGCAACTTCGTCTCCGGCTTCCGCTGGGAGGACGGCGTCGGCCCGCGCGACCAGCGCCCCGTGCGGCTCAACCTCGCGTGGCACAGCACGGAGACCAACGAGGTCGGGCTGCACGAGTTCGCGTCCTGGCTGGAGAAGGTCGGCGCCGAGCTCATGCTCGCCCTGAACCTCGGCACCCGCGGGACGCTGGAGGCGCTGGACCTGCTCGAGTACGCCAACGTGCCCGCCGGCACGACGCTGGCCCAGCAGCGGGTCCGCAACGGGCGGGTGCAGCCGTTCGACGTCCGCATGTGGTGCCTGGGCAACGAGATGGACGGTCCGTGGCAGCTCGGCCAGATGCCCGCCGACGACTACGGCAAGCTCGCCGCCCGCACCGCGAAGGCGATGCGGCAGCTGGACCCGGGGCTCGAGCTCGTCGCCTGCGGCTCCTCGAGTGCCGCCATGCCGACCTTCGGCGAGTGGGAGCGCACCGTGCTCACCCACGCCTACGACGACGTGGACTTCATCTCCTGCCACGCGTACTACGAGGAGAAGGACGGCGACCTCGGCTCGTTCCTGGCGTCGGCCACGGACATGGACCGGTTCATCGAGTCCGTCGTCGCCACCGCCGACCACGTGAAGGCCGTGCGCGGGAGCGGGAAGACGATGCAGGTCTCCTTCGACGAGTGGAACGTCTGGTACCTGTCCCGGGTCCCGGCGGACCTCGCCACGGGCATCGACGACTGGCCGCTCGCCCCCGTTCTCAGCGAGGAGCCCTACACGGTGGCCGACGGCGTCGTGGTGGGCAGCCTGCTGATGTCGCTGATCCGGCACGCCGACCGGGTGACCAGCGCGTCGATCGCCCAGCTCGTCAACGTCATCGCCCCGATCGCGGCGGAGCCCGGCGGGCCGGCGTGGCGCAAGTCGACCTTCTTCCCGTTCGCGACCACCTCCCGCCTCGCCCGCGGCGTCGCCCTGCCCGTGCGCGTCGACGGTCCCGGGTACGACACCGCCCGGTACGGGGAGGTGCCTCTCGTCGACGCCGCGGTCACCGCCGACGACGGCGCGGCCGCGCTCTTCCTGGTCAACCGTTCGCAGACCGAGGAGGTGGAGGTGTCCGTGGACCTCGCTCCGCTGGCCCTCGGCACGGTCGCGGAGGCGTTGACGCTGTCCGACCCCGATCCGCACGCGGCGAACACGACCGACCGGCAGGACTGCGTCGGGCTGCGGCCGAACGCCCGGGCAGCGGTGGTCGACGGCACGCTGCGCGTGACGCTGCCGCCGGTCTCCTGGACGGCGGTCTCGCTGTGCTGACCGGGCGAGGAACTCCCGGCGTCCCCCCGCAGCCGACCGCCGGGCACCCCTGATCCACCCCCCACCAACGCACTTCCCAGACCCCGGCGACGCCGCCGGAGGACGAGACAGGAGCAGGACATGGCAACGGTCACCTACGACCACGCGACCCGGGTCTACGACGGCGCCGAGCGGCCCGCGGTCGACGCGCTGGACCTCACGGTCGAGGACGGCGAGTTCCTGGTCCTCGTCGGCCCCTCCGGCTGCGGCAAGTCCACGTCGCTGCGGATGCTCGCCGGCCTCGAGGACGTCACCGACGGCCGGATCCTCATCGGTGACCGCGACGTCACCGACGTGGCGCCGAAGGACCGCGACATCGCGATGGTCTTCCAGAACTACGCGCTGTACCCGCACATGACGGTGGCCGACAACATGGGCTTCGCGCTGAAGATCGCGGGGATGCGGAAGTCCGAGATCGCCGAGCGGGTGACCGAGGCGGCGAAGCTGCTGGACCTGGAGGACTACCTCGACCGCAAGCCCAAGGCGCTCTCCGGTGGCCAGCGCCAGCGGGTGGCGATGGGTCGGGCGATCGTCCGCCAGCCGCAGGTGTTCCTCATGGACGAGCCGCTGTCCAACCTCGACGCCAAGCTCCGGGTGCAGACCCGCACCCAGATCGCCCAGCTGCAGCGCCGGCTGGGCATCACCACCGTCTACGTCACCCACGACCAGGTCGAGGCCATGACGATGGGCGACCGGGTCGCCGTGCTCAAGGACGGTCTGCTCATGCAGGTGGGCAGGCCGCGCGAGCTCTACGACCGGCCGGTCAACGCCTTCGTCGCCGGGTTCATCGGCTCGCCGGCCATGAACCTCTTCACGCTCCCGCAGGTCGAGGGCGGTGTCCGGTTCGGCGACGACGTCTTCCCGGTGCCCCGCGACGTGCTGGGCCAGGCGTCGGACCCCACCGTTCAGGTCGGCGTCCGGCCCGAGGACCTGGAGATCGCCGACCGGGGTCTGGCCGTCGAGGTCGACGTCGTGGAGGAGCTCGGCGCCGACGCCTACGTGTACGGCCGCACAGCCTTCGACGGCACGGACCACGTCATCACCGCCCGCGTCGACGGTCGCCGCCCACCGCAGCGGGGCGAGGTCATCCACGTGCTGCCGCGCCAGGGGCACGTGCACCTGTTCGACGTCACGAGCGGCCGGCGGCTGGGCGACTGACCCGCAGGGCGGAGGCCGGTGGCGCACGCTCCCTAGACTCGTCCGAGGCACCCGGCGATCCGGCGTGCCTGGGGCGAACGAGGAGAGTGCATGGCCGTCCGAGCCATCCGGGGCGCGACGCAGGTCGAGGCGGACGATCGGGAGCAGGTGCTCGAGGCCACCCGTGAGCTGGTCGCGACGGTCATGGACCGCAACGGGCTGGGCTCCGAGGACCTGATCAGCATCCTGTTCACGGCCACGCCCGACCTGGTCTCGGAGTTCCCCGCGCTGGCCGCGCGGGAGCTCGGCCTGGGTGACGTGCCCCTGATGTGCGCCACGGAGATCGCGGTGCCGCACGCCCTGCCCCGGGTGCTCCGCCTCATGGCGCACGCCGACACTCCCCGGGCCCGGGCCGACATCCAGCACGTCTACCTGCGGGGCGCGGTCGCGCTCCGCCGCGACATCGCGCAGTGAGCGAGCATCGCCCCACCGGGGCGGAGAGAGCAGTGAGTGAGCAGATGACCTTCCGTGGCCAGGTGACCCTCGACGGACCGTCGGGCACCGGCAAGTCCAGCGTGGCGCGCGGCGTCGCTGCCCACCTGGGCGCCGCCTACCTCGACACCGGGGCGATGTACCGGGCGGCCACCGTCGCGGTGCTCGACGCCGGCGTCGACCCCGCCGACGCCGACGCCGTGGCCCGCACCGTGGCCGCGGCCCGCATCGAGGTCGGCACCGACGCCGCCACCGAGCTGGTGCAGGTCGACGGCGTGGACGTCGCCGCCCGCATCCGGGGCGTCGAGGTCACCCGCGCGGTGTCGGCCGTCTCGGCCGTGCCCGCGGTGCGGCGGCAGCTGGTCGACCAGCAGCGCGCGCTGGTCGCCTCTGCCGGCCCGGTGGTGGTCGAGGGGCGCGACATCGGCACCGTCGTGCTGCCCGACGCCACGCTCAAGGTCTACCTGACGGCGAGCCCGGAGGCGCGTGCGCAGCGGCGCGCCGGCCAGCTCGGCATCACCGCGCCGGACGAGGTCGCGGTGCTCGCCGCCGACCTGCGCCGCCGGGACGAGTTCGACAGCAGCCGGGAGGACAGCCCGCTGCGCCCGGCCGCCGACGCCGTCGTCGTCGACAGCACCGACCTGGACCAGCAGGGCGTCGTGGACCGCGTGGTCGAGCTGGCCACCTCCACGGTCGCCGCCGGGGAGCGGGCGTGACCGAGGAGAGCACCGGCCCGCTGCCGGTGGTCGCGATCGTCGGCCGCCCCAACGTCGGCAAGTCGACGCTGGTCAACCGGTTCCTGGGCCGGCGGGCAGCCGTCGTCCAGGACACCCCGGGCGTGACCCGTGACCGGATCGCCTACGAGGCGCTGTGGAACGGCAAGCGGTTCACCGTCGTGGACACCGGTGGGTGGGACCCCAAGGCCACCGGCATCGGCGCGTCGATCACCCGCCAGGCGGAGCACGCCATGAAGACCGCCGACGTCATCGTCTTCGTCGTCGACAGCCAGGTCGGGGCCACCGACACCGACCTGGCGGCCGCGCGGGTGCTGCGGCGCAGCGACCGCCCGGTGATCCTGGTGGCCAACAAGGTGGACGACGAGCGCAGCGAGGCCAACGCCGCCGAGCTGTGGAGCCTCGGCATCGGGGAGCCGCAGCCGGTCAGCGCGCTGCACGGCCGCTCCAGCGGCGACCTGCTCGACCTGGTGCTCGAGGCGATGCCGGAGGCGCCCCGCGAGCAGCTCGAGGAGGGCGGCCCGCGCCGGGTGGCGCTCGTCGGGCGGCCGAACGTCGGCAAGTCCAGCCTGATCAACCGGCTGGCCAAGGAGGAGCGCTCGGTCGTCGACTCCGTCGCCGGCACCACGGTCGACCCGGTCGACTCGATCGTCAGCCTGGGCGGTGAGGAGTGGCGGTTCGTCGACACCGCCGGCCTGCGCCGCAAGGTCAACACCGCCAGCGGCATGGAGTACTACGCCAGCCTGCGCACCGAGGCCGCCATCCAGGCCGCCGAGGTCTGCGTCGTCCTGCTGGCCGCCGACGAGGTCATCAGCGAGCAGGACCAGCGGGTCATCACCCAGGTCGTGGAGGCCGGGCGCGCGCTGGTCCTGGCCTTCAACAAGTGGGACACCCTCGACGAGGACCGGCACGCCCAGCTCGAGCGGGAGATCGACCGCGACCTCGCGCACGTGAAGTGGGCGACGCGCGTGAACATCTCCGCGTCCACCGGCCGGGGCGTGGGCAAGCTGGCCGACCACCTGCGCGCCGCGATCGCCTCGTGGGAGACCCGCGTGCCGACGGCGGAGCTCAACACGTTCGTCCGCGCCCTGGTGCAGGAGACGCCGCCGCCGGCCCGTGGCGGGCGCGCCCCGAAGATCAAGTACGTGACGCAGGCCGACATCCGGCCGCCGCGGTTCGTCGTCTTCTCCACCGGCTTCCTGGAGGCCGGCTACCGCCGGTTCCTGCAGCGCAAGCTGCGCGAGCAGTGGGGCTTCCAGGGCACGCCGATCGAGATCTCGGTGAAGGTCCGCGAGGGCCGGGACAAGGACGCCAAGCGCGGCTGACCACCGTCGAGGGCGGCTCCGGACGTGCGGTAATCTTCCGGGGCGGTCGTCGCGCAGCCCGGGTTCCGGGCAGGCGGGCGGCACGCGGGCTGTAGCGCAGCTTGGTAGCGCACTTGACTGGGGGTCAAGGGGTCGCAGGTTCAAATCCTGTCAGCCCGACAGTGGACGCGCAGGGGCCGTTCCGGAGAGATCCGGAACGGCCCCTGCCTGCTCACCCGGGGCCTGGTCCCCCCACATGGTGGTGACCGGCAGCCATGGATGACGGAAGACATCGCGGACCCCTCTCGCGGGCGGCGCAGTCCCCGAGCTTCCTCGGGACCAGGGATCGGAGTCCGCGCACCCTCGGGGACCGGGCGCAGGAACGCCTCGCGCCGTCCGTGCATCGGGCCGGTGGAACCGCCTCCGGGTGCATCGGTCGAGAATCAGGTCGCCGGCAAGGCGGTCGGCGTCTTCTGTGAGCGGAGGTGGATCGTGGACACCCGGCTGCTGCGGTACTTCCTCGCCGTCGTCGACGCCGGCAGCGTGCATCGGGCGGCCGAGCAGCTCTACGTCGCCCAGCCGTCGGTCAGCCAGGCGCTGCGGGCCCTGGAGCGGGACCTCGGCAGCCTGCTGTTCCACCGCACCGGACGGCGTCTGGTGCTCACCGCTGCCGGACGGGCACTGATCGGTCCTGCCCGTGAGGTGATGCGCGGACTGGACCTGGCCCGGACGACCGTGGCGGCCGTCGACGGGTTGCTGGGTGGGGAGCTGGTCGTCGCGACGATGCCCTCGCAGTCGGTCAGCCCGCTCACCGGCATGATCGCCGCCTTCGCCGCCAGGCATCCGTTGGTGCAGCTCACCGTCCGCGGCGGGCGGACGCCCACCGATGTGCAGGCGATGCTCGCCACCGGCGACGCCGAACTCGGGTTGGTGGCCACCGATCTGTCCGCGCCGGCGTCACCGGAACTGATGTGTCTGGATCTGGAGACCCAGCGCTTCGCCCTCCTGGCGAAGGACGAAGCGGCCCTGCCCGCCGGGGACCCCGTGCACCCGGCCGATCTCGCCGGCCACGCGCTCATCGTCGGCCAGCGAGGGACCGGAATGCGCCGCGTGGCTGACTCGATCCGCCTGCAGGCCCCGGACATCCGGTTCGCGGTCGAGGTGGAGCACCGCGAGGCGGTGTTGCCGCTGGTGCTGACAGGCGTCGGGGTCGCCATCGTCCCCGACTCGTGGGAGTCGCTCGCCCGGTCGGCCGGTGCTGCCGTCCGCGCGCTGGACTGCCCCGATGTCCTGCAGGTGTCGCTGGTGTACCGGTCGGGTCGGCTCAGCCCGGCCGCCGCGGCCTTCCTGGAGTCGGCGCAGGCGGTGGAGACCCCGTCCGTCTGATAGGCGGGGCCTGTCGAAGGGCGAGGATCTAGGTCTTGGACCCGCGGAGCGCAGTCCGGTCCACTGGTGGCATGACGCCTGCGATGAAGATCCTGTCAGTGCACGAAGGGATCGTCCCGATCAGCTCCTCGATCCGCAACGCCTGGATCGACTTCAGCTCGATGGACTGCTCGATCCTGGCGATCGTCAGCGACGTGGTGCGCGACGGCAAGCCGGTGGTCGGCTACGGCTTCAACTCCAACGGCCGCTACAGCGCCGGTGAGATCCTGCGCCGCCGCATCCTCCCGCGCCTGCTCGACGCCGATCCGTCCGCGCTGCTGGACGAGGCCGGTGAGCTGGACCCCACCCGGGCGTGGGACCTGATGATGCGCAACGAGAAGCCCGGTGGCCATGGCGAGCGTTCCGTCGCGGTGGGCGTGGTGGACATGGCGCTGTTCGACCTGGCCGCCAAGCTCGCCGAGCAGCCGCTGTACCGGTACCTGTCGGACCGGTACGGCGACGGGCAGCCCGACGACTCGGTCTTCGTGTACGCCGCCGGCGGCTACTACGTCCCCGGCAAGGGCCTGCGCGAGCTGCAGGACGAGATGCGGGGGTTTCTCGACCAGGGCTACCGCGTCGTGAAGATGAAGATCGGCGGCGCTGACCTGTCGGAGGACCTCGAGCGCATCGAGGCCGTCCTCGACGTCCTCGACGGCGACGGCTCGCGGCTGGCAGTCGACGTCAACGGCCGCTTCGACCTGGACACCGCCCTGGAGTACGGCCGTGCGATCGAGCCCTACGGGCTCTTCTGGTACGAGGAGGTCGGCGACCCGCTGGACTACCGGCTCAACGCGACTCTGGCCGAGCACTACCGCGGCCCGATCGCGACCGGGGAGAACCTGTTCTCCCTCCAGGACGCCCGCAACCTCATCCGCTACGGCGGGATGCGCGCGGACCGCGACTACCTGCAGTTCGACCCCGCCCTCGGCTACGGGCTCACGGAGTACTTGCGGATCCAGCAGATGCTCGCGCAGCACGGCTGGTCCTCGCGCCGGTGCATCCCGCACGGCGGGCACCAGTTCTCCCTGCACATCGCCGCGGCCCTGAAGCTCGGCGGCAACGAGTCCTACCCCGGGGAGTTCCAGCCCACCGGCGGCTTCGCCGACGATGCCGTGGTGCGCGACAGCCGGGTCGGGCTCACCGAGATGCCGGGTATCGGCTTCGAGGGCAAGCGGGCCTTCTTCGACGTGCTCCGCAGGCTCCACGAGTGACCGGGTCCTGTCCGCGGGCGCTGCCACGCCTCGCCCGGCGGGGAGCGCCCGTGGACAGGGCAGTGCTGTCAGCGCGACGGAGAGGAACCGCAGATCAGGGCTTGACGGCCAGGACCGGGCGGTCGGCGTCGAGCAGGATGCGCTGCGCGCTGCTGCCCATCAGCAGCTTGCCCACGGGTGACCGCTTGCGCATGCCGATGACGATCACCGACGCGTCGACCTCCCGCGCCACGCGGAGCACCTCGTCGGCCGCGTCGCCGGTGTGGGCGGTCTGCCGGAGGTCCAGGGGGACCCCGTCGGCCGCGGCACGCTCGGTCATGCGTCGCACGGCCTCGTCGGGGGCGACGTCGACGCTGACCGGCGCACCACCGCGGGGCGAGTTGAGGACGACCAGCGGCTCGGCGCGGCGGCTGGCCTCCTGGAGGGCCGCGGTGAAGGCGGCGTCGCCCTCCGGCGTGGGCACGTAGCCGACGAGGACGGTCATACCAGCTCCTTGGTGTCGCTCGGGTGCTCGGCGGGACGCCGGCGGGGGAGTGCCTTGCCGATCAACGGGAGGAAGGCGACCAGCAGGAACGCCACCAGCAGGGTTCCCGAGATCGGCCGGCCGAAGAAGCCGAGGGCATCGCCGTCGAAGATCAGCAGCGACCGGCGGAGCGAGTCCTCGAGCAGAGTGCCGAGGACGAAGGCCAGCAGCAGCGGGCCCGGGTCGAAGCCGACCTTCTTCATCAGGTAACCGAGCACGCCGAAGACGATGACCAGCAGGATGTCGAACGTGCTGTTGTTGACGGTGTAGACGCCGATCAGCGTGATGAGGACGGTGATCGGGGCGAGGATCGCCGGCCGTACCCGGAGGATCTTCACGAACAGCCCGACGAGCGGGATGCTCATGATCAGCAACAGGATGTTGCCGATGTACATCGAGTTGACGACACCCCAGAAGAGCTCCGGCTCGTCGGTGACCAGTCGTGGCCCCGGCGGGACGCCCGCGATCAGCAGGGCGCCGAAGATCACGGCCATGGTGGCGTTGGCCGGGATGCCGAGCGTGAGCAGCGGGATGAAGGACGACGTCGCGGCGGCGTTGTTGGCCGTCTCCGGGCCGGCCACGCCCTCGACCGCGCCCTTGCCGAACCGCTCCGGCGTCTTCGACCGCTTCTTCTCCACCGCGTAGGCGGCGAGCGAGGACAGGGTCGCGCCGCCGCCGGGCAGGATGCCGAGGACGAATCCGAGGACCGAGCCGCGTCCGATGGCGCCGGAGGACTGCCGCAGGTCCCTGCGCGACGGCCAGACGTTGGCCACCTTCGCCGGCGCCTGGACCGAGGTGTGCCGCTCCTCGAGGTTGTAGAGGATCTCGCCGAGGCCGAAGAGGCCCATCGCGATGGGCACGAAGTCCAGGCCGTCGGCCAGGTTCAGGTTGCCGAAGGTGAAGCGCTCACCACCGGTGAAGGCGTCCCGGCCGACCGTGGCGAGCAGCAGGCCGATGCAGGCGGCGACGATCGCCTTGAGCCGGCTGCCACTGCTCACCGTCGCCACCAGCAGGATGCCGAGCAGCGCGAGCGCGGTGTACTCCGGAGGCCCGAAGTCGAGGGCGAAGCTGGCGACGACCGGGGCGAGGAAGGACAGCGCGACGATCGAGATCGTGCCGCCGATGAACGAGCCGATCGCCGCGATCCCGAGTGCGGTGCCCGCCTTGCCCTGGCGGGCGAGGGCGTGGCCGTCGAACACCGTGACCACCGACGAGGCCTCGCCGGGCAGCTTGAGCAGGACCGAGGTGATGGTGCCGCCGTACTGGGCGCCGTAGAAGATGCCGGCCAGCATGATGACCGAGGTCACCGGTTCCAGGCCGATGGTGATCGGCAGCAGGATCGCGATCGTGGCGGCGGGGCCGAGGCCCGGCAGCACGCCGACGAGCATGCCGACGACGACGCCGATCAGGCAGTACAGCAGGTTGGTCGGTTCCAGGACGACGGTGAAGCCGTTCAGCACCGGGGCGAGGTCCACGCAGACGCTCCTCTTAGAACAGGTGCGGGATGGGGACCGAGAGGGCCGCCACGAAGATGAGGTAGAAGGCCACCACCACGCCGATGCTGGTGATGACCGAGGTGCGCCAGCCCTCGCCGCCGAGGAAGCGCAGCCAGACGAAGGCGAGCAGTGCCGCGGGGATCTCGAAGCCGATGACCTCGATGACGGCGACGAAGACGACCATCGTGCCCAGCCCGGCCAGGACCAGCCAGGAGGAGCGGGAGAACCGCTCGGTGTCCGACGTGCCGCGGGCGCTGGCCGCCAGCGCGAGACCCAGGACGACGATCGCGAGGCTCAGGATCATCGGCCAGGTGCCGGAGCCGGGATTGCCCGCGCTACCGGCTCCGAGCGACAGGGAGCCGACCAGCGCGGCGGCGCCGAGAGCCACGACCAGGCCGGCGACGACCAGGTTCGTGGTCGTGCCTGCCGGCGGTGGGCGGTGCTCCGCGTCGTGCTCGAGCTGGTGGACGGCGTCCTCGAGGTCGTGCAACGACGACGGCGTCCGGTCGACGTCCTCCACCGTGCGGGCCGGTGGCACGGGTCCGGGGTCCCCTTGGGGGGTGGCCCCGGCGGCCGTGCGGCCGCCGGGGCTCCCCGGGGTGTGCGCCCCGTCGTGGGCGGAGGTCATGAGCACTCCTCGTTGGAGCTCGGCGCACTCATGACTCGAGTGCTGCGGTGCGGGGGTTGCCTGGTGTCTCCGGCGACTACTCGCCGCCGAGGTCGATGCTGTACTCCTCGACGACTGCGCGGTACTTCTCCAGGTTCTCGGTCCAGTTCTCCCGGATCTCCTCACCGTCGAGCTCGTTCGGCGTGAGCAGGTTGTCCTCGTTGAACTGCTGGTAGCCCTCGTCCTCGAAGGCGGTCTGGAAGGCGTCGCGCAGGGTCTGCATGACGTCGTCCGGCACGCCCTTGGGGGCGAAGACGGCGCGCGACTGCTGGACCGGCACGTCGTACCCGGCCTCGACGGCGGTCGGGGTGTCGGGGAGGTAGCTCGGGCGCTCCTCCGCGAACGTGACGATCGGGGTGAGCTCGCCGGCCCCGATCTGCTCGATGGCCTCGCCGAGCTGGATGGAACCGACGTCGACCTGGCCACCGAGCACGGCGGTCAGCGTGGGCGAGCCGCCGTCGAAGGGCACGGCGGTCGCGTCGATGTCGGCCTGGGCGAAGAGCAGTTCCTGGGAGAGCTGGCTGCCGGTGCCCACACCGGTCGTGCCGAAGGTGATGGGGCGGCCGGCGGCAGCGAGGTCCTCGACCGTGCTGAAGCCCGAGTCCGGCGCGGTGACGAGCACGTAGTCGTCGAGCGAGAGACCCGTGACGATGTCGAAGTCGGCGATGTCGGGCGCATCCTCGCTGGCGAGCGGGGTGATGTAGGCGAGGCTGCCGTTGTAGACCATCAGCGTGTGGCCGTCGGGCTCCTCGCCGGCCAGCTCCTGGGCCGCCAGCGCGCCGTTCGCGCCCGGCTTGTTCTCGACGGTGACGGCGACCCCGAGCTCGTCGGAGAGGATCTCGGCGGCGGCACGGGCGATCAGGTCGGTGCTCCCGCCCGGGTCCTGACCCACGAACATGGTGATCGGGTCGCCCCCGGGGAACTCCTCGCCCTCGGCGTCCGACCCGCCGCCCCCGACGTTGCCGCCACACGCGGCGAGCGAGACGGCCAGAGCGAGTCCGGCACCGGTCGCCGCCCAGCGGCGCGCACGGTGGTTGGTGGTCATGTCGATCTCCTCTACGTGCAGCTTCTCAGCTGTGTGCGGACGGTCGTGCCGCTGTGAGTGGGGTCACTCACCGGGGACGCAGCGGAGCGTATGGAGCGCACTGGATGCGTGTCCAAGATCAATGAGGCATGGGTTGATACCTTGCGTGCATGGCGTTCACGTTGGAGCAGCTGCGCGGTTTCCTGGCCGTCGCCGAGGAGCTGCACTTCGGGCGAGCGGCCGAGCGGCTGAAGATGACGCAGCCCCCGCTCAGCCGCCAGATCCAGAAGCTCGAGCGGGTCGTCGGCGCCCAATTGCTCGAGCGGGACAACCGCAGGGTGGCG
Source organism: Blastococcus saxobsidens (assembly GCF_002938435.1). Classification (GTDB taxonomy): domain Bacteria; phylum Actinomycetota; class Actinomycetes; order Mycobacteriales; family Geodermatophilaceae; genus Blastococcus; species Blastococcus saxobsidens. The sequence continues at coordinate 39,698 of NZ_POQT01000030.1, forward strand.
CTCACCGCCGCCGGCGAGGTGTTCCTGGCCGAGGCGCGGAGGCTCCTGTCGCTGGCCGACAGTGCTCCCGAGCTCGCCCGCCGGGTGTCGTCCGGATCCCGCGGCGTGGTGCGGATCGGCTTCACCGCCGCCTCCACCTACGGCACGCTCGGCCGGCTGCTCGACCAGGTGGACCGGGGCCTGCCGGACATCGGTCTCGACCTGCAGGAGATGGTCACCCGCGAGCAGGTCGCCGCGCTGCTCGCCGAGGAGGTGGACCTCGGTCTGGCGCGTCCGCCCTTCGACGCCGACACGTTCGGGTCGCGGCTCCTGCAGCGCGAGGCGCTGCTCGTCGCCGTCCCCGTGGGGCACCGGCTCCTGGACCTGGGGCGCGACGTGGTGGCCGACGACCTGGCCGCCGAGCCGGTCGTCATGCACTCGCCCACCCGCGCGCGGTACTTCTACGACCTGGTCGTCAGCATGGTGCCGTCGGCCTCGGGGAACGCCGTGCACACCGTCAGCCAGGTGCTCACGATGCTCTGGCTCGTCGCCGCCGGGCGCGGGATCGCCTTCGTGCCGGCCTCGGCGGCGCGCCTGCCCATCGAGGGGATCGGGTTCACCCGGCTCGAGACGCCGGTGCCCGATCCGGTGGAGCTGCACCTGCTCTGGGTGCGGGAGTCCCGCAACCCGGCGCTGTGGCGGGTGCTCGAGCTGCTGGAGCGGACCGAGGCGCCCACCGGCGGCTGACGATGCCTGAAGGGCATCGAACGATGCGAAACAACTCTTGGACACGCATCGTGGGCGCTTCCTACGGTGACGCCGACCACCGCTCGTGCCCGCCGACGTCCTGTCGTGGCACCGCGCGGACCCGTCGGAACCCCGAGGACCTGATCCCGTGACGCTGCTGCCCCCCGACGCTCTCGCCGACCGGCTGAAGTCCGGCCTGCTGTCCTTCCCGGTGACCCACTTCGACGCCGACCTGCGCGTGGACGAGGCCCGGTACCGGGAGCACCTGGCCTGGCAGTCGAGCTTCGACGTGGCCGGGCTCTTCGCGGCCGGCGGCACGGGCGAGGGGTTCTCGCTGACCTCGGCGGAGATCGACCGCGTGCTGCGCATCGCCGTCGAGGAGTCGGGCGACCGGGTACCCGTCCTGGCCCCGGCGACCGGGAGCACCGCCCAGGCGGTCGCCCAGGCGCAGGCCGCCGAGGAGGCCGGCGCCTCCGGGATCCTGCTCTTCCCGCCGTACCTGACCGAGGCCAGCCAGGCCGGCCTCGTCGAGCACATCGGCGCCGTGTGCCGGGCGACCGATCTCGGCGTCATCGTCTACAGCCGCGCCAACGCCGTGCTCACCGACAGCACCGTCGCCGAGGTGGCCGACCGCAACCCCACGCTCATCGGGCTGAAGGACGGCGTCGGCGACATCGAGCAGATGACGCGGACCTACGCCAAGGTCGGCGACCGCTTGATCTACGTCGGGGGCCTGCCCACCGCCGAGACGTTCGCCCTCCCGCTGCTCCAGCTCGGCGTGAGCACCTACTCCTCGGCTCTGTACAACTTCCTGCCCGAGTTCGCGCTGCGCTTCTACGCCGCGGTGCGGGCGCAGGACCGGACGGCGGTCTACGCGATGCTCAACGACTTCGTGATCCCCTACATCGACATCCGCGACCGCACCAAGGGCTACGCGGTGTCCATCGTCAAGGCCGGGCTCACCGCCGTCGGCCGCGACGGGGGCCGGGTGCGCCCGCCGCTGACCGACCTCACCGAGACCGAGCTGGCGGAGCTGACGACCCTGGTCTCCAGGGTCTCCTGAGCCCGGCCGACGAGGAGGAGCAGCGATGAGCGACCGAACGCCCACCGTGATCGCCGTCGAGGTCGTGCCCGTAGCCGGGCACGACAGCATGCTGCTGAACCTCAGCGGCGCCCACGGACCCTTCTTCACCCGCAACATCGCGATCGTCACCGACTCCGAGGGCCGCACGGGCCTCGGGGAGGTGCCGGGCGGGGAGGCGATCCGCCGCACGATCACCGACGCCGGGCACCTGCTGGTGGGCCGGTCGGTCGCCGAGTACGGCAGCCTGCTGCGCGAGGTCGCGACGACCTTCGCCGACCGGGACGCCGGCGGGCGCGGCCTGCAGACCTTCGACCTGCGCACGACCATCCACGCCGTCACCGCCCTGGAGTCGGCGCTGCTGGACCTGCTGGGCCAGCACCTCGGCGTGCCGGTGGCGGAGCTGCTGGGTGAGGGGCAGCAGCGCGACAGCGTCCCCATGCTGGGCTACCTCTTCTACGTCGGGGACCGCACCTCCACCGACCTGCCCTACCTGCGGGAGACCGACCCGGCCGACGACTGGGAGCGGCTGCGGCGCGAGGAGGCGATGACGCCGGAGGCGGTCGTCGCCCTGGCCGAGGCGGCGCAGGCGCGGTACGGGTTCTCCGACTTCAAGCTGAAGGGCGGGGTGCTGCCGGGGGAGCAGGAGGTCGAGGCCGTCCGGGCCCTGGCCCGCCGGTTCCCCGACGCGCGGATCACCCTGGACCCCAACGGCGGGTGGCTGCTGGCCGATGCCGTGCGGCTGTGCCGGGACCTGGCGGGCGTCCTGGCCTACGCCGAGGACCCGGTGGGCGCCGAGGGCGGCTTCTCCGGCCGCGAGGTGATGGCCGAGTTCAAGCGCGCCACCGGGCTGCCCACCGCGACGAACATGATCGCCACCGACTGGCGGCAGATGGCGCACGCGGTGCGGACGAACGCCGTCGACATCCCGCTGGCCGACCCGCACTTCTGGACCATGCGCGGTTCGGTACGCGTCGCCCAGCTGTGCTCGGACTTCGGCCTCACCTGGGGCTCGCACTCCAACAACCACTTCGACATCTCGCTGGCGATGTTCACCCAGGTGGGCGCCGCGGCGCCCGGGGAGATCACGGCGCTGGACACCCACTGGATCTGGCAGGACGGCCAGCCGCTCACGAAGGAGCCGCTGCAGATCCGCGACGGCGCCATCGCCGTGCCGACCACGCCGGGCCTGGGGGTGGAGCTCGACCGGGACGCTCTCGACGAGGCCCACCGGCTCTACCTCGAGCAGGGCTTGAGTGCGCGCGACGACGCCGTCGCCATGCAGTACCTCGTCCCCGGCTGGGAGTTCGACCCCAAGCGCCCCTGCCTCGTCCGCTGATCCATCCCCACCCACAGCCTGGAGCGCCCCGTGACCGCTGTCCCCTCGGTCGTCCGCACCGACAGCCCCGCCGTCGTCGACCGGATCGAGTCGGTGACGCTGTCGTCGGTCGTCCTGCCGCTGGCGAACGCGATCAGCGACGCCAAGGTCTTCACCGGCCGGCAGCGGCCCATGACCGAGGTGGTCTTCCTGTTCGCGGAGATCCGCACCGAGGCCGGTCTCGAGGGTGTCGGCTTCGGCTACTCCAAGCGCGCCGGCGGGCCGGCCCAGTTCGCGCACGCCCGGGAGGTCGCGCCGGACCTCATCGGCGAGGACCCGAGCGACATCGCCCGGCTGTGGACCAAGCTGGTCTGGGCCGGTGCCTCGGTCGGTCGCAGCGGGGCCTCCACCCAGGCCATCGCCGCCATCGACATCGCCCTCTGGGACCTCAAGGCCAAGCGCGCCGGGCTGCCCCTGGCCAAGCTGCTGGGCGCCCACGGGGACTCAGTACGCTGCTACAACACCTCGGGCGGCTTCCTGCACGAGTCGATCGAGCAGGTCAAGGACAACGCCACCCGCACGCTCGCCGAGGGCATCGGCGGCATCAAGATCAAGGTGGGCCTGCCGGACTCGGCCGAGGACCTGCGCCGCGTGCGCGCGGTGCGCGAGCACATCGGCGACGCCGTCCCGCTCATGGTCGACGCCAACCAGCAGTGGGACCGGCCCACCGCGATGCGGGTCAGCCGCGCGCTGGAGGAGTTCGACCTCACCTGGATCGAGGAGCCGCTGGACGCCTACGACGCGGAGGGCCACGCCCAGCTCGCGCGGACGCTCGACACCGCCGTCGCCACCGGTGAGATGCTGACCAGCGTCCCCGAGCACTACGAACTCATCCGGCAGGGATCGGTCGACATCATCCAGCCCGACGCCCCCCGGATCGGGGGGATCACCCAGTTCCTCAAGCTGGCGGCGCTCGCCGAGCACAGCAACCTCCAGCTGGCGCCGCACTTCGCCATGGAGATCCACCTGCACCTCGCCGCGGCCTATCCGCACGGCACCTGGGTGGAGCACTTCGACTGGCTGCACCCCCTGTTCCACGAGCGGCTGGAGATCCGGGACGGCCGCATGCACCTCTCCGACCGTCCCGGGCTCGGCGTGACGCTCACCGACCAGGCCCGTGCCTGGACCGTGGACACCGTCCGCATCGACGCCCCGCACTGACCGCCGTCCGCACCACCCCGAGGAGCACCCGATGACCGCATCTCCCGCCACCGGCGTCGTCAGCATCGATCCGCGCACCGGGGAGGAGGTCGAGGTCGTCGCCCCCGAGACGACCCCCGACGAGGTCGACCGCCTGTGCGCCGCAGCCCTGGCCGCCTTCCCGGCGCTCGACGCGATGGGCCGTGCCGGCCGGGCCGCCCTGCTCGTCGCGCTCGCCGACGCGCTCGAGGCGCGCCGGGAGGACGTCGTCGCAGTGGCCGACCGGGAGACCGGCCTGGGCGCCACCCGGCTGAACGGCGAGCTCACCCGGACCTGCTACCAGCTGCGGCTGTTCGGTGAGGTCCTCCAGGAGGGCAGCTACCTCGAGGCGACGATCGACCACCCCGGCGACACCCCGATGGGCCCGCGGCCGGACCTGCGCCGCATGCTCGTGCCGATCGGTCCGGTCGCCGTCTTCGGCGCCAGCAACTTCCCGCTCGCCTTCTCGGTGCCGGGCGGCGACACCGCCTCGGCGCTGGCCGCCGGCTGCCCGGTGGTCGTCAAGGCGCACCACTCCCACCCCGCGACCTCGCAGCTGGTGTTCGACGTGCTGGCCGGGGCGGCGTCCGCCACGGGAGCGCCGGAGGGCACGCTGGGCATCGTCCACGGCCTGCAGGCCGGCGCGCAGCTGGTGGCGCACCCGGCGATCCGGGCGGTGGGCTTCACCGGATCGGTGAACGGCGGCCGGGCCCTGCTCGAGATCATCGAGCGCCGTCCGGACCCGGTGCCGTTCTTCGGCGAGCTCTCCAGCCTCAACCCGTTGGTCGTCACCCCGCGGGCGGCCGCCGAGCGCGGCGAGCAGGTCGGCCGCGAGCTGGTCGCCTCCTTCACCCTCGGCGCGGGGCAGTTCTGCACCAAGCCGGGGCTGGCCTTCGTGCCCGAGGGCGCCGAGGGCGACGCGGTCGTCGCCGCGATGGCCGAGGCCGTGCGCGGCAGCGCGCCCCAGGTCCTGCTCAACGCCGGCATCGCCGACTCCTACCGGCGGATCTCCGCCTCGCTCGCCGGCCTGCCGGGTGTCGGGACCGTCGCCTCCGGCGACGAGGCGGACGGGCCGGGCTTCCTGGCCACCCCGCTGCTGCTGGAGACCACCGCCGCGGACCTGCCGCACGAGGTGACCGAGGAGTGCTTCGGCCCGGTCTCGGTCGTCGCCCGCTACGACGGCGAGAAGTCGCTGTTCTCGGCGCTGGGCGCGATGCCGTCGTCGCTGACCGCCACCGTGCTGCGCGGGCAGGGCGAGACGGAGCTGCCGCTGGCCATCTCCCAGGAGCTGCGCACCCGCGCAGGCCGGCTGGTCTACGACGCCTACCCGACGGGCGTCGCGGTCTCCTGGGCCCAGCACCACGGGGGGCCGTGGCCGTCCACCAACTCCCAGCACACCTCGGTCGGCACCAGTGCCATCCGCCGGTTCCTCCGTCCGGTCACGTGGCAGGGCGCACCGCAGGAGGTGCTGCCCGAGGAGCTGACCGACGGCTACCAGGGCATCCCTCGGCGGATCGACGGGAAGCTGCAGCTGCCCCGTGAGTGAACGGATCGCCCTCGTCAGCTCCGAGCGGGGGCTCCGGGTCGACCCCGACCTGCCGCTCGCGAGCTCGGCGATGCGGCAGGCCGGGCTCGCCGTCGACCTCGTCCGCTGGGACGACGCCGCCGTGGACTGGGCCGGCTACGACCTGGCCGTCGTCCGGTCCTGCTGGGACTACGCCTGGCGGCTGGAGGAGTTCCTCGGCTGGGCGGCGTCCGTGGACCGGCTGCGCAACGACGTGGCGCTGCTGCGGTGGAACACCGACAAGACCTACCTGCGCGATCTCGAGCGGGCCGGTCTCCCGGTGGTGCCGACGGTGTGGAACCCGGTGCGTGCCGATGAGCTGCCGGACGCGGGGGAGTGGGTCGTGAAGCCGTCGGTCTCGGCCGGCTCGCGGGACACCGCCCGGTGGCCGGACCGGGCGGCGACGCTGGCGCACGTCGCCGAGCTGACCGACCGGGGGCGCACCGCCATGGTGCAGCCGTACCTGGACAGCGTCGACGACGCCGGTGAGACCGCGATGCTGTTCCTCGGCGGCAGCTTCTCCCACGCGGTCCGCAAGGGCCCGCTGCTCAGGCGCGGCGAAGGGGTCCGGCAGGACCGCGACAGCCGCGGCGACCTGCGCAGGGTGGACCCCACGGCCGGCCAGCGCGAGGTCGCCGAGGCGGTGTTCGCGGCGGTCGGCGGGCTCGTGCCCGGGGCCCGGTCCCCGCTCTACGCGCGGATCGACCTGGTGGACGGCGCCCACGGCCGCCCGGTCGTCCTCGAGCTGGAGCTCACCGAACCGAGCCTCTTCCTCCCGCAGGCTCCCGAGGGGGCGTCGGCGCTGGTCCGCGCCGTGGAGGCGGAACTGTCCCGGTGAGCGGGGTGCTGGGCGGCTTCGCGGCCCTGGGCGCGGTGATCGCGGTCGGCTGGGTGGTGGGCCGCACCGGGGTGCTCGGGGCTGGCGCCCCCACCATCTTGTCCCGCCTGTCGTTCTTCGTGGCGACCCCGGCCCTGCTGTTCCTCACCCTCGGAGAGGCCGACACCCACGCCGTCCTGTCGGCCGGCCTCGTCGGCACGGCGGGCAGCGCCGTGGTGACCGCGCTGCTGTTCGCCGGCCTGGCCCGGTGGCGCTGGCGCCTGCCGGCCGCCCAGCTCACGACCGGAGCGCTGTCCTCGGCCTACGTGAACGCGGGGAACCTCGGCATCCCGGTGTCGGTGTACATCCTCGGCGACGCGGCCTACGTGGCGCCGGTGCTGCTCTTCCAGGTGCTGGTGATGGCGCCGGTCGGGCTGGCCGTGCTCGCCGGCTCCCGTGCCGGCGGTGGCGCCCCGTCCTGGCGGACGCTGCTGCTGCAGCCGCTCAGGACCCCGGTGGTGATCGGGTGCGCGCTGGGTCTGCTGCTGGCCGCCAGCGGGCTGGAGCTGCCCGACCAGGTGCTCGAACCGATCCGGCTGATCGCCGCGCTCGCGGTGCCGGCCGCGCTCGTGGCCTACGGCATGACCCTGCACGGCGCTCCGCGGCCGGCCGCCGGCGCGCTGGCCGGACAGGTGTGGCTGGCCGTCGTCCTGAAGAACCTCGTCATGCCGGCGATCGCCTACGCGCTGGGTCGCTGGGGGGCCGGGCTCGACGGCGTCGAGCTGCTCGCCGTCACCGTCACCTCGGCGCTGCCCACCGCGCAGAACGTCTTCGTCTACGCGGCGACCTACGACCGGGGCACGCTGCTGGCCCGGGACGTGATCCTGCTGAGCACGGTGCTGTCGGTCCCCGTGCTCGTCGGCGTCGCCCTGCTGCTCGGATGAGAGGAAGAGAACCGTGACCGGGATCCCGGTGGAGGACCACGACGTCGTCCTGCTCGGCGGCGGCATCATGAGCGCCACGTTGGGCACGCTCCTGGGGGAGCTCGAGCCGGGCTGGCGGATCGCCGTCGTCGAGCGGCTGGAGGAGGCCGGGCTGGAGAGCTCCAGCGCCTGGAACAACGCCGGCACCGGGCACGCCGGCCTCTGCGAGTTCAACTACACGCCCCGGCGGGGAGACGGTTCCGTCGATGCCGCCCCTGCGGTCGAGATCGGGGAGCAGTTCGCCACGTCGCTGGTCTTCTGGGCGGACCTCGTCGAGCGGGGGGTCCTCGGGGCGCCCGGGGACTTCGTCCGCCCCGTGCCGCACCTCGGCTTCGGCCGTGGGGCGGCTGGGGTGGGCTACCTCCGCGCCCGCTGGGCGGCCCTGCGGGACCACCCGCTCTTCGCCGACCTGGAGTTCAGCGACGACCCCGACGTCCTGGCGGGCTGGGCGCCCCTGATGTTCGGCGGCCGGCGGCCCGGGGGCGAGCCGGTCGCGCTCACCCGCTCACGGCATGGCACCGACGTCGACTTCGGAGTCCTGGCCCGCCGGCTCCTGGCGGGCCTGCAGCGCGCGGGCGCGGTCGTGCGGACCGGGCACGACGTGAGCTCCCTGCACCGGGACGGCGGCGCGTGGCTCGTGGACGTGCGCGACCGGCGCACCGGGGCGCGGCGGCGGCTGCGGGCGCGGTACGTCTTCGTCGGGGCCGGCGGGGGCACGCTGCCGCTGCTGCAGCGTGCCCGGGTGCCCGAGGTCCGGCGGTACGGTGCCTTCCCGATCAGCGGCCAGTTCCTGCGCACGTCGCGGCCGGACCTCGTCGCCGCCCACCACGCCAAGGTCTACGGCCACGCCGCCCCCGGGGCGCCGCCGATCTCCGTGCCGCACCTGGACCACCGGACCGTGGAGGGACGGGAGTACCTGCTCTTCGGTCCGTTCGCCGCCTTCTCGCCGCGCTTCCTGCGTGCCGGGCGGCTCACCGACCTGCCGCGATCCGTGCGGCGCACGAACCTGCCCGTGCTGGCGGCCTCGGCCCGGGACAACCGCGCGCTCATGGCGTACCTGGTGCGGCAGATCGCCCAGCCGCAGCGGGCGCGGCTGGCCGCCCTCGCCGGGTTCGTCCCCGACGTGCGGGCCGAGGACTGGGAGCTGGTGACGGCGGGTCAGCGCGTGCAGGTGCTCAAGATGGCCGGCGGCCGAGGGGCGATGGTGGGGTTCGGCACCGAGATCGTCACCTCCGCCGGCGGCACGCTGGCCGCGCTGCTGGGTGCCTCCCCGGGCGCCTCGACGGCGGTGTCGGCGATGGTCGACGTCCTCGCCGCGAGCTTCCCGCACCGGATGGCGGAGTGGAGCCCGCGGCTGCGGGAGCTCGCACCCGCCGCGCACCCCTCCCGCGCGGACCCGGACGAACTGCCGGCACGCGTTGCGGCGGCCCGGCGGGTGCTCCGTCTCGACCCATCCGGCCCCGCCACTCCCGAGGAGCCCGCATGAGCGCCGTCGCCGACGTCCCGTCCCTGCTCCGTGACGCAGTGGGGGAGGCCGGCCTGATCACCGACCCGGCCGACATGGGCCGGTACCTCACCGACTGGCGCAACGCCTACTCCGGCCGGGCGGCGGCCGTCGTGCGGCCGGGGACGACCGAGGAGGTCGCCGCCGTCGTCCGCACCTGCCGGGACGCCGGTGTCGCGGTCGTGCCCCAGGGCGGCAACACCGGGTTGTGCGGTGGCTCGATGCCTGACGACTCCGGCCGGCAGGTGGTGCTGTCCCTGGACCGCATGCGCCGCGTCCGGGGGATCGACCCGGTGAACCAGACCGTGACGGTGGAGGCCGGCGTCGTGCTGCAGGCGGTGCAGGAGGCCGCCGCTGCGGAGGGCTGTCTCTTCCCCCTCTCGCTGGGCTCGGAGGGCAGCTGCACGGTCGGCGGCAACCTCGCGACCAACGCCGGCGGCACGGGGGTCCTGCGGTACGGGAACATGCGCGATCTCACGCTCGGGCTGGAGGTCGTGCTGCCCGACGGGCGCATCTGGAACGGTCTGCGCGGACTGCGCAAGGACAACACCGGCTACGACCTCAAGCACCTGTTCATCGGGGCGGAGGGCACCCTCGGCGTCATCACCGCCGCGGTGCTGAAGCTGTTCCCGGCCGTGCGCAGCCGGGCGACCGCGTGGGTGGCGCTCCCGTCGCCGCAGGCCGCGGTCGACCTCATCGGGATCGTGCGCGCGCTGTGCGGCGACCGGCTGACCGGGTTCGAGATCATGTCGCGGCAGAGCGTCGACTTCGTGCTCGCGCACCGGGCCGGCGTCCGCGACCCTCTCGACGCCGTCCATCCGTGGTACGTCCTCGTGGAGCTCGGCGACACGCTGCCCGACGCCGGGCTGGGCGGGCTCCTCGAGGCGGCGCTGGAGGAGGCGTTCGAGCGGGACGTCGCCGCGGACGCGGTCGTGGCGTCCGGCTCGGCCCAGGTCGCGGAGCTGTGGGGACTGCGCGAGGGCATCTCGGAGGCGCAGAACTTCGAGGGACCGAGCCTGAAGCACGACGTGACGGTGCCGGTGAGCAGCATCCCCGCGTTCGTCGAGCAGACCGATCGGGCACTCCAGAAGGCCGTGCCGGGGATCCGGATCGTCACCTACGGGCACATCGGCGACGGCAACCTGCACTACAACCTCAGCAAGCCGGCGGGCAGCGACGACGACGACTTCCGTGCGGTGGCGGAGGAGCTGGCGCGGGTGGTCTACGACTCGACGAGCAGCTTCGACGGGAGCATCAGCGCCGAGCACGGCCTCGGGCAGAGCAAGCGCGACGTCATCGCCGACTACAAGGACGCGTACGAGCTCGAGCTGATGCGAGGACTCAAGCAGCTCTTCGATCCGGACGGGCTGATGAACCCGGGCAAGGTGCTCCCTCGCGAGGACGGCGTCGCCCGAGCCGAGCGGTAGCAGCCGGAGACCGAGGGGGCGGCTCGCTGCGGTGCTGGGGACCGCCGGCCGGCCGGACGCGCGTGAGCCGTTATCCCCAACATCTCCACGAGTCGGACCGGACGGGCACCTGCCGGCGACGAGGGAAGGGACCGGTCAGCCGGCGGCGAGGCGGGTGCACTCGGGGCAGGGGTCGGCCGACCTGGTGCCCCGAGGGCCGTCCCACCTCCCCTGGACGACGCCGACCGACGCCCCGCAGATCGCCGCCCACGGCGCGGGCAGGTCGGCCGTCGAGCGCAGGACGGCGTGCGCCTGCCCGGTGTTCTGGTCGCGGCCGGCCGCGTGGTCGGAGCTCATGGCCACCAGCATGCGACGCGGGCGTGCCGCGGGGACGACGGGGTAGCGCAGCGGCATGGCGCAGCGAGCGGACACCACGACCGACCGGCCACGGCTGCCCTCGCGGGCGACCGGGCTGCTCTACGGGCTCGGCTTCGGCGGCTTCGTCGACGGCATCGTGCTGCACCAGATCCTGCAGTGGCACCACATGCTCAGCTCGGTCGAGGGGCGGGAGCCGACGACCCTGGCCGGGCTGGAGATCAACACCGTCGCCGACGGCTTCTTCCACCTCGCCACCTGGGTGCTGGCCTTCGCCGGCACCGTCACCGCGCTCGTCGCCTGGCGGCAGGGCCGCATCGCGCCCAGCTGGAGCTTCCACTTCGGTCTGGTGCTCGCCGGCTGGGGGATCTTCGACCTCGTCGAGGGGCTCATCGACCACCAGCTGCTCGGCGTGCACCACGTGCGGGACGACCTGGGCGCGCCGCTGAGCTGGGACCTGGGCTTCCTCGCCCTCGGGGTGCTGCTGATCGTCGGCGGCTGGCTGCTGCACCGCCGGGGCGTGGCGCGTCTGGCCGGGAGGGCCGCCGCGCGGGAGCGGTGAGGCACGGTGCGTGCACCGGGCCGCCGGGTCTTGTCGCGCGCCCCGTCCACGCGGCAGGCTGTGACGCAGGACACACCACCGCCTCGGGAGGCACCGTGGACGCATCCGCCGAGAGCGCCGACGTCGCTCCGTCCCCACCTCGTCGACCGCCGGCCCCGGCGCCGGCCGGTCAGGGCTGAGCGGCCATGGGCAGGGACCTCCCCCCGGCCCCGGCGCCACGGCCGGCCGAGCGCGTGCGCAACGTCGCCCTGGTCGGCCACTCCGGAGCGGGGAAGACCACGCTCGCCGAAGCCCTGCTGTCCGCCACCGGCGCCGTGCCGCGTGCGGGCCGGGTCGAGGACGGCACCACGTGCCTGGACAGCGAGGAGATCGAGGTCCGCCAGCAGCGGTCGGTCTCGCTCGGCGTGGCCACCGTCGAGCACGCGGGGCACCGCATCACCGCGCTGGACACCCCGGGCTCGTTGGACTTCGTGGGGGAGCTGCGGGCGGGCCTGCGGGCCGCCGACAGCGCGCTGTTCGTCGTCTCCGCCGTCAACGGCATGGACGCCGCCACCCAGGCGCTGTGGCAGGAGTGCGCCGCCGTCGGCATGCCGCGCGCCGTCGTGCTCACCCAGATCGACCGGCCGCGGGCCGACGTCGACGAGGCGGTGCGGCTCGCCCAGCTGATGCTGGGGGAGGGGGTCTATCCGATGCACCTGGTCGACCGCGGGCCCGACGGCGCCGCCCGGGGCCTGATCTCCCTGCTGGAACCGCCGGGGGAGAACGGGGGTGCCCCGGACGCCGACCGGCTCCGCGCCGAGCTGATCGAGGGAATCATCGGCGAGAGCGAGGACGAGACGCTGATGGAGCGCTACCTCGCCGGCGATGCACTCGCCGTGCCCGACCTCGTCGCCGACCTGGAGACGGCCGTCGCGCGGGGCCACTTCCACCCGGTGCTGTGCGTGTCCGCGCTCACCGGCGTCGGCATCCCCGAGCTGCTCGACCTGCTGGTCTCGGCATTTCCCTGCCCTATGGAGCACGGCTGCCCACCGGTCACCCGGCCGGACGGCTCACCCGCCCCGTCGCTGTCCTGCGACCCCGACGGGCCGCTGGTGGCCGAGGTGGTGCGGACGACGACGGACCCCTACGTCGGCCGGGTCTCCCTGGTCCGCGTCTTCTCCGGGACCCTGCGACCCGACGTCGCCGTGCACGTGTCCGGCCACGGGCTGGCCGAGCGGGGCCATCCCGACCACGACGCCGACGAGCGGGTCGGCGTCCTGTCGGCGCCCCTGGGCTCTGCGCTGCGACCGGTGGGCCACTGCCCGGCGGGGGACATCTGCGCCGTGGCCCGGCTGACCACCGCCGAGACCGGCGACACGCTCAGCGAGCCGGGGGACCCCTGGCTCGTGCCGGCCTGGGAGCTGCCGGTGCCGCAGCTGCCGGTCGCGGTGGAGGCGGCCACCCATGCCGACGAGGACCGGATGGCCACCGCGCTGTCCCGGCTCGTGGCCGAGGACCCCACCGTCCGCCTCGAGCGCCGCCCGGAGACCGGGCAGCTGCTGCTGTGGTGCGTCGGGGAGGGGCACGCGGAGGTGCTGCTGGACCGGCTGCGGACCCGCCACGGGGTGGGCGTCACGACGGTCCCGGTGCGGGTGCCCCTGGTGGAGACGCTGTGCGGTCCGGCCCGGGTGACCGGTCGGCACGTCAAGCAGTCCGGTGGGCACGGGCAGTACGCCGTGGTGGTCGTGGAGGGGGAGCCGGGGCCGCCGGGCTCGGGCGTCGTCTTCGACCAGCGGATCGTGGGCGGCACCGTCCCGTCCCAGTACCACGCGAGCGTGGAGAAGGGGCTCCGCGCCCAGGCCGAGCGGGGGGTGCACGGCGACCGGGCCATCGTCGACGTCCGGGTGACGCTGGTCGACGGCAAGGCGCACTCGGTGGACTCCTCCGACGCCGCCTTCCAGGCCGCCGGGGCGCTGGCGCTCCGCGAGCTGGTCGCGGCCGTCGGCACCCGGGTCCTGGAGCCGTGGTGCGAGGTGGAGGTCCGGGTCCCCGCCGAGTACGTGGGTGCGGTGATGGGTGACCTGTCCTCGCGGCGGGCCCGGGTGACCGGGAGCGAGGCCGATCCCGACCGCGACCGCGTCACGGTGCGCGCCGAGGTGCCGGAGGTCGAGCTGCTGAGCTACCCCGGCGCGCTGCGCTCGGTCAGCCACGGCACCGGCGGCTTCGACCGGCGGCCGCTGGGTTACGAGCCCGCTCCGTCGACGCTCGCCGTCCCCGCGTAACCCGCCGCGGGCGGGGACCCGCCGCGCGCGTGCGAGCGGTCCGGGGCCGGGTGGCCTCCTGCAGGGACCCGCCGCGAGCCTGCGAGTGGTGGGGGGCAGGAGGTCCTTCCACTAGCCTCGGGCACGGTGGTGCAGGGGCTGGAGGGATCGTGACGTCGTCGAACGGGCCGTCGGCGTCCCCGGCCGTGCCGCGGGACGGCGTAGGCGCCCCGCGGGTCGGGGACCGCGAGGACCTGCCCGACCGGATCTGGACCGTCCCGAACGCGCTGTCGGTCCTGCGGCTGCTCGGCGTGCCGCTGTTCCTGTGGCTGCTGCTCGGGCCCGAGGAGGACCTCTGGGCGATGGTCGTCCTGATGGCCGCGGGGATCTCCGACTGGGCCGACGGCAAGATCGCCCGCTGGCTGGACCAGGGCAGCCGGCTGGGCGCGCTGCTGGACCCGGCGGCCGACCGGCTCTACATCGTCTGCACGCTGGTGGCGTTGGCCCTGCGCGACTTCGTCCCGGTGTGGCTCGTGGCCCTGCTGGTCGGCCGGGAACTCGTCCTGGGCGTGATGCTGCTGGTGCTGCGCGCCTACGGCTACCCGCCGCTGCAGGTGCACTACCTGGGCAAGGCGGCCACGTTCCTGCTGCTGTACGCCTTCCCGGGCCTGCTGCTGGCCGACGGCGACGGCCTGCTGGCCACGATCGCCGAGCCCTTCGCCTGGGCGTTCACCATCTGGGGGACGGTTCTGTACCTGCTGGCCGGTGCCTTCTACGTCATCCAGGTGATCGGCATCGTCGCCGGGGAGCGGGCCGCCCGGTCCGGGAACCGCTCGTGACCGCCGGCCGTCCGGCCGGCGGCATCCGATCGCTGGGCGCCTCCCTGCTCGACGACGTGCTCGCCGAGACGCTCGACCCCGCCTACGCGCAAGCCGCGGAGGCACGGGCCGCCCGTGGTGAGCAGCAGCCCCCGCCGCGGTGGCGCGGGCAGGCCCTGGTGGCCCTGACCATGGCGGTGGCCGGCGTGCTCGTCGCCGTCACCTACGACCAGGCCGCGGCCAAGGCGCAGGGCCGCCAGGAGATCCGCGAGGCCCTGGTGAGCGACATCCAGGAGGAGTCCGCCCTCAGCGACGAGCTGGCCGCCCAGCTGGAGGAGCTCCGCGTCGAGGTGAGCCGGACCAGCGACGACCTGCTGGCCGCGACCGCGGTGGGCCAGCGGGCGCTGGACGCGCTCGCGCGCGCCGAGCAGGGCACCGGCGCCGTCCCCGTCACCGGACCGGGCCTGCTGGTCACGCTCGCCAACGCCGAGGCCGAGGCCGACGACGACCCCGTGGGCGGCGGGACCGCCGCGACCGATCCTCGCGGCCGGGTCCAGGACGGCGACCTGCAGCGGGTCGTCAACGCGCTCTGGGCCGTCGGCGCCGAGGCCATCAGCATCAACGGGCAGCGGCTGGGCCCGACCAGCGCGATCCGGTTCGCCGGGGAAGCGGTGCTCGTGGACTTCCGGCCGGTGACCAACCCCTACGTGGTCGCCGCGATCGGGGACCCCGACGCGCTCGCCTCGGCCTTCCTGCTCAACCCCCAGGTCCAGGCCCTGGCCGAGGACTCGCTCAACTTCGGCCTCCGCTTCGAGTTCGCCAAGGAGGACGAGCTGTCCCTTCCCGCCGCCGGCTCACCGGAGCTGCGATCCGCCGAACCGCTGGATACCCGCCGGGTGCCCGGCGCCGACCCCACCCCCGGAGGCTGACCCCGTGATCCCGATCCTCGGACTCGCGGCGGGAGTCCTCCTCGGGCTGGTCTTCGACCCCACGGTCCCGTTGTGGCTGCAGCCCTACCTGCCGATCGCCGTGGTCGCGGCGCTCGATGCCGTCTTCGGGGGCTTCCGGGCGCGCCTGGACGGCATCTTCGACGCCAAGGTCTTCGTGATCTCGTTCGTCTCGAACGTCGTGGTGGCGGCGCTGATCGTCTTCCTGGGCGACCAGCTCGGGGTGGGCGCCCAGCTGTCCACGGCGGTGGTCGTGGTGCTGGGCATCCGCATCTTCGGCAACGCCGCGGCCATCCGGCGGCACGTCTTCCGCGCATGACCGGGCCGCAGACCCCCGCGGTCCCCGACCCGGCGGTCCCCGACCCGGCGGTCCCCGACCCGGCGGTCCCCGACCCGGAGCCCCCCGAGCCGGCGGTGCCCCCGCCGGGGGCGCCGCCGGAGCCGGCCCGGCCCGCGGCGACGGACCCGGCCGAGCCGGCGGTCGCACCGGG
>NZ_POQT01000031.1 GCF_002938435.1 Blastococcus saxobsidens
GCTCCTCCTGCTCGGCGAGCTCCGCGGCCCGGGCGACGGCCGCGGTCAGTTCCGCGGCCGCCTCGTCCACGCGGGCGCGCAGTTCCAGGTTCGACGGGGCGTCGACCTGACCCCCCACCGCCCAGTCCGCGCCGAGGAGGTCGCCGGCCGCGGTGACGGCGCGGACCCGCGGGTGCGTGCGCACCAGCGCGACGGCGGCGTCGAGGTCGGGGACCAGCGCCACCCGCTCCAGCGCCCGGGCCAGCGCGGGACGCAGCGGATCGGGGGCCTCGACCGCGTCCAGCGCCCAGCGGGCGCCGGCGGGCAGCTCCGGCCAGCCGTCGCGCGGGACCGGCGGCAGACCGCCGGTGACCAGCAGGCCGGCGCGGCCGCCGTCGGTCCTGGTCAGGTGGTCCAGTGCCGCTGCGGCCTCGGCGACCCCGGAGACGACGACGGCCTCGGCCATGCCGCCCAGCGCCGCCGCGATGGCCACCTCGTCACCGGCACCCACCGTCAGCTGCTCGGTCACCGGCCCGATCACCCCGGCCAGCCCCGCGCCGAGCACGGCGGCCGCGCCGTCGGCGGGGGTGAGACCGAGCGCGAGGGCGTCGCGCCGGGCCTGCCAGGAGGCGCGGTCGCGCTCGGCGGCGCGCTCGGCCTCGGTCAGCTCGGTCACCCGCCGGGCCACCGCGGCGTGCGCGGCCACGGCGTCCTCGTGCGCGGCGACCATTGCGAGGTCGGTGTCCTCCTGCTCGGCGACCTGCCCGCGCCGGTCGGCCAGCCGCTCGGCGGCGACCTCGGCGCGGTCCGCGGCCTCGGCGGCGGCGAGGGTCAGCCGGTCGATCTCGGCCTGCCCGGCGCTGACCCGGGAGTGCGCCGCGGCGACCTGCCCGGACAGCCGAGCCAGGCTCTCCCGCCGGTCGGCGAGCGCACGGGCGGCGGCGACCCAGGCCTTCTCCGCCTCGGCAAGCGCGCGTTCCAGGTCGGTCCGCGCGGCCACCACGGCGGACAGCCGCTCGCGCTCGGCGGCCAGCCCGGCGGCGAGCTCGGCCTCGGTGGCGGCGACGCGGTCGGCCTCGGCGTCGAGCTGGTCGGGGTCGCGGCCGGGGGCTGTCGCGGGGGCGGCGGCGGACAGGTGCCGGTGCCGCTCGGCGGCCAGCTGGGCGACGCTGCGGAAGCGCTCGCCCAGCGCCGAGAGCCGGTACCAGGTGTCCGACGCCGCCTGCAGCCGCGGCGCGCTCGCGGCGAGGTCGCTCTCCAGCTCCGCCTCCCGTCGGGAGACCCCGGAGAGCTCCCGCTCGACGACGGCGCGGCGCTCACGGGCGGCGGTCTCGTCGGCGACGTCGCGGTCGAGGGCGTCGCGCAGCTGCACCAGATCGTCGGCGAGCAGCCGGAGGCGGGCGTCGCGGAGGTCTGCCTGCACGCCCGCGGCGCGGCGGGCCACCTCGGCCTGGCGGCCCAGCGGCTTGAGCTGGCGGCGCAGCTCGGCGGTCAGATCGGCCAGCCGGTCGAGGTTGGCCTGCATCCCGTCGAGCTTGCGGAGCGCCTTCTCCTTGCGCTTGCGGTGCTTGAGGACCCCGGCGGCCTCCTCGATGAAGGCGCGGCGGTCCTCGGGGCGGCCGGAGAGGACGGCGTCGAGCTGCCCCTGGCCGACGATGACGTGCATCTCGCGGCCGATGCCGGAGTCGCTGAGCAGCTCCTGCACGTCGAGCAGCCGCACCTTGTCGCCGTTGATCTCGTACTCGCTCTCGCCGGAGCGGTACATGCGGCGGGTGATCGACACCTCGGTGTAGGCGATCGGCAGCGCGCCGTCGGTGTTGTCGATCGTGAGCGTCACCTCGGCCCGGCCGAGCGCGGGGCGGCCGGCGGTGCCGGCGAAGATGACGTCCTCCATCTTGCCGCCGCGCAGGCTCTTCGCGCCCTGCTCGCCGAGCACCCACGAGATGGCGTCGACGACGTTGGACTTGCCGGACCCGTTCGGGCCGACGACGGCGGTGATCCCGGGCTCGAGCCGCAGCGTGGTGGCGGACGCGAAGGATTTGAAACCCTTCAGCGTGAGGCTCGACAGGTGCACGGATGAACCTTAACCGCGGGTGACGACGAGAAGCCGTGTCGTGACGGCCTCGCCGCAGGGGCCCGCACCGAGCGGAGCGAGGGGTGGGGGGCGGCGAGGTCCTTCGTCAGGCGAGCGCCGGCTGGGCGGTGTCCCCGGCCATCGACAGCAGCTCGTGGGCGATCGCGGCGTCGCGCTGGGCGCGCAGCTCCTCGAGCTCCGCCTCCAGCCGACGCACCTTGGCGCGCAGCACGGCGTTCTCCTCGAGTACCCGGAGCTCCGCAGGGGCGACGACGGAACCGAACAGGGCCTTGGCCATGGCTGTGACGGCCTTTCAGACAGCGAGAGGGTGTGACCGGCGCCCCGATGATCGGTCGGCGCGGTCTGGTGTCCCCAGGGTGACACCGACGGACACGCAGGTCAACGGCGGCACCGTGGACGCCACGACACCGGGTGGTGTCGCGTTCGTCACGTCGACGTGAACGGGCTCAGGCCTTCCGCCGGGCCCGCGGGCGCGGCTGGCACGTGGGGCAGCTGTAGCTGGACCGGTTCATGAACGGCTCGCGCACGATGGCCGTCCCGCAGCGCGGGCAGGGCCGGTCCCCCTGGCCGTAGACGGCGAGGAAGCGGGAGAAGTAGCCGCTCTGCCCGTTGACGTCGACGTAGAGGGAGTCGAAGGACGTGCCGCCCTGCGCCAGCGCCTCCCCCAGCACGTCCCGGACGCCGTCGAGCAGGTCGGCGACCTGCCCGCGGGTGAGCTTGTCGGTGGGGCGGGTGCCGTGCAGGCGGGCCCGCCACAGCGACTCGTCGGCGTAGATGTTGCCGACGCCGCCGATGAGCGTCTGGTCGAGCAGCGCCCGCTTCACCTCGGTGCGGCGCCGGCGCAGCGCGGCGGCGAACGCGTCGACGTCGAAGCCCGGGTCGAGCGGATCGATGGCGATGTGCGCCAGCCGCGGCGGGACGCCGTCGCCGTCGCTCTCCTCCACCGCCAGGCCGCCGAAGGTGCGCTGGTCGACGAAGCGGAGCTCACGGCCGCCGTCGGTGAAGGTGAACCGGGCGCGCAGGTGCGTCTCGTCCGGGGCGGAGGGCTTCTCCACCAGCAGCTGGCCGCTCATGCCCAGGTGACCGACGAGGGCCCGGTCCGACGGCGTGCCGTCGGGCTCGGCCAGCGGCAGCCAGAGGTACTTGCCGCGGCGGTGGGCAGCGGTGAACGTGCGGCCGGTGAGCGTCGCGACGAAGTGCTCGGTGCCCTCCAGGTGCCGGCGGACGGCGCGCGGATGGTGCACCTCCACCGCGGCGACGGTGCGGCCGGCGACCCACTGCTCCAGGCCGCGACGGACCACCTCGACCTCGGGCAGTTCAGGCATGGGTCTGGCCCCCGTCGGTCAGGCGTCGATGGACAGGGTGCGCCAGGCGGCCTCGGCGGCCTCCTGCTCGGCGGCCTTCTTGGTGCGCCCGCTGCCGCTGCCGCGGACGACCCCGGCGAGCAGCACGTCGGCGGTGAAGGTCTTGGCGTGGTCGGGACCCTCGTCGGCCACCTGGTAGACCGGCGCGCCCAGCCCCTGGGCGGACCCGAGCTCCTGGAGGCTGGTCTTCCAGTCCAGGCCGGCGCCGCGGGTGGCGGCCTCGACCAGCAGGGGGTCGAACAGCCGGTGGACGATCGCCGAGGCGGCCTCCAGCCCCCGGCCGAGGTGGATCGCGCCGATGAGCGCCTCGAGCGCGTCGGCCAGGATCGAGTCCTTCTCCCGGCCGCCGGTGGTCTCCTCGCCACGGCCCAGCAGCAGGTGGGGGCCGAGGCCCCCCTCGCCGAGGCGCCGGGCGACCCTGGCCAGCGAGGTCATGTTGACCACGGAGGCACGCAGCTTGGCCAGCTGGCCCTCGGGGAGGTCCGGCTGGCTGCGGTAGAGCTCGTCGGTGACGACGAGGCCCAGCACCGAGTCGCCCAGGAACTCCAGGCGCTCGTTGGTGGGCAGCCCGCCGTTCTCGTACGCGAACGACCGGTGGGTCAGGGCCAGCCCGAGCAGGCCGCCGGGCAGGTCGACGCCGAGGGCGTCGGCGAGCCAGGCGTCGGCCCGGCGGGTGTGCGCCTCACCCCCGGGGTGCATCACCACGCCAGGGGCGCGGCCGTCCGCGGCATCCTCGGGCGGATGCGTCACGGCGGCCGGCGTCCCCATGGCGGTGCGGGTACGGGAGATCAGACCGAGAGGACCTGACGGCCGTCGTACTGGCCGCAGTTCGGGCACGCCTGGTGCGGGGGCTTGAGCTCGCCGCAGGCGCGGTTGGGGCACGGCGACAGGGTCGGCGCGCTGGCCTTCCACTGCGACCGGCGCATGCGCGTGTTGGCGCGCGACATCTTCCGCTTCGGAACGGCCACGATCAGTTCTCCTCTGGGGTGGTGGGTCCGCCGGGGGTGCCCGACGAGGAAGCAGGGGTGCCGAACTTCGCGGCGAGATCGGCCCAGCGGGCGTCGACGATCTCGTGCGAGTGGTCGGCGGGGAGGTCGTCGAGCCGCTGACCGCAGCCGACGCACAGGCCGGCGCAGTCCTCGGTGCAGACGGGGGCCAGCGGGAGGCTCAGGACGACGGTGTCCCGCGCCAGCGGCTCGAGGTCGAGGAAGTCGCCCTCGACCCGGCGCACCTCGTCCTCCTCGCTCGTGGCCTCGGTGGTGCTGCCGGAGTAGGCGTACAGCTCCTGCACGTCGAGCCGGAGGCTGTCCTCGATCGGCTCGAGGCAGCGGGCGCAGGAACCGACCACGGGCACCTCGAGCTCCCCGGTGACGAGCACGCCCTCCATGACCGACTCCAGCCGGAGCCGAAGGTGGGCCTGGGCGCCCTCGGGGACGCCGAGCAGCTCGACGCGCCAGTCGGCCGGCGCGGGCGCCGTCCGGTCGACCTCCTGCATCGATCCCGCGCGCCGGCCGAGCTCCCGGAGGTCGATCTTCCAGGGGTTGGCTGCGGGACGCCGGTCCTGGGAGGCCGTGGGCCTGGAGGACGGGGCGCCGGAGCGGTGCGGCGTGGGAGCAGGCATGTCAGTACTCGCGGTCGGTGAGCGGGAAGGGTGCCCGGCCGGGGCGGGAGCCACGGGGGTCGGACCAGGGATCGAGCCTACCCGATCCCCCCGGCCCCCTTCAGGGCCCCGCTGTGAGCTTGCGAACGGTGGGGGGAAGGGGGTCCTTCTACTCCCGGAGGGTGGTGCGGGCCTTCTCCACCGAGCGGAGCATGCGCTCCAGCGTCGTCCCGAACTCGGCGAGCCGGGTGTCGACGTACTCGTCGACCTCGGCGCGCATCCGGGCGGCGTCGGTGTGCGACTGCGCACCGAGCTCGTCGGCGCGGTCGACGGCGCTGCGGTAGACCTCGGTCTCGGTGATCAGCCGCTCGTGCTCCTCCTGGGCCTCGGCGACCAGCTGCGCCTGCAGCCGCCGGCCCTCGGCCAGCAGCTCCTCGGCCTCGGCCTCGGCGTCGATCAGGATCTGCTCGGCATCGGCCTGCGCGGCGGCGAGCAGCTCGTCGCGCTGGCGCCGGGCGGTGCCCAGGATCTCGTCGCGCTGGCGGCGGGCCTGCACGACCAGCTGCTCGCTCTCCGTGCGGGTGCGGCCGGTGAGGCGCTCGGCCTCGGCCTGCGCCTGCTGGAGGATCTCGGTCCGCTGCTCGACGATCGCGCCGGCGGCCTGCACGTCCTCCGGCAGCGACTCGCGGAGGTCGTCGAGCAGGTCCAGCACGTGGTCGCGGGGCACCATGCAGGAACTCGACATCGGCACGCTGCGGGCGTTCTCGATGACCGTCGTCAGCTCGTCGACGGTCTCGTACAGGCGGTAGACGACCTCGGTGGTCGCCATGCGCTTGGGGCGGGTCACTGCTCCGCCCGCCGGGTGCGCTCGGCCAGCCGGTCGTGCACGGCCTCGGGCACCAGCCGGGAGACGTCGCCGCCGAAGGTGGCGATCTGCTTCACCAGGCTGGACGAGAGGTGCCCGACCTGGGGGGCGGTCGGCACGAACAGCGTCTCGATGGCCGCGAGCTCGCGGTTCATCTGCGCCATCTGCAGCTCGTACTCGAAGTCGCTGACCGCCCGCAGCCCCTTGACGATCACCGGGATGTCGTGGGTGCGGCAGTAGTCGACCAGCAGCCCCTGGAAGCTGTCGACGGTGACGTTGGGCAGGTCGGCCACCGCGTCGCGCAGCAGCTCCATGCGCTCCTCGACCGGGAAGAGGCCCGCCTTGCCGGGGTTCACCAGGACCGCCACGACCAGTTCGTCGTAGAGGCCGGCGGCCCGGTTGATGACGTCGACGTGCCCGTTGGTGACAGGGTCGAAGGATCCTGGGCAGACGGCACGCCTCACGGACGCCGACCGTACCGGAGCACTGCCTCGCCGTAGCGCCGTTCGCGCAGTCCCTCCAGGGGTGTCGGCCACTCGAAGGGCTCCTCGCGGCTGGACCGCTCGACCACGACCAGACCGCCGGGCGCCAGCCAGCCGCCGTCGACCAGCGCCCGGAGCACCGTCTCGACCTCGGCGACCGGCACGGCATAGGGCGGGTCGGCGAGGACGACGTCGAACGGTTGGGGTGCCGGCGCGGCGACGACGGTGGGCACCGATCCGGCGATCACCCGGCCCCCGGGGAGCCCGACGGTGGCGAGGTTCTCCCGCAGCACGGGGAGCACCCGCGGTCCGGACTCGACGAAGACGACGTCGGTGGCGCCGCGGGACAGCGCCTCGAGCCCGAGCGCGCCGGAGCCGGCGTACAGGTCCAGGACGGCGGCGCCGTCGAGGTCCACCAGCGAGCCGAGCGAGTTGAACAGGCCACCGCGGGCTTTGTCGCCGGTCGGGCGGACCCCGGCCGGGGGCACCTTGAGCCGCCGGCCGCCGGCGAGGCCCGCAATCAGGCGGGTCATGCCAACGGCCCCCTGCAGGGGCCCGCGGCGAGCTTGCGAGTCGCGGGGGGCAGGGGGTCCTTCATGCCTTCTCCAACCACTCGGCGCGCTCGTCGGTGGCCAGTGCGGCGACCTCCGCGGCGAGGCCCGGGTGGTCGGCCAGGCCGCGGTCGGTGGACAGCAGCGCGGTGGCCTCGACGCGGGCCTCGGCGATCAGCTCCTCGTCCTCGAGCAGCGAGAGCAGCTTGATCCCGGAGCGGCGGCCGGACTGCGCGGCGCCGAGGACGTCGCCCTCCCGCCGGGTCTCCAGGTCCAGCCGGGCGAGCTCGAAGCCGTCGGAGGTGGCGGCGACAGCGGCCAGCCGCTGCCCGGTGGGCGAGGCCGACGGCGCCTCGGTGACCAGCAGGCAGAGACCCGCGTGCTTGCCCCGCGCCACCCGCCCGCGCAGCTGGTGCAGCTGGCTGACACCGAACCGGTCGGCGTCCATGACCACCATGACCGTGGCGTTGGGCACGTCGACACCCACCTCGACGACGGTGGTGGCCACGAGCACGTCGGTCTCCCCCGCGGCGAAGGCGCGCATGGCGCCGTCCTTCTCCTCCGGGGTCATCCGGCCGTGCAGGACGTCGAGCCGGAGCCCCGCCAGCGGGCCGGAGCGCAGGTCCTCGGCGACCTCCAGGACGGCCAGCGGGGGTCGCCGGTCGCTGCGCCCGTCCTCGTCCGGAGGGGCGCCGTCGGCGTCCTCGGGCTCGTCGTCGGCGCCGGGGACGTCGCCGATGCGGGGGCACACCACGTAGGCCTGCCGGCCGGCGGCCACCTCCTCGCGCAGCCGCTCCCAGGCGCGGCCCAGCCAGCCCGGCTTCTCCACCACCGGGACGACGGAGCTGGACACCCCGCCGCGGCCGCTGGGCAGCTGGCGCAGCGTGGAGATCTCCAGGTCGCCGTAGACGGTCATCGCCACCGTGCGCGGGATGGGGGTGGCGGTCATGACCAGCACGTGCGGCGGACGGCTGCCCTTGGCCCGCAGGGCGTCGCGCTGCTCGACGCCGAACCGGTGCTGCTCATCGACGACCACCAGGCCCAGGTCGGCGAAGTCGACGCCCTCCTGCAGGAGCGCGTGGGTGCCGACCACGATGCCGGCCCGCCCCTCGGCCACCTCGGCCCGCGCCTCGCGGCGGGCGGCGGCCTTGAGCGAGCCGGTGAGCAGGGTGACCCGGGTGCCCCCGGGGTCACCGTCGATCTCCCCCGCGCGGCCGAGCGGCCCCAGCAGGGCGCGGATGCCCCGCGCGTGCTGGGCGGCGAGCACCTCGGTGGGCGCCAGCAGCGCCGCCTGCCCGCCGGCGTCGACCACCTGGGCCATGGCCCGCAGCGCGACCACCGTCTTGCCGGAGCCGACCTCGCCCTGCAGCAGCCGGTGCATGGGCTGGTCGCGGTCGAGCTCGGCGGCCAGCTCCTCGCCCACCTCGCGCTGCCCCTCGGTGAGCGCGAACGGCAGGGCGGCGTCGACGGCCTCCAGCAGTCCCCCGGCCTTCCGCGGCCGGGCGGTGCCGGGCTCGAGGGCGGCGGCGCGACGCCGGGCGGCGAGGGTGAGCTGGAGGGTGAGCGCCTCGTCCCACTTCAGCCGCTGCTCGGCGCGCTCGACGTCGTCGGTCGTGGTGGGGCGATGGATGTCCAGGAGCGCGGAGGCCAGCGGCAGCAGCCCGTGGCGGGCGCGGATCTCCTCCGGCAGCGGGTCCTCGATCAGCTCGCCGAACCCACCGCCGGCGCCCAGCAGCAGCTTGACCGACTTCTGGATGACCCAGCTGGAGACGTCCTTGCTGGCCGGGTAGATCGGCACCAGCGCCCGCGCCCAGTCGGTCTCGTCGTCGCTGTTGTCGAGCAGGTGCATGTCCGGGTGGGCGAACTGCTTCTCCCCGCGGTACTCCCCCACGGTTCCGGCGAACATCCCCCAGGCGTTGACCTTCAGGTGCGCGTGCCGGTGGTTGAAGAACACCAGCTTCATGCGCCCGCTGCCGTCGCCCACGACGACCTCGGTGAGCGACCCCCGGCGGTTGCGCATCGGGCGGGTGGTCACGCTGCGGATCTGCGCCAGCACGGTGACCCGGTCCCCGACCTGGACGTCGGCGAGGTCGGCCTGCTCCCCGCGCCGGGCGTAGCGGCGCGGGTAGTGCCGGAGCAGGTCCAGGACGGTATGCAGCCCCAGCTGCTCGGCCATGCCGGTGGCCGTCTTCGGACCGAGGACCTTTCCCAGCGGGGTCCCGAGGGTGACCGCCACGCCTCACTCCACCCCGATCTGCAGGGGCAGCGAGCTGGGACCACCGCCGTAGCGGACGACCTCGACCGTGGGGTGCACCGACGAGAGGTGGCCGCAGACCGTGGCGCCGAGCTCGTCGTCCTCCCCCACGACCAGGGTGGCCATCTCGCCACCGGCCGACAGCAGCCGGTCCAGCAGGTCGCAGGCGACGGAGGCGAGGTCGGGGCCGATCACGACCACGTCGCCCTCGGCGGAGCCCAGGACGTCGCCGGGGTGGCACCGGCCCGCGGAGGTGAGCGCCTCCTGGTCGGCGACGGTCACCTCGGCCCACCGGGTGGCGGCGGCAGCCTCGGCCATGGCGATGACGTCGTCGCCGAAGCGCCGCTCGGGGTCGGCGACGGCGACGGCGGCCAGGCCCTGCACCGGCGACCGGGTGGGGACGACGCCGATCTCCCGGCCGGTCTCCCGTGCCCGGGTGGCCGCCCGGGAGGCCACCGGCAGGAGCCCGGCGTCGTTCGGCAGCACGACGACCTCCTCCCCGCCCGAGGCCAGGATCTCGGCGTGGATGTCGTCCTCGGTGACGCCGCCCGCGCCGCAGACGACGACCCGCACGCCCTCGGCGGCGAACAGCGCCGCGAGCCCGTCGCTGTGCACGACGGCGACCACGGCGCGCCGCCCCGGGACCGGGTCCGGGTGGCGCACGGGTGCCAGCGGGGTGACCGAGATGCGGTGGGGGCGACCGGCCTCGATGCCCGCCTCGATGGCGGCACCGACGTCGGCGACGTGGACGTGCACGTTCCACTCGCGGCCGGTCGGGGTGTCGACCCCCACGACCACGAGGCTGTCGCCGAGCGCGGCCAGCCGCTGCTGCAACCGCTCGACGGCGGCCTCGTCGGCGTCGGCCAGCAGGTACTGCACCTCGCTGCCCGGGCCGGGCGGCGGCTGGTGCGGCGCGTGCTCGTGCCGGTGGTGGTGCTCGGGCAGGGACAGCGCGGGGCGCACCGGCTCGAAGCCGGTGACGGTGCGGACGAGGACGTCGAGCACGAGGCACAGCCCCGCCCCGCCCGCGTCCACGACGCCGGCCTCGCGCAGCGCGGCCAGCTGCCCGGGAGTGCGGTCGAGGGCCACGCGGGCACCGTCCGCGGCGGCGCGGACGACGTCGGCCAGCTCGGGCCGGCCGTCCGCCACGGCCGCCACGGCCGTCTCGCCGGCGGCCCGCGCCACGGTGAGGAAGGTGCCCTCCTCGGGGTCGGCGACGGCGGCGTACGCGCCCTCGGCCGCCTTCTGCAGGGCAGCGGCGAACGCGGGCCCCTCCGCGGGCGGCTGCGCGGTCAGCTGGTCGGCCAGCCCGCGCAGCAGCTGGGCGAGGATCGTGCCGGAGTTGCCGCGGGCGGCGAGGACCGCGCCCCGGGCGAGGACCGGCCAGGCCGACTCCCCCCCACCGGCCGCGTCGAGGGCTGCCAGCGCCCCCTCCGCGGTGTGCAGGAGGTTGGTCCCGGTGTCCCCGTCGGGGACCGGGAAGACGTTCAGCTCGTCCAGCCGCCCCCTGGACCCGGACAGCGCCTCGACCGCGGCGCGGCACCACTGCCCGACCGCGGCGTCGTCCAGCGCCGTCAGCACGGGGGAAGGCTACCCACCCGGACCGACGGAACCGGTCGTCCTCGGGTGCGGGGCCGCCGGATCGGCGCCCGTCCGGAGGGTGCTGCGACGTCCCGCCGCGGAAGCGGTTAGAGTGTTGGACGGTCTTGTCGCGGGTGCTGCCTTGCCCCGCCGTCTGTGAACGATTCTTTCTGGGAGTGATCAACCGTGGCTGCCAACTGCGATGTGTGTGGCAAGGGCCCCGGTTTCGGTATGTCGGTGTCGCACTCGCACCGCCGCACGCCGCGCCGTTGGAACCCGAACATCCAGTCCGTGCGGGCGCTGATCGCCCCCGGCAACCGTCGCCGGATCAACGCGTGCACCTCGTGCATCCGCGCCGGCAAGGTCGTCCGCGCCTGACGAAGGACCTCGTCCTCCCCACCCTTCGCAAGCTCAGGGCGGGCCCCGGGACGAGGCCGTTCCAGCACGTCGCTGAACCCCGGAGGTCACCGACCTCCGGGGTTCTTCGTGTGCGCGGGCTACCCGCCGAGCCCGCGCCCGCGTGCGGCGGCGACCACGAGCTCGACGCAGGTGTCCAGCGGCAGCGCCGTGGTGTCCACGACGAGGTGGTAGTGCCCCGCCGCCGCAGGATCGCAGCGGTAGAAGTGCCGGACGTAGGCCTCCCGCCCACGGTCGGCGGCGGCCATCTCGCGGGCCACCTCCTCGCGCGGACGTCCCGAGCGGGCCACGGCCGCCGACAACCGCTGCTCCCGCGGCCCGTCCAGCCGCACGTGCAGGGCATCGGGCCGGTCGCGGAGCACCATCGCCGCGGCGCGGCCGAGCACCACACCGCCGTCGCCCTCGGCGATCTCGGCCAGCACGCGCTCGGTCTGCTCCCGGTAGGCGCGCGCGTCCGGCAGCGGCGTCCCGGGGACGACGGCGCCCACGGGGTCGGGCATCGTGCCCAGCGAGGCCACCAGCCGCCACAGACCGCGCACGACCGTCTCGTCGTTGGCCTCCGCCTCCTCCACCGGCACCCCCAGCCGCCCGGCCACCCGCACGGGGATCGCCCGGTCGTGGAAGGGCAGCCCGAGCCGTTCCGCCACCGTCGGCGCGATCTCCGCGCCCGCGGCACCGTAGGACGCCGACACGGTCACGATGCCCACGACTCGTCCTCCCCGGCCGGCAGCTGCTTGCCCAGGAAGACCGCGTCGGGCGAGCAGGCGTACACCCCGTAACCGGCGACCGGCGTGTAGCCGAGCTCCCCGTACAGCGCGACTGCCTCCGGCTGCTTGCCGCCGGTGTTGAGCACCACCGACCGGTGCCCCGCGCGGACGGCGGAGGACTCCAGCTCCGCCATGAGCTCCTGGCCCAGCCCGAGCCGGCGGAAACCCGGTGCCACGTAGACCCGCTTGATCTCCACCCCGCCCGGTGGGTAGACCCGCCACGCCCCGCACCCGGCCGGCACGCCACCCACCTCGGCGACGAGGAAGAGGCCGGCCGGTGGCAGGAACTCCGCGGGGTCGACGGGGGCGGCGTCGCGCCCGCCGTAGCGGGCCACGTACTCCTGCTGCACCGCCTCGACCAGCGCCTGCGCCAGCGGGTCGTCGTAGGGAACCGGGCGCAACCGGGCCACCGACCCGTTCCGCAGCACCCGCTCAACCGAAGTGCACATGCCCCGCCCTCTCCGCGCCCACGTCGTGCAGCGCCTCCGCCGCCGGGCGGCCGCCCACCCGCACCCCCGGCTCCCTGCCCGGGGCGCGCACCGCACCGATCACCGTCCACCCGTGGGGCAGCACCGCCTTCGGCGGGAAGGTCGCCAGCAGGGCGTGGTCCTCCCCGCCGCTGAGCACCCACGCCATCGGGTCCACCCCCAGCGCCGAGGCGACCTGCTGCAGCGGCCCCACCGGCTCCAGGCACGCCGCGGCCAGCGCCGCCGGGTCCAGGTCGATCACCACCCCGCTGTCCCGGGCCAGGTGACCGGCGTCGGCGACCAGGCCGTCGCTCACGTCGCACATGGCCGACGCCCCGGCGTCCGCGGCGGCCGGACCGGCCGCGTAGGGCGGCGAGGGTCGCCGGTGCGCCGCGACGACGGCCACCGGGCTGGAGAACCCGCGCCGCAGGACCGCCAGGCCCGCCGCCGACCAGCCCAGCCGCCCGGCCAGCGCCACGATCTGCCCGGCCCGCGCCCCTGAGCGCCGCACCGGGGCCCGACCCCCGAGGTCGCCCAGCGCGGTCACCGAGAGCACCACACCGGCGCTGTCCGGTGCCGAGGCCACCGTGTCGCCACCGACGACGGCCGCCCCCATCGGTGCGCACTCGTCGGCCAGGCCGCTCGCCACGCCCTCCAGCCAGCTCGTCGGGGTGTCCGGCGGGCAGGCCAGCCCGACCACCAGGGCCGTCGTCGTCGCCCCCATCGCGGCGACGTCGGCGAGGTTGGCGGCGGCCGCCTTGTGCCCGATGTCCTCGGCCGAGGACCAGTCGCGCCGGAAGTGCCGGCCCTCGACCAGCACGTCGGTGGTGACGACGACCCGCCCGTCGGCGGCCCGCACCACCGCGGCGTCGTCGCCGGGGCCGACCTCGGCGGCGGCCGCGGTGCCCGACCGGGCGAGCACGCGGGCGATCACGCCGAACTCCCCGACGACGCGCACGCTGTCGGCGGGATCACTGCGCGGAACGAGCGGACGGGGCCGACTCACCGAGGTCCTCCAGCTGCTGGGGTAGGTTGCCGACGAGTCCGCCACCCGGCGGGGACGACGTCTCGGCACTGTTGCCGGAGGAAGGATCTCCCGTGGTCCACGCCTACATCCTCATCCAGACCGAAGTCGGCAAGGCCGCCCAGGTCGCCTCGACCATCGCCGAGATCAGCGGCGTCACCAGGGCCGAGGACGTGACCGGCCCGTACGACGTCATCGTGCGCGCCGAGGCCGACACCGTCGACGACCTCGGCCGTCTGGTCGTCGCGCGCGTGCAGTCGGTCGACGGCATCACCCGCACGCTGACCTGCCCGGTCGTCAACATCTGACCGGGTAGCCCCGTGGACCCGCTGCGCCGGGCCGCCCTGCTCACCACCGCGATCACCCTCCCGGTGGTGATCGCACTGGTCGTGCTCGTCAACGTGCTCGGCGACCCGTCCGGCGGCGACCCCGCCGCCGGCCCGGCCGAGATCGACGGGGCGGCGCCCGTCCGCCCCGAGGACCTGCCGGTGCTCCGGCTCGACGTGCCCGAGGTGACGCCCGAGGCGGAGGCCGCCTGCCCCGCCGTCATGGGCACGCTGCCGCTGGAGCTCGCCGGCGAGCCGTCCCGCCGGGTGCAGTCCGACACGCCCTACGTCTACGCGTGGGGCGACCCGGCCGTGGTCCTCACCTGCGGGGTCGACCGTCCCGAGGGCTGGGTGGTGACCGCCTCGGCCATCCAGATCAACGGCGTCCAGTGGCACGTCGACACGAGCGACCCGGCGACCACCGTCTGGACGGCGGTCGACCGGCCGGTCCACGTGGAGGTCCGGCTGCCCGCAGGCGTCGACAGCGCCCCCGTCACCGCGCTCACGGTCCCCCTGGCCGAGGCGTTGCCCTACCAGGAGCCGCAGCCCGCGCCCTGAGCGCGCCCGCACGGTCACGCCGGCGGCAGCAGCTCGAGCTGGTCGGCGAGGACCGCCTGCACCTCCCGGACGGCGTCGCGGCTCGTCGGCCCCACCGCGGTGGCCGACACGCTGAACACGCCGTGCCAGCACCACGCGAACGCCGCGGGCTCGTCCAGCCCGACCTCGGGCACCGGCTGCTCCACGACGAGCTGCCGGCAGCTGGCGGGCAGCCCGGGAGGGTCCTCGCTGAGCACGCCGCGGTAGAGCTCCGCGTCGTTGCTCGCGAGGTCCTCGGCGTAGCGGCCGGCGCCGGCGCGCTGCTCGAACTGGTCGACGAAGACGCCGGTCATCGGCCCCGCCTCCCGCCCCCAGAACCGCTCCCAGCCGTAGCGGTAGCCGTACTCCTCCAGGATCCCGCGCTCGCGGGCCGGATCGGTGGAGTACCGCGCCACGTCCTCCAGCCGTTTGGCCCCCGCCGCGGGGTGCACCTCGTCGTCGGGCAGCCGCGGCAGCCCGGACGGCACCTCGGTGACCAGCAGGCGCTCGAGCTCCTCCGGCGAGGAGGGCCGGTCCGTCGGGGCGGCGGCGGTCGCGGTGCCCTCGACCGCCCGCCCGCAACCGAGGAGGGCGAGCAGGACGAGCCCGGCGGGGACCAGCCGGGCGCCGGCGGCGACCCGACCGCGCGCGGCGGGCCGCCCGGGGGTCACCGGGCCGGCCGGGAGCCGTTGCTGAGCGCGCCGCTGACCAGCCGGTCGACCAGCTCGGCGAAGTCCACGCCGGTGGCCGCCCACATGCGGGCGAACATCGAGATCGGCGTGAACCCGGGCATCGTGTTGACCTCGTTGATGACCAGGTGGTCCTCGCCGTCGGGGCCGGCGCCGAGGAAGAAGTCCACCCGCGCCAGGCCGCGGCAGTCCAGCGCCAGGTACGCCCGGCGCGCGGCGTGCTGGACGGCGGCGGTCTGCTCGGGCGTGAGGTCGGCCGGGATGTCGAAGTCGGCGGCGTCGTCGAGGTACTTGGCGGCGAAGTCGTACCAGTCCACACCGGCGTGCAGCCGGATCTCCGCCGGCAGGCTGGCCTCCGGCAGGCCGGAGCCACGTGCCGCCAGGACGCCGCACTCGATCTCGCGACCCGGGATGGCCGCCTCCACGATCACCTTGGGGTCGACCGCGGCGGCCTCGGCGACCGCCGCGGGGAACTGCGCCCAGTCGGTGACCTTCGTGATGCCGATGCTGGAGCCCGCCCGTGCGGGCTTGACGAACACCGGCAGGCCGAGCCGCGCGCGCGCCGCCTCGTCGAGGAGCGCCGGATCGGCGCACACGGCCCCGGCGGCGTCGCGCAGGACGACGTGGTCACCCTGGGGCAGCCCCGCGGCGGCGAGGAGCTTCTTGGTGAACTCCTTGTCCATCGACGCGGCGCTGGCGAACACGCCGGACCCCACGTAGGGCAGGCCGGTCATCTCCAGCAGCCCCTGGACCGTGCCGTCCTCGCCGTAGGTCCCGTGCAGCACCGGGAAGACGACGTCCACCTCGGTGAGCGCCCCGACGGCGGCTCCGGGCTCCAGCACGGCGAGGCCCCGGGACTCCGGGTCCCCGACCAGCGAGACCGCCGTGCCGCCGGTGACCTCGGGCAGGGCGCCGTCGGTGATGGCCAGCTGCTGCCCCGGCTCGGGTAGCACCCAGCGCCCGTCGCGGGCGATGCCGACCGGCACCACCTCGTAGCGGTCGGGGTCGAGCGCGGCCATGACGCTGCCGGCCGAGACGCAGGAGATCGCGTGCTCCTCGCTGCGCCCACC
Source organism: Blastococcus saxobsidens (assembly GCF_002938435.1). Taxonomy (GTDB): domain Bacteria; phylum Actinomycetota; class Actinomycetes; order Mycobacteriales; family Geodermatophilaceae; genus Blastococcus; species Blastococcus saxobsidens. The sequence continues at coordinate 16,108 of NZ_POQT01000031.1, forward strand.
GAACACGACCGCCACCCGCACCTTGCCAGCCTGTCCGCTCATCCCCGCGACCCTAACCGAGTGCTCCGCCCCACCCTTCGTGCGACGCCGGTCGCCGTCGCCCACGCCGGGTCGTCCGCGGTGTGGCAGCCTCGTTGCGTGCAGGATCAGGCAGCTCCCCCGGCGGAGGCGTTCTCCCGCGGCTTCCGGCTCGCCGGTGCGGCGGTGCACCTCTACACCGCCAGCGGGTCGGTGCTGGGGCTGCTGATCGTGCTCGCCGCGATCGACGGCAACGTGGTGGCCGCCCTGTGGCTGGTGCTGGCCACGCTGTTCGTCGACGGCACCGACGGGATGCTGGCGCGCCGTTTCCGGGTCAAGGAGACGATCCCGTGGTTCGACGGCGCGCGGATGGACGACATCGTCGACTACCTCACCTACGTCTTCGCCGCCGTCGTCCTGCTGTGGACCACCGACCGGCTGCCGCCGGGCGCCTGGGGGTGGGTGCTGGCCGCCCTTCCGCTGCTGGCCTCCTGCTACCAGTTCTGCCGGGTCGACGCGAAGACCGACGACCACTACTTCCTCGGGTTCCCGAGCTACTGGAACGTCGTCGCCTTCTACGCGATCGTGCTGGACGTCGGCACCACCGGCGTGGGCATCGCGCTCGCCGTGCTGACCGTGCTGGTGTTCGTGCCGGTCAAGTACGTCTACCCCTCGCGCACGAAGCTGCTGGGCAGCCTGAACCTGGGGCTGGCCGCCGTCTGGCTGATCAGCTCCGGGGTGCTGGTCGTGCAGTACCCCGACCCGCACCCCGCGGTCGTCGTGCTGAGCCTGGCCTACCTCGTCTACTACTTCGGCGTGAGCATCTGGCTGACCGTCGCGGGCAGCCGCCGCCGGGCCTGACCACCCGGCCGGCGTCAGCCCAGGGCGTCGAGCGCGCGGGACAGGTCGGCGACCAGGTCGGCGGTGTCCTCGATGCCGCACGACAGCCGGACGAACCCGGCCGGGACGGCGTCCCCGCCCCACTGCGCGCGGCGGTCGACGGTGCTGTGCACGCCACCGAAACTGGTGGCCGCCGCCCAGAGCCGGCTGGCCGCCAGCAGCCGCGACACCGCGGCCTCGTCGGCCAGCTCGAGCGACACGACCCCGTTGGGCCGCAGCATCTGCCGCGAGGCCAGTGCGAACGACGGGTCCCCCGGCCGCCACGGCCAGCGCAGGTTCGTCACTGCCGGGTGCCCGTCCAGCAGCTCCACCACGGCCGCCGCGTTGGCCGCCTGGCGGGCCAGCCGCAGGTCCACGGTGCTCATCGAGCGGTGGCCCAGCCAGGCCTCGAACGGGCCCGGCGTGCTGCCGGTTCGGTCCCGGAACCCCTTGACCTGCGCGTGCAGGTCGTCGTCGGTCACGGTCACGTGCCCGAGGAGGACGTCGCTGTGCCCGGTGAGCGCCTTGGTGTCGCTGCCCACGGTGAGGTCGGCGCCGAGGGCCAGCGGGCGCTGGCCGAGCGGCGTCGCGGTCGTGTTGTCGACGGCGACCAGCGCGCCGGCGGCGTGGGCGGCCGTGGCCACCGCCGCGATGTCGCAGACGTCGAGCTGCGGGTTGCTCGGCGTCTCCAGGAGCACCATGCGCACCCCGGCCAGCCCGCCTTCGGCGGCCACCCGCTCGATGTCGGGGGTGGCCACGTACTGCACCTCGACGCCGAAGCGGGCCAGCTCCTCGGCCGCCAGCAGGCGGGTCGTGTAGTAGCCGTCCGAGGGCAGGACCACGCGGTCACCGCTGCGCACGCAGGCCAGCACGGCTGCGGTCAGCGCCGCCATCCCGGTGGCGAAGGACAGGCAGCGCCCACCGTCCAGCTCGCCCACCGCGTCCTCGAAGACCCGCAGGGTGGGGTGCTCGGTGCGCCCGTAGGCGTCTGCGCCGTCCGCCCGTGGCGGCTGGTCGCCGAGGTGGAAGGGGGCGGCGAACACCGGCGACGGCCGCAGCGGCGCGCCCGGCACCGCGGGGTCCTCCCCGGCACGGACCGCCCGCGTCCCGTCGCCGTAGCCGGCCAGGTCTCCGCTCACTCGGACTTCGCCTCCCGCGACATGATCTCCCGCACCATCTGGGCGGGCGCCTCCCCCTCGTGGCACACCCGCACGACCGCCTCGGTGATCGGTACGTCGATCCCGTGCGCCCGCGCCAGGTCCAGCACCGAGCGGCAGCTCTTCACTCCCTCGGCGGTCTGCCGGGTGCTCCGCTGCACCTCCTCGACCGACATCCCCCGGCCCAGCTTCTCGCCGAAGGTCCGGTTCCGGGACAGCGGCGAGCTGCACGTGGCGACCAGGTCGCCCAGCCCGGCGAGCCCGGCGAAGGTGGTGAGCTCGGCGCCCAGGGCCATGCCGAGCCGGGCGGTCTCGGCCAGCCCGCGGGTGATCAGCGAGGCCCGGGTGTTGTCACCGAAGCCGAGCCCCTCGGCGATGCCGCAGGACAGCGCGATCACGTTCTTCACCGCGCCGCCGAGCTCGCAGCCGACGAGGTCGGGGTTGGTGTAGGGCCGGAAGTAGCGGGTGTGGCAGGCGGCCTGCAGCTGGGCGACCCGGTCGGCGTCGGAGCAGGCGATCACCGTGGCCGCCGGCTGCTCCTCGGCGATCTCCCGGGCCAGGTTCGGCCCCGACAGCGCCGCCACGCGCTCCGGCCCGGCCCCGGTCACCTCCTGGATGACCTCGCTCATCCGCTTGGTGGTGCCGAGCTCGATGCCCTTCATGAGCGACAGCAGCGTGGCGTCCGGCGGCAGCAGGTCCCGCCACTCGGCCAGGTTGTCGCGCAGCGACTGGGACGGCACGGCGAGCACGACGACGTCGGCGTCGCGCAGCGCCTCGCCGGGGTCTGCGGTCGCGCGCAGCCGGTCGGGCAGCCGCACACCCGGCAGGTAGTCGGCGTTCTCCCGCGAGTCGGTGATGGCGGCGGCCAGCTCCGGCCGGCGCGCGTGCAGCACCACCTCGCAGCCGGCGTCGGCCAGCACCTTGGCGAACGTCGTCCCCCAGGAGCCCGCACCGAGGACCGCGGCCCGCGTCACGCCGCGCTCCCCGGGAGGTCCCCGGGCTGTTCGCGCCGGGGCGCGGGGTGCACCGCCCGCGGCGCCGGCTCCCCGCGCAGCTCGGACAACTGGTTCCGCACCCGGGCCATCATGTGTTCGGTCGTCTCCCGTAGCAGCTCGGCGTCGATGGGGCGGCCCGCCGCGACCTGCGCGCGGACCGCGGAGAGGTCGAGGGGCTCGCCGACGAGGTAGTCGGCGGGCGTGCGGAGCCGCAGGTGCAGCTTCCTGGTGTGGTAGTCATGCACCCGCTGCGGCCCCCACTGGGCGACCGGCACGACCACCGCGTCGGTGGTCAGCGCCAGGTGCGCCGCGCCGGTGCGGGCCTGCATCGGCCACCAGTCGGGGTCCCGGGTCACCGAACCCTCGGGGTAGACCACGATCAGGTTACCGGCCCGCAGGTCGACCTCGGCGGCGGTGAGCGCACCCCGCGCCGCGGTGGAGTAGCGCGCGACCGGGATCTGCCCGGCGGCCCGCAGGATCGTGCCGGCGAGACCCTTGAACACCGACTGCTTGGCCAGGAAGTGCGGGATGCGTCCCGCGTCGAAGACCAGGCGGGCGCAGGCGAGCGGGTCCAGCACGGAGACGTGGTTGGCCACCAGGAGGACGGGGCCGGTCGTGGGGATGCGCTCGGCGTGCCGGTAGCGCAGCCGGAACAGCAGCGAGGCGGCGGGGTGCACGACGACGATGCAGAGCCACAGGGCGAACGGGATGCGGCCACGGGTGCGCCACGTGCTGCCCGGCATCGCGTCGACCTCCCTCTCCTGCGCGCTGCCCCATGATCGACCCGCGCCGCCGTGCCCCCCGCACCGGGTCCCGCGGGACGCCCCCCGGGACGACGGTGTGCTCACATTGTGGCCGTGCACCCCTGGTCGGTCGTGGTCCCGGCGAAGCGGCTCGCCGTCGCCAAGACCCGGCTGCAGCCGCTCACCGGCGCATCCGGGGCAGACCACCGGGCCGTGGTCCTCGCACTGCTGGCCGACACGGTGGCCGCCGCCGTGGCCTGCCCGCTGGTCGGCTCGGTCGTGGTCGTCACCGACGAGCCGCTGGCCGCCCAGCTGGCCGGAGGGCTCGGGGCCCGGACGGTGGCCGACGAGCCCGACCGCGGGCTGAACCCGGCGCTGGAGCACGGTGCGCGGGCGGCGGGGGGCGCGGCAGTGGCCGCGCTCTCCTCCGACCTGCCCGCCCTGCGGCCGGCGGAGCTGGCGGCGGCGCTCGACGCGGCCTCGGCCGCACCGCGCTGCTTCGTCACCGACGCGCAGGGCACCGGCACCACCCTGCTCACCGCCGTCGGCACGCCGCTGCGCCCGCGGTTCGGGCGGGACTCCGCGCGCGCCCACCGCGACGACGGCGCCCTCCCGCTGACCGGCGACTGGCCCGGGCTGCTGCGCGACGTCGACACCCCGGCGGACCTGCGCGCGGCCGTCCACCTGGGCGTCGGGACGCGGACGTCCGAGCTGCTGCGCAGCTCGCCGACTCTCGCCGTTCACCTGGGTGCGGCACGATGACGACGTGCCTTCCGACGCTGCGAACCGCACGACCGCACTCCCGCCCGATCGGTACCTGAACCGGGAACTGTCCTGGCTGGACTTCAACTCCCGGGTGCTGGAACTGGCCGAGGACGACGGCCTGCCCCTGCTGGAGCGGGTCAAGTACCTGGCGATCTTCGCCAGCAACCTCGACGAGTTCTACATGGTCCGGATCGCCGGGCTGAAGCGACGGCAGAACACCGGGCTCACCGTCCGCTCCCCCGACGGGCTGACCATCCGCGAGCAGCTGGAACGGGTCACCGCGCGCACCCAGGAGCTGGTGCAGCGGCACTCCGACGTCTTCAACAAGGACGTGCTGCCGCGGCTGGAGGAGGCCGGCATCCGGATCGTGCGCTGGGACGAGCTGGAGGAGAGCGCGGCGGTCCGGCTGCGCGAGTACTTCCGCGACCAGGTCTTCCCCGTGCTCACCCCGCTGGCGGTGGACCCCGCGCACCCCTTCCCATACATCAGCGGGCTGTCCCTGAACCTGGCCGTGTCGGTGCGCGACCCCGAGACCGGTGCCCCGCGCTTCGCCCGGCTCAAGGTGCCCAACAACGTGCCGCGGTTCGTGCCCGTGTCCACCGGTGCCGGGCCGGACGCCGTCGGCACCGCGACCTTCCTCCCGCTGGAGGACCTCATCGCCGCGCACCTCTCGCAGCTCTTCCCGGGCCTGGAGGTGAACGACCACCACTTCTTCCGCGTCACCCGCAACGCCGACCTGGAGGTCGAGGAGGACCGCGACGAGGACCTCCTGCAGGCCCTCGAGCGCGAGCTCGCGCGCCGCCGGTTCGGGCCCGCGGTGCGGCTGGAGGTCGCCGAGCCGATGGACCCCCGGATCCTCGAGGTGCTGATCTCCGAGCTGGAGGTGTCCCCCGCCGACGTCGTCCACGTGCCCGGGCTGCTCGACCTGGCCTCGCTGTGGGCGCTCTACGACCTGGACCGACCGGAGCTCAAGGACGAGCCCTTCGTGCCGGCCACGCACCCGCGGCTCAGCGACGGGGAGACCCCCAAGAGCGTCTTCGCCACCCTGCGCGAGGGCGACGTCCTGCTGCACCACCCCTACCACTCGTTCGCCACCAGCGTGCAGCGCTTCATCGAGCAGGCGGCGGCCGACCCGAACGTGCTGGCGATCAAGCAGACCCTGTACCGCACCTCCGGCGACTCCCCCATCGTCAACGCGCTCATCGAGGCCGCCGAGGCCGGCAAGCAGGTCGTGGTCCTGGTGGAGATCAAGGCCCGGTTCGACGAGGAGGCCAACATCAGCTGGGCCCGCTCGCTGGAGCGGGCCGGCTGCCACGTCGTCTACGGGCTGGTGGGCCTCAAGACGCATTGCAAGACGGCGCTGGTGGTGCGCCGGGAGCAGGGCGTGATCCGGCGGTACTGCCACATCGGCACCGGCAACTACAACCCGAAGACGGCGCGCATCTACGAGGACGTCGGCATCCTGACCGCCGACCCGCGCGTGGGCGCGGACCTCACCGACCTGTTCAACACCCTCACCGGCTACTCGCGGCAGACCAACTACCGGACGCTCATGGTGGCCCCGCACGGGATCCGCAACGGCCTGGTGGAGAAGATCCGCCGGGAGGCGCGGCACGCCGCCGAGGGCCGCTCCGCCGGCATCCGCATCAAGGTGAACTCGCTGGTCGACGAGCGGATCATCGACGCGCTCTACGAGGCCTCGCGGGCCGGCGTCCCGGTGGAGCTGTTCGTGCGCGGCATCTGCGCGCTGCGCCCGGGGGTCGAAGGGCTGTCGGAGACGATCCGGGTCCGCTCGATCGTCGGCCGCTTCCTGGAGCACTCGCGGGTCATCTCGTTCGTCAACGGCGGGGCGGACGAGTGGTGGATCGGCAGCGCCGACCTCATGCACCGCAACCTCGACCGCCGGGTGGAGGTGCTCCTGCGGGTCTGCGACGAGGCGGCCCGCACACAGCTGCACGAGACGCTCGCCCCGGCGATGGAGCCGGGCGTGCGCTGCTGGGAGCTGCGCAGCGACGGGCGCTGGGAGCACCTGGAGGGGCGTGATTACCAGGCCGAGCTGCTGCACCGGATCCATGACCTCGCCGGCTGACCGGTCGACCGTCGCGGCCGCCGGCGGTGTCGTGTGGCGGCCGGCCGGCAACGGCATCGAGATCGCCGTCGTGCACCGGCCCCGCTACGACGACTGGTCCCTGCCCAAGGGGAAGCTCGAGGCCGGTGAGCACGCGCTGGTCGCCGCCTGCCGGGAGGTGCTCGAGGAGACCGGCCTGGCGGTGGTCGCCGGGCGTCGCGGGCCCACGACCCAGTACGCGGTCGACGGCGCACCCAAGCGCGTGGACTACTGGCTCATGCGGTGCGTCGGGGACACCTTCGTCGTCAGCGACGAGGTGGACGAACTGCGGTGGCTGTCCCCCGACGACGCCACGGCGCTGGTCACCCACGACCACGACCGGCTGGTGATCGCCGACGCCGCCCGCACCGACGTCCCGCGCGAGCCGCGGCTGCTGCTGGTGCGGCACGGCAAGGCCGGGAGCGAGAGCGCGTGGGAGGGGCCCGACGCCGTGCGCCCGCTGACGCCGGCCGGCGAGCAGCAGGCCCGGCAGCTGGCCGGCGTGCTGCCGCTGTTCTGCCCCACCCGGGTCGTGACGGCCGCGCCGCTGCGGTGCCGGCAGACCGTGGCGCCGCTGGCCGAGCGGCTGGGACTGGCGGTCGACGACCTGCCCGAGTTCGGGGAGCCGGAGTTCGGCGGCGACCCGCACCGTGCGCTGGACACGGCGCTGCGGCTGCTGGAGGGGCCCGGCGTCACCGTCGTCTGCAGCCAGGGCGGCACCATCCCCACCGTGCTCGGCGCCCTGGGCGTGCACGGCCACGGGGTCCGCGGGCTGCCGGCGCCGGCCGCCAAGGGCAGCGTGTGGGCGCTCGGCGGCCGGCCGGGCGCCCTGGTGGCCGACTACTTCCGCGACGTCGAGCCGGATCCGGACGCCCCCGGGACCTAGGCATGGGAAGCGATACATGCGTTTGCGGGGCGACGACGCATGTATCGCTTCCCATGCCCGGGGTGGCGCGGGTCAGAGCGCCGGGAGGGCCTTCGGCAGCCAGGCCGGCCGGCGGGCCTCGAAGGCCTCGACGTCGCCGAGGTGCCGCTCGGTCAGCCCGACGTCGTCCAGGCCTTCCAGGAGCCGCCAGCGGGTGTAGTCGTCGGCCTCGAACGGGACCGTCGTGCCGCCGTAGGTGACCAGCTTGGCCTGCAGGTCGACGGTCACCTGCGTGGTCGGGTCGGCCTCGGCGGCCGCCCACAGCGCCTCCACCTCGGCCTGCGGCAGGACGACGGTGAGCAGCCCGGCCTTGGTCGAGTTGTTCTTGAAGATGTCGGCGAACCGCGAGGAGATGACGACGCGGAACCCGCCGTCCAGCAGCGCCCAGACGGCGTGCTCGCGGGAGGAACCGGTACCGAAGTCGGGCCCGGCGACGAGGATCGAGGCGTCGGCGTACTCGGGCTTGTTGAGCACGAAGTCCGGCTCGTTGGTGCGCCAGGCGACGAACAGTCCGTCCTCGAACCCGGTGCGGGTGATCCGCTTGAGGTACTCGGCCGGGATGATCTGGTCGGTGTCGACGGCGCTGCGGCGCAGCGGGGCGACCGTGCCGGTGTGCGTGATGAAGGCGTCCACGTCGGTCAGGCTCCGATCAGGTCGGCGGGGGCGGTCAGGCGGCCGGTGAGCGCGGTGGCCGCGGCCACCGACGGCGACACCAGGTGGGTGCGCCCACCCTTGCCCTGCCGGCCCTGGAAGTTGCGGTTGCTGGTGGAGGCGGAGCGTTCCCCCGGCTTGAGCTGGTCGGGGTTCATGCCCAGGCACATCGAGCAGCCCGCCCCCCGCCACTCGGCCCCGGCGTCGATGAAGACCTTGTCCAGGCCCTCGGCCTCGGCCTGGCTCTTCACCCCGACCGAGCCCGGGACGACGAGCATGCGGGTGCTCGGGTCGATGGTCTTCCCCCGCAGCAGCTCCGCGGCGACCCGCAGGTCCTCGATGCGGCCGTTGGTGCAGGAGCCGAGGAAGACGGTGTCGACCTCGATCTCGGTGAGCGGCGTGCCCGGGGTCAGGCCCATGTAGGCCAGCGCCTGCTCCGCGGCCTGGCGCTCACCCTCGTCGGCGATCTGCGCCGGGTCGGGCACCCGCTCGCTGATCGGCAGCCCCTGGCCGGGGTTGGTGCCCCAGGTGACGAAGGGCGTCAGGGTGGCGGCGTCCAGGACCACCTCGGCGTCGAAGACGGCGCCCTCGTCGGTGCGCAGCGTCGACCAGTACTCGACCGCGGCGTCCCAGTCGGCGCCCTGCGGGGCGTGCGGGCGGCCCTCCAGGAAGTCGAAGGTGGTCTGGTCCGGCGCGATCAGCCCGGCCTTGGCGCCGGCCTCGATCGACATGTTGCAGATCGTCATCCGGGCCTCCATGGACAGCGCCTCGATGGCGCTGCCGCGGTACTCGATGACGTGACCGGCGGCGCCGTTGGTGCCGATCTGCGCGATGACGGCCAGGATCACGTCCTTCGCCGAGACGCCCGGGGGCAGCTCGCCGTCGACGGTGACCGCCATCTGCTTGGGCTTGTACTGGGGCAGCGTCTGGGTGGCGAGCACGTGCTCGACCTCGCTGGTGCCGATGCCGAACGCCAGCGCCCCGAACGCCCCGTGCGTGGAGGTGTGGCTGTCCCCGCAGACGATCGTCATGCCGGGCTGGGTGAGCCCCAGCTGCGGGCCGATCACGTGCACGATGCCCTGGTCGCGGTCGCCCATGGGGGCCAGCCGGATGCCGAACTCGGCGGCGTTCCGGCGCAGCGCGTCGACCTGCGCCCGGCTGATCGGGTCGGCGATGGGGCTGAGGATGTCCAGCGTCGGGACGTTGTGGTCCTCCGTCGCCATCGTCAGGTCAGGACGGCGGACCGTGCGCCCGGCGGCCCGGAGGCCGTCGAAGGCCTGCGGGCTGGTCACCTCGTGCACGAGGTGGAGGTCGATGTAGAGCAGGTCGGGCTCGCCCGCGGTGCTGCGCACCACGTGGGCCTCGTACACCTTCTCTGCCAGGGTCTTCGGCACGGTTCGTCCTCTCACCGGGCATCCGCTGGGGGGATCGCGGTAGCGATCTCATTGCATGGGATGCAAGTATTGCTGTGTGGGACAGCCTAACCCGGTAGCGGTTCTGGACAAAGCGGTGTCGATCCTCCATGCCGTGGCGCAGGAGCCGGCGACCCTCGCCGAGCTCGTGGTGCGCACCGGCCTGCCCCGCGCGACGGCCCACCGGCTGGCCGTCGCGCTCGAGGGCCACCGCCTGGTGCGCCGGACCGACGGCGGCAGCTGGGCGCCCGGGCCTGCGCTGGCGGAGCTGGGGCGCGGCACCGCCGACATCGGCGAGATCGCCGGGCGGCACCTGGCCACCCTGCGGGACCTGACCGGCGAGAGCGCGCAGTTCTACGTCCGGGACGGCGCCACGCGCGTCTGCGTCGCCGCCGCCGAGCGCACGAGCGGGCTGCGGGACACCGTTCCGGTGGGCGCGCGCCTGCCCATGACCGCCGGCTCGGCCGCCCACGCGCTGCTGGCGTTCATGCCGGCCGACGAGGTGAACCGGCTGCTGCCCAACGCCAGCTTCACCGCCCGGACGCTGCTTGACGTCCGCCGGCGCGGCTGGGCGCACAGCGTCGCCGAGCGCGAGGCCGGGGTGGCCTCCCTGTCCGCCCCGGTGCGCGACGGGACGGGGGCCGTCCTCGGCGCGGTGTCGATCTCGGGACCGGTCGAGCGGCTGGGTCGCCGGCCCGCCGCCGAGGTCATCGGCGCGGTGCTCGACGCCTCGGCAGCGATCTCCCGCGCCGCCCGCTGAGCCGTCAGTCCCGCCGGTCGGCGTCGGCCTTCGGCGGGTCGACGACCACCGGGCGGAGCCTGGACCACAGCACGAAGGCCAGGCCGAAGAGCAGCATCGCGATCCCGACCCAGAGGTTGGCGTTCCAGCCGCCGGTCTTCGCCTGCTCCTCGGCGGTGTTGTTGACCAGCCCCATGATCACCAGGACGACGCCGTAGAACCCGATGAGAGCGCCGATCACGTTGCGGATGTCGAACGCGCCCGCCGACTGCGGACGGTCGTTGCTGCTGGATGCGCTGCTCACGGCTGCGGTCCCCTCGCTCAGCGGAAGATGACGTTCAGGGCGATGACCAGCACCAGGGCGATGCCGGCCAGGGGCACCGGCGACCGGTACCAGGGCAGGAGGTGCGCCTCCGGGTCGGTGCGCACCTCCCGGGGTGTCTCGGAGTAGACCAGCCCGGCCAGCTCCGACGCGGGCTTGGGCGCGGTCACCGAGGTCACCGCGACGCTGACCACGATGTCGACGACGAAGGCGGCGCCGGCCGCCACGAACGCCGTGCCCTGACCCGGCAGCTCGATCACCCCGGTCTCGCTCATCACGAACACGACCATCGCGGCGAGCGTGCCCGAGACCAGCCCGGTCCACCCGGCGGTCGGCGTCATCCGCTTCCAGAACATGCCCAGGATGAACGTTGCGAACAGCGGGGCGTTGAAGAAGCCGAACAGCGTCTGCAGGTAGTCCATCAGGTTCGTGTAACCGGCCGCGATCAGCGCCGTCCCGATGGCGGCCACCGTCGCCCCGACGGTCGCCCACCGCCCCACGGCGAGGTAGTAGCCGTCGGGCCGGTCCTTCTTCACGTACTGCTGCCACAGGTCGTAGCTGAACACGGTGTTGAAGGCCGAGATGTTGGCCGCCATGCCCGCCATGAAGGCCGCCAGCAGGCCGGCGAGCGCCACGCCGAGCAGCCCGTTGGGCAGCACGTCGCGGATGAGCAGCAGGATCGAGTTGTTGTAGTCGAAGTCCGGGTCGGCGGCCGCCCGGGCCTCGACGACCTCCGGGACGAGCACCGTGGCGATCAGGCCCGGGATGACCACGATGAACGGCACGAACATCTTCGGGAACGACCCGATGATCGGCGTCGCGCGCGCCGCCGACATCGACTTGGTCGCCATGGCGCGCTGGACCTCGACGAAGTTGGTGGTCCAGTAGCCGAAGGACAGCACGAAGCCCAGACCGAAGATGATGCCGATCACCGACCACACCGGGTTCTCGAAGCCGGACAGGTCGGTGGCCGGCCACGAGGTCAGCTCCTCACCCCGGCCCGAGTCGGTGACCCGGTCGATCAGCCCGCCCACCCCGCCGACGCGGTGCAGGCCGATGAGGGTCAGCGGCAGCAGCGCGGCCACGATGACGAAGAACTGCAGGACCTCGTTGTAGATGGCGGCGGACAACCCGCCGAGGGTGATGTAGCTGAGCACCACGGCCGCCGCGACGATGAGCGAGACCCACAGCGGCCACCCCAGCAGCGCCTCCACGATCGTGGCGAGCAGGTAGAGGTTGATGCCGGCGATCAGGACCTGTGCGACGGCGAAGCTGATCGCGTTGACCAGGTGCGCGCCGGTGCCGAACCGGCGGCGCATGAACTCCGGGACGCTGCGCACCTTCGACCCGTAGTAGAAGGGCATCATCACGACGCCGAGGAACAGCATCGCGGGCACGGCGCCGATCCAGAAGTAGTGCATCGTCGACATGCCGTACTGCGCGCCGTTGGCCGACATGCCGACGATCTCGACCGCGCCCAGGTTGGCCGAGATGAACGCGAGCCCGGTCACCCAGGCGGGCAGCGAGCGGCCGGACAGGAAGAAGTCGAGGCTGTCGGAGACCCCTCGGCGTGCGGCGAAGCCGATCAGCAGCACGACGGCGAAGTAGGCGGCGACCAGCAGGTAGTCGACGAAGCCGGCGTCCAGTCTCAATGAGTCGCCCAACGGGGTTCCTTCTCTCGGGAGTGCGGTCAGGCCAGCCGTCGGGCGCCGGCGGACGGGATGACGACGAAGGTGCGCGGAGCCCGGTGCTGCTCCCGCGCGAAGCGTTCGGTGACCGCGCCGGTGATGTCGTCGGCGGCCCCGGCCTCGATGAGGGCGACGACGCTGCCGCCGAACCCGCCCCCGACCATCCGGGCGCCGTGGGCGCCGGCGGCGAGCGCGGCCTCGACGCAGGCGTCGACCAGCGGCACGGAGATCTCGAAGTCGTCCCGCAGCGACTCGTGCCCGGCGGTGAGCACCGGGCCGATCACGCGCGGGTCGGCGTCGCCCCGCAGCGTCGCCACCACCTGCAGCACCCGGGCGTCCTCGGTGACGACGTGGCGGGCGCGCCGCAGCAGCACGTCCCCCTCGTCCGAGCCGTCGGCCAGGGGGTCGAGGGCGGCGACGTCCTCGATCTCGCGGAGCAGGTCGACCCCGAGCCGCTCGGCGGCCCGCTCGCACTCCCGGCGGCGGTCGCGGTAGCCACCCTCGGCGTGGTCGTGCGTGGTGCCGGTGTCGATGACCAGCAGCGCCAGGCCGGCCGCCGCGAGGTCCAGCGGCACCTGCTCGCGGGTGCCGTCGCGGGTGTCCAGGAACAGCGCGTGCCCGGCGGTGCACAGCACCGAGGCCGACTGGTCGAGCGCACCGGTGGGCGCACCCACGAAGTCGTTCTCTGCCCGGCGGGCGACGTCGATCAACGCGTCGGCGTCCAGGTCGAGGTCCAGCAGGTCGCGCACCGCGAGCGCCACGGAGCAGGAGAGCGCCGCCGAGGACGAGAGCCCGGCCCCGGAGGGGACGTCGCCGTCGACCAGGATGCTCAGCCCGCCGGGGACCCGGCCGGCGAGCGCGTGCACGACCCCGGCGGGATAGCCGGCCCAGCCCTCCGGCCGGCCCGGCTCGAGATCGGCCACGGCGACCTCGGCGCGCGCGCCGAGGTGCTGCGCGGAGGCCAGGACCAGCAGCCCGTCGTCCCGGCGCGCGACGGCGGCGCGGATCGTGTGCGGCAGCGCCACGGGCAGCACGAAGCCGCCGTTGTAGTCGGTGTGCTCCCCGATGACGTTGACCCGCCCCGGCGCCGCCCAGACGCCCTCGGACTGCTGCCCGAAGCTGTCGGCGAAGGCGGCGGCCACCCGCTCGGCCGCGGCGGCGTCGGTCACCACGAGACCCTGCCCATGGCTCGGCTCCGGCCTCGCCGGCGCTCCTCGGTCGCCGGCGCTCCTCGGTCGCCGGCGCTCCCTACGAGGCTCACTCGGCTGTCACCTGCGCGTTCCTCAGCTGCTCGGCGACGTCCTCGGGGTTCGTGTCGGTGATGAAGGCGCCCATCCCGGACTCCGACCCGGCCAGGTACTTGAGCTTGCCGGGCGCACGTCGCAGCGAGAACAGCTGCAGGTGCAGCCACCACTCGTCCCGGGCACGCGCCGGGGCCTGGTTCCAGGAGGCGATGTAGGGCATCGGGGTGTCGAACCGGTGGGCGAACCGGCCGAGGACGTCGAGGTAGACGTCGACGAAGGCGTCCCGCTCGGCGTCCGTCAGCTCGGGGAGGTCGGCCACCTTGCGGGTCGGGAACAGCTGCACCTCGTAGGGCCAGCGGGCGGCCGCGGGCACGAACGCCGTCCAGTGCTCGTTCGCCGCGACGACGCGAGGACCGGAGCGCTCCGCGGTCACGACCTCGGCGAACAGGTCACCCCCCGTGGCCTCGCGGTGCCGGCGCACCGAGCCCAGCAGCTTCTCCACCCGCGGTGCGACGAACGGGTAGGCGTAGATCTGCCCGTGCGGGTGGGAGAGCGTCACCCCGATCTCCTCGCCGTGGTTCTCGAAGCAGAACACCTGCTCGACGCCGTCCAGCGCGGACAGCTCGGCGGTGCGCTCGGCCCAGGCGTCGACGACCAGCCGTGCCCGCTGGTGGCCGAGCTCGAAGAAGTCCCGGTCGTGGTCGCTGGTGAAGCAGACGACCTCGCAGCGGCCGAAGCCGGGACGCAGCTCGGCGAGCGGGTTGCCGGCAGCCGACGTCGGGACGTCCCGCGCCACGTCGGTGGCCAGCGACGGGAAGCGGTTCTCGAAGACGACCACCTGGTAGTCGCTCTCCGGGATCTCCGTCGGCCGGCCGGGCCGCGAGGGGCACAGCGGGCACTGGTCGGCCGGGGGCAGGAAGGTGCGGGTCTGCCGGTGCGCGGCCACCACGACCCACTCACCCAGCAGGGGGTCGAACCGGAGCTGGGACTGCGTGGCGACGGCCGGCAGGTCGCGGCCGTCCGTCGCGTCGCGCGGAGGGGCGTCCGCGTCCTCGTCGAAGTAGAGGATTTCGCGGCCGTCGGCCAGCCGCCGGCTCGTCCGGATCACCGCGCGCCCGCCTTCCCGCCGTCACGGAGCGTGCACGGCGGGAACGACCGTAGCCCTCGTCTTGATCACGCTGCCACCGGAGGCGGCTGCGATCTGCGCGACGCCCGATCGGGTGGCGGAGGCGATGCTTCCCGGGAACGGCGAGAGCCCCCGACCTGGTGGTCGGGGGCGCTCGGTCGCGTAGCCCCGAAGGGATTCGAACCCTCGCTACCGCCGTGAGAGGGCGGCGTCCTGGGCCGCTAGACGACGGGGCCGTGCAGCACCCATTTTGCCATGCCCCGGACGGCCGTGGCGACGGGGGTCCGGGTGCCGCAGCCCGGGAACGGCGAGAGCCCCCGACCTGGTGGTCGGGGGCTCTCGATCGCGTAGCCCCGAAGGGATTCGAACCCTCGCTACCGCCGTGAGAGGGCGGCGTCCTGGGCCGCTAGACGACGGGGCCGTGCTGGTGGTGCGGTGGTGCAGGAGGAACCAGGCTTCCTCGCTGGGGTACCAGGACTCGAACCTAGACTAACGGAACCAGAAACCGTCGGGCTGCCAATTACCCCATACCCCATGGGCGGCACCTCGCGGCGCCGGGAAAGACGATACCCGACACCGTCGGAGCCGGTGGCACCACCCCCCCCCCCCCCGGTCGGCGGGTCAGGCGACCGGGACCGGGGGCCGCAGCCAGGGCGGACGCAGGTCCTGGGCCTGCGTCCGCAGCTCGGGCCGCGCCCGGCGGGCCCACCACGCCACCAGCGCCACGTAGCCCGCCAGGCCGAGCACCCCGACGCCCAGCGACACGAGACCGGCCCCGGCCGGCAGGGTCTCCATGGAGACGACGTCGTCGCCGAGGAAGCCGGCGAGGACGAACAGCAGCACGTTGTTGACCGCGTGCAGCACGATCGCCGCCTCGAGGCCGCCGGTCAGCCACACCACGGCGGAGGCGGCCAGCGCGAAGGCGAACCGGTCCAGGAACGTGGGCAGGTCCGGTGGCAGGTGCGCCAGGGAGAACAGGGCGCCGGTGACGACGGCGGCCAGCACCGCCCCCACCGCCGGCCCGCGGACCCAGCCGGCGATCGCCTGGCTGAGGTAGCCGCGGAACAGGTACTCCTCGGCGGCCGACTGGAGCGGGGTCGTGAACAGGACGACCACGAGCAGCCAGCCCCAGCCCGGGACGGGACCGTCGGCCTCCCCCTCCCCCACGGTGAACCCGAGGACGACCCCCACGCCGATGGCCAGCCCGAGGGTGGCCAGGGCGAGGACGGTGAGCCGGGGCAGCAGCCGCCATCGCAGCCTCGCCAGCACCGAGGACGACCAGCCGGGCCGCATGCCGTGCGCCACCGCCCAGGCCAGCCACACCACCGGGATGGCGACGACGAGCGCACCGTTGGTGAGGAGGAGGACGGCGGGGTCGAGCAGGTCGTCCATCGTCAGGTCCGGGCTGACGCCGGAGAGGATGCCCACGACCCCGACGACCGCGCTGGCCACCCCGAAGACGACCGCGAGGAGCAGCAGCCCCACCAACGGACGCCACCACGCCCAGTCACGGGCGCGCATGGCGTGCAGGAACGTCTGCGGCTCGTCGTGCGGAGGCGCGCCCGGCGGGGGCGCCCAGACCGGCTGGGGCGGCCAGGGGCCTGGCTGCGGGCCCCAGGGAGCGGGCTGCGGCCCGCCCTGCGGCGGCCACGGGGCGTACTGGGGCCAGGGGGCCGGGTGCGGCCAGGGGGCGGGCGGCGGCTGGCCGGGCCCGGGCCGCAGGGTGGGCGGCGGACCGGCGTACCGCTCGTCGTCCGGTCGCCACCCGGCCCCCGGCGCACTCATCCGGCGGTCGCCACCTCGCGGGCGGCGACCAGCCGGACCAGCGTCCGCTCGCGGCCCAGCAGCTCCATCGACTCGTAGAGCGGTGGCGAGACCGTCCGCCCGCTGACCGCGACCCGCACCGGGCCGAACGCCTGGCGCGGCTTGCGGCCCAGGCCCTCGACCAGGGCGTCCTTCAACGCCTGCTCGATCGCCGGGGTGGTCCACTCGGGCAGCTCGCGCAGGGCGGTCGTCGCCGCGTCCAGCACCTCGACGGCGGCCTCGCCGGCCAGCTGCTTCTCCGCCGCGGCGGGGTCGATGGCGACCTCGTCGACGAAGAGGAAACCCAGCAGCCCGACGGCCTCGGACAGCACGACCATGCGCTCCTGGGCCAGCGGCGCGATGGCCTCCAGCACCGCCTGCTGCTCCGCCGTCGGCGGGTCGGTGACCAGGCCGGCCTGCGCCAGGTACGGCACGACCCGGGCGGTGAACTCCTCCACCGGCAGCGCCCGCAGGTGGGTGGCGTTGATCGCCTCGGCCTTCTTCAGGTCGAAGCGCGCCGGGTTGGCGCTGACCCGGGTGACGTCGAACGCCTCGACCATCTCCCGCACGGAGAACACGTCCCGGTCCTCGGCGATCGACCAGCCGAGCAGCGCCAGGTAGTTGGTCAGCCCCTCGGGCAGGAAGCCCCGCTCGGGGTAGACGTCGAAGTTGGCCTGGGGGTCCCGCTTGGACAGCTTCTTGGTCCCCTCCCCCATGACGTAGGGCAGGTGACCGAACCGCGGCGTCCCGGAGACGACACCGATGTCGGTCAGCGCCGCGTACAGCGCGAGCTGGCGCGGGGTCGACGGCAGCAGGTCCTCCCCGCGCAGGACGTCGGTGATGCCCATGAGGGCGTCGTCCACCGGGTTCACGAAGGGGTAGAGGGGAGCGCCGTTGCCGCGGACGAGGACGAAGTCCGGCACGGACCCGGCGGCGAAGCGGACCTCGCCGCGCACCAGGTCGGTCCAGGTCAGGTCCTCGTCGGGCATCCGCAGCCGCAGGACCGGCTGGCGGCCCTCGTCCCGGAACGCCCGCTTCTGCGCATCGGTGAGGAACCGGTCGGCGTTGTCGTAGCCGAGCTTGGGGTCCTGCCCGGCGGCCAGCCGGCGCGCGTCGACCTCCTCGTTGGTGGAGAAGGACTCGTAGGCGTGGCCGCTCTCCAGCAGCCGCGCCGCGACGTCGCGGTAGACGTCGTGCCGCTCGGACTGCCGGTAGGGCCCGTGCGGACCGCCGACGTCCGGGCCCTCGTCCCAGTCGATGCCCAGCCACCGCAGGCTGCGCAGCAGGTGCTCGAAGGACTCCTCGGAGTCGCGGCTGGCGTCGGTGTCCTCGATGCGCAGCACCAGCTGCCCGCCGGTGTGCCGGGCGTGCGCCCAGTTGAACAGGGCCGTCCGCATCAGGCCGACGTGCACCATGCCCGTGGGCGACGGGCAGAACCTGGTCCGGACGCTCACCGGGCCGCGCCCGCGGTGGAGACCGGGTCGGCGTCGGTGACCGAGTTGGTCAGGGTGCCCAGCCCCTGGATCGTGCACTCGACCTGCTGGCCGGGGCGGATCGGGCCGACGCCCGCGGGCGTGCCGGTGAGCAGGACGTCACCGGGAAGCAGGGTCATCACCTGGGAGACGTGGCTGATCAGCCGCGGGAGGCCGAAGAGCAGCTGGCTCGTCCGCCCCCTCTGCCGCAGCTCGCCGTCCACCGTGCAGGAGAGCTCGAGATCCGACGGGTCCAGGCCCAGGCCCGGCAGGTCGGTCTCGATCCACGGGCCCAGCGGGCAGAAGGAGTCGAAGCCCTTGGCGCGGGTCCACTGACCGTCGTTCTTCTGGAAGTCCCGCTCGCTGATGTCGTTGCCGATCGTGTAGCCGAACACGCTGCTCAGCGCCTGCTCCGGCGTCACGTTGCGGGCCCCGCGGGCACCGATGACGACGGCGAGCTCGACCTCGTGGTGCACGTTCGTGCTCCCGGGCGGGATACGGATGGCGTCCCCCGGGCCGATCACCGAGGTCGACGGCTTGAGGAACATCAGCGGCTCCCCCGGCGCGTCCCCGGTTCTCATCTCGGCGACGTGGTCGGCGTAGTTCTTGCCGATCGCGACCACCTTGCTCGGGAGGATCGGCGAGAGCAGCCGGATGTCCGCCTGCGCGAACCGCGTGCCGGTGAAGTTGATCTGGCCGAAGGGGTGGCCCTCGATCTGGGCGATCTGGCCGTCCCCGTCGAGAACGCCGAAGGACATGCCCTGAGGTGAGGCGAAACGGACGATGCGCACGAGCCGAGGTTAGCCGCGTCCCGTCCGGCCTATCGTTCGCCCATGGCCTGCCGCTTCTCCGAACTCGTCGTCGACAGCCGCGACCCCGAGTCCTTGGCCGCCTTCTGGGCGGCGGTGCTCGACTACCGGGTGGTCGGGCGGGAGGACGACGGCGCCGTCGAGATCGGCCCCGAGGCCGGGTTCGGCGGGGTCGCGCCCACGCTGGTCTTCGTGCCGGTCGCCGAGCCGACGCCGGGGAAGGTGCGGCTGCACATCGACGTCAGCCCCACCGACCGGGACCAGGACGCCGAGCTGCAGCGGCTGCTGGAGCTGGGCGCGGCACCCGCCGACGTGGGCCAGGGGCCGGGGGCGACCTGGCACGTGCTCACCGACCCCGA
Organism: Blastococcus saxobsidens; assembly: GCF_002938435.1. Lineage (GTDB taxonomy): Bacteria > Actinomycetota > Actinomycetes > Mycobacteriales > Geodermatophilaceae > Blastococcus > Blastococcus saxobsidens. Next base: position 35,322 of record NZ_POQT01000031.1, read on the forward strand.
GGGCAACGAGTTCTGCCTGCTGCGCAGGCGGCTCGATCCGGCGTAGCCGGGTGGGTCGGTCGCGGGGGCCGAAGGCCTCCCGACCGGGACACGGGCAGCGGCTCCGCCCGACCGGGGACGGCAACTGGCCGCGGTGTCGGCCGGAGGCCGACAATGTGATGGTGATCCTCATCGTCGTGAAGTTCCCCGTCCGCCCCGAGCGCGCCGACGAGTGGACCGGTCTGGCCGCCGACTACGCGCGTTCGGTGAACGCCGAGGAGGGGTCGCTCTTCTTCGAGTGGTCACGGAGCCTGGAGGACCCCAACACCTACGTCTGCGTCGAGGGGTTCACCGACGCCGCGGCCGGTGCCGCCCACGTGGGCACCGACGCGTTCAAGCGCTTCGTCGAGCAGGCCCCGGACCTCGTGGCGGCCCAGCCGCAGATCATCTACGTGGACGCGCCCGAGGTGTCCGGCTGGGGACCGATGGGTGAGATCCAGCCCCGCTGATCTGGTGCGGCCGTTCCTGCTGCTGTCCTCACGGCCCGAGGACGAGGCGGCCGACGAGGAGTACGCCTCGTTCCTGCGCTTCACCGGGCTGCCCGCCGAGCGGCTGCGCCGCATCCGCCTGGAGGCCGGTCCCCTGCCGCCGATCGACCTGGACGACCACGCCGGGGTCATCCTGGGCGGCGGGCCGCTCAACTCCAGCGACGCCGAGGACGAGAAGTCACCGGTGCAGCTGAGGGTCGAGCGCGAGATCGGCGGGCTGCTCGACGAGGTCGTGGCGCGGGACCTGCCCTTCTTCGGCGCCTGCTACGGGATCGGCACGCTCGGGACCCACCAGGGCGGCGTCGTCGACCGGACATACGGCGAGCCGGTGTCCGCGGTCGAGGTGACGCTCACGCCGGAGGGCCGCGTCGACCCGCTGCTCGCCGGGGTACCCGACCGGTTCGAGGCGTTCGTCGGCCACAAGGAGGCGTGCCGGGTGCTGCCCCCGGGGGCGGTGCTCCTCGCGTCCTCGTCGACGTGCCCGGTGCAGATGTTCAGGGTGGGCACGAACGTCTACGCCACCCAGTTCCACCCCGAGCTCGACGTCCCCGGGATCGTGCGGCGGGTGCGCATCTACCAGCACGCCGGCTACTTCCCGCCGTCCGAGGTCGAGGCGGTCATCGCGCGGCTGACGCCCGCCGTGGTCACCCACCCCCCGCGGGTGCTGGCGAACTTCGTCGCCCGCTACGGCTGAGGACGGCGCGCCCACGGCACCCAGCCACGCCGACGTCGTAGGGGTGGCATGGCCGGGGTCGCCTCGACGAGCGCCTGGTAGCGGTGCAGCAGCCCGCCGAGCAGACCCTCGTACTGCCGCCGGTCGAACGCGTACGTGGGCAACGGTCCGTACTCGTCCGGCGCGGGGACGAAGGCCTCGAAGTCGACCTGCCAGCCGACGTCCCCCCACTGCACGGTGTCTTCCTCGATCACCAGGCTCGCAGCGAGCGCTCGGCAGTTGATGTCCTGGTCGACCGAGCAGACCAGGAGGGCGACGCGTCCGTCGTCGAAGTCGGGACCTCCTTCGCCGAGCAGCGCACGCAGACCGGCCACAGCCGCCCGGGGGGCCTCCGGCCACAGCCTGGTCAGCTCGGACGGCAGGTCCGGCACTCCCCAGCGGTCGGCGACCAGCCGTCGCAGCGGGACACCATCGACGGTCCAGTCCTCGAAGGCGGTGTCGCGCTGCGACGGCCGCCGCTCGGACAGGTCGACCGTGCGGGTCACGGAGGCGGTGGTTCCCAGGCGGTGCACCGGCGACATCGGCGCTACGGCTGAGGGTGGCGCAGGACGGCGTAGGTGAGGGCGTCGACGAGCGCGTGCCAGGACGCCTCGACGATGTTGGCGTGCACCCCGACGGTGGTCCACTCCCCCACGCCGTCGGTGGTGTCGATGAGCACCCGCGTGGTGGCGCTGGTCCCGCCCTTCCAGCCGAGGATGCGCACCTTGTAGTCGGCCAGGGAGACGTCGGCCAGCTGCGGGTAGCGGCTGACCAGCGCCTGGCGCAGCGCGTTGTCCAGGGCGTTGACCGGGCCGTTGCCCTCGCCGGTGCTGATGATCCGCTCGCCGTCGACGTGCACCTTCACCGTCGCCTCGCTGACGACCACGCCGTTGCCCCAGTGCTCGACGGAGGTCCGATAGCTCTCCAGCTCGAACAGCGGCGGCGGGGCGTCGGGCAGCTGGGCGCGCAGCAGCAGCTCGAACGAGGCGTCGGCGGCCTCGAACGACCAGCCGTCGGCCTCCAGCACCTTGACCTGGTCGACGACGCGGCCGATCGCGTCGGCCTGCCCGGCGAGGTCGACCCCCAGCTCGCGGCCCTTCAGCTCCACCGACGCCCGGCCGGCCATCTCGGTGACCAGGATGCGCATGTCGTTGCCCACGACGGCGGGGTCCAGGTGGTTGTACATCTCGGGGCTGACCTTGATGGCGCTGGCGTGCAGGCCGGCCTTGTGGGCGAACGCCGAGGCGCCGACGTAGGGCTGGTGCTCGTCCGGGGCGATGTTGGCCAGCTCGGCGATGGCGTGGCTGACCCGCTGCAGCTCGGGCAGGCACTCCGCCGGCACCGCGGGCACGCCCATCTTGGTCACCAGGTTGGCGATCAGCGCGAAGGTGTCGGCGTTGCCGGCCCGCTCGCCGTAGCCGTTGGCCGTCCCCTGGACGTGCGTGACGCCGGCCTCGACCGCGGCCAGGCTGTTCGCGACCGCGCAGCCGGTGTCGTCCTGGCAGTGGATGCCGAGCCTCCCGCTCACCCGCGACCGCACGTCGGCCACGACGCGGCCCACGCCCATGGGGAGCATGCCGCCGTTGGTGTCGCACATGATGCCGACCTCGGCGCCCGCGGCGAACGCCGCCTCCAGCACCCGCACCCCGTAGCCGGGGTCGGCGGCGTAGCCGTCGAAGAAGTGCTCGCAGTCGAGGAACACCCGGCGGCCCTGGGCCACGAGGAAGGCCACGGTGTCGGCGACCATCGCCAGGTTCTCCTCCGGCGTGGTGCGCAGCGCCTCGCGCACGTGCCGCACGTCGGACTTGGCGACCAGGCACACGACCGGCGTCCCGGCATCCAGCAGGGCTCGCACCTGGAGGTCCTCCTCCACCCGGACGCCGGCCTTGCGGGTCGACCCGAAGGCCACGAGCTGGGCGTGCCGCAGCTTCAGCTCGGTGCGCGCGCGGGCGAAGAACTCGGTGTCCTTGGGCAGCGCGCCCGGCCAGCCGCCCTCGATGAAGCCGACCCCGACCTCGTCGAGGAGCCGGGCCACCGCCAGCTTGTCGGCGACCGAGTAGCTGACGCCCTCCCGCTGGGCGCCGTCGCGCAGCGTGGTGTCGAAGACGTGGAAGTCGGAGGAGGTGGTCACGGTGTCTCCCGGGAGTGGCGGCGGGCCCGAACACGAAAAAGACCCCCCGGGTACGGGAGGTCTGCGCGCAGTCGGGGTGAGACTGCGCGCTAGGTGATGAGGATCTTGCCGACGATGTGCATCGGTCCTAGTACAGCACGGGCCCGTCCCGCCGTGGCAGCCACCATCGGCGGGACGGGCTCCTGGCCCACGGCTCAGCCGCCGGCGAGGGCGGCCAGCCGGTCGCCGACGTCGCTGGTGCGGATCGTCGCCTGGGGGTCGCGCGTGGAGAGGTCGAACGCCACCGCGGCATCGACCTTGCGTGCCTGCTCGGTCCGCCCCAGGTGCTGCAGGAGCAGCCCCACCGACAGCACCGTGGCCGTGGGGTCGGCGATGCCCTGGCCGGCGATGTCCGGCGCCGAGCCGTGCACCGGCTCGAACATGCTGGGGTTGGTGCCGGAGGCGTCGAGGTTGCCGCTGGCCGCCAGGCCGATCCCGCCGGTCACGGCGGCGGCGATGTCGGTGACGATGTCGCCGAAGAGGTTGTCGGTGACGATGACGTCGTAGCGGGCCGGGTCGCTGATGAAGAACATCGCGGCGGCGTCCACGTGCTGGTAGGCGACGGTGACCTCGGGGAACTCCACCGACACCTCCTCCACGGTGCGCGACCACAAACCACCGGCATGGGTGAGCACGTTGGTCTTGTGGATCAGCGTGAGGTGCTTGCGGGGACGGGCGGTGGCCCGCTCGAAGGCGTACCGCACCACCCGCTCGACCCCGAACGCGGTGTTCAGGCTGACCTCGGTCGCGATTTCGTGCGGGGTGTCCTTGCGCAGGACACCCCCGTTGCCGACGTAGGGCCCCTCGGTGCCCTCGCGGACGCAGAGCATGTCGATGGCGCCGGGCGCGGCCAGCGGGCTGCGCACCCCGTCGAACAGCCGCGCGGGGCGCAGGTTCACGTGGTGGTCGAGCTCGAAGCGCAGCCGCAGGAGCAGTCCGCGCTCCAGGATGCCCGGGGGCACACCGGGGTCACCGATCGCGCCGAGCAGGATCGCGTCGTGCTGGCGCAGCTCGTCGAGGACGGTGTCGGGGAGCAGCTCGCCGGTGCGCTGCCACCGGGTCGCACCCAGGTCGTACGGGGTGGTCTCCAGGTCGGGGGCGACCGCGCTCAGGACTTTCAGTCCCTCCGCCACCACCTCGGGACCGATGCCGTCTCCAGGGATCACAGCCAGGCGCATGGGGAACGACCCTAGGTCAGAGCGTCGTGAGGTCTGCCGCCCGGGCTGCCCGCGCCCCGATGCGCTGCGCGATCGCGTCGAGCAGCTCCGGTGCCACGGGGCTGTCCACGGTGACCGCCATCAGCGCCTCGCCGTCCTCCGACGCAGGGCTGACCTGGGCACCGGCGATGTTGATCCCGGCCTCCCCCAGCGCCGCGCCGACGGCGCCCACGACGCCCGGCCGGTCGGCGTAGGTGAAGAACAGCAGGTGGCCGGAGGCCGCGAGGTCGATCTCGAAGCCGGCCACCTCGGTGAGCCGCGGGACCTGGTTCTTGCCGAAGAGGGTCCCGGACACCGCCACCGCCCGGCCGTCGGCCATGGCGCCGCGCAGCGTGACGAGGTTCCGGTAGGTGGGGCTCTCCGTGTCGCTGGCGAGCGCGACGTCCAGCCCCCGCTGCTCGGCGAGCAGCGGCGCGTTGACGTAGGTGACCTGCTCCTCGACGACGTCGGAGAAGATGCCCTTGAGGGCGGCCAGCTGGAGGACCGAGGCGTCGAACTCGGCGAGCTTGCCGCGCACGTCGACGGTCACCGACTGGGCCAGGCCGCCGGCCACCGCGGTGAAGACCCGGCCGAGCTTCTCCGCCAGGGGCAGACCCGGCCGCACGTCCTCGGCGACGACGCCGCCGGCCTGCACGTTCACCGCGTCGGGCACGAACTCGCCCCGCAGGGCCAGCCGGACCGACCGCGCCACGGCGGTGCCGGCCTTGTCCTGCGCCTCGGTGGTCGAGGCACCCAGGTGCGGGGTGACCACGGTGTTCGGCAGCCCGAACAGCGGGCTGTCGGTGGTGGGCTCCTGCGCGTAGACGTCGAGACCCGCCGCGCCCACCTGGCCCGAGGTCAGCGCCTCGGCCAGGGCCGCCTCGTCCACCAGCCCGCCGCGGGCGGCGTTGACGATGATGACGCCCTTCCTGGTCATCGCCAGCTGCTCCGCCCCGATCAGGCCCAGCGTCTCGGGGGTCTTGGGGAGGTGGATGGAGATGAAGTCCGACTCGCGGAGCAGCTCCTCCAGGGAGACCAACCGGACGCCGAGCTGCGCCGCCCGACCGGGCTGGATGTAGGGGTCGTAGGCGATGAGCTCGACACCGAAGGCGGCCATGCGCTGCGCGAACAGCACCCCGATGCGGCCCAGCCCCACGACGCCGACGGTCTTGTCGGTGACCTCGACGCCCATGAACTTCGAGCGCTTCCACTGGCCCTCGCGCAGCGTCGCGTCGGCCGCCGGGATCTGGCGGGCCGCGGCCAGCAGCAGGGCGACGGCGTGCTCCGCGGCGCTGACGATGTTCGACGTCGGCGCGTTCACCACCATGACGCCCCGCTCGGTGGCGGCAGGGACGTCGACGTTGTCCAGCCCGATGCCGGCGCGCGCGACCACCTTGAGGTCCGGCGCCGCGGCGAGGGCTTCGGCGTCGATCCGGGTCGCGCTGCGGATCATCACCGCCGCGGCATCGGCGAGCGCCGGGAGGAGCGCGGCCCGGTCGGCACCGTCGACGTGACGGATCTCGACGTCGTCGCCGAGCACCTCCAGCACGCTGGGGGCGAGCTCTTCGGCGATCAGGACGACGGGCGCGGTCGTGGTCACGGGTCCACAGCCTAGGGCGGGGCCGGCGACCTGCCGTGGCCGCCCGGGCGCGCCCGCGGCCGGTCGGCTTGCCCGGCCCTGATCGGGACCTACATGCTCTGGCGAGACCGCACCGTACGACCGGTGCCGACGGAGGGAAGCATGAGCCAGTCCGACGATCCGGGCCGCCCGGACAGCCCTCAGAACGCCCCCGGGCAGCCGCCCTACGGCCAGCCCCCTTACGGCCAGCCCCAGTACGGCCAACCGCAGGGGCAGCCGCAGTACGGGCAGCCCCCGTACGGCCAGCCCCCGTACGGGCAGCCGCAGTACGGGCAGCCCCCGTACGGGCAGCCCCCGTACGGGCAGCCGCAGTACGGGCAGCCCCCGTACGGTCAAGACCCCTTCGGGGCCGGCGGCGGGTACGCCTCGATCGGCACGCCCGGCCGGCCGGCCGCGGTCGTCGTCGCCGCCGTCCTCGGGCTGGTTTTCAGTGCGCTCGGCCTGCTCACCGCCCTCGTCCTCGTGGTCGGGGGCGCGGAGTTCCTGGAGTTCGAGGAGCAGTTCGGCGGCCCGCTCAGCAGCGAGGAACGGGCGACCGTGACCGCCGGCATCGTTCTGGTCGGCCTCGTCTTCGGGGTCTACACCGTGCTGATGGTCTGGGGCTCGGTCCTGGCGCTCACCGGGCGCTCCCGCGTGCTGCTGCTGGTCGGCGGGTCGCTGACCATCGCGTTCACCGCGCTCAGCTTCCTCGGCAGCCTCGGCCAGAACGACGCCGGCGGCATGCTGCTGATCCTCGTGGCGCTCGCCGCCTCGATCGCGGTCGTGGTCCTGCTCTGCCGCCGCACGGCAGCCGACTTCTACGCCGCGCACCGTGCCCGCCGCACCGGTCGCTGGACCGGGTGATCACCGCACCTCGCACTGCCACCGCCACGGATCGGTGTGACGATCCGTGCGATCCGCCTCGGGTAGCCACCACGGGCGACCGACGACCTGGAGGACGCACCACCATGTCCAGCCCCACCCCCGGTTCCGACCCCGACCAGCCGCAGGGCGGCCCGCAGCAGCCCGGGTGGGGTCCTCCCCCGCCGCAGGGGCAGCAGCCCGGCTACGGCCAGCCCCCGGGCTCGTCCGGCTACGGACAACCGCAGTACGGGCAGCCCCAGTACGGGCAGCCCCAGTACGGGCAGCCCCAGTACGGGCAGCCGCAGCCCCCGGGCGGCTACGCGCCGGCTCCTGGCTACGGGCAGGCTCCGCAGGGGACGCGCCCCGGGCAGGTCACCGCCGCAGCGGTCATCGGCATCATCATCGGGGGGATCGGCAGCCTCGTCGGGGTGATCGGACTGTTCGTGATCGGTGAACTCTTCGGCGTCAGCCCGATCCTCGGACTGCTGTACCTGCTCTCGTTCGCGACGGCGGTCGCGATGCTCGTCGGCGGCATCCAAGCGCTGCAGAGCAAGTCACCCCGGCTGCTGCTGCTGGCCAGCTATGCGTCCATCGGCGTGCAGCTGCTGTACATGATCTTCGCCATCGCCTACGGCGAGCCGTGGGCCTCGGGGCTGCTGTCCCTCGTCCTCCCGGCCCTGATCGTGTACCTGCTGATGCAGCCGCGCTCGAAGCAGCACTTCGCGGCCCGAGGCATCAGCTACTGATCCTCGAAGACGGCGACGGCCCCCGCTCCCTCGAGGGAGCGGGGGCCGTCGTCCGTCCGGGTCAGCTCCGGGCGGCGGTACCGGCGTAGTCGTCCGACGCCGAGACCCAGCTCATGAGACCGCGCAGCTTGCGCCCGGTCTCCTCGATCGGGTGCGCCTCGGCCGCGGCGCGCTTGGCCTTGAAGTCCGGGGCGCCGGCGTCCTGGTCGGCGATGAAGGCGGCGGCCCAGGAGCCGTCCTTGATCGCGCCGAGGACCTCCTTCATCGACTCCTTCACCCGGGCGTCGATGACCTTCGGGCCGGAGGTGTAGTCGCCGTACTCGGCGGTGTCCGACACCGACCAGCGCTGCTTGGCGATGCCGCCCTCGTACATGAGGTCGACGATCAGCTTGAGCTCGTGCAGGCACTCGAAGTAGGCGACCTCGGGCTGGTAGCCGGCCTCGGTCAGGGTCTCGAACCCGGCGGTGATCAGGGCGCTCGCGCCACCGCAGAGGACGGCCTGCTCACCGAAGAGGTCGGTCTCGGTCTCCTCGGCGAACGTCGTCCTGATGACGCCGGCGCGGGTGCCGCCGATGGCGGCCGCGTAGGAGAGCGCCAGTGACAGGGCGCTGCCGCTGGCGTCCTGCTCGACGGCGACGAGGCAGGGCACGCCCTTGCCGTTCTCGAACTCGCGGCGCACCAGGTGGCCGGGGCCCTTGGGAGCGACCATCGCGACGTCCACGCCGGCCGGGGGCTTGATGTAGCCGAACCGGATGTTGAAGCCGTGGCCGAAGAACAGCGCGTCGCCGTCCTGCAGGTTCGGCTCGACCGACTCCGCGTACAGGGTCCGCTGCACGTGGTCGGGAGCCAGGATCATGATCAGGTCCGCCTCGGCGGAGGCCTCGGCGGGCGTGACCACCCGGAGGCCCTCGGCCTCGGCCTTGGCCCGGCTCGTCGAGCCCTCGGGGAGCCCGACGCGCACGTCGACCCCCGAATCGCGCAGCGACAGGGCGTGGGCGTGCCCCTGGCTGCCGTAGCCCAGGACGGCGACGGTGCGCCCCTGGATGATCGAGAGGTCGGCGTCGCGGTCGTAGAAGATCTCGGCGGCCATGCTGTGTGCGGTTCCCTTCGGTTGGTTGTGCGAGAGTCTCAGGGCTGCGGGATCAAGCGGTGCGCTCGACCGGGCGCAAGGTACCGGCGCCCGACATGGCCCGCGGCCCGCGGCCCAGGGCGACCGTGCCGGACTGGGCCATCTCCTTGATACCCAGCGGCGCGAGCACCGCCAGGAGGGCCTGGAGCTTGTCCGGGGTGCCGGTGGCCTCCAGCGTCACGGTGTCGGGGTTGACGTCGATGACCCGCGCCCGGAACAGCTCGGCGGTCTGCAGCACCTGCGTGCGCTCGGCCATGGGGGCGCGGACCTTCACCAGCAGCAGCTCGCGCTGGACCGCGGCCCCGCCGTCCAGCTCGACGATCTTGATGATCTCGATGAGCTTGTTCAGCTGCTTGGTGATCTGCTCCAGCGGCTGGCTCTCCGCGTCGACGACGATCGTCATGCGGGACAGGTCCGGGTTCTCCGTCGGCCCGACGGCGAGGGATTCGATGTTGAACCCGCGGCGACTGAACAGCGCCGACACGCGGGCCAGCACACCGGACTTGTTCTCGACGAGCACCGACAAGGTGTGGCGCGACATCAGACCTGCCCCTCTCCGAACACCGGGCGCACGTCGCGTGCGGCGAGGATCGCGTCGTTGCTCGACCCGGCGGCCACCATGGGCCACACCTGGGCGTCGGCCCCCACCACGAAGTCGATGACGACCGGGGCGTCGGTGATCGACATCGCCTTCTCGATGACGGCGTCCACGTCGTCCTTGGACTCGCAGCGCAGGCCCACGCAGCCCAGCGCCTCGGCCAGCGCCACGAAGTCGGGGATGCGCACCGGCTTCGGGGTCCCGTCCGGGTTGCGGGCGTGCAGCTTGGTGTTGGAGTAGCGGCCCTCGTAGAAGAGGGTCTGCCACTGCCGGACCATGCCGAGGTTGCCGTTGTTGATGACGGCCACCTTGACCGGGATCCCCTCGATGGCGCAGGTGGCCAGCTCCTGGTTGGTCATCTGGAAGCAGCCGTCGCCGTCGATGGCCCACACGGTGGTCTCCGGGCAGCCGTACTTGGCCCCCATCGCGGCCGGGACGGCGTAGCCCATCGTCCCGAGCCCGCCGCTGTTGAGCCAGGTGCCGGGCTTCTCGTACCTGATGAACTGCGCGGCCCACATCTGGTGCTGGCCGACGCCGGAGGTGTAGATGGCGTCGGGGCCGGCGATGGCGCCGAGCCGCTCGATCACGTACTGCGGGGACAGCGCGCCGTCCTCGGGCCAGTCGTAGCCCAGCGGGTAGCGCTCCCGCCAGTCGTCCAGCTGCTCCCACCAGGCGGCGAGGTCGGGGGTGCGCCCGGCGGCGTGCTCCACGCGCAGCGCCTCGACCAGCTGGGCGATGGTCTCCTTGGCGTCGCCCACGATCGGGACGTCGGCCTTGCGGTTCTTGCCGATCTCGGCCGGGTCGATGTCGGCGTGCACCACGAGCGCGTCCGGCGCGAAGCTCGACAGCTCACCGGTGACGCGGTCGTCGAACCGGGCCCCGAGCGCGACCAGCACGTCGGCCTTCTGCAGCGCCGTCACCGCGGCCACCGTGCCGTGCATGCCGGGCATGCCCAGGTGCTGCGGGCTGCTGTCGGGGAAGGCGCCGCGGGCCATCAGGGTGGTGACCACCGGGGCGCCGGTCAGCTCGGCCAGCTCGGCCAGCTCCTCGCTCGCCCGGGCCTTGAGCACGCCCCCACCGACGTAGAGGACCGGGCGGGATGCGCCGGCGATCAGCGCCGCCGCCTCGCGCACCTGCTTGCCGTGCGGCCGGGTGGTGGGCTTGTAGCCGGGCAGGTCCATCCGCGGCGGCCAGGCGAAGTCCGTCGTCGCCTGGAGCACGTCCTTGGGGACGTCGACCAGGACGGGCCCGGGCCGCCCCGTCGAGGCCAGGTGGAAGGCCTCGGCGATCCGCTGCGGGATCTCGGCGGCGTCGGTGACCAGGAAGTTGTGCTTGGTGACCGGCATCGTGATGCCGCGGATGTCCGCCTCCTGGAAGGCGTCGGTGCCGATGGCGCCGCTGGGCACCTGGCCGGTGATGGCCACGATCGGCACGGAGTCCATGTAGGCGTCGGCCAGCGGCGTCACCAGGTTGGTCGCGCCGGGACCGGAGGTGGCCATGCAGACGCCGACCCGACCGGTGGCCTGGGCGTACCCGGTCGCCGCGTGCCCGGCGCCCTGCTCGTGGCGGACCAGCACGTGGTGCACCTTCGAGTCGAACAGCGGGTCGTAGAGCGGGAGGATCGCCCCGCCCGGGATGCCGAAGACGACGTCGACCCCGACGGCCTCGAGGGACCGGACGAGGCTCTGCGCCCCGGTGATCCCGGTGGCCGGCTCGGCGGCGGCCTGCGCCACCGAGCGGACGGTCGTCTCGACACCGGTCAGGGACGCGGCTGCCTCGCGGGTGGCGGCCTCGGGGTCCGGGGCCTCGTTCGTGGTGCTGGTCATCGCGCGGGTCTCCTGTGCCTTGCGGCGTGGTACGGGCTGGTGCGACATCAGCGTGCTCGCTGTGCGGCAGGTCACGGCCAACAAAAAACCCCCCGTGCCACGGGCACGAAGGGTCAGCGCGTCGGTCGGTGACCGGACGCGCTACGGGAGTACGAGGACGCCGCTGGTGCGGGCGTCTGCGAACATGCTGGTGCGAGGCACTCCGACAGAGTGCGCCTCACGACGCCGTGCCGTCAACCGCCAGGTCCCACCAGGTGGACACCGCTGTCCAGATCCGGCGCCCCGGTGTCCAGGAGGACGGGATCGAAGGCGTCCAGCAGCGCCCGGAGCTCCGCGAAGGGCATCGGACGCCCGAACAGGTACCCCTGCAGGTAGCGGCAGTCCATGGCCCGCAGCTCCGCCAGTTGGGACTCCGTCTCCACCCCTTCGGCGACGACGTCCATGCCGAGGGTGCGCCCGAGCTCCACGATGCTGGCCACGAGCGCCCGGCCGCGCGGGTCGGTGTCGACGTCGGCGATGAACTCGCGGTCCATCTTGAGGATCTGGACCGGCAGCCGGGCCAGGTAGGCCAGCGACGACCACCCGCGGCCGAAGTCGTCGAGGGAGAGGACGACGCCCATCCCCCGCAGCGTCTCCAGGTCGGCCACCAGCCGCTCCTGGTGGGCGTCGAGCAGGACGGACTCGGTCAGCTCGAGGATGAGCTTGCCCGGCGGCAGCTGGGCGGCCGAGAGCGCCGCGGCGACGTCGGGCACCAGGCAGCCGGCGAGCAGGTGCCGGACGGAGACGTTGACGCCCATCTGGACGTCCCAGCCGCCGGCCATCAGCACCGCCGCCTGGCGGGTGGCCTCGCCGAACACCCACCGCTGCAGCGGGACGATCAGGCCGTCCTCCTCGGCGAGGTGGATGAACTCGTCGGGCGGCACGGTGCCCAGCAGCGGGTGCTCCCACCGGACGAGCGCCTCCAGGCCGAGCACCCGCCGGTCGTGCAGGCCGACGACAGGCTGGTAGAGGACGCGCAGCTGCCCGTCCTCCAGCGCGGCCGGCAGGTCCCGGGCCAGCCGGGTGCGGCGGCCGAGCGCTGCGTCGACCGCCTCGCCGGAGGAGCGCACGCAGCGCTTCCCCGCCGCCTTGGCGGCCCGCAGGGCCAGGTCGGCCTGACGGACGACGGCCGGCACGTCGCCGGAGCCGTCGAGCTCGGCCAGCCCGATGCTGCCGGAGACCGCGAAGAGCGGACCGGCGCCGTCGTCGCCGGGGGTGGGCGCCCGGAACGAGCGGTCGAGTGCGACGACCAGCCGCTCGGCCAGCCCCATCGCCTCGTCCGGCCCGCCCGGCACCAGGAGCGCGAACTCGTCGCCGCCGAGCCGGGCGACCAGGTCCTGCTCCCGCGCACCCGCGCGGAGCTGGTCGGCGACCTGGACCAGCAGGTGGTCCCCCGCGTCGTGACCGGCCACGTCGTTGACCGCCTTGAAGCCGTCCAGGTCGACCAGCAGCATGCAGTTGGGTGCGCCGTCGGCAGCGCGGGCCAGCGCCTCGTCCAGGGCGGCCATGAAGCGGGCCCGGTTCGGCAGCCCGGTCAGGTAGTCGGTGTAGGCCATCCGCTCCAGCTCGCGCTGGTTGGACCGGCGGGCGGTCACGTCGCGCACATGGAGCACCAGCCCCTCGCGCAGCGCCGTCCCCGGGACCCCGGCACGCGCGGCACCGGAGAGCTCGACGTCCCGCCACTCGCCGTCGCCGGTGCGCAGCCGGACGGTCGGGGACGCCGCGGGCGCGACGCCGACGTCGGCGACCACCCGCTCCAGCACCTCCCGGTCGGCCGGGTCCAGCAGGTCGGCCAGCCGGCGGCCGGTGAGGTCGTCGGCGTGCCAGCCCAGCTGGCCCTGGACCGCGCCGGAGAGCCAGCGGACGGAGCCGGCCTCGTCCAGGACGAGCGTGACGTCCTCCGCGCTGGCCGCCAGCGCACGGAGGTAGGCCTCGGTCTGCACCAGCCTGCGGGTGAGCCGGGCGGCGTCGGTGGCCCACAGCACCCCGCGCGCCGAGGTCAGGACGATCACCACGCCGGTGAGCACCTGCCCGAGGCTGGAGAAGGTGTGCCCGGCGCTCAGCACCAGGACCACCATGGCGGCCACGCCGTAGGCGGTCCCGTGGCTCACCACGACGCCGAAGAGCGCCGGGGCCGGGGAGTCCTCGGTGCGGGTCAGCGGCGCGCCCGGGTCGTTGCCCACGGCGCGGATGGCGGCGGCGGCCATGCCCGTCCAGGCGAGGATGGTGAGCATGCCGGAGGCCTCGACGCCGAGCACGTTGGCGAGCGCACCCGACACGGCGACGACGACGAGGGCGGCCATCGCCACGAGCAGCCAGACGGCGGCCCGCCGGCGGGTCCGGTCCACGCGGGTGACCGTCATCAGGCCGACGCCGCAGAGCAGGGCCCCGGAGACGGGGTAGCCCACGACCAGCAGGGCGCCCAGCACACCGGTGCTGCGGGCCATGGCGTCGGACAGCACGACGACGCCGACCAGCACCACGGCCGCCAGGACGATCGCGCCGTCGAGGAGCTCGCGCACACCCCGGCTCCGCCCGGTCCGCGGGGGCAGGAGCAGCAGGCAGGTCGCGAGCGCCAGGGGCACGGCGGCGATCTGGGGCAGCTGCGCCCAAGCGCTCTGCCCGTGGCCGTCGGGGGTGTCGACCAGGGAGATCAGCTGCCCGGCGGTCAGCAGGGCGGCGACGGTGGCCAGCGCCCGCCACGGCCGGCGCGAGCGCCGGTCCAGCCGGTTCCCGTGCCGGGCGACGAGCACGGCCGCGACCGCCGAGACCACCGCGAGCAGCAGGGGGAACAGCCGCGATGCCGCGGAGCCCAGCTCGGCGCGCAGCACGACCGCCAGCACGGCGAGCCCGGCCAGCAGACCGAGGGCGAGGGCCGACTCCCGGCGTGACCGCGGCTCGCGCACAGCAGGCAGGGTCGCGCCCGGTGCCGGAGAACGGGGCGCGCCCCGGACCGGTGGTGCGGCTCCCCCAGTGGTCACGACTGTGTGGTCGGCACCCCGGAACCCGGCGACGAGCCGGGGCCCGCCGTGGTCACCCCAACGGGTCAGCCGCAGATGGCGCCCTGCGCCGCCGATCCGACGAGCTTGGCGTACTTGCCGAGAACACCGGTGGTGTACCGCGGGGGCAGCGGTTCCCAGCCCTCCCGGCGGCGGGCCAGCTCGTCCTCGTCCACCAGCAGGTCCAGGGTCCGGTTCGCGAGGTCGAGCCGGATCGGGTCGCCGTCGCGCACGAACGCGATGGGGCCACCGTCGGCGGCCTCCGGGGCCACGTGCCCGATGCAGAGCCCGGTCGTTCCGCCGGAGAACCGGCCGTCGGTGAGCAGCAGGACGTCCTTGCCCAGGCCGGCACCCTTGATCGCGCCGGTGACGGCCAGCATCTCCCGCATGCCCGGACCGCCGCGCGGGCCCTCGTAGCGGATGACCACGACGTCGCCGGCCTGGAGCGTGCCCTCGGTGACGGCGTCCATCGCGCCCTGCTCGCCGTCGAACACCCGGGCGGTGCCCTCGAAGACCTCGGTGTCGAAGCCGGCCGACTTCACGACCGCGCCCTCCGGGGAGAGCGAGCCGCGCAGGATGGTCAGGCCACCGGTCGTGTGGATCGGGGTGGCCATCGCGTGGATGATCGCGCCGTCCGGATCCGGCGGGGCGATCTCGGCCAGGTTCTCGGCCATCGTCTTCCCCGTCACGGTCAGCACGTCGCCGTGCAGCAGGCCGGCGTCCAGCAGCGCGCGCAGCACGACCGGGACGCCGCCGATGCGGTCGACGTCGGTCATGACGTAGCGGCCGAACGGCTTGACGTCGGCCAGGTGCGGCGTCCGGTCACCGATCCGGTTGAAGTCCTCGAGCGTGAGCTCCACCTGCGCCTCGTGGGCGATGGCCAGCAGGTGAAGGACGGCGTTCGTCGAGCCACCCAGGGCCATGACGACGGTGATGGCGTTCTCGAACGCCTCGCGGGTCATGATCTGCCGAGCGGTGATGCCCTTGCGGAGCAGGTTGACCACGGCCTCGCCCGAGGCGACGGCGAAGGCGTCGCGGCGGCTGTCGGGCGCGGGCGGGGCGGCGCTGCCCGGCAGGGCCATGCCGATCGCCTCGGCCACGCTGGCCATGGTGTTGGCGGTGTACATGCCGCCGCAGGAGCCCTGCCCGGGGCAGGCGGCCTTCTCGATGGCGGTCAGCTCGTCGCGGCTGATCAAGCCGCGCGCGCAGGCGCCGACGGCCTCGAAGACGTCGATGATCGTCAGGTCCCGGTCGCCGAGCTTGCCGGGCATCGTCGAGCCCGAGTAGAGGAAGACGCTGGCCAGGTCGAGGCGGGCCGCGGCCATCAGCATCCCGGGCAGCGACTTGTCGCACCCGGCGAGCAGCACCGAGCCGTCGAGCCGCTCGGCGAACATGACCGTCTCGACCGAGTCGGCGATGACCTCGCGGGAGACCAGCGAGGCGCGCATGCCCTCGTGCCCCATGGAGATGCCGTCGGACACCGAGATGGTGCCGAACTCCAGCGGGAAGCCGCCGGCGGCGTGCACGCCCTCCTTCGCCCGCTTGGCCAGCCGGTCCAGCGAGAGGTTGCAGGGGGTGATCTCGTTCCAGGACGAGGCCACGCCGATCTGCGGCTTGGCGAAGTCGTCGTCCCCCATGCCGACGGCGCGCAGCATGGCGCGAGCCGGGGCCTTGGCGTCCCCGTCGGTCACCTCGAAGCTGCGCGGCTTGAGCGGGCTGCGGGTCCCGCTGGCGGAGTCGTTGCCCGGGATGAGGTCCTCACCGATCGTCACGGGAGGGAATGCTAGGCCGGTTCCCGACGCCCACCCGGGGCGGGCTGATACTGGTACCGGTACCACCACCGAGACAGGGGACACCGTGACCGCCACCGCCCGCCGCGAGCTGGCCGAGTTCCTCGGCTCCCGGCGTCGTCAGCTCGCTCCGGGCACGGTCGGCCTCCCCACCGGCGGGAACCGGCGGACGCCCGGCCTGCGCCGCGAGGAGGTCGCGATGCTGGCCGGGGTGAGCCACACCTGGTACACGTGGCTCGAGCAGGGCCGCGACATCCGGCCCTCCCGGCAGGTGATGGACGCGCTCGCCCGCACGCTGCGCCTCTCCCCGGCCGAGCACGAGTACCTGCTCCGCCTCTCCGGCCACGGCGGGGCACCGGCGGACCGGCCCTTCGCCGGGGTGCCCGCCCACCTGCAGCGGCTCATGGACGCCCTCGCCCCCTCCCCCGTCTACGCGATCACCGCGAGCTGGTCGATCGTCGGCTGGAACCGCGCCTACGAGCGCCTCTACCCCGGGGTGGCCACGATGGCGCCGGCCGACCGGAACCTGCTGTGGGCCGTGTTCACCGATCCCGCCGTGCGCGACCTCCTGGGCGACTGGGCCACCGACAGCCGGCGCTTCCTCACCCAGTTCCGGGCCGAGGTCGGCCCGCGGCTGGCCGATCCGGAGGTCGTCGGGCTCGTCACCCGGCTGCAGGAGGCCAGCCCCGCCTTCTCCGAGGGGTGGGCCAGCCACGACGTCGACCGGTTCACCTCCACCGAGCGGCGGTTCGAGCACCCCGTCGTCGGCACCCTGGTGCTCGAGCACCACCAGCTGTCCCCCGCCGACGCCCCCGGCGTCCAGCTGGTCGTCTACACCGCCGTCGAGGGCACCGGCACGGCCGCGAAGCTGTCGCGGCTGGCCGGGTGAGAGGTCCGGGAGGATCGACGGCCGTGGACCCCACCGCCAGACTGCGGATGAACCGCACCGCACTCTTCCCCGTGGCCCTCCTGGCGCTGTGCGTCGTCCCGCTGGCCTTCGCCGCCCCCTGGACGCCGGTGCTGCTGCTGGTCCCCGTGGTGGTCGCGATCTGGGTGCTGCGCACCGGCGTGGACATCACCGCGGAGGGGCTCACCGTCCAGGCGCTCGTCGGCCGCCGGACGGTGCCGTGGACCGAGGTCGCCGGCATCCGGGTCGCCCCACGGGGCGAGCTGTGGCTGGTGACGACGGCGGGCACCGAGCTGCGCCTGCCCGTGATGCGGGCCCGGGACCTCCCCCGGCTCGCCCAGCTCTCCGGCGGCCGGCTCGAGGTGCCCGCCCCGCCCGTCCGGCCGAAGCCCGCTCAGTAGTCGCCGACGACGTTCTCCAGCGGCCGCCCCTCGAGGACCCGGCGGACCTGGGCGGTGACCGCCGCGGCCGCCCGGGCGTTCGTGTCCGGCACCGCGCCGCCGACGTGCGGCGTGAGCAGCAGCCCGGGCGCCGACCACAGCGGGTGGCCCGCGGGCAGCGGCTCCGGATCGGTCACGTCCAGCGCCGCCCGCAGCCGGCCGGTGGACAGCTCGGTCAGCAGCGCCACGGTGTCCACGACGACGCCGCGGGCGGCGTTGACCAGCAGCGCGCCGTCCTTCATCGCCGCGAGGAACCCGGCGTCCACCAGGCCGGTGGTCTCCGGCGTCACGGGGACGAGGAGGACGACGACGTCGGCGTCCGGCAGGAGGGCGGGGAGCTCCTCGATCGCCCGGACGCCGTCGCGCGCGGTGCGCGCCACGTAGGTGAGCTCGACGTCGAACCCGGCCAGCATCCGCCCGACGGCCCGGGCGATGTCACCGGCGCCGACCACGAGGACCCGGGCCCCGACCAGCGACCGGTGCGTGCCGAACGACCAGCGGCGGGCGTCCTGCTCGCGCACGAAGAACGGGATCCCCCGCTGCGCGGCGAGCGTGGTCGCCAGCACCCACTCCGCGGTCGACGGCGTGTGGGCGCCCCGGGCGTTGCACAGCAGGACCCCGTCGGGCAGCCGGCCGGCGAACTTCTCCGCGCCCGCGGTCATCAGCTGCACGAGTGCCAGCCGGGGCAGCGCGGCGAAGAACCCGGCGTCCGGCAGATCGGCGGCACCGGACCGGGGCACCCAGATCCGGGCGAGCGCGGCGTCACCCCCGG
Organism: Blastococcus saxobsidens; assembly: GCF_002938435.1. Taxonomy (GTDB): domain Bacteria; phylum Actinomycetota; class Actinomycetes; order Mycobacteriales; family Geodermatophilaceae; genus Blastococcus; species Blastococcus saxobsidens. The sequence continues at coordinate 53,655 of NZ_POQT01000031.1, forward strand.
GCGGCCCGTCGGCGGGATCCGTGGGGTGGGCGTGCACCCGCGGCGAGACCGACTCCACGGCGGCGGCGAGGCCGCTCGAGGGCACCAGCACGTGGAGGGTCTCGTCGGGTCCCAGATGGAGTCCGGCCACGCGGCCGACCCTATGCGTCGCTTCTCCGCGCCGGGGGACGTCCTTCGTCCGTCGGGCGCCGAACGGATGTGACCCCGCACGAGGAAAATCTGGCGCACCGCCGGATGGTGCGCAATGCAAGCGGTCGTTCACGCACCGTAAATGCGGTCGGGAAAATTTTCGGGATTTTGTCAGGCGAGATGGCCCAGCGGTCTCATTTGTGCCTACCGTGAATGCATCCGCGGATTCGGGGACGGGCTGGAGCGACGGACATCCGTCTCTCTCTCTTGGAATCGACGCGCATTCCTGTTGCTCTTCGTGGCCACTGGCGCCTGGCTGGCCCTGGCCGTGGTCGGCGGCTCGGCGAGCGCCTCGGAGCAGGCATCACCGAACAACCGCAACGCCATCGGCACGGTCCTGGAGCACGTGCCAGGTGACGCCGCCGCACGCGCGCTCACCGAGCGAGCCACGGGAGTGGTCGAGCGGGTGGCGGAACCGGCCACGCGCGACCGGGACGAGCCGACCCTCGAGGCGGTCGTGGACACCGTGGCCGAGCCCGTGCCGACACCGGTCGTGGACACCGTGACCGAGCCCGTACCGACACCGGTCGTGGACACCGTGACCGAGCCCGTACCGACACCGGTCGTGGACACCGTGACCGAGCCCGTACCGACACCGGTCGTGGACACCGTGACCGAGCCCGTACTGACACCGGTCGTGGACACCGTGACCGAGCCCGTACTGACACCGGTCGTGGACACCGTGACCGAGCCCGTACTGACACCGGTCGTGGACACCGTGACCGAGCCCGTACTG
>NZ_POQT01000032.1 GCF_002938435.1 Blastococcus saxobsidens
GGACCGCGGACGCCCGCGGTCGGGCGGCGGCGGGCCCCAGGCCGGGGACAGCGGCGGACGTTCCGGTGGGGGCGGGGCGTCGGCCCCGGTCACCGCCGGCAGCACCGACGTGCGCGGCGCCGTCGCGGGAGCGGCCGGCGCGGACGGGGTGGACGGCGTGGACGGGGTGGACGGGGTGGACGGCGTGGGCCGCTCGTCCACCTCCACCGTGTCGCGCTGCACGGTGAGGTCGGGCACCGGCCGGGGCGGCGCCGCCGCCGCGACGGCCGCCGCGTTCGCCGAGGCGACCGACGCGGCCACGGCCCGGGCCACCGACGTGGCGCTCAGCTGCTGGGCGGCACCGGCCTCCGGCTGCTCGTCCTCGGCAACCGCGGTCTCGGTGGACGGCGCCAGGTGGATGGGCGAGGCCGCCATGGCCGCGGGCGCCAGCAGCTGGGGCCGGCGCAGCACGTAGGGCGAGTACGGGAAGGCCTCTCCGTTCAGCTCCTCCACGGTCGGCCCGCGTCCGGGCAGCTGCAGGGCCTGCAGCGCCGCCCGCACGTCCGCCGTCGTCCAGAACCGGGGGTTGTCCACGCCGGCGTGCCGGCTGGCCCGGGCGAAGGCGAGCAGGAGCGAGCGGGGATCCAGGGTCGCGACGAGATCGCCCTCGCCCAGGTCGCCGTCGGCCGGCACCAGGCCGGTGATCTCGCCGACCAGCACGGTCAGCCGGGCGATCCGCCCGGGCTCGAGCCCGGCCCGGCGCAGCTTCATCGCGGTGTCCATGCCGGCCCGCATGAGGCCGTCGAGCGGGCTGGACCCGCCGCCGACCAGCTGCAGCACCTGGCTCGGCCCACCCTCGGGGGCGATGCTCCAGGCGCCGTCCGGCGTGGCGGTGACGACGCCGGACTGGCGCAGCACCTCCACGACCCGGATGACGGCGACGCCCTCGGGCACCAGGAGCACCGCGTCGGACTGCCGGCGGCCCAGCGGACCGTCGACCAGCGGGATCGAGGCGACCACCGCCGCGCGCACCGAGGCACCGGTGTCCCAGCGGGCGAGCTCGCCGAAGAAGGCGCGTTCCCCCGCCGTCTGCAACGGCTCCGGGGTCAGGGCCAGCACGTCGTCCTCCGGGGGCGCTCGGTCAACGGTCAGCGGTCGAGGGCCGGCGCCCGTTCGAACGCGGCCGGGGGCAGGCTCGGTGGGCGCCCCCGTGACGCAGCCGCCACCGACGCTACGTCATGGAGGTGGCGTCCCGGCGTACCGCGCCGGAGTGTGGCCGATCAGGCGGCGGACGCCGCCGGCAGCGCGACGTCCTCGTCGGCGGACCGCCAGTGGGCGAACCAGGCGGAGCCCGCGACGAGATCGACCAGACCCCACAACACGGCGAATCCGACGGCGACCGGCAGCGCCGACCACCAGCCCCACGGCGGGAGCAGGCCCATCGCCTCCAGCGGGTGGGCGAGGCCGTAGACGGCGGCCGTGACGACGACGCCGGCGATCCAGCCCGGGATCCCCCGGGTGACGGCGAGGTCGATGAGGACGGCGCCCAGGATGAGCACGACCGGCAGCACCGACGGCGGGAAGCCGGTTGCCACCAGGCCGAGCCACATGACGCCGCGGTAGCCGAGGTAGACCACGGCGATGACCGTGGCGGTCCAGCGCAGCCCGATGATCTTGCGGGCCAGCACGAGGGAGAGCAGGCCGGCGCAGATCAGCCACGCCGGGTGCACCCACGAGGGCACCGGGAGCATGAACATGGCGGGCGTCTGCCCCTGCGCGGCCGCGAAGTCCAGCAGCGAGGGCTCGGCCGTCGTGCGGCCGGCCCGGTATGCCTCCAGCGACAGGACGCCGTACTCCTGGTGCTGGTTGGGGAAGAGGACGTTCTCGACGAAGAACAGCCACAGCCCCAGCGACACCAGCTCGCGGATGCGGCCGGGGGCGGCGTAGAGCCACCAGCCGCGGATGGCCCCGGCCAGCATGATCGCCGTGCCGAGGTAGAGCAGGGCGTGGCTGGGGCTCCAGCTGGTGATGTCCAGGCCGTTGATGCGGTGGTTGACGATGTCGATCGGGATGGCGACCAGGAAGGTCGCGATGCCGGCCTGCATGAGCCGCAGCGCCCGGCGGTCGACGCCGTAGCCGCTGTAGCTGTGGAAGACGACCAGGGCGACGACGACCGCGGTGCCTGCCGTGTTGAGCAGGTGCGGCGGCGCCAGGTCGTCGCGCAGCCACTTGAAGTGCCACGAGACGTCCCACGACGAGCCGAGCATCTTGAACAGGAAGGCCCCGAGCCAGGCGGTGTAGATCCAGCGCAGCTCGGTGGCCGTGGTCGCGCGCCCGGGGCGCCCGGGGGTCATGTAGGCGATCCAGAGCCACTTCAGCAGCGCCACCGGGTGGGCCAGGCCGGCGCGGAGCGTGCCCGGCGCCTGCGGCACGGGGGTCGTGGCGGGTGCGGGTGCAGAAGACACTGGTTTTGCTTCCTGACGGAGGGCGGTCCGGCGACAGTAACCGTGATCGGCACCGATTCCGAGCCATGGGAGTCGCGTTCCGGCGGTCGACCCGCGAGTGCGCGAACGCACGGGGTGTGCGGGACGCTCGGTGCCCACGGTGCGTACTGTCAGCCGACGTGGCGGAGAGCGCGGGGCACCTGGTCTGGATCGACTGCGAGATGACCGGCCTGGACCTGACCAAGGACAAGCTGATCGAGGTCGCGGTGCTGATCACCGACTCGGAGCTCAACGTCCTCGACCCGGGCCTGGACCTCATCATCTCCGCCGACGACGCCGATCTCGACGGCATGACCGAGTTCGTCGCCGAGATGCACGCCACGTCGGGGCTGACCGACGAGGTCCGCGCCTCGACGCTGACCCTCGCCGAGGCCGAGCAGCAGGTCCTGGCCTACGTGAAGCAGTTCGTGCCCGAGCGCCGCACGGCCCCGCTGTGCGGCAACTCCATCGGCACCGACCGTGGCTTCCTCGCCCGCGACATGCCCGAGCTCGACGACCACCTGCACTACCGGATGGTCGACGTCTCCTCGGTCAAGGAGCTGGCCCGCCGCTGGTTCCCGCGGGTCTACTTCGCCCAGCCGGCCAAGGGCCTCGCCCACCGGGCGCTGGCCGACATCATCGAGTCGGTGCGCGAGCTGGCCTACTACCGGAGCACGCTGTTCGTCGCCGCACCGGGACCCAACAGCGACCAGGCGAAGAAGGCCGCCGACGAGGTGGTGGGCACCTTCGCCGGCCTGCTCGCGGCGGGCGACGCCGGCACCGCCTGACCGCGACCACTCCCCCGGCGGACCGCCGTCCGGTCTCCGGTATCGTGGTGCCGTTCCCCCCGGGCGTACGCGCACGGGCGGAGTCACGGTGGGTGTAGCTCAGTTGGTAGAGCACCAGGTTGTGATCCTGGGTGTCGCGGGTTCGAGCCCCGTCACTCACCCCGCACGAGAAGGCCCTGGTCGGTTCGCCGGCCAGGGCCTTCCCGCTTGCGGCGCCGTCCCTGACTGCAATCGGGACGACTGCGCAACGCGCGCACCTGCTGATGGTGCGGCTGGTCCTTTCCGACCAATCGCACGGAGCACACCACCATGCCCCTCGAGCCCCCGGCTGTCGGTCGCACAGCGCCGGGCCCAGCACCTCGTGTACTGGTGCAACGCCCGTCCCCGGCCTGCCGGCGCGGTCCTGCATACCGTTCTACGGTCGCGCCGAGGCCGCGCACTTCGTCGGCATGGCTGACCTGCTGGGCCTGGCCCCCCGGTGCTCCACGGGCGGACCGGCCGACCGCTCCCACGCGGCCGCCCGCGGCTGGATGATCACCCGCTGGCGGACCGATCGAACTGACGAGCGCGTCTGGCCGTCACGGTCAGGACGGCCGCGTCCTACTATGGGTAATAGTACATTCGGCCGGGCGCCGGACCCGGCCACCCCCGCATCCCAGGAGGCCACGTGCAAGGAGCGTCAACCCCAGCAGCTGTAGGCTCCGCCGTCCTGGTCGGCGGGCTGCTGCTCACCGGCTGCGGCCAGGACGCCACCGGAGCGGCCGAGGCCTCCGTCGCGGGCGGCGCCATCGTCACGACGCAGGACGACGGCTTCCACGGCACGCTCCTGCAGCAGCCGCAGCCCCGTCCGGACCTGACGCTGCCCACCACCAGCGGAGAACGGTTCGACCTGGGGGATCGCCCGGAGGGCGAGATCACGCTGCTGTTCTTCGGCTACACCCACTGCCCGGACCTGTGCCCGACCACGATGGCCGACCTCGCCGTGGCGCGGGACCGACTCGACCCGGAGATCCGCGACCGGGTGCAGGTGGTGTTCGTGACGGAGGACCCCGCGCGGGACACCCCAGTGGCACTGCGGGAGTGGTTGGACCGGTTCGACCCGGCCTTCACCGGACTCATCGGCGGCAGCGAGGCCACGGCGGCGGCGCTGCGGGAGCTGTACCTGCCCGAGAGCGCCCAGGTGACCGACCCGTCCCCAGAGGTCGCCCACCCGCACGAAGGCGAGGACACGACGGCGGACCCCGGGCAGGCCGGCGGTACGCACAGCCACGGCGACTACGGGGTCGATCACGCGGGAGCCGTGTACGCCTGGGGCCCAGGAGGCCGGTCGATCGTCTACACCGGCGGCACCACGCCGGACCAGTACGCCGCGGACCTCACCCGACTGGCCACCACCGACTGAAGCGGACCACCCGCCCCGGCCGCCGGTCGGCTTCCGCGTCGGCGCACCGCGGGCACAGGCCGCCGGGGACCGGTCGGCGTCAGCCCCCGGACAGGTCGCGCTGCACCCGGAGGTATTCCTCGCGGTCGATCTCGCCGGCGGCGTAGCGGCGGTGCAACAGCTCCTGCGCGCTGGGGGATGCGTCGGGCCGGGCCGGCGCGCGGTGCTTGACCAGCCAGACGGCAGCAAGAACCGCGACCACCAGCAGGGCGACCCCGACCACGGCCCAGAGCAGCATCCAACCGCCCATCATCCCCATCATTCCGCCATCCATCATTCCGCCGTCATGTCCCATCGACTGCTCCATCCCTCGAGTCGGCAGGACGCCCCCGCGGAACGCCCTGCCACGTGTCGTCGACCGCTGTCGGCGGCCGGTCCATCGACCAGGCGTGAGCGCGGGCGCCCTCGCCCATCCGCGCGCACCGCTGCGTGGTGCCGCGCTTCCCCTCCTCCATGAGCTCGTGCATCTGCGCCACGGCGGCGGGCGCACCGGGCGTCCCACCGTCGTCGCCGGAGTGGGCATGGGCCACCCCGGCGGGAAGGGTGACCCCTCCTGCCAACAGCGCTGCGACCAGCAGGGGGTGCTCCATGGTGCGCCCCCTCGGTCCCGTGCGCGTCTCGATGGACCCAATCTACTATGGAGCATAGTAGGACGTGCGGCGGAGGCCCGCAGCCTGCCCCGGCAGCGACCGCGGCACGAACGCCCGATGGAGGAGCAGGAGCGACGGCAGAGGAATCGCCATGACGGCCAGCCGGGCGGACGACCAGCGATGAGCGTGTCGTCGCACTCGGCGGCATCGCGATGATCGCCGCCCCGGCCTGGCGAAGTCCTCGCGCCCTCGACGGCGAGGCACATCCAGGTGGAGGAACCGCTCAGGCGCCGTCGGAGGAGCGGACGAGGTCGTCGATCAGGCGCTGCAGCTCCGCGGAGGTCAGCTGGCCCACCACCCGCTCGACCACGCGGCCGTCGGCGTCGAGTGCGAGGGTCACCGGCAGCCCCCGGATCCCCAGCTCGCGCAGCAGCGCCCCGTCGGCATCGACGGCGTGCGGGTAGTCGATGTCGTGCTCGGCGAGGAACCAGCGGGCGGCATCGGGATCGTCCTGCACGTCCACCCCCAGGAAGCGGACCTGCTCGCGATGGCGGGCGTAGGCCTCCTGCAGCAGCGGCATCTCCTCCCGGCACGGGCCGCACCAGGTCGCCCACAGGTTGACCAACGTCGGACGGCCGGTCAGCCGGTCCAGCGCCACGTCCGCGCCCGGACCCAGGCAGGGAAGGGTGAGCGGCGGCAGGGCATCCGCGCCGGCCGGCACCAGGTCCTCGGGCAGCTGCTCGCAGGCCGGTGCCGGCGGAGCCGCCTCGGCGGTCGCGGACCCGGTCCGCCCAGTGGTCCCGTTCGACTGGGCGGTCGCACAGCCGGCCGACAGGGCGGCGGCCAACAGCCCGCCGACCAACCGCGCCCGCATCAGGACTCCCGGTACAGCTCGGTGAAGGTCTCCCCACCGTCGGTCGACGCCAGGACCGCGCCGTCGACGGCGACGTAGACCTCATCCCCCTCCACCGTCAGCGCCGCCGGCGCGCCACCGACAGTCCCGCGCTCGGCCCAGGTCCGCCCGCCGTCGGTGCTCCCGAACACCGTGCCGTCGGGTGCGACACCAACGGTGAGACCGCCCTCGGCGGCGATGTCCACCAGCACGAGCAGCGGGGCGCCGGCGACGGCGGTGACGCTCTCCCCGGCATCCTCGCTGACCACCAGCCCGGCCTCCGTGGTGGCCAGCACCCGCTGCGGATCGGTGGGATCGGCAGCCAGGTCGGCGAGCCGCATGCCCCCGCGGTCGGCCCACTCGACGCCGTCCTCGCTGACCAGCAACCGGCCACCGCTGTAGCCGTAGATGGTGCCGCCCGCAGCGTCCAGCGCGTGGAAGTCGGCTTCGCCGGCCAGCGCCAGCGGCTCCCAGGTCCGCCCGCCGTCGACACTCTCGATCAGGCCCAGGTTCGCCGGACCGTCTTGGCCCTCACCGGGATGGCCGCTGGCCAGGTAGTGCTCGGGGCCGACGACGGTGAACCCCATGAAGTCCTGCACCCGGTCGGCGATGCGGGTCAGCTCCCCGTCCGGCGTGATGCGCACCAGCCCGTAGTGCGTGCCGGCGTAGAGGGCGTCGTCAGCGGGGTCCACTCCGAGCCCGTGCACGTGCTCCAGGGCCACGTCTCCGCCGCCCGCGCGCGCCCCGCCCCCACCCACGACGGCCGGGTCCGCGCCACAACCGGCGAGGACGAGCACGCTCACCGCGGCGGCGCCGGGCAGCACCCACGGCCGGCCACGGCGGGCAGGACTGGTGGACGGGACGGACGATCGCATGAGTTCCCCAGGAGGCCGGACGCAGCATTACTACTTCCCATAGTAGGCGTTCGGTGGAAGGGGTCAGACCCAGCCGGATCCGGGGAGGACGCACAACCCGCTCGAGACCGCGGACAGCAGGGGCCAGGCGGCCAGCGCCACGGGCCCGGTCACCACCAGCACCGCCGCCGTGACGGCGGCCATGCGCTGCGCGGCCCCGAGAGGGGCGGCCGGCCGCAGCAGCCGGGTCACGCGAAGCGCGCCGGCCCCCTGCGCGGCGGCCAGCGCCGCGGCAGGGGCGCGCATGCCGGCGAGGGTGACCAAGGCGGAGGCGACCTCCACCCGGTTCACCTGCCGGGCGGCCGCGTCGTCGGCCAGCAGCTCGACCAGCCGCTCGGTCTCCGCCCGACTCCGGGAGAAGAGGGGCACTCCGGGGAAGGCCCGGTCCAGGATCCGGGCAGCGCCGACGGCCAGGTGGTGCCGACCCCGCAGATGCGCCCGCTCGTGGGCCAGCACGGCGGAGAGCTCGTCGGCGGAGAGCAGGCGGAGAGCCGCTGTGGTCACCACGACGGCGCGGCGGCGTCCCGGCAGGCAGAAGGCGGCCGCGTGGTCGGACTCCAGCACCACCGCCCCCAGCGACTGCTCGCGGCGAGCCCCGACCAGGAGGCCCCCGCGCAGCCGGCGCCGCTCCCGCCGGTCGCGCAGGCGGCTGCGGACGGCGACCCACCCCAGGCGCAGGAGCACCCCGCCCGACAGCAGCACGCCGACGAGCACCGCGGTCAGCTGCCCGGGCGAGCCGTAGACGGCGGCGATGGTCGCCGCACAGGCATCGAGAATCGATGCCAGGCCGTCGGCGACCACGCCGGCCGGCACCAGCAGCGCCAGGCCGGCGAGCACCACGGACACGAGCACGCTCACAGACGCCGCCTGCCAGGCGCCGACGGCCAGCCGCGGAGACCGGTCGGCCCAACCGGCACCGAGCGCCCGCGGAGCCAGCACCACCAGCGTCGCGGCGAGAGCCAGCAGCGCGACGGTGGTGGTCACGACGTCTGGGCCTGCCGGGCCGATTCCACCGCGGTCCGCAGGCTGGCCACCGCGTCCGCATCGAGGTCAGCGACGAAGTGCATGAGCACCTCGTCGCGATCCCCGGCCGCACTCAGCACGTCCTGGAGCATCGCCGCCGAGTGCTCCGCGCGGGTCCGGGTGGCGCGGTACCGCCAGGCCCGGCCTTCCATCTCCCGACCGAGCGCGCCCTTGCGGTGCAGGTTGTCCATCACCGTCATCACGGTCGTGTAGGCCAGTGACCGGGATGCGGCCAGCTCAGCGAGCACCTCCCGGACGGTCGCCGCCTCGCCACGGCGCCACAGCACGTCCATCACGACGGCTTCCAACTCACCGAACGGGCGCACTCGCCACCCCCATCTCCTCCGCGCCGCTGCGCGACGGGACCCTCAGCAAGCCGTCGGCCGCGCCGCAGCTTCCCGCCACAGTACTAGCGGCGGTAGTGGACGACGTGCCTGCGGCGGTCCCGCCCGGCAGCATCTCGCCACCGCCGGCACCCGCGGGCGAGGGCCGGCGACAGCCGGCCGCTCATCGGCTCGGCTCGACCGGCCTCGCGTCGCCGTCGGTGGCCGATCGTTCGGCACGCAGCTGGTCGATCTCGGCACGCAGCCCGGCGAGCTCGCTCAGCCTGTCCGCGGACGGCTGCCGTGCCGATCCGTGACCGCGGCTCATCCACCACATCATCGCCCCCATGCCGACCGGGCAGGCCAGCAACGCGAGCAGGTAGAGCGGCTCCGACATCGGTGCCTCCAACGGGTCGTGCGACGCCACGACGGCGCCACGATGCCCGATAGTAGACCGCTGCTCCTAGGTGTCATAGTAGGGATGTGGTGAGGAAGCAGCTCAGTCGCACAGCCGGCCACCGGCCTTCCGGTTACGCCGCGGCGGCACGTCGATGAGCCGGCCGTTCAGCCGCCGGACCCTGCTCGTGGCCGCCGGCGCCCTCGCCGGAGCGCTGGCCGCCTGCTCCCCCGGTGAGGACGGCGCCCGAAGCGGCAGCGGGGAGTACGAGTTCACCGAGCCCACCCCGCCGGCGACCGTGCTCGCCGAGGACCAGCGAGCACAGGCCCCGGCGTTCTCCGGGGAGCTGCTCGACGGCACCCCGTTCGACTCGTCGTCACTGGCCGGGGACGTCGCGGTCATCAACTTCTGGGGGTCCTGGTGCGTGCCGTGCCGGGTCGAGACCCCGGAGTTCCAGGCCGTGCACGCCGACGTCGCCGCCCGCGGCGTGCAGTTCCTCGGCATCGACGTCAAGGACCAGCGGCAGATGGCCGTCGCCTTCGTCGAACGGCTAGGGGTGGCCTACCCGTCGGTGTTCGATCCGCGCGGTGAGGTCGCGATGGCCTTCCGCGGCTTCCCGGCCAACGTGGTGCCCTCCACCATCCTGCTCGACCGCGACGGCCGGGTCGCCGCCGTCTACACCGGCCAGGTCCGCGGTGCGGACCTGCGCACCGCCGTCGAGCTGTTGCTCGCGGAGGACCAGCGGTGAGCGAGCTCGCGGCGACCTTCGCCGACATCGTCACCGACGGCTCGCTGCTGCTGGCCATCGGCGTGGCCGCGCTGGTCGGGCTGATCAGCTTCGCCTCACCCTGCTGCCTGCCGCTGATCCCCGGGTACGTCAGCTACGTCGCCGGGCTCGCCGGCTCCCAGGCCACCGCCGGCCGGCCCCGAGTTCCGCAGCCTGCCGGCGGCGGCCCCGCCGATGCGACGTCGGCCGGTTGCTCAGGCGAGGCCGGCCCTGCCCCCGCACCGCCGGCAGCCGCCGGCCGCGGTCGGGTGCTCGCCGGTTCCCTGCTGTTCATCGCCGGCTTCAGCGCCGTCTTCGTGTCCTTCGGAGCGCTGTTCGGGGGCCTGGGCCGGCTGCTGCTGGAGTGGTCCCCGGTGCTCACCCGCGTCGCAGGCGTCGTCGTGATCGCGATGGGGCTGTCCTTCCTCGGCGCGATCCCCTGGCTGATGCGCGAACGCCGCATCCACCACCGGCCGCCGGCCGGCCTGGCCGGCGCCCCGGTCCTCGGCGTCGTGTTCGGCCTCGGGTGGACGCCCTGCCTGGGCCCGACGCTGGCCGCGGTGAACACCCTGGCCTACACCCAGGCTTCGGCCGGGCGCGGCGCCGTCCTGGCCCTCGCCTACTGCCTCGGCTTGGGCATCCCTTTCGTCCTGGTCGCTCTCGGCGCCCGGCGCGCCCTTGCGTTCTCCGCCCTGGCCCGCCGGCACGCGCCCACGGTCATGCGGGTCGGCGGGGGCCTGATGATCGCCCTCGGGATCCTGTTGCTGACCGGCTGGTGGGACGCGCTGATGATCTGGCTGCGGGCCTGGCTGGGTGCCACCGGGCTCAGCACGTCGGTCCTCTGAGACCCCATGACCTTCGGCCGCCTCGAACGGTGGAAGTCGCCGACTTCCTTCACAGCACGTGGGTCTTCGACCCCTGCGGAGGACGCACCGCCGGGTCACCGGCACCCAGGACGGTCGACTGTGCGCCGGTCGGGGTGACACGGCCGTGCTCGAGAACGGCTGCCCGCGGCCGCTGTGCGGCGGCGACGTGTCCGCCCTCTCGCCGGACCGGACACGCGCCGGCTGAGCATCGGGGCAGCGCGCGGAGGCCGCTCGGGTAGGGCTGCAGGAACGAGAACGCAACGGCGAGGAAACAGGCGGGACGTGGCAGACGATCAGCGGCCGGCGGGGATGCGCGCCGTGCTGGCCCAGCCGGACTTCCGGCGGCTGTGGACCGCACGCACGGTGAGCCAGTGGGGGGACATCTTCAGCTTCGTCGCCCTGGCCATCCAGATCTACCGGCTGACCGGCTCGGGGCTCGGCGTGGCCGGTGTCGTCGTCGCCGAGATCATCCCGCTACTGCTGGTCGCCCCGATCGCCGGCGTCGTCGTCGACCGGCTGCCCCGCGTGCAGGTGATGGTCGCCGCCGACGTGCTCCGCGCCGCTCTGGCCGGCGTGCTGGTTATCTGGCACGACGACCCGCTGGTCATCTACGCGGTCGCCTTCGGCCTGTCGGCCGGGGCGGCGTTGTTCAATCCGGCCGCCAACAGCGTGCTGCCCGCGGTGGTGGCCGACCCCGGGATCGTCGCCGCCAACAGCGCCGTCTGGACCGCGGCAGTGCTGTCGCAGATCATCCTCGCGCCGCTGGCCGGAGGACTGGTCGACCTGGCCGGTCCTGGCTGGGCGTTCGGCCTCAACGCCGCGAGCTTCCTCGTCTCGGCACGGGTGCTACGCGGCCTACGGCTGGTCGAGCCGGCGCGTGAGGTCGGCCGCCGCCGGCTGCTCTCCGAGGCCGGCGAAGGGGTGGCCCTGGTCCGCGGCGACCGGCTGCTGCGCGCCCTGGCCATCGGCCAACTGCTGGCCGCTCTGTCGGCCGGCGCGACCAGTGCACTGCTGGTCGTGCTGGCCGCCGAGCACCTTCGGGCACCGGCGGACGCCTACGGGTTCCTCCTCGGCGCGATAGGCGTGGGCGCCGCCCTCGGGCCCACGCTCCTGCTGCGGCTGATCCCCGACCCGCGCCGGCCCCTGTACGTCTTCGGCCCCTATGTGCTGCGCGGAGCGGTCGACCTGGTCCTCGCCTCGGTCCGCTCGCTCCCGGTCGCTGCGGCCGCCCTGGCCGTGTACGGCGTCGGAAGCTCCACCGGCGCGATCACCTTCAACAGCCTGCTGCAGTCCCACGTCATCGACCGCACCCGTGGACGGGTCTTCGCCCTGATGGACCTGCTCTGGCAGACCGGGCGGCTGGCCAGCCTCGGCGTCGGCGGCCTGCTCGCCGACGCCGTCGGCATCCGCGCCGTCTACTACCTCGGCGGTGCCCTGCTGCTGCTCGCCGCCGCCGTCGGCTTCGCCGCCGGCCGCGCCGCCGGCCCCGCCGGCCGCCAGGGCTGACCTCGGTCCACTGGCCGCCCGCCGGGCACTCCGGCGCCGGCCCGAGGTGAGCACTTCCCCCGGCGGCTGCCCGAGGCCTGAACGCGAGGTCGAGGCGGGCTGCGCAACAGCGGCATGTGGCCGCGAAGGCGGCCGCCGGGCCTCCGCCCCGCGGCGGTAGCTCACCTACGCACCGGTCGGAATGGCGGTCTGCGTGGGAATGACGTGGCAGACGACGGCGTCGTCGCAGGCGGCGGGATCGAGCCGGTCGGCCCGCTGACGTAGCCGGCGGACCTCCGCCCGCAGCGCGGTCAGCTCGGCGATGCGCCGGTCGAGGTCAGCAGCGTGCGCGTCGAGCAGGTCGGCGACGTGCCGGCACGGCGGGCCGCTGTTCTCGCGGACGGTGACCACCTGTCGGATCTCGGCCAGGGTCAGGCCGGCGGCTTGCGCCGCCTTGACGAACCGCAGCCGGGCCAGCGCCTGCTCGTCGTAGTCCCGGTAGCCCGAGGGACGGCGCGCCGGTTCGGGCAGCACGCCGGCGGACTCGTAGAACCGCAGGGCCTTGACGCTCACCCCGGCCCGGGCGGCGAGCTCGCCGATGCGCATGCCGCCGACTCTACGACTTGACCTTCCAGTGCAGGGGAAGCTCTACGGTCCCATCATGCGCGATGCACTCGACCTGGTGGTTGTCGGCACCGGCGGTGCGGCCATGGCCGCGGGCATCCACGCCCGCGGACAGGGCAAGAGAGTCGTCCTCGTCGAACGGGGCGTGGTCGGAGGGACCTGCCTGAATGTCGGCTGCGTCCCCAGCAAGACGCTGCTGGCCGCCAGCGGACGGCGCGAGCGCGCCCAGCACAGCTCCTTCCCGGGCGCGCCGACCAGCGGCGGGCAGGTCGACCTCCGGTCGCTGGTCACGCAGAAGGACGACCTCATCGAGCAGCTGCGCGGCGCGAAGTACCTCGACGTCGCCGACGCACACGGCTTCGAGATCCGCCACGGTGAGGCCCGCTTCGCCGATCCGCACACCCTGCTGGTGGACGGGCAGCCGCTGCCGGCCGCGGCGTACGTGGTGGCCACCGGGTCGGTGCCGGACACCCCGGACCTGCCGGGCCTGGAGGAGGTGGACTGGCTGACCTCGACGACGGCGATGGAGCTGACCGAGCTGCCCGAGAGCCTGATCGTCGTCGGCGGCGGGTACGTCGGCATGGAGCAGGCCCAGCTGTTCGCCGGGTTGGGCACGCGGGTGACGCTGGTGGGCCGGCTCGCCCCGCACACCGAGCCCGAACTGGCCGCGGTGATGGCCGAGGCGTTCGACCGCGGCGGCGTCACCCTCCTCGAGCAGCGCGCGGTCCAGGTGGCCGCAGCCGCGGACGGGGTGCGGGTGACCACCCACGCCGGGGCGACGGTGACCGGCGCGCGGCTGCTGGTGGCCACCGGCCGCAGCGCGCGGACCGACGGGCTGGACCTGGCGGCGGCCGGTATCGAGGTCGACGAGCGCGGGTTCATCGCCGTCGACGCCCAGCAGCAGACGACCAATCCGAAGGTGTGGGCCGCGGGTGACGTCTCGGGCGCACCCCAGTACGTCTACGTCGCCGCCGCGACCGGCCGCGCCGCAGCGGTCAACGCGCTGGGCGGCAAGGCCGAGGTCGACTACACCGGCCTGCCGCAGGTCGTCTTCACCCGCCCGCAGCTGGCCAGCGTCGGGCTGACCGAGGCGCAAGCCCTCGCGGCCGGGCACGCCTGCGACTGCCGGGTGCTCGGCGCCCAGGACGTCCCGCGCGCGCTGGCCGACCAGGATCCCCTGGGCGCGCTGAAGATGGTCATCGACGCCGACACCGGGACGGTGCTCGGCGTGCACGCCGCCCTCGACGGCGCCGGCGACGTCGTGCTCGCAGCGACGTACGCGATCCGGGCCGGGATGACCGTCGACGACATCGCCGACACCTGGGCGCCGTACCTGACGATGGCCGAGGCGCTGCGCATCGCCGCCGGCCTGTTCCGCACGGACAAGCCGACCAGCTGCTGCGCATGAGCGTCGACACCCGGCGGCCTCGAGCGCCGGAACGGCAGCGCTGGCAGCGGGCCGGTGACCTGCTCCTGGGTCGGCCACGTCCGCGCCTGTCGTCAGCGTGTCGGGCGCCTCGGGGACCGCGAGTGCGCGCTGAGCTTCGCCCAGGCGGCGGTCGTGTCCGCAGACAGCTCCGGACCGACCGCCGGACGGGGTCGGTCTGCTGCTGGTCCGGCGGACCTGTCCGGTCGCCGCGGCGGCGTCCACCCATCAGGTGGGGCCGCATCCGGCCGATCCCCCGGATGCCCTCGGCGGAGAACTCGACCCCGCGGGCGACGCCGGCGCGCTGAGGGGGAACTGGCCGCTCCGATCGGGGGGACAGGTCGGGGGGCAACAGCCAGGCACAGAAGGGCTCAGGACGGCTCAGGGACGACCAGCGACGCCCATCCACAGTCTGACGGGCATTCGGGGCCACCAGGCCCGGGACCGGTCTCACTCGCGGGTTCGAGCCCCGCCACTCACCCCACGCAGGAGAGGCCCCGGTCAGGCGACTGACCGGGGCCTCCTCCGTCGACGACAGCGGCGGTCGGGCCCGGTCGGGACGGGCGCGCTCAGCCCTGCGCGTCGACGATGTCGGCGGCGATGTGGGTGACCGGGATGCCACAGCCCTTGCGCAGGCGCGCCGGCAGGTCACGGCGGAGCCAGTGGGACAGCCCGGCGGGCAGGGTGGAGACGATGATCTCGTCGGCCTGGAAGTGGCCCAGGGTGGCCCGGACCGCCTGCAGCACGTCCTCGTCGCCGACCTCGCCGTCCGCTGTAGCGCCCTGGTCCCGCAGGTGGTCCAGGGCCCGGTCCAGGCGCTGCCGGGCCAGCGCGTAGGCGCGGTCGCTCACGGAGGGCCCCAGGCCCGCGTACGCGCTCGGTCCGTCGACCTCGTCGCGTGCCGGCGTTGCGGGGGCGACGAGGTGGAACTCGTGCGGTCCGGCGTCCAGCCGCTCCTGGACGGCGCGGGTCAGCGCACCGGTGGTGAGAGTCTGGTTGGCGACGATCAAGCAGCGACGCATGGCCGTGTGCTCCTCTTGGGGTCGATGCCACGGAGGGCCCGGTGTGGTCGCGGGCCGTGCCGCTGCGGTACCCGCACCGTCCGCGCTCAGCCGCACGGACGACGAGCACCGCCTTCGGCCGGCCGGGCCCGGTCGTGGCCACGGCAGGTGACGGGGAGGCGCCGGTCCGGTGCACACCCCCCCCCCCCGCCTGGACAGGCCTGGACCGGCTCCGGTTCCATACCGTTGTGACGCCCGACGCCGCTCCCCTGCCGGACAGCGGCGGCGCACCGCGGCCCACCGAAGGCGATGCGTTCGGCGTCCCGTTCCGGTCGGCGGTGCGCGCGTGGTTCCTGATCTCGCTGCAGACCTTCGGCGGACCGGCCGGCCAGATCGCGGTCATGCAGCGCACGCTGGTCGACGAGAAGCGGTGGATCGGCCAGCGCCGGTTCCTGCACGCCATGAACTACTGCATGCTGCTGCCCGGCCCCGAGGCCCAGCAGCTGGCCACCTACGTGGGCTGGCTGCTGCACGGCACCCGCGGCGGCCTGGTCGCCGGTGGCCTCTTCGTGCTGCCCGGTGTCCTCGCGCTGCTGGTCCTGTCGGCGGTCTACGTCGCCTTCGGCACCACCACCGCCGTGCTCGCGGTGTTCGCCGGCCTCGCCCCCGCCGTCCTGGCGATCGTGGCGCAGGCCGTCGTCCGGGTGGCCAGGAAGACGCTGGACCGCCCGGAGCTGGTCGCCCTGGCCGTGGCGGCGTTCCTCGCCCTGGCGCTGTTCGGCGTCCCGTTCCCGGTGGTCGTCGCCGTGGCCGGCCTCGCCGGGTGGGCCCTCGGCCGGTGGCGCCCGGCCGCACCGCGGCCGAGGTCGGAGGACGCCGACGCCGGCCCCCCGCCGGTCATCTCCGACGACGTCCTGCACACCGAGGCGCCCTCGACCCAGCGCACCCTGCGCGTGCTGCTCGTCGGGCTGCTCGTCTGGGGCGTGCCGATCGTCGTCGTGGCGGCGCTCACCGGTGCGGGCAGCACGCTCACCGAGCAGAGCCTGTTCTTCTCCGGCACCGCAGTCGTCACCTTCGGCGGCGCCTACGCGGTGCTGGCCTTCGTGGCGCAGCAGGCCGTGGCCACCTACGGCTGGCTGTCCCCCGGGGAGATGGTGCGCGGCCTCGCGCTGGCCGAGACGACGCCCGGCCCGCTGATCATGGTCGTGCAGTTCGTCGCCTTCCTCGGCGCCTACCGCGCGCCCGGGTCCCTGGACCCGTGGGTGGCCGCGGTGCTCGCCTCGCTGCTGGTCACCTGGGTCACCTTCGTGCCCAGCTTCCTGTTCGTGCTGCTCGGCGCCCCGTACATGGAGCGGCTGCGGGGCAACACCTCGCTGTCCGCGGCGCTGACCGGCATCACCGCGGCGGTCGTCGGGGTCATCGCCAACCTCGGCGTCTACTTCGCCGTGCACACGCTGTTCGCCGAGTCGGCCCCCGTGAGCTGGGGTGCGCTGCAGGTGGAGCTGCCCGACGTCGGCACCCTGCGGCCGCTCGCGGTCGCCCTCGCCGTCGTGGCCGCCGTCCTGCTGTTCCGGTTCCGGTGGTCGGTGCTGCGCACCCTCGGCGTCTGCGCTGCTCTGGGCCTGGTCGCCGGGCTCGCCGGGCTGCCGGTCGCCTGAGGCGGGAGCAGCGCGGCCCCTCGGCCTCCCGTTTCGACCTGCCGGACGTCCCCGGCGGGTCTAGCGTTCCCGCCACTTGCGAACCGGCCGGACGTGCGACCGTGCCCGAATCGATCGTCGTGGGTCTCGACGGGAGCGAGTCGAGCGGCCGAGCCGCTGACGCGGCCGCCGACGCCGCGCGCCACCACGGTCTGCGCCTGGTGCTCGCCTGCGTCGTTCCCTGGTCGCCGTACTCGTTCACGACCGCGGAGGAGAACGAACGCCGGTCGGTGGAGAAGGAACGCGAGGCCGCGGACGCGGGAGCGGGTCCTGGGCCCCGTCACCGAGCGCCTCGCCGCACCCGGTGACCTCCAGGTCGACGGGGTCGTCCGGCGCGGCCACCCCGCCGAGACGCTGGTGACCCTGGCCCGCGAGCACGACGCGGCCTGGATCACCGTCGGCCGCGTCGGGCAGAGCCGCGTGCGCACCCTGCTGTTCGGGTCGACGCCCAGCAGCCTCATCCAGCTCTCGCCGATCCCCGTCCTGGTGGTGCCGTGATGGACGTCCTGGTGGTGCCGTGATGGACGTCCTGGCCGCCACCTTCGACGAGCGGGTCGACAGCTTCTTCGCCCCGGTCTCCGAGGTCATCACCGCGATCGTCTTCTTCGCCGTGCCACTGGACTTCATCGACGAGGGGGTGGAGCTGCCGCTGATCGTCGTCTGGCTGGTGGTCGCGGGCGTCTTCTTCACCGTCTACCTGCGCGGGTTCCAGTTCCGGGCGTTCAAGCACGCGATCCAGCTGACCCGCGGTGACTACAACAACCCCGCGGACGCCGGGGAGGTCACCCACTTCCAGGCCCTGGCGACGGCGGTGTCCGGCACCGTCGGGCTCGGCAACATCGCCGGCGTCGCGGTCGCCATCAGCCTCGGCGGCCCCGGCGCCACGTTCTGGATGATCATCGCCGGGCTCGTCGGCATGTGCACCAAGGGCGTGGAGTGCACCCTCGGCGTGAAGTACCGCAACGTCTACGCCGACGGCCGGGTGTCCGGCGGCCCGATGTACTACCTGACCAAGGGGCTCAAGGAGAAGAGCCCGCGGCTGGGCACCCTGGGCAAGGTCCTCGCCGTCCTGTTCTGCATCTTCACCCTCGGTGGCGCCGTCGGCGGCGGCAACATGTTCCAGGCCAACCAGGCCTTCAGCCAGGCGCAGTCGGTCACCGGAGGGGAGGACGGCCCCCTCGGCGGCGGCGCCGCCGGCGCGATCTTCGGGCTGGTCCTCGCCCTGCTCGTCGGCGCCGTCATCATCGGCGGGATCCGCAGCATCGCCCGGGTCACCGACAAGCTCGTGCCGTTCATGGCGGTCTTCTACGTGATCGCCTGCCTGACCGTGCTGCTCGCCAACGCCTCGGCGATCCCGAGCGCGCTGTGGGACATCCTCTCCCAGGCCTTCACCCCCGAGGCCGGCTACGGCGGCATCGTCGGCGTGCTGATCCAGGGCTTCCGGCGCGCGGCGTTCAGCAACGAGGCGGGGCTGGGCTCGGCGGCGATCGCGCACTCCGCCGTCAAGACGCAGGAGCCGGCGACGGAGGGCACGTCGCCGTCCTCGAGCCCTTCATCGACACCGTCGTCATCTGCACCATGACCGCCCTGGCCATCGTGATCACCGGCACCTACGCGGACGAGTCCAGCGCACCGGGCGTGCAGACCACGTCGGCCGCGTTCGAGTCGGTGGTCGGCTGGTTCCCCATCGTGCTGGCGGTGGCGGTGATCCTCTTCGCCTACTCGACGATGCTGGCCTGGAGCTACTACGGGCTGAAGGCCGCGACCTACCTGTTCGGCGAGTCCATGCTGGTGGACCGCACGTGGAAGTTCGTCTTCTGCCTCTTCGTCGTCATCGGCGCCTCGTCGACGCTGGACGCGGTGATCGGCTTCTCCGACAGCATGATCTTCCTGATGTCGCTGCCGAACATCATCGGCCTCTACATCCTGACCCGCGTGGTGAAGCGGGAGATCTACGGCTACCGGAGCCGGCGGGAGACCGGGGAGATCGTGCCCGTCGCGGAACGGACCTGAGCGGTCGCGGTGCGGGCAGCCCCCGCACCGCGACCGCCCCGATCACATGGTGCTGACGATGCAGCGAAGGTCCTGGGCCATGCGGGTGGCCTCCCGCGAGGCGCAGACGATGGCGTCCTGGGCCTGCGCGGTGGAGGCGTTCTGCTCCTCGACCACCGACGTCGGAGCTCTTCTCGAACAGCACGAGGTCGGTGACCCCGGCCTCCTCGAGGCGCACCGCTGCCGCGATGCCGCCCGAACCCGCAGCCGATGATGGCGATGCTGGTCACGGCCGGCCCTCCACGAGGGCGGCCGCGGGCGCGGCTCCGCGGCGGACGGCGGGCTGCTCGTCAGCGCTCATCTGCTCTCTCCTGGCGGGTGGGAAGGGGCCGGTCAGTCGGCCGACCGGGTGAAGGCCGCGACGAGGTCCATCCAGTGCTGCAGGTGCGGGGCGTCCCGCGGGGCGTCGGGTTGCAGCGCATAGGTCAGCGCCTGGCCACGCATCGAGGTGAGCAGCACCTGGTAGACCGCCTCGGCCTGCGGGTGGTGGGCGACCCGTTCGCCGAAGACCTCCATCGTCAGCGCCCGCAGCTGGACGCCGAGCCGGCGTTCGTGCGGGAGCAGCGCGGCGCGGAGCTCCGGATCCGTCCGGGCGGCTCCCCACAGCTCCATGGCGGCGATGAACAACGGGCCGTGGAAGCGCTCCCACACCAGCTGCACGCCCAGCCGGATCCGGGTGGTCGGCTCGGCGGGCAGCTCCGCCGCGGCCTCGCGGACGCTCGCGCTGAACTCCTCGTACAAGTGGTCCATCCCGGCGAGCAGCAGCTCGGCCTTGGACGTGAAGTGGTGGGTCAGCGCACCACGGGAGACGCCGGCCCGTCGCTGCACCTCCTGAGTGGTGGTGCGGGCGTACCCCAGCTCGACCAGCGACTCGACCGTCGCCCGCACGAGGGCGTCGCGGGTCGCCGCCCGCCGCTCCGCCTGGGTGCGGCGCAGCGGCGGGCGGGACTCGTGGATCGCGGTGTCGGTCAGCTCGCCACCGCTACGCGCAGGCTGCCGGCCGGCACGGCCCGCTCCAGCAGGATCGCCGGCGGGCGGAACCGCTCGCCGTAGGCGTCGGCCAGCTCGTCGGCGCGCGCCACGAAGCCCGCGACGCCGCCCGGGTACTGGTCGATGTACTGCAGCACGCCGCCGTAGAGGGGCGGGAAGCCGATGCCCATGATGGAGCCGATGTTGGCGTCCTCCACGGAGTTGAGCACCTTCTCCACGACGCAGCGCGCCGTCTCCACCGCCATGACGAACAGCAGCCGCTCCTGGGCGTCGGCGAAGGGCACCGCGTCGCTGGTCGGGAACAGCTCGGCCAGGCCCGGCCAGACCCGCTTCTCCGGCTGCCAGTCGAAGAAGCCCTTCCCGGCCGACTTGCCGGTGCGGCCCTGCTCCACCAGCGCCCGCAGCACGGCGACGCCCGGGTGGTCCTCGGTCGCGCCGGCCTTGGCTGCCTCGTCGCGGATCTTCAGCGGCAGGGTCAGGGTCACCTCGTCGATCAGGGTGAGCGGCCCGGCCGGGAAGCCGGCCTGCAGCGCGGCCCGCTCGATGCTCATCGGGGCCACGCCCTCGGCCAGCAGCGACGCACCCTCGAGCACCATGGTCCCGAACACCCGGCTGGTGAAGAACCCGCGGCTGTCCCGCACCACGATCGGCGTCTTGCCGATCTGCCGGACGACGTCGTAGGCGCGGGCGAGCGCGGCGTCGGACGTCTGCTCCCCCACGATCAGCTCGACCAGCGGCATCTTGTCCACCGGCGAGAAGAAGTGCATGCCGACGACGTCCGCCGGCCGCTGCACCCCCTCCGCCAGGCCGGTGATCGGCAGCGTGGAGGTGTTGGACGCCAGCAGCGCGTCCGGCAGGGCGTTGGCCTCCGCCTCGCCGAGCACGCGGTGCTTGAGCGCCTGGTCCTCGAAGACCGCCTCGACGACCACGTCGCAGCCGGCGAGGTCGGCGGCGTCGCCGGTCGGGGTGATGCGGGCCAGGAAGGCGTCGGCCGACTCCGGCGTCATCCTGCCGCGGGACACCTGCTTGCCGACCAGGCCCTCGACGTGCGCCTTGCCCTTCTGCGCCGCCTCGGTGCTGACGTCCTTGAGCACGACCTCGACGCCGACCTCGGCGAAGGCGTGCGCGATGCCGGCGCCCATCATCCCGGCGCCCAGCACGCCGACCTTGGCGGCGGCGTACCGCTCCGGGCCGGCCGGGCGGGAGGCCCCGCCGTTGATCGCGTTCAGGTCGAACCACAGCGCCTGGATCATGTTCGTCGAGACCTGGCCGGTGACCAGGTCGACGAAGTACCGGCCCTCGACGGTGAACGCGGTGTCCACGTCGACCTGCAGGCTCTCCACGGCGGCCGAGAGGATCGCGTACGGCGCCGGGTAGGGCGCGCCCTTGAGCTGCTTGGTCAGGTTGGCCGGGAACGCCGGGAGCGTGCTGGCCAGCGAGGGCGTCGACGGTGTGCCGCCGGGCACCTTGCAGCCCTTGGTGTCCCAGGGCTGGGCGGCGTCCGGATTCGCCAGGACCCAGGCTCGGGCCTTGGCCACCAACTCGTCCCGGTCACCGGCGAGCTCGTGCACGAGCCCCAACTCCATCGCCTTCGACGGGTGGAGCTGCTGGCCCCGCAGGAGCAGCTCGAGCAGCGCCGTCGTCAGGCCGAGGAGGCGGACCGAGCGGACGATGCCACCACCGCCGGGCAGCAGCCCGAGGGTGACCTCCGGGAAGCCCAGCTTGGCCTTCGGGTCGTCGAGGACGACGCGGTGGTGGCAGGCCAGCGCGATCTCCAGGCCACCGCCGAGCGCGGCGCCGTTGATCGCCGCGGCGACCGGGATCCCGAGGGTCTCCAGCCGGCGCAGCTGGCTCTTCACCAGCGTCACCTGCGCGAGGACCTGGTCGCGGGTCTCCGGCGTCGCCTGGATCAGGCTGCCGAGGTTGCCGCCGGCGAAGAACGTCTTCTTGGCACTGGTGAGGACGACGCCGCGGATCGAGTCCTTCTCGGCCTCGAGGCGGTCGATCGTCGCGCCCATCGAGGTCACGTACGCGTCGTCCATGGTGTTGGCCGACGACGCAGGGTCGTCCAGGGTGAGGACGACGACGCCGTCGGCATCGGACTCCCAGCGGATGGTGCTCTCGGACATCCGGGGTGCTCCTCAGACTCGCTCGACGACGGTGGCGATGCCCATGCCGCCGCCGACGCACAGGGTGGCCAGGCCGTACCGCAGGTCGCGGCGCTCGAGCTCGTCGACGAGCGAGCCCAGGATCATCGCGCCGGTGGCGCCCAGCGGGTGGCCCATCGAGATCGCGCCGCCGTTGACGTTGACCTGCTCGTGGTCGAAGCCGGTGTCGGCCATGAACCGCAGGACGACGGCGGCGAACGCCTCGTTCATCTCCACCAGGTCGATGTCGTCGACCGTGAGGCCGGCCTTGGCCAGCGCCTTGTGCGTGGCCGGCGCGGGGCCGGTCAGCATGATCACCGGATCGCTGCCGGAGACGGCGGCGCTCAGGATGCGGGCGCGCGGCGTCAGCCCGTTGCGGGTGCCGGCCTCCTCGGTTCCCACGACCACCAGCGCGGCGCCGTCGACGATGCCCGAGGAGTTGCCGGCCGTGTGCACGTGGTCGATCCGCTCGACCCAGTGGTACTCGTTCAGCGCGACGGCGTCGAAGCCACCCATGTCGCCGATGCCGGCGAAGGCCGAGGGCAGGCCGGCCAGCGACTCCACGGTCGTGCCCGGGCGCACCAGCTCGTCGGTGTCGGCCACCACGGTGCCGTTCTTGTCGATCACCGGCACGACCGAGTACTCGAAGTACCCGTTGGACCAGGCCTTGGCCGCGCGGGCGTGCGATTCGGCGGCGTAGGCGTCGACGTCCTCGCGGCTCCAGCCGGCGAGGGTGGCGATGAGGTCCGCGCCGATGCCCTGGGGGACGAAGCCGGTGGCCGCCGCGGTCTCGGGGTCCATCGGCCACGCGCCGCCGTCGGAGCCCATGGGCACGCGCGACATCGACTCCACGCCGCCGGCGAGCACGAGGTCCTCGAAGCCCGAGCGCACCTTCTGCGCGGCGAGGTTCACTGCCTCCAGACCGCTGGCGCAGAACCGGTTGATCTGCACGCCGGCCACCGTGTCGGGCAGCCCGGCGGCCAGCGCGGCGGTGCGGGCGATGACCGCGCCCTGCTCACCGACCGGGGAGACGACGCCGAGCACGATGTCGTCGACCAGCGCCGGGTCCAGCTGCGGGTTGCGCTGACGTACGGCGTCGATCAGGCCCGTGGTCAGGCTGATCGGCTTGACCGAGTGCAGCGCACCGGTCTTCTTCCCCTTGCCGCGCGGGGTGCGCACGGCGTCGTAGATGAACGCCTCGGCGGTCATTCGGGTCCTCTCGTGTGGTCCAGGCAGGCGCGAGTCGTGCTTTTCCGCGGGAACGTCGCCCTGCTTTTCCGCGGAAAAGCAGGGAAGGGGTCAGACGCCGAGGGAGCGACCGACGATCTCCTTCATGATCTCGGTCGTCCCGCCGTAGATGGTCTGGATGCGGGAGTCCAGGAAGGCCTTGGCGACCGGGTACTCGAGCATGTAGCCGTAGCCGCCGTGCAGCTGCAGGCACCGGTCGACGACGCGCTTCTGCAGCTCCGTCGTCCACCACTTCGCCATCGCGGCGTCCTCGGCGGTGAACCGGCCGGCGTTGTGCTCGAGGATCGCCTTCTCCAGGTAGGTCTCGGCGATCGAGACCTCGGTGTGCATCTCGGCCAGCTCGAACCGGGTGTTCTGGAACTTCCCGATCGGCTTGCCGAAGGCCGTGCGGTCCTTGCAGTACTGGACGGTCAGGTCGAGCACGATGCGGGCGGAGGCCACGGCTCCCGCGGCGATGGACAGCCGCTCCTGCGGGAGGTTCTCCATCAGGTGGAAGAAGCCGTGCCCCTCGGTGCCGAGCAGGTTGGCGGCCGGGACGCGCACGTCCGAGAAGAAGAGCTCCGCGGTGTCCTGCGCCTTGAGGCCGACCTTGTCCAGGTTCCGGCCGCGCTCGAAGCCCGGCATCCCGCGCTCGACGACCAGCAGCGAGAACCCTCGGGCACCGGCCTCGGGATCGGTGCGGGCGACCACGATGACCAGGTCGGCGTTGATGCCGTTGGTGATGAACGTCTTGGAACCGTTGAGCACCCACTCGTCGCCGTCACGGCGGGCGGTCGTCCTCAGGCCCTGGAGGTCCGAGCCCGCGCCGGGCTCCGTCATGGCGATCGCGGTGATGATCTCGCCGCTGACCACGCCGGGCAGCCACCGCTGCTTCTGCTCCTCGGTGGTCAGCGCGGTCAGGTAGGGCGCGACGACGTCGTTCTGCAGCGTGAAGCCCAGGCCGCTGGCGCCCACGCGGCTGACCTCGGCGGAGAGGATCGCGTTGTAGCGGAAGTCCTTGATCCCGCCGCCGCCGTACTCCTCCGGGACGTCCATGCCGAGCAGGCCCTGCTCGCCTGCCTTGAGCCAGACCGACCGGTCGACGACGCCGGCCTCCTCCCAGTCGGCGTGGTGCGGGACGACCTCCTTGGCGAGGAAGTCGCGCAGCATCGCGCGGAACGTCTCGTGCTCGGCCTCGTAGAGCGCGGACTGCACAGGAACCCTCCGGGGGGCGTGATCGTTTGCGGCGCAAGGGACGCCAGAAAGCTCAACATACAGACCACCTGTTCTGTATGTTCGCGACCCAGGTCACAGCGCCGTGCCTACCGACAGGAGCCCCCCGTGCAGGAGTACTCCACCCCCGCCACCTTCGAGATCCCGGCCACCGCCGCCCTCTCGGACGCGGTCACCGCGCACGCCGCCGAGAACCCCGACCG
Organism: Blastococcus saxobsidens; assembly: GCF_002938435.1. Taxonomy (GTDB): domain Bacteria; phylum Actinomycetota; class Actinomycetes; order Mycobacteriales; family Geodermatophilaceae; genus Blastococcus; species Blastococcus saxobsidens. Next base: position 24,548 of record NZ_POQT01000032.1, read on the forward strand.
GGTGGCCCTCACCCGCAACGTCGGCGGGTCGTGGGTGCCGGTGACGAGCCGGGAGTTCGCCGACCAGGTCGCCGGGCTGGCGCGCGGCATGATCGCCGCCGGGGTCCAGGTCGGCGACCGGGTGGGCATCATGTCCAAGACGCGCTACGAGTGGACGCTGGCCGACTACGCCATCTGGACGGCCGGCGGCGTGGGCGTGCCGATCTACGAGACGTCCTCCCCCGAGCAGACCCAGTGGATCCTGTCGGACTCCGGCGCCGTGGCGGTCGTCGTGGAGACCGCCGAGCACGCGGCGCTGGTCGCCTCCGTGCGCGAGCAGGTGCCGCAGCTGCGCGAGGTGTGGCAGATCGAGGGTGGCGACCTCGACTCCGTCGCGTCGCGGGCCGCCGAGGCACCCGAGTCGGAGCTCGCCACCCGCCGGGCCGCGGTGGACACCGACTCGCTGGCCACGATCATCTACACCTCCGGCACGACCGGGCGCCCCAAGGGCTGCGAGCTCACGCACGGCAACCTGCTCTACGTCGCCGAGCTGGCGCCCTCGGTCATCCCGGCGATGCGTGCGGAGGACGCGAGCTCGCTGCTGTTCCTGCCGCTGGCGCACGTGTTCGCGCGGATCATCGAGGTCAGCTGCATCCAGAACGGGGCGCGGCTGGGCCACACCGGCGACCTGGTGCAGCTGCTGGCCGACCTCGGCAGCTTCCAACCGAGCTTCCTGGTCGCCGTGCCGCGGGTGTTCGAGAAGGTCTACAACGGCGCCCGGCAGAAGGCGCACGCCGCCGGCAAGGGCAGCATCTTCGACCGCGCCGAGCGGGTGGCGGTCGCCTGGTCCAAGGCGCAGGACACCGGCGGCGCGGGCCTGGGCCTGACGCTGCAGCACAAGCTGTTCGACACCCTGGTCTACGGCAAGCTGCGCGCCGCGATGGGCGGCAGGGTCGAGTACGCCCTCTCCGGCGGCGCCCCGCTGGGCGAGCGGCTGGGCCACTTCTTCCGCGGCATCGGCGTGACCATCCTCGAGGGCTACGGGCTCACCGAGACCACCGGCCCGGCCACGGTCAGCGGCCCGGACGCCCTCAAGGTGGGCACCGTCGGCCGCGCGGCACCCGGCTCCGCCGTCCGGATCGCCGAGCACGGCGAGATCCAGGTGCGCGGCCCGCAGGTGTTCCGGGGCTACTGGAAGAACCCCGACGCCACGGCGGAGACGATGCGCGACGGCTGGTTCGCGACCGGCGACATCGGCGTCATCGACGACGAGGGCTACGTGACCGTCACCGGGCGGATCAAGGAGCTCATCGTGACCTCGGGCGGGAAGAACGTCTCCCCCGCCGTGCTCGAGGACAAGATCCGGGCGCACCCGCTGGTGAGCCAGTGCATCGTCGTGGGCGACAACCGGCCCTACATCGGCTGCCTGATCACCCTCGACGCCGAGGCGATGCCGGGCTGGCTGGAGGCCAAGGGCCGCCCGGGGAGCACCCCGGTGAGCGAGCTCGTGGACGACCCCGAGGTGATGGCGGAGATCCAGGCGGCCGTGGACGCCGCCAACAAGCAGGTCTCGCGCGCCGAGTCGATCCGCTCGTTCGCCGTCCTGCCGGTCGAGTGGACCGTGGAGGGCGGGCAGCTGACCCCCTCGCTCAAGCTCAAGCGGTCGGTGGTCATGAAGGAGAACGCCCGCGAGGTGGAGAAGATCTACGCCCAGGCGTGACGGCGTCGCAACCGCGCCCGGAAGGACGTCCCCCATCCCCGGGAGCCACCCTTCCCGGCGTTCCGCCCTACGGGTGGGGCGGGTGTGACGGGTGCGCCGGACACGCGCCCGGCGGTGCTGGCCACGGGCGGCACGGGCTCGGACTCTGGTGGCATGACCAGCGTCTACGCGTACGGCACAGCACACGCGGTCGTGATGGTCGGTTCCTTCGGCGCGGAGGGGCTGAAGCCGCGGCAGATCGGCCCGGCGCACGCCACGATCGGCCGGGTCAACGGGCAGAGCCGCAAGGCGCTGTGCGGTGCCTACGTGTCCATCGACGAGCAGCTCCCCTGGCCCCCCGAGGGCTACGACGGCGAACAGCTGTGCCCGAGCTGCGCGGAGCTGGCCGCCCTCTGAGTGCCGGGGCCGACCGCCGGAGACCTGCGGCGGGCAGGGTGGGCGCGTGCTGATCGTCGTCTCGGGACTGCCCGGCGTGGGCAAGTCCGCCGTGGCCGCCGAGCTCGCCGCCCGGCTGGCCGCCACCTGGATCTCCGTCGATCCGATCGAGGACGCGCTCCTGCGCGCCGGCCTGCCGCCCGCGTGGGAGACCGGGGTGGCCGCCTACGAGGCCGCCGGCGCCGTCGCCGTGCAGAACCTGCTCGCCGGTCGGGTGGTCGTGGCCGACGCCGTGAACGACAGCGAACCGGCCCGGCAGACCTGGCGCAGCGCCTCCGTGGAGGCGGATGCCGAGGTGCGGTTCGTCCTGCTGACGCTGGACGACGACGGCGAGCACCGCCGCCGCCTGGAAGGACGGACGCGGGGATTCACGCGCGTGCCCGAGCCCTCCTGGGACGACGTCGTCGCACGCGCCGGCTCCTACGCACCGTGGGCCGAGGGGACCTGCGCCCGCATCGACGCGGGCCGCCCTCTGGACGCCGTGGTGCTCGACATCCGCCGCGGCCTGTCCGGACCCTGACGCGCGGTCAGCCGCCGGCGACCGACGGCAGCACGTGCACCTCCGCACCAGCGCGCACCTTCGTCGCCAGCCCGCCCTGGAAGCGCGCGTCCTCGCCGTCGACGTAGACGTTCACGAATCGGCGCACCCGCCCGGTCTCGTCCCGGATGCGCCGGGTGAGCGTCGGGTGCTCCGCCGCCAGGGCGTCCAGGACGTCGGCCAGCGTCTCGCCGCGGGGCTCGACGGCCAGGTGCCGGGCGCCGCCGGCCAGCGGTGCGAGCGCCCCCGGCAGCAGGACCTGCACGGTCATCCCTGGCTCCTCACGGCAGCCGCGCGGCGCGCACGACGAGGACGTCGGGCAGGTGCTCGGCGACGACGGTGAAGGTGTCCCCCTCGTCGGCGCTGGCGTAGACGCAGCCGTCGCGGGTGCCCACGTAGAGACCGGTCGGCTCGCCCGCGTCGGTGCAGAAGGCGTCCCGGAGCACCGCGGTCCAGTGGCCGTCGGGCAACCCCTCGCCGATCTCGGTCCAGCTGTTCCCGGCGTCCCGGGTGCGGTGCACGCGCAGCCGCCCGTCCGGCGGCATCCGGCGCATGTCGGCGACCAGCGGCACCACCCACGCGGTGCCCGGGGTGGACGGCGAGGCGGCGATCGGGAAGCCGAAGTCGGCGGGCAGCTCGTCGGCGATGGAGGTCCAGGAGCCGCCGCCGTCGTCGGTGCGGTAGACGCCGAAGTGGTTCTGCGCGTACATCCGCGCCGGGTCCCCGGCGTCGACGGCGACCTTGTGCACGCACTGGCCGTACTCCGGCGTCGGCTCGGGCATGAAGACGGCGCTGATGCCGCGGTTGCGCGGCGCCCAGCCCGTCGCGCCGTCGTCGCTGACGTAGACGCCACCGGTGCTCATGGCGACCACGACCCGCTCCGTCGCGGGATCGGGCAGGACCGTGTGCACCGCTCCCCCGCCGGCGCCCGGCTCCCACGTCGGGCGGTGCGGGTGGTCCCAGAGCCCGCGCACGAGACTGAAGCTGCAGCCGCCGTCGGTGCTGCGCCACAGCGAGTGCGGTTCGCAACCGGCCCAGACGACGTCCGGCCGGGCGGCGGTGTCGGGCCGCAGCTGCCAGACCCGGCCCAGCGCGGCGCCGGTGTCCGCCGGGAAGCGGATGGCGCCGGAGTCGGTCTCGTGCCAGCTGCCACCGAGGTCGTCGGACCAGGTGACCGTCGGACCCCAGTGCCCGTACTGGACGCCGGCCAGAACCCTGGGTGCCGACCGCCGGGTGTCGATCGAGACGGCGGCGACCTCCTGGGCCACCAGGTGCGGCCCGTCGAGGGTCCACGTCCGGCGCCCGTCCTCGCTGCGGGCCAGCCACAGCCCCTTGCGCGTCCCGATGGCCAGCAGATCGGTCATGACACCCCTCCGAGTAGACGGTCTCCCGGAGGTTGGACCGGAGCGCGCTCCGGAACTCAGCGGCGGGTGGCGCCACCTTCGGGATGACCGTGCGGGGCGGGGTGCCCGTCGGGGTTCACGTCGGGTGCGAGCCGCTGCGCTTCGGCCCGCAGCTGCTCGGCGGCCGTCCGGTCCTCACCGGCTCGGGCGGCCCGCTCGCGGGCCTCCTGCTCGGCCTGCGCGGCGCGCTCCTGCACCTCGGCCATCTCGCGGCGGGCGCGGGCGGCCTGCTCCTCGGCAAGGGCCTGTTCCTTGTCCGCGCGCGCGGCCCGGACCTGCGCCTCCTGCAGGTTCTCCCGAGCCTGCTCGCGGTGGTGCGCCTCCCGGCGCACACGGCTCGCACGGGAGCGCTTCATCAGTGCCAGCGCCGCCAGAGCCAGCAGCACCAGCACGACGACGACGATCAGCACGATCACCCAGGTGTCCACGGCTTACCCTCCTCCACGTCGGAGTCGTGGGTGCCCCGGTCAGGACCCGGGAAACGCCCGGAGACGATCACGCGAGGGCGCTGCCGGCCTTCCACTCGTCCCAGGGGATGGTCCAGTCGTAGATGTCGGACCGCAGCGTCCCGGCGCTGGAGCCCTGGATCTCGACGACGTCGCCAGGTATGGAGAACTCGAAGAACCAGCGCGCGTTCTCGGTCGACATGTTGATGCAGCCGTGCGAGACGTTGGTGTTGCCCTGCTGGGCGACCGACCAGGGGGCGGCGTGGACGAACTCCCCGCTGTCGGACAGGCGGACGGCGTACTCGACGGGGGTCCGGTAGCCGTCCGGGCTGTCGACGGGGACGCCGTAGGTGCTCGAGTCCATGATGCGGTCCCGGTTCATCTCGGTGACGACGTGCGGTCCGTTGTAGCTCGGGTTGTCCGGGCTACCGGCGCTGATCGGGAAGGTCTTGACCAGCTGGTCGCCGTCGTAGACCTCCATGGTGTAGGTGCTGGCGTCGGCGATCGACACGTGCCGCTCACCGATCGAGAAGGAGATCGAGCGGTCCTTCTCCCCCCACACGCCGTTGCCGAGGTCCACGCCGTACAGGTCCGCGTCCAGGGTGACCTCGATGTTCTCCGGCCAGTAGTCCGACGGGCGGAAGTGGACCTCGGTGTCGCTGAACCAGTTCCACACCCCGTCGGTGGGGGTCGTGCTGGTGACCTGCAGGTTGCTCTCGACGGTGGCCTTGTCGACCACCGGCTGCTCGAAGTAGACGCGGATCGGCATGCCGACACCGACGGTCTGCCCGTCGAGGGGGCCGATGCCCGGAGTCGAGAGCGTCTCCGGGTCGACGGTGGTGAAGGTGGACTCCTGCGTCGTCACCTCGTCGTCGGCGTTGGTGGCCGTCACCGTCACCGTCAGCGTGTAGCTGGTGGCGTACGCCAGCGGGGTCTCCGGGCTCCAGACCCGGGCGGTCTCCTCGGCCCCCTCAGCCTCCTCCCCGGCCGCGGCGGCCAGCGCGCCGGGCACGGGCGCCCCGGCACCGTCGGTGACCGTGACCCCGGTGAGCTCCCCGCCGTCGACGGCGATCTCCAGCGGGACCACCGGCGAGACGTCGGCGGTCCCGTCCGCCACGGCCAGCTCGATCGTCGCCGGCCCGGCATCCGGGGCGGCCTCACGTGAGGGCGTCGCGTCGTCCCCGCTGCACCCGGCCACGAGTACCAGGGCCCCCGCAGCGACCGTCGCGGCTGTCCGTCGCACTCGCACCGGAATCTCTCCCCCGCCTCGCCCTCCCTGGGCACGGCAACCCCTCCAGTGTCCACGCCCGACCGGCATCGTGTGGTGAAGCACGCACGGGGCGCCCGCCGACGGGGGGCGCGGCGCTGGTATCGTTTCCTCTCGTTGCCCGGCCCCGGCCGGACGGCACCGCGCCATTAGCTCAATTGGCAGAGCAGCTGACTCTTAATCAGCGGGTTCGGGGTTCGAGTCCCTGATGGCGCACCAGGATCGACCAGCGGCTCCTCCCCCCGGGGAGGGGCCGTTTCGTCGTCCAGGCGGCCCTGAGGACGGACGGGCGTGCACCGTCGAACCCGCAGGCGGGTGGACGCACCGGCCGGCCCTCGAACCCGAGTGCGGTGATTTCGAGTCCGGATCGTGACGAAGTCCGCCGTCAGAAGGATGTCCAAGGGAGTTACGGCCCTCTACGGTGCGACAACCACCGTCACCCGGGAGTCCCCATGCGCGTGCGCCGTGCCGCTGCCCCCCTGTCGGCCCTGGCCGCGCTGACCCTCCTGCTGGCCGGCTGCGCCGGCTCGGAGGACGCCTCCGGAGCCCCCGACGACGCCCACCAGGAGTCGCCGCTGTCGAAGTACTTCAGCGCTGTGTACGGCGGCGAGCTCTCTCCCGAGGAGCAGGAGGAGAGGTTCGCCGAGGAGCAGCGGAGGACGGAGGAACTCGTCGCGGAGTGCATGCAGGCGGAGGGCTTCGAGTACACGCCCGCCACGGGCTCGGGCGGGTACTACGTCAGCGACGGCAGCGAGTGGCGGCCCGACGACCGCGAGTGGGTGGCCCAGTACGGCTACGGCGCGGTGAAGTCCCCCTTCAGCGAGGAGCCGCCGCCGCCGGAGGAGGAGTACCTCGACCCCAACGCCGAGTACGTGGCCAGTCTGTCGGAGCCGGAGCAAATGGCCTTCTACGAGGCGCTGCACGGCCCCATGCCGACCGAGGAGGAGATGGCCGAGGGCGGCGGTGAGTTCGAGTACGACTGGACCACGGCCGGGTGCCAGGGCGCCGCCCAGCACAAGGTCGCCGGTGAGGACCCGTCGCAGTCGGAGGAGTTCCGGCCGCTGTTCGACGCCATCAACGAGCTCTACACGGACATGGCGTCCTGGCCGGGCATGGCCGAGCTCGACGCGGCGTGGGCCGCGTGCGTGGACGACGCCGGTCACGGGGGCCACGCCGACCCGATGGAGGCGCAGACCTCCATCCACGACGCCATGAACGCGCTCTACGAGGAGGGCGGCATGTCCGAGGACGGCAGCATGGAGAGCGGGCCCGACCAGGTCGACATGGACGCCCTCGCCGAGCGGGAGATCGAGTTGGCCCTGGCCGACCTCGAGTGCCGCGAGGAGACCGACTACCGGGACCGGTCCGCCGAGATCACCCGTGAGGTCGAGGAGCAGTTCATCGAGGACCACAAGGCGGAGCTGGACGCGTTGGTTGCCGCGGCCGAGCAGAACTGACGTGCCCGGACTGGTCGAGGAGCACCTGGAGGAGCCGGAGATCGACGAGGCGGGACCCTCCCGCCGGTCGGCCTGGCCGGCTCTCCTCCGCCGCAACCGCCCGTTGTGGATCACCGCGGCGGTGGCGGCGGTGGCGCTGGTCGCCGGGTTGCTCGTCGGCCGGTTCGTGGTCGCCCCGGACCCCGCCGGGGCCGAGACCCCCGCCCCCGGACTGGTGACCGTGCCCGTCGCGTTCGGGCCGTTGAGCAACGACGTCACCATCCGCGGCCAGGTCGCGTACGCCGACTCCGTCGAGGTCACCATCGACACGTCCGCCATCTCCGGGCCGGCGGTGGTGACCGGCCAGGTGCCCGAGGTCGGCTCCGAGTTGGGTCCGCTGGGGGTCGCCCTGGAGATCGCCGGACGCCCGGTCATCGTGCTGCCCGGGGAGCTGCCGGCCTACCGGACGCTCCGCGTCGGTGTCTCCGGACCGGACGTCGTGCAGTTCAAGGAGGCCGTGCGCGCCGTCGGCCTGGACGCCGGCGACCCGGCCGACGACAGGTTCGACGGGGCCGCCGCGTCCGCGGTCACCGCTCTGTACGCCCAGGCGGGCTACCCGGCCCCCGGCGGTCAGGAGGGCGCTGAGGAGGGCGTGCTCGCGGCCCAGGGCGCCGTGCGCAGCGCCGAGCAGGGTGTCGCCGCCGCGCAGGCCGAACTGGCCGGCGCGCGCCGGGGCCCGTCGGCCGTCGAGGTCCGGGAAGCGGACAACGGCGTCGCCGGCGCCAAGCGGGAGCTGGACGCAGCGCTCGCGACCACCCCCGACGACCCGGTGGTGATCGGGAACCTGAGGGACGCCCTGGCGCTGGCCCAGCTCCGGCGTCAGGAACTGGACGTCCCGCCGGACACCACGGCGCAGCGTGCCTCGCTGTCCGCCGCGCAGCAGCAGCTCGACCAGGCGCGCGCGGCGCTGACCGAGTCGCAGCAAGCCGTCCTGCCCACCCTGCCGGCCGGCGAAGTCCTCTACCTCAGCCGGCTGCCGCGCCGCGTGGACGCCGTCGAGACCCGGCGTGGCGCTGTGCTCCAGGGCGCGGCCATGACGGTGTCGGGGGCGACCCTCGGCCTGTCCGGCACCGTCGCCGCCGCGGACGCCCGGCTGCTCTCCGCCGGCATGCCGGCGACCTTCGAGCTGCTCGACGGCGAGGAGCACGCCGCCACGATCACCGAGGTGACCCCTGGGGACGGTGACGGAGCCCGGTGGACCGTGCAGCTGGAGCCGGCCCCGCTCACCACGGAGCAGGTCGTGCAGGTGCAGGGCACCAACGTGCGGGTCGGCATCCCGGTCGGTGCGACGGACGGTGACGTGCTGTCCGTGCCCCTGGCCGCGCTGAGCGCCGGCCCCGGCGGGGAGTCCCGCGTCGAGGTGGTCGTGGGCGACCCCCGCGACGGTGCGGGCGCCGAGACCCGGCTGGTCGTGGTGGAGACCGGGCTGGCCGCCGACGGCGCCGTCGAGGTCCGCCCGCTGGAGGGCGATCTGGAGGAGGACGACCTGGTGGTGGTCGGCCGATGACGGCGGGAGCCCGGCACCGGTGAGCGACCCGGCGACGCTGCCACTGCCGACCACGGCGCCGGCCATCGAGCTCCGCGATGTCACCCGGTCCTTCCCGGGACCGCCGGAGGTGCAGGCCCTCAAGGGCGCCAGCGTGTCCGTCGCCGACGGCGAGTACGTCTCCATCACCGGCCCCAGCGGGTCGGGCAAGTCCACGATGCTCAACATCCTCGGGCTGCTGGACCGGCCCACGGTCGGTGAGTACCGGCTGGGCGGGGTGCTGACCGGCGTGCTCGACGAGGACGACCGGGCCGCCGTCCGCGCCCGGCACCTCGGCTTCGTGTTCCAGGCGTTCCACCTCATGTCCCGGCGAACCGCCCTGCAGAACGTGCTGCTGCCCATGCTCTACAACGGCACCCCACGCGCGGAGCGCGAGCCCCGCGCCCGCGAGGCGCTCGAGCGCGTGGGTTTGGGCCACCGCACCGACTTCCTGCCCGGCACTCTCTCCGGAGGCGAGCGCCAGCGGGTCGCCGTGGCACGGGCCGTCGCCTCGCGGCCGCGCGTGCTGCTGGCCGACGAGCCGACCGGCAACCTCGACTCGGCCAGGTCCGCGGAGATCATGAACCTCTTCGAGGAGCTGCACGCCGACGGGCTGACGCTCGTCGTCATCACCCACGACGAGGAGGTTGCCCGGCGGGCCTCGCGGCGCATCCGCCTCGCCGACGGTCGCGTGAGCGAGGCGGGGTGACCGGCCTCGGAGCGCCGCCGTCCCGGGGTCGTCGCCCGTCCTGGCTGCACCTCCCGGCTCGCTTGCGCAGGCGCCGGCGCACGCCGGACCCCTCCATCCGGCCGGTGGCGCCGGCCGACCGGTTCCGCTTTCCCGACCTGCTCGGGGAGGCGACCGCGGACATCGGGTCCCGCCCGGGGAGGCTGGTGACGACGATCGTCGGCACCGTGCTCGGCATCGCCGCGCTGATCGCCACCATCGGCCTCGCCCAGACCGCCGCCGGCCAGATCGCCCGGCAGTTCGACGCCAACGCCGCCACCCAGCTCGTGGTCGGCCCGAGGACGGCGAACACGGGCGGCGGGGCGACGATCGCCGCGGGGGCACTGCCCTGGGACGCCGTCTCCCGCCTGGAACGGCTGGCCGGGATCGAGTCCGCGGCCGTGCTCGCGGAGGTGCAGCTGCCCGAGGCCGTGGTGACCGCGGTGCCGGTGAACGACCCCTCGCGACCGCCGAGCGCCCCTCCACCGATCTACGCGGCCTCCGCGGAGCTGCTCGACACCGTGGGCGGCCGACTGGCAACCGGCCGGTTCTTCGACGCCGGCCACGACGGCCGGGCCGACCGGGTGGCGGTCCTGGGCATCCGGGCCGCGGAACGGCTGGGCCTGCAGCGGGTGGACACCCAGCCCTCGGTGTTCATCGACGGCATCGCCTATGCCGTCCTGGGCGTGGTCGGCTCGGCCGATGTCCGCGCGGAGCTGCTCAACGCCGTGATCGTGCCCACCGAGACGGCGCGCGCCGACTTCCGGCTGGCCGCCCCCGGCGACGTGCAGGCCCGGATCGCGATCGGGGCCGGTCCGCAGCTGCGCAACCAGGCCGCCCTGGCGCTGGCCCCCGACGACCCGGAGAGCCTCGAGGTACGAGCGCCGGACGGCCGGTCCGAGCTGGGCCGGGACGTGCAGGCCGACGTGAACGGGGTGTTCCTCGTCCTGGCGGTCATCGTGCTGCTCGCCGGCGGCGTCGGCATCGCCAACGTGACCATGCTGTCGGTCATGGAGCGGGTCGGCGAGATCGGGCTCCGCAGGGCCATCGGGGCGACCGGGCGGCAGATCGCCGGGCAGTTCGTGGCCGAGTCGGTCGTCATCGGCCTGCTCGGTGGCCTCATCGGTGCGGCACTGGGCGTGTTCGCCGTCGTCGTCATCTCCGTGGTGCGGGACTGGACGCCGGTGGTCGATCCCCGGGTCGCCGTGGGCGGCGCCCTCCTCGGTGCGGTCGTCGGCCTCGTGGCCGGGGGCCTGCCGGCGCACCGCGCCGCCAGGATCGAGCCGGTCGACGCCCTCCGCGGCGGCACCTGACCGCCCTGTCGCTGGTCCCCGCGCGCCGGAGTGCCGGCGCCCGGACGGCGACGGCGGACGTGCGCCACCGCGGCAGCACGAACGGTCCGCCGGCGGTCGGACCCGGTCCACTCCGCCGGCCCCCTCTGCAGCTCCTGCGTTACCCGCCGGTACGTCGCTCGTTCCAAGGTCAACCTGGCCACGAAGCCGAAAGGCCCCATGATGACCTCAACGCCACGCCCGGCACGCCGCATCGCCCGCTGCCTGGGACTCGCGCTCCCGCTCGTCGTCGCCGTCAGCCTCACCCAGCCCGCCACCGCCGCGCCCCCCGACGACCACCCGGGCAAGGGGCGCCCCTCGACCACCCAACCGGCCGCCGCTTTCGACTACACCCAGGTGGCCGGCCTCACCGCCGATCGCTTCGGCACCGTGCAGGAGACCCTCGAGCTGCCGATGCACGACGGCACCGAGGTGCACATCGAGGTCACCCGCCCCGCCGGCGCCGACGGCCGGCCGGCCGACGGTCAGTGGCCGGTGATCCTGGAGGCGAGCCCCTACCACGGCACCCTGGCCGACCGGGAGGGCAGGCGGATCCTGCCCGAGCCGCGCGACGAGGAGGGCATCTCGCTCGGCCTGACGGGCTACTTCGCGCCCAAGGGCTACGCGGTCGTGATGATGGACCTGCGCGGCACCGGCCTCAGCGACGGCTGCCTGGACCACCTCGGTGCGAACGACGCCAAGGACCTCGAGCAGGTCGTCGAGTGGGCCGCGTCCCAGCCGTGGTCCAACGGCCGGGTCGGCATGACCGGGCACTCCTACGTCGGGTCGACCCCGTCGCTGGCCGCGGCGATGGACCCCGAGGGGCTGGAGACCATCGTCCCGAGCGCCGGCATGGCGACGATGTACGACCACCAGTTCCAGGCCGGCGTGCCGTACTTCCTGCAGTGGGCCGGCCCCATGGCGGCCTACGAGCAGATCGCGCTGGAGCGGGACCTCCCCGGTGGGGAGCACTTCGGCCAGAAGCCGGAGGAGACCGGCTGCGGCCTGCCGAACAGCTCCCTCACGGCGGGCGAGGCCCAGCTGTCGGGTCAGTACACGTCGTGGCACGGCGAGCGCGACTGGCGGGCGGCCGCCACCGCCGCCGACCTCCCGGTGTTCATGGTCCACGGGGTCAACGACAACGCCGCCCGCGTCGCCGGCATGGACTGGTTCACCCAGCGCGGCGGCCGTGACGGCGACAAGATCTGGCTCGGCCAGTGGGACCACGGTTCCGGGTGCTGCCCCACCCGCCGCGGCATCCAGTGGACCTACGCCCTGCACGCCTGGTTCGACAAGCACCTCGCCCAGCGCGACGTCGAGACCGGCCCGGCCGCGGAGCTCTTCCTCTCCGACGGCACCTTCGAGGGCGGCCGCACCGGTGACCGCAGCCAGATCCTCTCCGACTCGCAGTGGCCGCCGTCGGGCTCCTCGATGCTCACCCTGCACCCGGCCGCCGACGGGACCCTCGGCTCGACGGCCCCGGTGGTGCCCGGGTCGGTCTCCTTCACCGGCGACCCGACCGGGTTCGCGGACCCGCAGGGCACCGGCGGCGCCGACTTCGTCTCCGCGCCCGTGGCCGAGGACACGGTGCTCGCCGGCAAGCCGCTGATGGACCTGGTCGCCTCGGTGACCGCGCCCCGGGTGCACCTGATCGGCACGCTGTACGACGAGAGCCCCGACGGCGAGCGCCGCCGGATCAGCCAGTTCGCCATCAACCCCGAGCTGCGGGTCGGCGTGGCCACCCCGAAGCCGGTGGTCCCCGGTCAGCTGATGGAGATGCAGCCGCCGGGGTTCGCCATGGCCCACAACCTGCGCGAGGGGCACCGGCTGGCGCTGCGGTTCACCACCTCCGACCCGGACAAGGTCCCGACCTTCGCCGTCGACCCGCGGGTCACGATCGCGACCGGCCCGGGTGGCACCTCCCTGCAGGTGCCCGTGGTGGCGGAGCCGGCGCTGGTCGAGGACACGGTGCCGTTCAGCGAGCACCAGCCGGCGCAGGCCGGCCCCGCGCAGCCCGCGGAGCAGGCGTCGGTCACGCCGGCCCTGGGCGGCCCGGCGCGGACGCCGGCCACGGTGGCGTTCCACGAGTTCGACGCACAGGAGGGCTTCGACAACGCGGCCCTGCTGATCAGTGCGGTGCCCAGCCTGGACGCCGACGTCGACCTCTACCTGCAGCGGCAGAACGCCGACGGGACGTGGACCGCCGACCTTGCCTCCGGCGGCAGCAGCAGCCTGACGGAGGAGTCGCTCCGGTACGCCACCCCCGCGCCCGGCCGCTACCGGGTCGAGGTGCACAACTGGGCCGGCGCCCCGGGCACGCGGGTCGACCTGTCGCTGACCTGGCTCAACTCGGCCGGCCGGCCGGGGTGACGTGCCCGGCGGGGTGGGGACCCCGCCGTCCGCGTGACCGAGCGCCCTCCTCCCGCACGGGAGGGGGGCGCTCGGCGTCTGCCGGCCGATCCGCGCCCTCGACGGCGCAGCACCGGCGCGGCGAGAGCAGGCCGCATCATCAGCGCCTGGCCACGCGCAAGGCCTCCCGTCAGACGGCCTGCAACTCCTCCACGTCCACCCGGATGCCGTCGAGGGCGTACGCCGCACGCCGTCGCGCCTGCTCGGGCGAGGCGCCCACGGTGAGCACGTGACCGATGTACCCCGCCGGCGTCCCGGGCGGCTCGATCGCGTCACCGACGTCGGTGAAGACCTCGGCCACCAGCAGCCCGGGGATGGAGGCCACCTCGCGGACGCCGGAGACCTCGCGCACCCTCCCCGCCGTGTGCGACACGAGGTACATGCGCGTGCAGGCGGCGACGGCCTCGTCGGGCGGGCCCGGCGGCGACTCACCGAGCAGCAGGGCCACGGCGACGTCCGCGGTGTCGACGCCGGCGACGTGGTCCACGCACAGCTGGGCCCCCGGCCCGGCCGGTCGTGCGTGCAGGGAGGTCAGCACCGGCCCCGCGGGGCCGAGTACGAACTCCAGGTGGAACGGTCCGAAGTCGTGACCGGCCGCCGCGAGGGCGGCCCCGACGAAGGCGCCCGCCCCGGGGGTGGGTGGCTGCCGGACGGCGGTCAGGGCGAACTCGGTGAACTCCGGCGGCAGGGTCATGACCTGGGCCGACCAGGCCAGGATCACCGCTTCCCCCTCGGTGACGTAGCCGTCGGCGGCGTAGCGCGGCCCGTGCACGTACTGCTCGACCAGGAGCCGGTGTCGTGGGCGGACCCGTCGGCCGTACGTGTCCCGCCGGGCGTGCCGAGCGGCCAGTTCGCGGAGCTGGTGGTCGTCGGCGACCACTGCGGCGTCCCACCGCCGGGCACCGTCGACCGGCGTCACCACGCAGGGGTAGCCGACGGCCGACGTGAGCGCGAGGGCGCCGGCGGACACCGACACCCAGGGGGAGACGGCGAGGCCCGCGGACGTCACGGCCGAACGGAGGGCCGCCTCGTCATTGGCGAGCGCAGGCGAGTCAGGGGTGGGGCCGCGCAGCCCCAGGCTGCGGGCAGCTGCCGCGGCCGCCCCCAGGAACCCGTCGACGGTGCTGGTGATCGCGGCGACGGTTCCGCCGAGCGGACCGATCGCGGCGAGGATCGCGCTCGGGTCCACGGTGTCGCACTCGATCCACCGGTCGACCAGCCAGTCGGCGTCGTCGCCGTAGAACGCCCGGTCCCGGGTGAGCACCGCCGTGCTCAGTCCCCGGGCGCGGGCCCGCTCCAGCTGCGCCACCCCGGGGGCCTCCAGCCGCTCCCCCACCCCGAGCTCGGGGCGCCCGGCCGATGACCGCCGCAGCAGCTCCACGGCGACGAACCAGCGGTGACCCTGGCGCGGGATCATGCCCCGCCCGACTGCGTTCGACATCGCCATGGGCGCTGTTCCCCCATCCGCTTCCCAGTGGGACCGGACCATACCGGTCGGTTGGTTTCACAGGGAAGAGTTTCTGCAGCTGGACGGAAAGGAATCGTCCACTCCCCCGGACCCGGTGGCCTCCGGGCCCCCGCCGGCCGCCGGGAAGCCCACGCGGGCACCGGCGGTTGGTCCTCATGTGACCGGCTCCCCCACCCCCCGCGACGTCGACGTCGTGGTGATCGGCGCCGGTCAGGCCGGCCTGGCCACCGGCTGGGCCCTCGCCCGGCAGGGCTTCGAGCGGGGCCGCGAGTTCGTGCTGCTCGACGGCGAGCCGGCCCCGGGTGGGGCGTGGCGGCACCGGTGGCCCTCGCTGACCCTCGGCACCACGCACCGGGTCCACGACCTCCCCGGGCTGCCGTTCCGACCGGACAGCGAGGACGCCCCCGCCGTCGAGTCGGTCCCCGCCTACTTCGCCGACTACGAGCACCGCTTCCAGCTGCCGGTCGTCCGCCCGGTCCGGGTCACCGCCGTCCGGCGCACCGGGCAGGGCGCCTTCACCGTGGAGACCGACCGCGGCCACTGGACAGCCCGTGCGGTGGTGAACGCGACGGGCACCTGGACCCGCCCGTTCGTCCCGCGCTACCCCGGCCAGGAGCTGTTCCGCGGCCGCCAGCTGCACACCGTCGACTACCGTGACGCCGAGGAGTTCCGCGACCGGCACGTCGTCGTGGTGGGCGGGGGCGCGTCGGCGACCCAGCTGCTCGCGGAGATCTCCCGCGTCACCTCCACGACGTGGGTGACCCGCCGCCCACCGGTCTGGCGGGACGGCCCCTTCGACGAGGACGTGGGCCGCGAGGTGGTCGCCACGGTCGAGCAGGCCGTCCGGGAGGGCCGCCGTCCCGGCAGCGTCGTGGGCGTCACGGGCCTGCTGACCTCGACGCCCTACGTCCGTGACGGCCTCGACCGCGGGGTGCTCGAGCGGCTGCCGGTGTTCGACCGCATCACGCCCGACGGCGTCGCATGGGACGCGGCGGACGGCGAGGCCGGTCGCACCGTCCCCGCCGACGTCATCCTGTGGGCCACCGGATTCCGCGCCGCCGTGGGTCACCTCGCCCCGCTGCGGCTGCGCGAACCCGGCCGGGGCTTCCGGATGGACGGCACCCAGGTGGCCGGCGAACCGCGGGTGCACCTGGTGGGTTACGGCCCCTCGGCCAGCACCATCGGGGCCAACCGCGCCGGGCAGGCCGCCGCGCGGGCACTGCGCCGCGAGCTGCGACCCGGCACCCCACTGGCCCGCAGCGCCTGACCTGCTGAGGGAACTTTTCAGGGTCCGATCAGGGCGCTCCCCGATGGTCCGGGCAGCGCCGGCTCGACAGGCTTCGGCCATGACCTTCCGACCGCTCCCCGGAGCCCCGCGATGATCGAGGCGCAGGGGCTCACCAAGAGGTACGGCGACCGCACCGCCGTCGACGGCATCTCCTTCTCCGTGCACCCCGGCCGGGTGACCGGCTTCCTCGGCCCCAACGGCGCCGGCAAGTCCACGACGATGCGCATGCTGCTCGGACTGGACCGCCCGACCGCCGGCACCGTGACCGTGAACGGCCGCAGCTACGCCGACTTCCCCGCGCCGCTGCGCCAGGTGGGCGCGCTGCTGGAGGCCCGCGCCCTGCACCCGGGCCGCTCCGCCCGCGACCACCTGCGCTGGATGGCCGCCAGCAACGGCCTGGCGGTCCGCCGCGTCGACGAGGTGCTCGACATGGTGGGCCTCACCGACGTCGCCGGCCAGCGGGTGGGCCGCTTCTCCCTCGGCATGGGGCAGCGGCTGGGCATCGCCGTCGCGCTGCTGGGCGACCCGCCGGTCGTCGTCCTCGACGAGCCGGTCAACGGCCTGGACCCCGAGGGCATCCGCTGGGTGCGCACCCTCACCCGCCGGCTGGCGGCCGAGGGCCGGACCGTCTTCCTCTCCAGCCACCTCATGAGCGAGATGGCGCTCACCGCCGACCACCTCGTCGTCATCGGGCGGGGCCGGATCCTGGCCGACTGCTCGATGGCCGACTTCATCGCGCAGCACGCCGCCTCCTACGTGCGGGTCGCCAGCCCCCAGCGCGGCGAGGTGGCCGACCTCCTCCGGTCCCAGGGCCTGGACGTCGCCGTCCACGGCGACGAGCTGCGCGTGCAGGGTCTCGACGCCGCCGCGGTCGGCGAGCTCGTCGGCCGCAGCGGCCTGCTCCTGCACGAGCTGACGCTCGTCCGGTCCTCCCTGGAGGACGCCTTCATGACCCTCACCGCCACCAGCGTGGAGTACTCCGCGCGGCAGCAGACCCCGGCCGGAGCCCCCCGATGATCGACACCGTCGCCCTCGACCCCCACCGGAACGTCCCGGGGGTGCGCCGGCCCGGCTTCACGCACACCCTCCACGCGGAGTGGATCAAGTTCTGGTCGGTGCGCTCCACCGCCTGGTCCATCGTCGCGCTCGTCGTCCTCGGCGCCGGGCTGACCGTCCTGGTGTGCGCGACGAGTGCCGACGACCTCGCCGACGGCTCCGCCGGCGAGGCGGCCGGCTCGTTCATCACCTGGGGGATGACGATCGCCCAGATCACCGCCATCGTCCTGGGCTCCCTCGTGGTCACCGGCGAGTACGGCACCGGGATGATCCGGGCGACGCTGACCGCGACCCCGCACCGTGCACGGGTGCTCGCGGCGAAGGCGCTCGTGCTCACCGGCACGCTGTTCGTCGTCGGCACCGTCACCGCCGTCCTCGGCTACCTGGGCGGCAACTGGTTCCTCGAGCAGGAGGGCATCGGCCTCGGCCTCGGGGACGACGGCGTGCTCCGCGCACTGCTCGGCAGCGGCCTCTACATGGCCGGGATCGGGCTGTTCGCCGCCGCCGTCGGGCTCCTGGTCCGGCACACCGCCGCCGCGCTGTCCATCGTCCTCGCGCTGATCCTGGTGCTCGGCAACATGGTGGTCCTGCTCCCCGGCGCGTGGGGCGAGTGGGCCACCAAGCTGATGCCGGGCAACGCCGGCGGAGCCGTCGCGACGCCGGTGTCGTTCAACCCGAACCTGCTCGACCCCTGGGTGGGCTTCGGGGTGTTCTGCGCCGAGCTCGCCGCCGTCGGGCTGATCGGCTACCTGGTCTTCCGGCGTCGCGACGCCTGACGGTCCGGTTCCTCGCCCGTCCTGCACCGCTGGACCCGTGGTTCAGCGGTGCGGGCGCGCCGGCAGGTACCAGCCGTCGCCACCGACCGGCAGCCGGGACAGCTGGCGCGGCAGGTACTGGTCGAAGAACATCCGGGCGGTGAGCTCGTGCCGACTGCCGACCCCCAGCTTGGCGTAGAGGTTCTTCACGTGGTCCTGGACCGTGGTCAGGGCTATCGACAACGTGGCCGCGACCTCCAGGTTGCTGCTCCCCGACACGACCAGCCGGGCCACCTGCCGCTCGCGGGCGGTGAGCCCATAGGCCTCGGCGATCACCTCGGCCAGCTCGTAGGGCGCCACCGGCTCGACGACCAGGGAGAGCCGCTCGACGCCGTTCGGGTCGGCCGGCTCCAGGACGTCGAGCTGCACGCTCATCCACCGGCCCGTCCGGAGCCGCACGCGAGCCGACTGCCGCCGTCCACCGGCGGCCGTCAACCGGGACACCAGCGAGATCACCCCGACCGGCAGCCCGTCGATGCGGGTGTCAGGCATCTGGTCCATGAGCACCTGAGCCGCTCGGCTGGCCAGCTCGAGGCGGATCCGCGAGCCGTCGACCCGCAGCACCGCCATTCCCGGCCCCTCCTCGGCGTCCCGGTGGGCGACCTCGGAGACCAGCAGGGTGCGCCGGACGGCGGCAGCGAGGTCCGGGGCGAGTGCCGCGACCAGCTCCACCTCCGCCTCGGTGAAGTCCGGCGCCCCCGTCTCGCGGAAGAGGATCACCGCACCCCAGGGCCTGCCCCGGTCGCGCAGCACCGCCCGCAGCTCCGGCCCCACCCCGGCCGGGACCATCACGTCGCGGTAGCGGGCGCTGAGCTCCGGCCGGTTCCGGGTGCCCCGGTGCAGGGTGGCAACCCCGGAGCGGGCGCGGGCCAGCGCGGGCAGCTGGTTGACGTCGTCGCTGCCCACCTCCAGCTGCAGCAGCCGCGGCAGGACCTCCAGCGGCAGCCCCTCGTCGTGGTACCCGCCGGTGTTCATGACCGTCGCCGGGTCGAGGAGCAGGCCGCACCAGAGATCGGAAGGGACCGCGCGACCGAGCACCCGGACGACGTCCCGGTACAGCGCCAACGGATCGGTGGCCGACCGGCAGAGCCGCTCGACCCGGTCCCGCGCCACGGCCGCCGCTGCCATGTCGAGACGATAGGGCCGCGGGACACCAGGGAAAACCCCTCGCGCCAGGGATGTCGGGCCCACCTGGCCGGTCGCAGGCTCACCGCATGACCACCCCCACGCAGATCCCACGCACCCCGCCCGCTCCCGTCGTGACCGGCCCCGGAGCAGGAGCCGGCATCTGGCACCTCGACACGCTGATGACGTTCAAGGCGTTTGGCGAGGACACCGGCGGACGTCTCGCCGTCTGGGAGCAGCTCCTCCCCCACCGCTCCTCCCCACCGCTGCACGTCCACCACGAGGAGGACGAGGCCTGGTTCGTCCTGGACGGGGAGCTCACCTTCCAGGTCGGCGACCAGACCTGGGTCGCCACGGCGGGCAGCTTCGTCTGGGCGCCCCGGGGTCTGGCCCACACCTTCCGGGTCGACTCACCCACCGCCCGCCTGCTCGCGATCGCGGTCCCGGCCCGCTTCGACCAGTTCGTGCGCGCGACCGGTCGGCCGGCCCGGTCGATGACCCTGCCACCCCCTCCGGACGGCCCACCGGACATGGCCGCCCTCGTCGGGGCGGCGAGGCAGCACGGGATGGATGTGCTGGGGCCACCCCTCGCGTGACCCGGCGCGGCCGGGCAGGGACAGTGGTGGGGTGACCACGCTGGATGCGCAGGCCGAGGGCCGCCGCCGTGCCGACCACCTGCTCACCAACCTGTCCGAGGGTGCGGACGACGCCGCCGACGAGTTCCTCGCCGGGCTGACCGACATCCGGGACCTCGTCTTCGTGGGCGCCGCGCTGACCGCCATCGCCCGCGCCGAGGGCCGGGTCCTGCCCACCGCCCAGCGCGCGCAGGCCAGCACCCGGCAGCTCAAGCTCGGCCAGCTGCGGGACTCCCACCGGGACGACCCGGAGGGTCTGCGGACCTGGCTGCGCCGCTCGGGCGAGGAGATCCTCTTCATCCGGTCGCTGCAGGCCATCGTCGCCCAGCTCCCCTGACCCCCTGGGCATGGGAAGCGATACATGCGTTCTCGGGCCCAGAACGCATGTATCGCTTCCCATGCCCGGGTGCCGCCAGAGCGGGCGGGCGGCGGTCAGGCCCGCACCGGGACGGAACGGGCGGAGATCCGGGCCAGCGGGAGCGCGGCGGCGAGCACCGCCGCCACCAGGACGAACGTCCAGGACAGCCCCACGGTCCCGAACGCGACGCCCAGGAGCAGGGCGCCGCTGGCCGTCCCCAGGTCGAACGACGCGTTCCACGTGGCGCTGGCCGCCGTCGTGCCGCCCTCACCGGCCCGGGCGAACGCCCGGAGCAGCGTGAGGTTCTGCACCGCGCCGTACCCGGCGCCGAACAGCGCCGAGCCCAGCAGCACCCAGGCCGATCCGGTCCACAGCCCGACGCCGGTCAGCCCCACCCCGACCGCCGCCACCATCAGCGCCACCGGCAGGAGCAGCGCGGTGCCCAACCGGTCGGCGAGCACACCGGCCCGCCAGCGGGTGACGGCACCGGTCAACCCCCACAGCAGGAGAGCGACGGTCGCCAGCCGTCCGTCGGGACGGTCGATCGGCAGGAAGGTGACCAGCCCGCCACCGGCGGTGGTCACCACGAACAGCACCGCCGACGGCGCCACTGCCGCGCGCACCGCGGCACCCGCACGGCCGGCCGTGGCCATCCCCTCTCCGGCGCGCACCGAGCGCATGAGTACGGGGAGGAAGACCAGCCCCAGCAGCGGCGAGGCAGCCAGCCACGACAGCCAGCCGACCTGCCCGCCGAGGACCAGCGCGACGCCGGCCGGCACCGCCAGCATGTTGGGGACGGCGATGGCCAGCCCGTAGACCCCCAGCGCCTCCCCCCGCCGCTCCGATGGCGCGACCCGCGTGGCGAGCGTCGCGCCGAGCACGGTGAGGACACCGAACCCGGCACCGCGCACGACCGACAGCGCGCAGATCCAGCCGACGCCGTCGTCGAGGGCGTAGAACGGCGCCGGCAGGCCGAGGGCGAGCAGCCCCGCGGCGAGCACGGGACCGGCGCCGAAGCGCGTCGTCAGCGCCGGCACCACGACCTGCACCGCCATCGTCACGGTGAGCAGGACCGCCGTGACGACACCGGCCGTGCTCTCCGACGCCCCGCCCGTGACCGCGTAGGTGGGCAGCGACGCCAGCGTCAGGCAGTAGCTGGCGAAGCCCAGGGCGGTGACCCCGACCAGCGCGAGCACCCCGCAGGAGCGCCACAGCACGGCCCGGCCCCCCGCCGCTCCCCCGGTCACGCCACGAAGCTAGTGGCATGCCAGAGGACGATTCCGGGGCGGCCACCCTTCAGGGGCCCGCGCCGAGCATGCGAGGTGCGGGGGGAAGGGTGGTCCTCTCTCCGCTGCTGACCGTGGGCCACGGCCCGGAGGACTGCTCGCTGCTCGGCGCCCGCCTCCGCGGCGCCGGCGTCGAGCTCCTGGTCGACGTCCGCCGATTCCCGGGCAGCAGGAACAACCCCGACGTGCAGCGGGAGGCGCTCGCGGCATGGCTCCCGGAGGCGGGGATCGGCTACCGGTGGGAGGAGCGCCTCGGGGGGCGCCGCGCGCTGCCGGCCGGGGAGCCGGTCGCCGACGGCTGGTGGACGGTCGCCCAGTTCGCCGCCTACGCGGCCCACACCCGCACCCCGGAGTTCGCCGCGGCGCTCGACGAGGTGCTGGGCGACGCGGCCGGGCGGACCGTGGCCGTGATGTGCAGCGAGAGCGTGTGGTGGCGCTGCCACCGGCGGCTCATCGCCGACGTCGTCGTCCTCGGGCGGGGCCTGCCGGTGCGGCACCTGATGCCGGACGGCCGGCTGAGCCCTCACCGGCCCGCCGACGGCGCGGTCGTCGTGGGGTCGGAGGTGCACTGGCCGGCGCAGTGACTACGGTCCGGTCATGGAGCAGCGACCCACCAGCGTCGTCGTCATGGGCGTGTCCGGAGCCGGCAAGACGACCGTGGCCCGTGCACTGGCCGAGCGACTCGGCTGGGAGTTCGGCGAGGGCGACGACCACCACCCGGCGGCCAACGTCGAGAAGATGCGCTCGGGCTTCCCCCTGGACGACGACGACCGCCGGCCCTGGCTGGAGGAGCTGGCCGCGTGGATCGCCGAGCGGCAGCGGGCCGGCCGGTCCAGCGTGCTCACCTGCTCGGCGCTCAAGCGCAGCTACCGCGACCTGCTGCGCGCCGGGAACGACACGGTGTTCTTCGTGCACGTGGCCGTGCCGCAGGACGTCCTCATGGAGCGGGTCACCACCCGCACCCACCAGTACATGCCGCCGAGCCTGCTGATCAGCCAGCTCAGCACGCTGGAGCCGCTGGGCGAGGACGAGGCGGGCGCGACGATCCCCGGCACCGGGCCGCTCGACGAGGTGACCGACCACATCGTCCGCGAGCTGCCCCGGTAGCGCCGCCCCCGGAAGGGCGGGGGCCGGCGCGTCACCCCATGTGCGGGTAGCGGTGGTCGGTCGCCGCGGCGAACGTCTCCTTGATCGACCGGCTGCTGGTCCAGCGCATCAGGTTCTGCGGGGCCCCGGCCTTGTCGTTGGTGCCCGACGCCCGCCCGCCACCGAACGGCTGCTGGCCGACGACGGCGCCGGTCGGCTTGTCGTTGACGTAGAAGTTGCCGGCCGCGTGGCGGAGGAACGTCTGCGCGTGCGCGATCGCCACCCGGTCCTGCGCGATGACCGCACCGGTGAGGGCGTAGGGCGCGGCCGACTCCATCTGGGTGAGGACTGCGTCGTAGTCCGCGTCGTCGTAGACGTGCACCGCCAGCACCGGGCCGAAGTACTCGGTGCTGAAGACCTCGTGCCCGGGGTCGGTGCCCTCGATGATCGTCGGCCGTACGAAGAAGCCCTCGCTGTCGTCGGCGGTGCCGCCGGCGACGATCGAGAGCGCCGGGTCGCCCTCGACCCGGTCCAGGACGCCGGAGAGCAACGAGTGCGACTTCCGGTCGATGACCGCGCCCATGAAGTTGGAGAAGTCGGTGACGTCACCCATCGGCAGCGACTCCGTGGTGGCGACCAGGTCGTCCTTGAGCCGGGCCCACACCGAGCGCGGCACGTACGCGCGGGAGGCGGCGGAGCACTTCTGGCCCTGGTACTCGAAGGCGCCGCGGACCAGGGCGGTGCGCAGCACGTCGACGTCGGCCGACGGGTGGGCCACGACGAAGTCCTTGCCGCCGGTCTCGCCGACGATCCGCGGGTAGCCGCGGTAGCCGGCGATGTTCTGCCCGACGGTGCGCCACAGGTGCTGGAACACCGGGGTGGACCCGGTGAAGTGGATGCCGGCCAGGTCGCGGTCGGCCAGGGCGACGTCGGAGACGGCGATCCCGTCGCCGGTGACCATGTTGATGACGCCCGGCGGCAGCCCGGCCTCCTCCAGCAGCCGCATCAGCAGGTGGGCGGCGAACTGCTGGGTGGGCGCCGGCTTCCACACCACGGTGTTGCCCATGAGCGCCGGCGCGGTCGGGAGGTTGCCGGCGATCGCGGTGAAGTTGAACGGCGTCACCGCGTAGACGAAGCCCTCGAGCGGGCGGTGGTCGGTGCGGTTCCAGACGCCGGGCGAGGACTGCGGCTGCTCGGCCAGGATCTGGCGGGCGAAGTGCACGTTGAAGCGCCAGAAGTCGACGAGCTCGCAGGCGCTGTCGATCTCGGCCTGGACGGCGGTCTTGCTCTGCCCGAGCATCGTGGCGGCGTTGAGGGTCTGCCGCCACGGACCGGCGAGGAGGTCGGCGGCGCGCAGGAAGACCGCGGCGCGGTCGTCGAAGGAGAGCTCCTGCCAGCCCGGGGCGGACTCCTTGGCGCAGCGGACGGCGTCCTGCGCGTCGGCGTGCGTGGCGTTGGCCGCGGTGCCGAGGACGGCGCTGTGCCGGTGCGGCTGCACGACGTCGAAGCGCTCGCCGGCGGCCATCCGCTGCCGGCCACCGATCGTGCTGGTCAGCTCCAGCGGCTCGGCGGCCAGCTCGGCCAGGCGCTGCTGCAGCGCGGCGCGCTCGGGCGAGCCGGGGGCGTAACCGAGGACCGGCTCGTTGTGCGGCGCGGGAACGCGGGTGACGGCGTCCATGGTCGGGACCTCTTTCAGGAGCGGGTGACGAGGGAGCGCAGGAAGAAGGTGACGTTGGCCGGGCGCTCGGCCAGGCGGCGCATGAAGTAGCCGTACCAGTCGGCGCCGTAGGGCACGTAGGCCCGGACGGTGGTGCCGGCGGCGGCGAGGCGGCGCTGCTCGTCGGGGCGGATGCCGTAGAGCATCTGCACCTCCCAGGAGTCCGCGGCGCGGGAGTGCTGGGCGGCCAGTTCGTGGGCGCGGGTGATGATGGCCGGGTCGTGCGAGCCGACCATCGGGTAGCCGGGGCCGGCCATCAGGAGTTCGAGGCAGCGGGCGTAGGCGGCGTCGACGTCCTTCTTCCGCCGGTACGCCACGGTGTCCGGCTCGTCGTAGGCGCCCTTCACCAGCCGCACCCGGGAGCCGGCGACGGCCAGGGCCTTCGCGTCCTCCTCGGTGCGGTGCAGCATCGCCTGCAGCACGGCGCCGGTGCCGGGGTGCTCCTTGCGCAGGTCTGTCAGGACGGCGAGCGTCGAGTCGACGGTGCGGTGGTCCTCCATGTCGAGGGTGACGGTGGTGCCGGCGGCCGTCGCCGCCTCGGCCACCGGGCGCACCAGCTCCAGCGCCACGTCGTGCCCGCCGTCGGGCAGCGCCTGGCCGAACGCCGAGAGCTTGACCGACACCTCGGCGGCCGGGCCGAGCGCGAGCGGAGCCAGCGCGTCGAGGAGGGCGAGGTAGGCGTCGCGGCTGCGCACGGCCTGCGCGCGGTCGGTGACGTCCTCGCCGAGGTGGTCCAGCGTCACCGCGACGCCCTGGGCGGAGAGGGCGCGGACGGCGGCGACGGCGTCGTCCAGGGACTCCCCCGGCACGAACCGGTCGACCACCGCGCGGGTGGCGGGCGTGCGGACGACCGCCGCGCGCAGCGCCGGGCGGCGCGCGGCGGCCAGCAGGGCCTTGGAGAGCAGCACGGGACCTCCCGGAGGGTCGGCACGACACCCTGAACGCTAGGCATCCCCACCCCTCGGGGCCAGGGACAGATGTCGGGACTCCCCACCTCTGCTCTCATACACCTGTACAAGGGCAGAAAGTGCACTAACCGCAGGGCGGTTCGTGCACCAACCGCAGGGGAGGGAGGGGGGCGGCGGTGCGGGACGACCTGCAGGAGCTGGTGGACGAGGTGTCGCGGGTGCTGGCCGCGCCCGCCACCCTCGAGGACGCCACCTTCACGCTGCTTGCCTTCTGCGCGCACGACGACAGCGGCGTCGACCCGATGGACGCCGTCCGCACCCGCTCGATCCTGACCCGGGGTTCGGCCCCCGAGACCCGGCGCTGGTTCGAGGAGTTCGGCATCGCCTCGACGACCCGGCCGCTGCGCACCCCCGCGGACGCGGCCGCCGGGATCCTCACCCGGATCGTGCTGCCCGTGCGGCACGACGAGCGCACCCACGGCTACCTGTGGCTCCTCGACGACGGCCGGATCGACCCCGACGACGACGGCGACCCCGCGCTGGCCAGGGCGGTGGAGCTGGCCGCCGAGGCGGGCCGGTTGCTCGCGGACCGCCCGGCGGCGGACCTGGGGCGGACGCTGGCCGACGCGCTCACCGGACGCCCGGGTGCCCGTGCGCAGGCCGAGCGCCGGCTGGCCGACCAGCTCTCCGGCGACGGGGCGCAGGTGCTGGTGGCGCTCGCCCCCGCCGGGGGGCGGCTGCCCCTGCACTGGCGGCTGCCGGCCGCCGGCGCCGTCGCGACCGTGCTCGACGACGGACCCGTCGCCGTCCTCCTCCCCCTGCCCACGGCCACCGACCTGCGCCCGGCCGGCGCGCTGACCGCCGCCTCGCTCCGCTCGCTGCCGCGCGGGAGCGCCGCCGGGGTCTCGGCCGTCCGCAGCGGCACCGGCGCGCTGGCCGGCCAGTGGCG
>NZ_POQT01000033.1 GCF_002938435.1 Blastococcus saxobsidens
GGCCGGGGTGGCTTGCAGGACCCGCCGTCCGGGCGCCCGGGCCGGCGGCGCACCGCCGCGGGGCCGTGGTGGAAGGCCGACGCCCGCAGCGATCCCTGGCGCGACCCCGCCGCCCCGGCCGGGCTCGGCGCGCCGGCCGTGTACGACGAGGACGCGCAGCCCGGGCCGGTGGTCGTCGACGCGCAGGGCCGCCGCAAGGTGCGGCTGCGCGACCTGTCGATCCGGCTGATGACCCTCGCCGTCCTCGGCCTGCTGCTCGTCGCGGTCGTCGGTGGCGGGGTCGGGTGGTACCTCACCCGCACCGCCGAGGAGACGCCGCTGCTGAGCCCGGGCACGACGCTGTCGCAGGTGGAACCGGGCATCACCCGCGAGCCCGGCTCGGTGTCCGGCATCGCGGAGCAGGTGATCCCCGCCGTCGTCTCGATCGAGGTGCGCGTCGGGCAGGCCGGCGCCACCGGTTCGGGCGTGGTCATCGACGGCGCCGACGGTTACATCGTCACCAACAACCACGTGGTGTCCGGCGCCGACGACGTCGAGGGCGCCGAGATCCGGGCCGTGTTCTCCGACGGCAGCGGCTCGGCGGCCCGCATCGTCGGCCGCGACCCCGCCAGCGACCTCGCCGTCCTCAAGGTCGAGAAGCCGGGCCTGGTGACGGCGAGCCTGGGCCGCTCCGGCGACGTCGTCGTCGGCGACCCGGTGGTGGCCATCGGCTCGCCGCTCGGCCTCGCCGGCACGGTCACCAGCGGCATCGTGAGCTCGCTGGACCGCCCGGTGCGGCTGTCCGGCGAGGGCACCGACACCAACGCCGTCATCAGCGCCGTCCAGACCGACGCACCGATCAACCCCGGCAACTCCGGTGGCGCGCTGGTGGACGCCTCCGGTGCGCTGATCGGCATCAACACCGCGATCGCCTCCACCGGTGCCGGCGGCTCGATCGGTCTCGGCTTCGCCATCCCGATCGACACGGTGAAGCGGATCGCCGAGCAGCTCATCTCCAGCGGCACCGCGGTGCACGCCGCCCTGGGGGTCAACGCCCGGTCGGTCACCGACGGCACCCGTGACGGCGCCCTGGTGCTCAACGTGGAACCCGGCAGCGCCGCGGCGGAGGCCGGCATCCGCGAGGAGGACATCATCATCGCGATCGACGACACCGAGGTCGGCAGCTCCGAGGAGCTGGTCGTGGCCGTCGACGCCCGGGCGCCCGGTGACGTGGTGACGGTGGAGCTGGTGCGCGGCGGCAGCTCGCAGAAGGTTCAGGCAACGCTCGACCAGGCGTGACCCGGCGGCCGCCTTGTGCGGCAGTACGACGACGACGGATCGCTTTGGGCACATGGCGGATTGAGCGGGCGCCGTTCCCCCGGGGATTCTGGCCTCCTCGATTCCCGACGGGCGGAGCAGCGATCACATGGATGCAGCAGCGGAGTTCGGCCGGCTGAGCGGCGTCTTCTACAGCGGGGGCTCGTTCCTGCCGAGTGCCGGGGAGCGGCGGACCGTCCTCGACCCCGCCACCGCCAAGCCGATCGGCGAGTTCGCCGACGTCACGGCGGAGGAGGCCGACCAGGTCGTCACCACGGCGAATGCCGCGCAGAAGGCGTGGTGGGCGGAGAGCGCGCTGCACCGGTCCGAGCTCATGCACGAGGTCGCCCGAGAGATGCACCGGCTCGCTCCCGAGCTGGCGGAGCTGCTGACCCGCGAGACGGGCAAGCCGTACAAGGAGAGCCGGGACGAGCTCACGTGGTCGATCTCGGCCACCGACTACTACGCCGAGCTCGGCCGGCACTCCCACGGGTCGGTGCTCGGACCGTCCGTGGCCGGGCAGCTCCACTACACGCTCAAGGAGCCGATGGGCGTCGTGGTGGTGATCCTGCCGGCGAACTTCCCCCTCCTGCTCCTGATGTGGGAGGCCGCAGCAGCGCTCGCCGCCGGCAACGCCGTGATCGTCAAGCCGTCCGAGTGGGCCTCCCTCACCACGCTCAAGTTCATGGAGGTCTTCACCGCACTCCCGGCCGGGCTGGTGCAGTGTGTCCCCGGCGGTGGGCAGGTCGGTGACCGGCTCGTGCGCCACCCGCAGACGCACATGGTGGGCTTCACCGGGAGCGTGCCGACCGGGCAGGCCATCGCGAAGGCCTGCGCCGAGCAGTTCAAGCCGCACCTGATCGAGGCGTCCGGCAACGACGCCTTCGTCGTGATGCCCTCCGCGCCGCTCCGGACGGCCGCGCGGGCCGCGGCCTTCGCCGCCTTCTTGAACTGCGGACAGGTGTGCACGTCCGCCGAGCGGATCTACGTGCACACCGACGTCTATGACGAGTTCGCGGACCTCCTCGTCGAGGAGGCGGCCAAGCTGCGGATCGGCAGCGGGCTCGGCGCCGTCGACCTCGGCCCGATGGAGCACGCGGAGGAACGGGACCGGTACGAGCGGATCCTCGCCCGGGCGGTCGAGCAGGGCGCGAAGGTGGTGCACGGGGGCGGCCGCCCGCTGGACCTGCCCGAGGAGAACCGGGACGGCTTCTTCGTCGAGCCGACCGTCCTGGTGAACGTCACCCCGGACATGGAGGTCATGCAGGCGGAGATCTTCGGCCCGCTGGCGCCCCTGTGCCGGGTGGAGAGCTTCGACGAGGCGCTGAAGCTGACCAACGCCTCGCTCGTCGGGCTCGGAGCCACGGTCTACACGACCGACCTGCAGGAGGTCCACCGGGCGACGACCGAGATCGCCACCGGGATGGTGTGGATCAACGCGCCGCTGCTGGACAACGACGCCGGCCCGTTCGGCGGGCGGAAGCTCTCCGGCTTCGGACGCCAGCTGGGCGCCGAGGGGCTGGACACGTTTCGCCACACGAAGCTCGTCATGATCGACCCGGCCGCCAGCGAGCACGACTTCTGGTGGTTCCCCTACTCCGACGACGAGGCCTTCCCGCAGGACTGACGTCTCAGCGCGCCGGCGTGGGTCCAGGTCCGGCAACGGACCCCGGGGCCCACGCCGTCGCCGCATCCTGGAGGCCTGCATCGGCTCCCGGTGTCCGTGCCGCCCCTTCGGGGGAGACCTCGGACGAGAGGACAGGACGTCTTGCCGTCCGGATCTACGATGTCACCCGGATGAGCATCACCATCGAGGCCCTGGTCGCCCTTCCCGCCCTCCGCACGCGGTTTCTCGCCGGCCGGTCCGGCAAGGGACGGGCAGTGCTGTGGGCGCACACCTGCGAGCTGCCCGACCCGTGGAACTGGCTGGGCACCGGCGACCTCCTCCTGTCGGATGGGTACAACTTCCCGGTCGACGCCGAGGGGCAGGTCCAGTTCCTCGAGAACCTCGCGCAGGCGGCCCTGTCCGGTCTGGCTCTCGCCGAGGGCATGCACGCCCCGGCCCTGACCGCCGAGGCCATGGCGACGGCCGACGCGCTCGGGTTTCCCGTGCTGGAGACGGCGTACGCGGTCCCCTTCGTGACGGTGGCGCGGACCGTCGCCGACAGCAACAGCCAGGAGGCCAGCGCTCGGCTCACGAAGATCATCCGGCTGTACGACGCCCTGCGCCGTGCGCACCAGGCCAACTTCCGTGGTGAGGCACTGCTCGACCAGCTCGGCAGCGAGGCCGGTGTCGATCTCCACGTCATCGACGTGAACACCGGAGAGCCCCTCCTCCCGACCCGGGAAGCGCTCGGCGCCCCCGTGCGGGAGGCCTTGCTGGAGACCATCGCCTGCAGGAGTCGGCCCCTGCCGACTTTCATCCGGGTGACCGTCGCCGACGAGACCGTGCTCGCGCTGCCTGTCCAGGCCGGCGAGCGAGCAGTGCTGGTGATCGAGGCATCACCGTCGGGCACGGTGCCCGACCTGGTGGTCCTGCAGCACGTCGCGACGATCGCCGACCTGGAGGTGGAGCGCCGAGCGGCGGGGGCGCTCAGGCGCCGCGAGGCAGGCGCTCGGCTGCTCGCCCAGCTGGTGGACGGGTCGATCGACGTGGAGGGCGCTGAGTCGCGGCTGTCCGCCCTGGGGCTGGGGCGACGGCCGTGGCGGGTCGTGTGCGCCAGCAGCACCGAGGGTCCGATGACCCTGGAGCGGGCACAGGCGCCGCTGACCGCGGCTGGCGTGCCGCATCTCCTGCTGGAGAGCCACGACGAGGTTCTGGCGCTGCTGGCAGACGAGCACACGACGCCCGACATCTTCGGCGCGCCGCGGGACCCACGCTTCCGGGGAGGTGTCAGCCAGCCGGTGCACAGCCTCCGAGCCGTGGGGGACGCCGCGCGTCAGGCCCGCTGGGCGCTGGAGGCCGCGCGGAGCGAGCAGAGCACCGTCGTGGTCTACGGCGAGCAGTCGCCCACGTTCATGCCGCGGACGGTGGCCGAGGGGGAGGCAGTCGTCGCACGCGTGCTGGGCCCGGTCATCGCCTACGACGCCGACAACGACTCACGGTTGGTGCAGTCGCTGGAGGTATTCCTGGACTGCAACCGGTCCTGGAAGGAGGGCGCCGACCGGCTGGGCATCCATCGGCAGACCCTGGTCTACAGGATGCACCGGATCGAGGAGCTCACCGGGCGAAAGCTGCAGAACCTCCAGGACCAGACCGACCTCTACCTGGCCTTGAAGACCTTGCAGATGCTCCGGGGCACCGGGGCCCGGCCCTGATCCCGGTCGCGGTACGGCCGGGATGCCCGGTGTGTCAGGCCTCGGCGCCGTCCCCGGCATGGATGAGGACCACTCCGGCGATGATGAGCACGATCCCGAACAGGGCCGGCACGGTCAGCCGCTCCTGGAACAGGAAGAGCCCGGCCACGGTCACCATCGCCGCCCCGAGGCCGGCCCACACGGCGTAGCCGGTGCTCAGGTTAAGGCCCAACCTCAGCGCGAAGCCCAGGGCTACGTAGGAGCAGAGGTAGCCGACGACGACGGCGACGCTCGGGCCGAAGCGGCTGAACCCGTCGGAGACCTTGAGCATGACGGTGGCCCCGACTTCGGCTGCGATGGCGATCAGCAGCAGCAGGTACACGAACATCGCGGGGGTCTTGCCGTCCTTCGTCAGGTGGGGTGCCGAACATGGCTCCGGGGGTCGGGCACGGCGTGATCGCCGTGCCCGACCCCCGGCCTGCTGTTGCCGGGTGGCGTGTCAGCCCCGGGCGCCGCGGACCGACGCCCCTGAGGTGCCCTGCTGCCGGCCCGTGCCCGCCAGGCTTTCGGTGCGCTTGCCATTCAGCAGCGGGGTCAGCACGAGGTACACGACCAGCGCCATGGCGGCGGCCGGGAGGCTGGCCGTCGTGTACTTGAACAGCCCGGCCGCCTCGAAGGTGATCGGGTCGAGCAGCGCGAAGTAGGTGCCGACGCCGGCGGCCAGGCTGAGGAAGCCCACCAGGTTCACCCCGCCGGTGTACCAGTACGCGGTTCCGGGGCCGTCGAGGTACAGGCTCCGCATGTCGAGCCGCTGGCGGCGCACCAGGTAGAAGTCGGCGATCTGGATGCCGCAGATCGGGCCGAACATGACTCCCGAGAAGGCGAGGAAGGTACCGAAGTTGTCGAAGAACGGGGTCGACAGGAAGATCAGGACCAGAGCGGTGGCGCCCAGGGCCAGACCCGTCGCCACGTTCCAGGGCAGCTTCCGGTCGATCGTCGGGTCCTGCTTGAAGGCGAGCGCTGCCGCGTACGCGCCCACCATCGTGGTGCCGATGTTGGCGAGCATGATGAACGCCAGCGCCGGGAGCCCGAAGGTCAGCCCACCGAGCTCGACCAGGTACGTGGTGGGGTCACCGCCGGACTCGGGCACCGCGAGCCCCGAATACAGGCCGATGAAGGACACGACCGCGACCGCTATGCCCAGCCCGGCCAGCACGGGGAACATGGACGAGCGCGTGCTGGGGCTGAAGCGGACCATGGCGCCCACGTAGGGCCACCACGACAGCGCCGTGGCGATGAGCAGCTCGACGCCGATGGTGTAGTCCAGCAGGTCGTCACCGGAGGCGAAGCTGGGCTCGGCGTCGGCGATCGCCGACCAGCCCAGCTGGTTGATGATGAGCCCGATGATGAACAACGCCAGGAGAAGGACGGAGATGGCGACGATCGGCCCGATGTTCCGCAGGGCGGCCGGTCCACCGCGGAGCAGCAGCCACACCACCACCAGGGCGACCAGGCCGACCCCGATCTGGGTCGCGCCTCGTGCGGCTTCGGGCAGCAGCCCGCTGGCAATGAGGATCTCCGCGCCGGCTCGACCGCAGAAGATGACCAGCAGCGTGTTCCAGCCGAGCGTGGAGAAGAACAGCAGGGCGAGGGTGAAGTAGGACCCGCGGGCACCCAGCTGCGGCTTGGTGGAGCGGACGGCCTCCAGGCCGTAACGGGTGCCCATCGGCACGCAGGCCAGGAAGATGAGGAACATCCCGAGGAGGATGCCGGCCAGCATCACCACGGAGCCCTTGCCGGCCGGGAGGTAGTAGCTGACGTAGCCGCCGATGATGAAGCACCAGGTCGCCACGGCTGCGGATGCGCAGTTGCCGAACAGGGCGAAGGGTCCCCAGGTGCGCTCGCCCATGCGGAGGGGGTAGGCACCTTCGACGGCGCGGGTCTGCATGTCGCTCACAGATTCCACCCCACGAGGAGCGCGATGACGGGAGCGACCACAGTGACGGCGGTCAGCACGGTGAGGTCCCGCTGGCTCAGGCCCTCACCCTGGTTCTCCGGCAGGGACAGCTCCTCCAGGCGCCGTTCGAGCTCGCCGTCCCGGGCCTGGGTGTGGATGTCGGACATCGTGGTCTCCTCGTGTGGGGTCGGTGATCGGGGGGTGCGTTGATCGCCTGGTTACTTCTGCACCAGGTCCTGGGCCGCTCGTGCTGCCCGTCCGCCGGACTCGATGGCTCCGTCGATCCAGCCGGCCCAGCCGCTGGCGAGGTCGGAGTTCGCGAACAGGATCCGGCCCCGTGGCTCCTGCAGCGCCCTGGAGTGGGCCATCACCTGGCCCGGGCGGTACGCCATCCAGGTGCCCTGGGAGAACTCGTCGGCGTTCCAGTCGTGGGCGTCCACGGCGACGATCTCCGCCTCTGGCAGGAACTCCTGCACGGCCCGGGTGATGTCGGCCGGGTCGCTCGGGTCGAGGTCGGCGGCGGCGCTGGCGAAGCCGACCAGGTAGGACCCCTCCTCGGTGGTGTACTCCGTCGCGAGCCACTTGATCGAGGTGTGCCAGCCGACGCCGAAGAAGTTGTCGTCCACCCCGCGGACGAGCGCCCAAATTTTCACGGACTCGCCGGCCTGCTTCTCCTGGGCCATCGCCAGGTGCGATCCCGTGAGCGGCGGGCTGAAGGTCATGCTGCCCCAGGTGTTGATGGGAGTAGCGACGACGACGGCCTGAGCGGTGAAGACCTCGCCGAGTCGGGTGGTCACCTGGACCCCGTCGGAGCCCTCGGTGATCGAGTCGACAGGGGTCGACAGACGGACCTCGGCGTCGGAATCACCGATGATCCGGTCGACGAGGTTCTTGGTCCCGTCGACGATCTTGTCGGTGAGCTCGGTCAGCCACGCCATGGAGCTGTTGCCCCACCCCGCGACCCAGGACAGCACATGCAGCGCTGACAGCCGGGAGGGGTACGCGCCGAAGTAGAAGGCCGG
Source organism: Blastococcus saxobsidens (assembly GCF_002938435.1). Taxonomy (GTDB): domain Bacteria; phylum Actinomycetota; class Actinomycetes; order Mycobacteriales; family Geodermatophilaceae; genus Blastococcus; species Blastococcus saxobsidens. Next base: position 7,573 of record NZ_POQT01000033.1, read on the forward strand.
CCACGCGAGGATGAACTCCCGGGTGGTCGGCGGGAGCTCCATGGCATCCACGAAGTGCTCGAAGGACACGTCGAGGTCCTCGAGCCCGTCCTGGCCCAGCGGCTCCTCGTAGAAGCGGATACGGGCGGCCTGGGTGTTGATGGTGGTGATGGCCCGCTCGAAGGCCACCCACTCCGCGGCCGGGATGGGGAACGGCGCCCGGAGGATGCTCTTGTCGAGCCCCCAGCCGAACTGCTCCGGTTCCGGGCTCTGGAAGGTGGGGATGCCGTAGCGCTCGAGTTCCGAGGTGACGTACTTCTGGTAGCCGGGGGACACCCATGTGCCACCCATCTCCAGCTTCTTGTCGCGACCGGCGAACTCGCGGTAGTAGGTGCGACCACCCAGCCGGTCGCGCCCTTCGAGCACGAGTACCGACAAGCCCGCGCCGCTCAGGTCCCGCGCGGCCGTGACGCCGGCGAACCCGCCCCCCACCACGACGACGTCGAAGTCGCTCATCTCGCTCCCATCCCAGCTGCGCCACTCAAGGGGTTGACCACCCGGACTCCAGGTCCTGCACCTTGAGATTCCTCACAGGACCGAGTGCGAGGACAGTGCCGCAGATGCACGGAGCTGGGCTATTGGAAGAAAGGTGCAATCGCGCGCTCCGACTTGTCACGGCGTACAAGGGGCGGCGCGGCCGTCCGCGCCGGTGCGGGACGCGACGGACGAGAGCGCTCGGCCGCCGGAAGCGCTGTGCGACGGCGTTCCCCCGTCCCCGTCGGCGCGCCGGTGACACGAACGCTCCCCGGACCAGGGCTCTGGTCCGGGGAGCGCGGAGGAGCGGTACGGGTCGGGTCCCTCAGCGGAAGACGACGGTCTTCGTGCCGTTGATCAGCACCCGGTTCTCGGCGTGGGCCGCGACCGCACGGGCCATTGCCAGCGCCTCGAGGTCCCTGCCGACGGCGGTGAGTCCGGCGGCCGAGAGGCTGTGGTCCACGCGGGTGAAGTCCTGCTCGATGATCGGCCCCTCGTCCAGGTCGGCCGTGACGTAGTGGGCGGTGGCGCCGATGACCTTCACTCCCCGGGCGTGGGCCTGGAAGTACGGGCGGGCCCCCTTGAAGCTGGGCAGGAGACTGTGGTGGATGTTGATCGCCCGGCCCGACAGCTCCCGGCACAGGTCGTCCGAGAGGATCTGCATGTACCGGGCCAGGACCACCGTGTCGACGGCGTAGGCGGCCACGAGACGCCGGAGCTCGTCCTCGGCCGCAGCCTTGTCCCCGGCGGTGACGGGGACGTGGTGGAACGGGATGCCGTGCCACTCCACCAGGTCCCGGAGGTCGGGGTGGTTGGAGACCACGGCCACGATCTCGGCCGGGAGCGCGCCCGTCGACATCCGGTGCAGCAGGTCGTTGAGGCAGTGTCCCTGCTTGGAGACCATGACGAGCAGCCGATGAGGCCGGACCGTGTCGTGCAGTTCCCAGTCCATGTCGAACGCGTCGGCGACGGGCGCGAACGCCGAGCGGAGTTCGCCCACGCCGATCTTGTCGTCGGCGGCGGCGTGGACGCGCATGAAGAACAGGCCGGTGTCCTCGTCGCCGTACTGCTGGCTGTCGCGGATGGTGAAACCGCGGTCGGCGAGGAAGCCCGAGACGCTCGCGACGATGCCGGGCCTGTCCTTGCAGGCGAGGGTCAGGACGACGTCGTCGGTCAACTCTTCGGCCTCTCCGACTTGGGGTCGTACATGGGACGCACCGAGGTGCGGGCCGGCACCCTGCGGTCGGCGACCTCGATGGTGTAGGAACCGGTCTCGAACCAGCCGGGGGTCTCCGGTCCCGGAGCGGTCACCCAGCCGAGGGCGACGGCACCGCCGAGGGTGTGCCCGTACTGGGCGGAGGCGACCCGGCCGACGAGCCGGCCGTCCCGGTAGATGGGCTCGTCGTGGACGAGCAGGGGCTCGGGGTCCTCGAGGACGAACTGCACCAGGCGGCGGGACACGCCCGCGTCCTTCGCGGCGAGCAGGGCTTCCCGCCCGATGAAGCCGCCGAGCTTGTCCCACTTGGCGGTGAAGCCGAGACCTGCCTCCAGCAGGTTGTCCCCCGACGAGATGTCGTGGCCCCAGCTGCGGTAGGCCTTCTCCAGCCGCAGCGAGTTCATGGCGTGGTAGCCGACCGGGCGCAGGCCGAGGTCGCGCCCGCCGTCGGCGACGGTGTCCCAGATGTGCCGGGCGATGTCGGCCGGGATGAGCAGCTCCCAGCCGAGCTCGCCGACGAAGGTCACGCGGGTGGCGCGGACGAAGCCCAGGCCGAGGTCGATCTCCGCGGACCTGCCGAAGGGGAAGGCATCGGCCGACAGGTCGGCGTCGGTGAGCGGCTGAAGCAGGCGACGGGCGTCCGGGCCCATGACGGCGAGCATGGCCATGGTCCCGCTCACGTCGGCGACGGTGCAGCAGTCCTCCGGTCCGATGTGACGGCGCAGGTGGGCGAGGTCCCGGTTGACCGTGGCCGGCCCGGAGAGGACCAGGAACTGGTCCTCTCCGAGACGGGTCACCGTCACGTCGGACTCGATGCCGCCGAACTCGTTGAGCCACTGGGTGTAGACGATCCGGTCCACGGCCACGTCGACGTCGTTGACCGACAGGCGCTGCAGCACGCGCAGCGCGTCCCGGCCCTGCACGAGCAGCTTGCCGTACGACGAGGTGTCGATGACGCCGACGTTCTCGCGGATGGCCCGGTGCTCCGCCGCGGAGTGCTCGAACCAGTTCTGCCGGCCGAAGGAGTACTGGTACTCCTTCGCCACGCCATCGGGGGCGTACCAGTTGGCCCGCTCCCACCCGGCCAGCTCGCCGAACACGGCGCCGGCGGCCTCGGTGCGCTCGTAGAGTGGGCTTACCCGCAGCGGCCTGGCGCTGGACCGCTGCTGGAACGGCCAGTGGATCTCGTAGGACAGGTCGAGCGACTCCACGACGCGCTGCTCGAGGAAGCGCCGGTTGGTCTCGTGCCGCTGCACGCGCGCGGGGTCGGCCTCCGGGAGGTCGATCGGGCTGCGACCGTCGACGATCCAGTCCGCGAGGACGGAACCGGCACCGGGGCCGGAGAGGAAGCCGACGGAGTTGAACCCGGCGGCCACGAAGTAGTTCCGCAGCGCCGGTGCCTCACCGAGGTGGTAGTTGCCGTCCGGGGTGAAGCTCTCGGGGCCGCAGAAGTGCAGCCGGATGCCGGCGTCGGCCAGGACGGGCACCCGGTCGATGATCTTCTCGTAGAACGGTCCGAGGTGGTCCCAGTCCTCGGGTAGCTGGATGAAGCTCTTGTTCTCCGGGATGCCGTCCGAGGCCCACGCGTAGCTGCCCGGCTCGAAGAAGCCGACCATGAGTGCCCCGGCCTCGTCCTTGACGTAGCAGTACTCGTCGCCGCTCTTGACCGTCGGCAGGTTGCGCGGCAGGCCGGGGATCGCGTCGGTGACCACGTAGTAGTGCGCCAGTGCCTGCAGGGGCACCTGCACGCCGGCCTTCGCGCCGAACTCGCGGCCCCACATGCCCGTGGCGTTTACCACGTACTCCGCCTCGATGGTGCCCTGCTCGGTCACCACGCCGGTCACCCGACCGTTGCTGGTCGTGACGTCGAGGGCGCTGACGTTCTCGACGACCCGCACCCCGCGCGCGGTGGCACCCCGGGCGAGGGAGATCGTGGTGTCGGTGGCGCTGCCCCGGCCGTCCCGGGGGAAGTGCAGGCTGCCGTGCAGTCCCTCGGGGTTGAGCAGGGGGTGGAGCTCGAGGGTCTGGTCGACGTCGAGCAGCACGGCGTCGACGCCGCTGCTGCGCACCGCGCTGGCCTGGTGCCGGAGCTCCTCGAGCCGCTCGGCGGACCTGGCGAGGTTCATCGTGCCGGTCTCCACGAAGCCGGTCGAGAACCCGGTGTCCTGCTCGAGCGACCGGAAGACCTCCAGGCTGCGCTGGACGATCTGGCGGGTCCCGTCGGTGCCCCGCGCCTGGGTGATCAAGCCGGCGGCGTGCCAGGTGGTGCCCGAGGTGAGCGTGTTCTTCTCGAGCAGCACGACGTCGGTCCAGCCGCGGCGGGCCAGGTGGTACGCGGTGCTGGTACCGATGATGCCGCCACCCACGATGACGACCTGAGCCCGGGCGGGCAGTGTGGCTCCCATGGCAGACCCCCTTAGTCCGGCCTCACGCTGACGCGCGCCACGGAGGGGAGCAATGCATCGATCGCTCGAATCGGACGCCGCCGGTCGTTCGATCGTCCAGTTCCCTCCGGCCCGCGACCCCGCGACAGTGGTCGCCGGACGGCGCCGGTCGGCCACTGCGGCGTCGGCCGGGCCCGCCGGCCGCCGTGAGCACGCAGGCGACGAAAGGCAGACGAACCCACCCATGACCACGTGCGCAGCCACCCTGATCGACGGCAACCTGGCCGCCGAGGAGATCAAGGAGGAGCTGCGCGCGCGGGTCGAGCGCCTCGCCGCGTCGGGCGTGCGGCCCGGTCTGGGCACCATCCTGGTGGGCGACGATCCCGGCTCCCGGTCCTACGTCAGGGGCAAGCACCGCGACTGCGCGGATGTCGGCATCGAGTCCATCCGCCGCGAGCTGCCGGCCGACAGCACGCAGAAGGAGGTCCTGCGTGTGGTCCGCGAGCTCAACGAGGACCCGGCCTGCTCGGGCTTCATCGTGCAGCTGCCGCTCCCGCCGCACATGGACATGCGGGTGGTGCTGCAGGCCATCGACCCCGACAAGGACGCCGACGGACTGCACCCGGTGAACCTGGGCCGGCTGGTCCTCGATCAGCCCGGCACCGTGCCGTGCACTCCCCAGGGCATCCTCGAGCTCCTCCGGCGCAACGAGGTGCCGATCACCGGCGCACAGTTCTGCGTGATCGGCTGCGGCACGACGGTGGGGCGTCCGCTGGGGCTGATGCTGACCCGGGTGACGGAGCACGCCACCGTGACGATGTGCCACGAGGCGACCGTCGACGTCGCGGCGCACACGCGCGTCGCGGACGTCGTCATCGCGGCGGCCGGCGTGGCCCACCTCGTCAAGCCCTACTGGGTGAAGCCGGGCGCCACGGTCCTCTCGGTCGGCATCACCCGGACGGTCGAGGGCATCCTGGGCGACGTCCACCCCGACGTCGAGGGGGTGGCGGGGAAGTGGACCCGCGCCACGGGCGGCGTGGGCCCGATGACGCGGGCCATGCTGCTGCGCAACGTCGTGGACCTGGCCGAGCGCCGTGCGGAGCAGGACCGGCCGAGCCGCTCCCATGCCGATGCCGTGGAGCACGCCGGCTGACGGTCGAGGTTGGCGGCCGGCCGCAGCGGCCTGCTACTACGCCGCGGGCGTCGCCGTGGTCCGACGGGCCAAACCATCCCACCCGCCGGTCGGGCAGGGGTCTCCCGGCTCTGGCGCATCGGCCTAGGCTGGTGGGCGGCCGCGCCGGTGCGGCCGTCTAGGACGGGAGCGGTGGTGTTCGACTCGATCGGCTGGGGCGAGATCATCGTGCTCGCGCTGGCCGCGCTGTTCATCTTCGGCCCGGAGCGCCTGCCGCACCTGGCCAAGGACGCCGCCAGCGGCCTGAAGAAGGCCAAGGCGGCGATCACCGGCGTCCGCGAGCAGGTGCACGAGTCGATGGGCGACGACTTCTCCGAGCTCCGTGACCTGGACCTGCGCAAGTACCACCCGCGCACGTTCATCCGCGACCAGCTGCTGGGCGACGACGAGGTCCCGGTCCGCCCGGTCGGGCCCACCGGCGCGACCGCGGCCTCGGTGGTGGCCGCCCAGGCGCGTGACCGCGCCACCCCGCCCCCGTTCGACGTCGACGCGACATGACCTGTCGTCCTCCGGACGACACCGCGGCCACGAGCCGTCCCCTGCTGCGCTGAGCCGCTGCCGTCACTCCTCGGGGGAGCCTCCGGCCCCCCGCTCGTCGCGGCAAAGCGCTGCTCGCCCCGGCTCGGGGAGCCTCCGGCCCCCGCTCCCCGGAGCGAATCAACTCACCGCTTGACGGGGGTGAGCCCCAGCGACATGCCCGAGAGCCCGCGCTGGCGGCTGGCCAGCCCGTCGGCGATCTTCTCCAGCGCCTGGGCGGCGGGGGACTCCGGCTGGGCCAGCACGATCGGGGCACCGGCGTCGCCGGCCTCCCGCAGACGCGGGTCGAGCGGCACCTGGCCGAGCAGCGGCACCCGGGCCCCGAGGGTGCGGGTGAGCGCGTCGGAGACCGTCTGACCGCCGCCGGAGCCGAAGACCTCCATGCGGGTGCCGTCCGGCAGCTCCATCCAGCTCATGTTCTCGATGACGCCGATGACCTGCTGGTGGGTCTGCGTGGCGATCGCGCCGGCCCGCTCGGCCACCTCGGCGGCGGCCAGCTGCGGGGTGGTGACGACGAGGATCTCGGCGTTCGGCAGCAGCTGCGCGATCGAGATCGCGACGTCGCCGGTGCCCGGCGGGAGGTCCAGCAAGAGGACGTCGAGGTCCCCCCACCACACGTCGGCGAGGAACTGCTGCAGCGCGCGGTGCAGCATCGGGCCACGCCACACGACCGGCGTGTTGCCGGGGGTGAACATGCCGATCGAGATGACCTTCACGCCCATCGACTGCGGCGGCATGATCATGTTGTCGACCTGGGTGGGCTTGTCGTCCACGCCCAGCATCCGCGGCACCGAGTGGCCGTAGATGTCGGCGTCCACGACACCCACCGACAGCCCGCGCTTGGCCAGGGCGGCGGCCAGGTTGACCGTGACGCTGGACTTGCCGACGCCGCCCTTGCCGGAGGCGACCGCGTAGACGCGGGTGAGTGACCCGGGCTGGGCGAAGGGGATGACCGGGTCGGGGGCGTCGGTGCCGCGCACGGTCTTGCGGAGTTCGGCGCGCTGCTCGTCGTTCATGACGTCGAGGACGACCTGGACGCCCGTGACGCCGGGTACGTTGCCGACGGCCTGGGTGACCCGGTTGGTGATCGTCTCGCGCATGGGGCAGCCGGAGACGGTCAGGTAGACCTCGACCCGGACCGCGCCGCCGGCGCCGATCTGGACGTCCTTGACCATGCCCAGCTCGGTGAGCGGGCGGTTGATCTCCGGGTCCTGCACGGTGGCCAGAGCGGCGGTGATGGCGTCGAGCGCCGGCGCGCCGGTCAGCTGGTCGGACATGGTTGCGTCTGTCTCCTTCGACGGGGGACCCCGTCCGGCGGCGGTGGCGTCGGGAGCGGCGACCTGCGCGATCGGGGCGCCTGCCACTGTACGGCGGGCGGCACGCGGCGCCGTCCGTCGGAGGGTGATCTGCCGCGCAGGGCCGGGTCCTAGGGTCGTGCCCGTGCCACCCGACCGTGCCGAGACCGTCCGGGACGCCGTGGGCCTGGGCCTGGCGGTGGGCCTCTACGGCGTCGCCTTCGGCGCCGCGGCCGACGCCGCCGGTCTGGACGTGTGGCAGGCGCTGGTGCTGTCGGCGGTCATGTTCACCGGGGCCTCCCAGTTCGCGATCATCGGCGTTCTCGGCGCGGGGGGCAGCGCGGCGGCAGCGGTGGGCAGCGCCCTCCTGCTGGGCGTGCGCAACACCGTCTACGGCGTCCGCCTGGTCCCGCTGCTGCGGCCCCGCGGCGCCGTGACGCGGGCCGGCACGGCTCACCTGGTCATCGACGAGACCACGGCGCTCGCCCTCGCCGCGCCGGACCGCCGGCTGGCCCGGCTGGGCTTCCTGGTCGGCGGCGTCGTGCTGTACCTGACCTGGAACGCCACGACCGTCGTCGGGGCGCTGGGCGCGGCCGCGCTGGGCGGAACGGCGCGGGCGGCGCTCGACGCCGTCGTCCCGGCCGCCTTCCTGGCGCTGCTCTGGCCCCGGCTGGGGAAGGGCAACGCCCAGCCGGCCGTCCAGCGGCGGGTGGCGATCGGCGGTGCGGTGGTGGCGCTGGCGCTCACCCCGTTCGTGCCCGCCGGGGTGCAGGTGATCGCCGCGGTCGTGGCCGTGGTGCTCGCCGGCCGGCCGCGGCGGGGGGTGACCGCGTGAGCGCCACCTGGATCGCCGTGCTCGCCGCCTCGCTGGGCTGCTACCTGCTCAAGCTGGCCGGCCTGTCGGTGCCGGCCACCTGGGTGGAGCAGCCCTGGGTGGCCCGGGTCGTGGACTTCGTGCCCGCCGCGCTGCTCGCCGCGCTGGTGGCGGTGCAGGGCCTGACCAGCGGCAACGAGATCGTGGTCGACGGCCGGTTGGCGGGGCTGGCGGTCGCCGCGCTGGCCCTGGCCCTGCGCGCGCCGTTCATCGTGGTGCTCGTGCTGGCCGGCGCCGCCGGCGCGCTGGTGCACGCGCTCACCGGGTGAGGTGCCGAGGAGGCTCGCGCGTCCGGCTTCGGGAGTAGCCTGCCGTCGTTCCCGTCGGGAGCCCTGCTCGGGGGTTGTCATGGTGGAGCGCCGCGCCGCGGAGTCGGTCGATCTCAGCGGTGTGGAGACGGCCCTGGTCGTGCTGGGGTTGGTGCTCGCCGTCGCTGCGGCGGTGATCACCAACGTGGTGCTCGCGGTGCGCAACCGTCGCGAGGTCGCGCTGACCACTGACATCAGCGACCTCGAGCAGCGCATCCAGCGAGGTCATGCCGGCATCGCGGATTCCCTGTCGCAGTTCGCCTTCGGCCGGGTGCTCATAGGCCTGGTCGAGACGGGGCGGCCGACCCCGGAGGCTCGGCAGGCCTACATCGACTCGGGGCTGCTCCGGTACGCGCAGTCAGGACTCAGCGTGGCGCCGTTCGCCGCGGCTCCGGATGGTCCGTGGCCTGACCCCACCCCGCCCGCGGCGCTGGCGGTGCAGCAGGCGTACCTCGCGGCGCGCGACGCCAACCGGAGGCCCGCGGGAACGCCGCCGGTGCCATTCGGGGCCTGGTCGACGTCATCGAGGACACGCGGATGCAGGTGGTGGAGCGGGTCAACGCCGATGCGGACGACCTGCAGCGGTGCATCCGGGAGCGCGCCGAGCACCAGCGGCGGTCGGCGACGATCTGGCACGTCGGTGCAAGCGTGCAGATCGTGAGCCTCGTCGTCGTGGCGGCCAAGGACCTGGTCTGAGGCCAGCGGCGCGCCATCCGGCGTGAGTCGGCGTCGTGATCAGCCGGCGCCGCGCGCCTCGGCCTCCTCGCGGTCCCGCTTCTTGCGCTTCTTCTCGCGCTTCTCGGCGTCCTCGCCGTCGTCGCTGGCGAGGCGGTTGAGCTCGCTGCGGATGAAGTCGCGGGTGGCCAGCTCGCCGACGGCCACCCGGACCGCCGCCAGCTCGCGCGCCAGGTACTCGGTGTCGGCACGGGTGGACGCCGCCCGGGCGCGGTCCTCCTCGGCCTGCACGCGGTCGCGGTCGGCCTGCCGGTTCTGCGCGAGCAGGATCAGCGGCGCGGCGTAGGCGGCCTGCGTGGAGAACGCCAGGTTCAGCAGGATGAAGGGGTAGGGGTCCCAGCGGAGCTGCACGGCGAAGACGTTGAGGGCGATCCAGACCAGCACGATCAAGGTCTGGACAGCGAGGAACCGGCCGGTGCCGAGGAAGCGCGCGATGCCCTCGGCGAACTGGCCGACCGCGTCGGGGTTGAGCCGCAGGAAGGCGAAGCGGCGGTGCTGCCCCCGGGGGACGTCGAGCCGGGGGGTGTCAGCCACGGCGGGCCCGCTCCCGCCAGTCGTCGGGCAGCAGGTGGTCGAGGACGTCGTCGACGCTCACCGCACCGACCAGCCGGCCCTGCTCGTCGACCACCGGTGCGGCGACGAGGTTGTAGGTGGCGAAGTAGTGGGTCACCTCGGCCAGCGGTGCCTCCGGGCGCAGTGGCTCCAGGTCGTCGAGAACCCCGCTCACGAGGGTGGACGGTGGCTCGCGCAGCAGCCGCTGGATGTGGGCCAGACCGAGGTAACGACCGGTGGGCGTGGCCGACGGGGGGCGGCACACGTAGACCTGGCTGGCCAGCGCCGGCGTGAGCTCCGGCTCCCGCACGCGGGCCAGCGCCTCGGCGATGGTGGCGTCCGGGGCGAGGATCACCGGCTCGCTGGTCATCATCCCGCCGGCGGTGTCCTCGGAGTACTTGAGCAGCTGGCGCACCGGCTCGGCCTCGTCGGGCTCCATGAGCTCCAGCAGCCGGTTGCGGTCGACGTTGGTCATCTCCGACAGCAGGTCGGCGGCGTCGTCGGGGTCCATCTCCTCGAGGACGTCGGCGGCCCGGCTCTCGTCGAGGGTGCCGAGGATGACCACCTGGTCGGCCTCGGGCAGCTCGCCCAGGACGTCGGCCAGCCGCTCGTCGTCCATGGCCTCGGCGACCTCGTGCCGCCGCTTGATGGGCAGCTCCTGCAGTGCGTGCGCCATGTCGGCGGCGTTGAGCTCCCGGTAGGTGGCGATCAGCGTCTCTGCGCCCTGGCCGCTCTCCGGCAGCGCCAGCCCGGTCACCTCGTCCCAGGCCACCTGGTGCAGCTGCCCGCGGCGGCCGATCCGGCCGGGCTCCTGCACGGCGAGGCGGGAGAGGATCCAGTCGCCGGTGCGGGTCTGCTCCATGCCGGCGTCGACGACGTGCGCCGGCCGGCCGGACTCGTCGATCGTCACCTGCCGGTCCAGCAGCTCGCCGAGCACGAGGGTCTCGCCGGCCCGCTGCTCGAAGCGCTTGAGGTTGATCGTGCCCGAGGCGAGCATCACCGCGCCGGGGTCCAGGGCGGTGACCCGTCCCATCGGCACGAAGATCCTGCGGCGCGCGACGACCTCCACGACCAGCCCCAGCACCCGCGGGCAGGCGGTGCCCACGCGCAGGGCGACGACGACGTCGCGCACCTTGCCGACGCGGTCACCGTTGGGGTCGAAGACGGTCAGCCCGGCCAGCCGGGAGACGTACGCCCTGGTCACCGTGCTCACGGACAGCCTCCTCGCCGGCGCTCGTCGGCCCCGTCGTCGGGGTGCGGTGGCCCTCGGCGACCTGGCACGCCGGGCCACCGGTGGCTGAGGTTACCGTCGCTGCCGTGAGCGCCCCGGACCTGCTGGACTACGAGATCGTCGACGTGTTCGCGCCGCACCCGTTCAGCGGCAACCAGCTGGCCGTCGTCCTGGACGCCGGGGACCTGACGACGCCGCAGTGCCAGGCACTGGCGGCCGAGTTCGGCTTCTCCGAGTCGACCTTCGTCAGCGCGCCGAGCGGTCCGGACGCCGACTACCGGGTGCGCATCTTCACGCCGCGGACCGAGCTGCCCTTCGCCGGTCACCCGAGCGTCGGCACGGCGCACACGCTGGTCCGCCTCGGCCGGCTCCCCGGTGGCACCGTCCGCCAGGAGTGCGGCGCGGGCGTCGTCGCGATCCAGGTCGACGCCGACGGCGCACGGCTGACCGGGGGGACCGTGTCGCTGCGCCCCGGTCCGGACGTGCGTGCGCTCGCCGCCGCCGTGGGGCTGGACGCCGGCGACGTCACGGGCCGGCCCGCGCACCTGGTGGGCTGCGGGATCGACTTCGCGCAGCTCGAGGTGCGTCCCGAGGTGCTGGAGCGGGCCGTGGCCGACGGCGCCGCGCTCGACGCCCTGCTGCCCGGCGTCGAGGGCGGGGTGTCGGTCCTCGCCTGGGACCCTGGCACGTCGACCGGCACGGTCCGTGTGTTCGCCGCCGGCCTCGACTGGCAGGAGGACCCAGCCACCGGCTCGGCGGCGCTCGGCACCGGGATCTGGCTCGCGGCCGAGGGGCTGGCCGGCGAGGGCGTCACCGACTACCGGCTGGCCCAGGGTGCTGCCGTCGGCCGCCCGTCGGAGCTGGCCGGCCGGGTGACCGTCACCGGTGGCGCGGTGGAGTCCGTCAGCGTGGCCGGCGCGGTGCGACCGATCGCCTCGGGCGCCGTCCGCCGGCCATGAGGAACTCCGCGCCGTCTCCTGGCCCCGCGCGCAGCGACGCCGCGCGTGGGGCCGACGCGTGGGCGCTGTCCCGCCCCGGCCTGCGGGACAGCGGCCTGCTGGGGCTCGCCGTCGTCGGCGTCTCGCTGTCGGCGCCGCTCACGACGATGGTCGCGGCGCCGATGCTGGCGCTGGCCTTCTGGCGCAACGCCGCGGGCGCGGTCGCACTCCTCCCGGTCCTGCTGACCCGGGAGCGCTCGACGCTGACCGGCCTGCGCTGGCGGGACCTGCGCAGCTCGGTCGTGGCCGGCCTCTTCCTCGCCGCCCACTTCGCCGCCTGGCTGCCGAGCCTGTCGATGACGACGGTCGCCGCGTCGGTCGCGCTGGTCACCACCACCCCGATCTGGACGGCGCTGGCGGCGCGGATCTCGGGGCTGCGGCTGCCCGCCGCGGTCTGGTGGGGGCTACTCCTCGCCTTCGTCGGCGTCGTGCTGATCGTCGGCGTGGACGTCACGGTGAGCCTGGAGGCGCTCGCCGGTGACGGGCTGGCGCTGCTCGGCGCGATCTGCGCCGGTGGCTACGTGCTGGCCGGCGCGCGGGCGCGGGAGCGGCTGGCGACGTCGGCGTACGCGGTCGTGGCCTACTCCGTCTGCGCGGTGGCGATCGCGGCCTCGGCGCTGCTGGTCGACGCGCCGCTGGCCGGGTTCGAGGCGCGCGACTGGTGGCTGATCGCGGCGATCACCGTCTCCGCGCAGCTGTTCGGCCACACGCTGCTCAACCTCGTGCTCTCCTCGGTCGGCCCGACGGTGGTCAGCCTCGCGGTGCTGCTCGAGGTCCCCGGCGCCCTGGTGTTCGCGCTCGTGCTGCTGGGCGAGGTCCCGCCGCTGCTGGCGCTGCCCGGCGTCGTGCTCGTCGTCGCGGGGGTGGCCCTGGTCGTGCGCGCGAGCCGGCCGACCACGCTGGTCGAGCCGGGCACCTGAAAGAGGACCCCCTCGCCCCCCACCACTCGCGAGCTCGCGGCAGGACACTGCGACGGGGGCCGACACGGCGTGGCTACTCTCCGGTAGCTGAAGACGCCGTCGTCTGCACGAAGAGAGGCACCGTGGCCGAGCTCCGCTCCCGTCGTTCCAACCTCGCCGTTCCCGGCAGCAACCCGCGCTTCCTCGAGAAGGCCAAGGGGCTGCCCGCCGACCAGGTCTTCCTCGACCTGGAGGACGCGTGCGCGCCGCTGGCCAAGCCGGGCGCGCGGAAGAACATCGTCGCCGCGCTGAACGAGGGCGGCTGGGGCGAGAAGATCCGCACCGTCCGCGTGAACGACTGGACGACGGAGTGGACGTTCCAGGACGTCCTGGAGGTCGTCGGCGGGGCCGGCGCGAACCTCGACTGCATCATGCTGCCGAAGGTTCAGGACGCCGCGCAGGTCAAGGCGCTGGACATGCTGCTGACCCAGATCGAGAAGGCCAACGGCCTGGAGGTCGGCCGGATCGGCATCGAGGCGCAGATCGAGACCGCGCAGGGCCTGATCAACGTCAACGACATCGCCTTCGCCAGCCAGCGGATCGAGACGATCATCTTCGGCCCGGCCGACTTCATGGCCAGCATCAACATGAAGTCGCTGGTCGTCGGCGCCCTGCACCCCGACTACCCGGGCGACCCGTTCCACTACATCCTCATGCAGATCCTCATGGCCGCCCGCGCCCGCGGCGTGCAGGCCATCGACGGCCCGTTCCTGCAGGTGCGCGACGTGCCGGCCTTCGAGGAGGTCGCCAAGCGCTCGGCGATGCTGGGCTTCGACGGCAAGTGGGTGCTGCACCCGGGCCAGATCGACGCCGCCAACGAGATCTACGCGCCGTCGCAGGAGGACTACGACCACGCGGAGCTGATCCTCGACGCCTACGACTGGGCGACCTCGGAGGCCGGTGGCAAGAAGGGCTCGGCGATGCTGGGCGACGAGATGATCGACGAGGCCAGCCGCAAGATGGCCCTGGTCGTCGCCGGCAAGGGCCGGGCCGCCGGCATGACGCGGACGTCGTCCTTCACGCCGCCCGAGTAGAAGGACCCCGTCCTCCTCATCGCTCGCACGCTCGCGACGAGCCTCTGGACGGGGCCGCGCCGGTCACTTCCGCCAGAACAGGTGGTGGGTCACCCCGCTCGGGCTCGGGACGACATCGCAGTGGAACCGGTCGAGCAGCTCGTCGGGCGACTCCCACAGCCGGGCACCGGAGCCGAGCTCCAGCGGCACGACGGCCACGTGCAGGGTGTCGACGAGGTCGGCGTCGAGGAACTCCCGGATGGTCGTGGCGCCACCGCCGAGCCGCACGTCCCTGCCCTGCGCCGCCTCCTTCACCGTTCCGAGCACCGTGGCCGGATCGCCGTCGACGAAGTGGAACGTGGTGTCCGACAGCGTGAAGGACGGGCGCGGGTGGTGCGTCAGCACGAACACGGGCGTGTGGAACGGCGGCTCGTCGCCCCACCAGCCCTGCCACTCGAGGTCGGTCCACGGGCCGCGGTGCGGGCTGAACTTGTTGCGGCCCATGATCTCGGCGCCGATGTTGGTGCCGAAGTCGCGGACGAGGCAGTCGTCGAGACCCCGGCTCCCGCCGGGCTCGGCGCGGTGGGGGAAGCTCGCGGTGGCCAGGAGCCAGGCCATCAACCGGCCGGGATCGGCGGTGCCGAAGGGTCGCTCCAGGCTCTGGTGCTCACCCGCACCGAAGCCGTCGCTGGAGACGGTGAAGTTCTGGACTCTGAGCAGTTGGCTCACCGGGCACTCCTTCGTGGTCGTCGACGGGTCAGACCGCGCGGGCGAGCGGAACTCATCGTCGGGAGGGGCCTCGGTCCAGGCCCCGCTCCACGGGCAGCGGGGCGACCACGGTCCCGCCACCATCGGCGTGACCAGGCACACGCGGGACGACGCCCGACCGTGGCCCATACTCCCCGGTAACAACGGACACCGGAGTCCCGGAGGAGACCGATGACCCGCCTGGCGCAGACCGCTGACCTGACCGACATCCAGCAGGAGATCCTGTCGACGGTCAGGAGCTTCGTCGACAGGGAGATCATCCCCAACGCCCAGGAGCTGGAGCACGGCGACACCTACCCGCAGGAGATCGTCGACGGGCTCAAGGAGCTCGGCATCTTCGGGCTGATGATCCCCGAGGAGTACGGCGGTCTCGGCGAGTCGTTGCTGACCTACGCGCTGGTGGTCGAGGAGATCGCCCGCGGCTGGATGAGCGTCTCCGGCGTCATCAACACCCACTTCATCGTGGCCTACATGCTCGAGCAGCACGGCACGCAGGAGCAGAAGGAGCACTACCTGCCCCGCATGGCCACCGGCGAGGTGCGCGGCGCGTTCTCGATGTCCGAGCCGGGTCTGGGCTCCGACGTCGCCGGCATCCGCACCAAGGCGGTCGAGCAGCCCGACGGCGGCTACGTCATCGACGGCCAGAAGATGTGGCTGACCAACGGCGGCAGCTCCACCCTGGTCGCGGCGCTGGTGCGCACCGACGAGGGCGCGGAGAAGGCGCACCAGAACCTGACGACGTTCCTCGTGGAGAAGCCGGCCGGCTTCGGCGAGGTCAAGCCCGGGCTCACCATCCCCGGCAAGATCGACAAGATGGGCTACAAGGGCGTCGACACCACCGAGCTGGTGTTCGACGGCTACCGGGCCGAGGCCGCCGACATCCTCGGTGGCGAGCCCGGCAAGGGCTTCGCCCAGATGATGGACGGCGTCGAGGTCGGCCGGGTGAACGTCGCGGCCCGGGCCTGCGGCATCTCCATCCGCGCCTTCGAGCTCGCCGTCGCCTACGCCCAGCAGCGCGAGACCTTCGGCAAGCCGATCGCCCAGCACCAGGCGATCGCCTTCCAGCTGGCCGAGATGGCCACCAAGGTCGAGGCCGCCCACCTGATGATGGTCAACGCCGCCCGCCTCAAGGACGCCGGCAAGCGCAACGACGTCGAGGCCGGCATGGCCAAGCTGATCGCCAGCGAGTACTGCGCCGAGGTGACCACCCAGTCGTTCCGGATCCACGGCGGCTACGGCTACTCCAAGGAGTACGAGATCGAGCGGCTCATGCGCGAGGCGCCGTTCCTGCTCATCGGCGAGGGCACCAGCGAGATCCAGAAGACGATCATCAGCCGGGGTCTGCTCAAGACCTACAAGCTCAAGGGCTGACGGGCGACGACAGCGGCCCGGGACCGGTGGTCCCGGGCCGCTGTCGTCCGCTCGGCCGGCGGTGCCCTCGTCGAGGCGTGGCCCGCTGACAGCAGGTCCCCCTGTGCTCACCCAGGGGCGCGAACCACGGGGCTCGGCATCGGTACGACCGGCGGGACGCCGGACCGTGGTCCGGCTGCACGCAGGCGCAGGACCCTGGCTCCCACCGCCGTCGAGGGGGAGTGCCATGGCAGAGGCGACGCAGGGACGACGCCGGCGGGAACTGCGGGTGGCGCTGGTGCTCAACGGCGGGGTGAGCCTCGCCGTCTGGATGGGCGGCGTCACCCACGAGATCGACCTGCTGCGGCGGGCTTCCCGGGTCGCCTGCGGCATGGAGGAGTACGACCCGGAGACGGTGGCCGTCTACGACCGCCCGGTCTTCGAGAAGTGGGTCGAGCTGTGCCGGCGGTCCGACGTGGGAGCCGTGGTCGTCGACGTCATCGCGGGCACCAGTGCCGGCGGGTTGAACGGCACGCTCCTCGCGACGGCGGTGGCGCGGGGTGTGCCGCTGGACCCGCCCGGGCAGGGGGTCCGTCCGGCGTTGCGCACGGTGTGGAGCGACAGCGCCAGCCTGGAGGACGGGAGTCTCCTGCGCCTCACCCAGGCCCCGGCCCTCTCCAGCGTCCTGGACGGGGACTTCTTCCGCCGCGAGATCGACCGGGTCGTCGGCCGGATCGGCGCGGCACCCGGTCGCCCGGCGCCCGAGCCGGTGACGCTCTTCGTCACCGCCACGGCGCTCGGCGAGTCCAGCCAGAAGTACGTGGACTCCTTCGGTCAGCCCTTCGACGTCGCCGATCACCGCCACCTCTACCGCTTCCGCCGCACCGACGAGGACGCGGTGGTGTTCCGCCCGGGGGCCGGTGACCCGGACGGCTGGTGGCCGACCGGCGCCGTCGACGGGGATGCCGCGTTCGTCGACGACTTCGACCGGGACGACGCCGACTGCCACGAGGCGCTGGTGACGGCGGCGCGGGCCTCGGCGTCCTTCCCGGTCGCCTTCGCCCCGGTGCAGGAGGGGGAGGCGCTGGCCCGGCGGAGGGTGCTGCCGGCGACCTCCGTCGACTGCCACGGCCGGCGCTGGCTGGTGGACGGGGGCATCCTGGACAACGCGCCCTTCGAGCCGGTGCTCGACGCCATCAGCCGTCGTCCCGCCACCGAGCCGGTGCGGCGCCTCCTGGTCTACGTCGTCCCCTCCCGCGGGGCCGGCAACGAGGGGCTGGACGCCCCGCCGCCCGAGACCGCCGGCGGGGCGGCGGCAGCACATCCCGCGTGGAAGCACATCCTCGGCGGTGCCGTCGGCTTCCCGCGGGAGGGGGACGTGCGCGCCGACATGGAGTCCGCGGCGAATCTGCTCCGCCAGGGGGAGGCCACCGAGGGCAGTCCGGAGGTCGGCCCCGAGGCGTTGTTCGGGATCGAGGTCGACGCGGCCTCCGGTGCGGCCGACGGCCTGCTCGAGCAGTACCGGCGGGCACGCGCCATCGGCGGTCTGCAGGACGTCCGGAGAGCCCTGTCCCGTGCGCGGCAGGGCAGGGGTCTCGTGCTCGCCCCGGTCTCGGGCCCGGCGCTGGCCGAGCTGCTCGGCGAGGAGGTGCCGTGGGTTCCTCCGGCGGAGCCCGACTGGACGGGGGAGGGGGACCAGTGGCGCTGGGGCCTCGGCGCGGCCGAGCGCGTGTGCCGGCTCTTCGTCCGGGATCTCTGGGATCGCGGGCTCGGCGGCGCGGCGGCCGCGCCCGTGACCGCCGCGCTGGCACGGGTGGAGGCGGTCCGCGACGCGGTCACCGTCAGCATCGTGCAGAACGCCGACAAGGCGCCGCTCGACGACCTCGGGCTGGTGGCCTGGGCCTCGGACCGGTTCGCGGCACTGCAGGTGCAGGAGGCGCTCGCCCACTGCGTCGGCTCGGCGGCCCGGGGCTACGCGGCGGCGCGCTCCGGGGTGGTCGAGCCCGCGGCGGTGGTCCGCGCCGGCCTCACGGTGGAGGTGGCCACGAACGCGTTCAGCGCCTACCAGCCGTTCCGGCGGACGTCACCGTTCGAGTTCCTGCGGCTGGGCCCCGACGTCGAGGCCCCCTTCGTCGACTGCGTGGACGCCGCGCCCGACGTCGTCCGCACAAGGGCACGGGACGCTCGGCGCACGGGGGACAAGAAGCTCTACGGCACACGCATGGGCCACTTCGCCGCCTTCGGGCTGGACACGTGGCGGGCGTGGGACTGGACAGCCGGCCGGCTGGACGCCCAGACCCATCTCGCGCGGGCCCTGCTCGACTCCCCGGACGGTCCCGCCGCCACGGTGGACTGGACCGCCTCGGTCCAGGAGGTCACCGTCCGGGCGGAGCTCGGCCGGAGCCCCGCCGAGTGGGCGCAGCAGCGTGGGGAGCTGCTCGGCAAGGACGACGGCAGCCTGCTCCGCGACCTGCGGCGGGAGCCCTACGGCGAGACGCTGGCCGTCGCCGTCGTCGACGCCGTCATGCGGGCGCTGCCGCACGACCTCGCGCTCGGCAGGTCCGGGCAGCTGCTCAACTCGCTCGTCGCCCGCTCGCCCGTCACGCGCACCGCCAGGTGGTGGGCCCCCGTCGCCCGGCCGGTGGTGCGGTGGAAGTGGCTCCGCTGGACCTCGCGGCTGGGGCGGTAGCGGGGGCCGGGCGCCGGTGCGATCAGCCCGCGCTGTCGGCGGTCTCGGCGAAGCTGACCTCGACGTCGTCGACGCCCAGGGCGGACGCGAGGCCGGTCAGCATGGCGCGGGTGTTGGTCTCGGCACGCGCGCGGAGGTCGCTCGCCGCGGCGGCCGCGGTCAGCTCGTCCTCGGCGAGGGCGTAGAGCGCGCTGTCGTCGACCGGGTCGTCGCCGACCGCGGCACCGACCCGCTCGACCAGTCCCCGGTCGCGGTCGAGGACGCGGGTCTCCCGCGGGTCGATCCGGGCCTCGTCCAGCCGCGGTGCCGGCAGCTCGATGGTCGCTGACGTGCCGTCGGCGGAGAGGGTCACCGCGCCCTCGTCGAGCGTGGCGAAGTCGACGTAGGCGTCGGCGGTGCCGGTCGCGAGCAGCTGGACCCGCTCGCCGCTGATGACCGACGGCACGTAGCGGGTGTCCTTCTCCTGGTCGACGACGACCTGGAAGGTGCCCGTCGCCGCGTGGTACTCCTCCAGGTCCTCGAGGGCCAGCAGCAGCGGTGTCGTGCTCCGGTCGACCACGTCCTGCGCGAACGGGTCGTCGGGCAGCCAGCCGGCGACCTCCATGCCGACCGGGACGAGGACGGCGACGCCCACCCCGGCCGCGACGAGCCGGAGCGAGGGCCGGCGACGGCGTCGGGCGACGGAGGCGGGGTGGGACGACAGCAGCGTGGGCATGCGGGGCCTCTCGGGGGCAGGGGAGGGGTGCCGTGCTCGTGCGGTGCTGATCCCTGCAGCGACCGTGCCGCCGACGTCATTCCCGACACGCGTGCACCGGCCATGCCCGCCGGCGACGACGGGCAGCCGTCCGCGCCGGTCGCCGCCGTCCCGCGCCGCGTCCCCGCCGACCGTGTAGGCAGGTGTCCATGCGCGCTGTCGGAGTGACCGAGTTCGGTGGGCCCGAGGTTCTGCACATCGTCGACGTGGAGCCCGAGCCCCTCGGCCCCGGACAGGTGCGGCTGCGGGTCCAGGCCGCCGCGGTCAGCCCGACCGACACCCACGCGCGCTCCGGTGCCTACGCCGGACGCGACCCGGTCACGACGCCCCCGTGGGTCCCCGGCATGGACGTCGCCGGCGTCGTCACGGAGCTGGGGGAGAGCGTCGGCCACCTCGCCGTGGGCGACCTCGCGATGGGCGTCGTCGTCCCGTTCGGCCCGCACGGCGCCTACCGCGAGGACAAGGTGCTGCCCGGGAACTCCGTCGTGCGCGCGCCGGCGGGCGTCTCCGCCGTGGAGGCGTCGACGCTGCCGATGAACGGGCTCACCGCCCGGTTCTCCCTCGACCTCATGGGCCTGCGGCCCGGCCAGGTGCTCGCGGTGACCGGCGCCGCCGGCGCGTACGGCGGCTACGTGGTCCAGCTGGCCAAGGCCGGCGGGCTCACCGTGGTCGCCGATGCCTCCGAGGCCGACGAGGAGCTGGTGCGCGGGCTCGGGGCCGACGTGGTCGTCCGGCGTGGGGACGACGTCGCCGAGCGGATCCGCGAGCACGTCCCCGAGGGGGTGGACGGGCTGGCCGACGGGTCGGTGCAGGACGAGCTGGTGCTCCCGGCCGTGCGGGACGGGGGAGCGGTGGCCACCGTCCGCGGCTACCGCGGCAACGGTGAGCGCGACCTGCGCGTGTTCCCCACGATGGTGCGCAAGGTCGCCGAGGACCGTGCCGCGCTCGACGCCCTCCGGCAGCTGGTGGAGGACGGCGCGGTGACGCTGCGGGTGGCGCGGACGTTCCCCGCCGAGGAAGCCGCCGAGGCGCACCGCGCGCTCGAGGCGGGCGGCGTGCGAGGGCGGCTGGTCCTCACCTTCTGACCCGCCCGTGCGGGTGTCCCGCGACCGGGTGTTTTCCACAGGCCCGGAGCCGGGGATCGACGATCCCGCCTACGGTCCCGAGCGTGCGGGTCCAGGTGAGCGTCGGCCAGGTCGACGGCACGCTGCTCGACGTCGCCGTCGACGTGGACGACGACCTGCCGGTCGGCCGGGTCGGTGCGGAGCTGGCCCGGGTCGCCGGTGTGCCCGCAGGGGGCGTCTGGCTCGGCGGGGCCCGGCTCGACGACGACCGGCCGGTGGGGGAGAGCCCGCTCGTCGACGGCGTCGTCGTGCAGCTGTCCGAGGGCGCCGCGCTCGCCGCTCCGGCCGGTCCGCCTCCCCGTGGCTGGCAGCTCCGGGTACTCAGCGGCCCCAGCAGCGGCCGGATCGCCGAGCTGCCGATGGGTGACCACGAGCTGGGCCGCAGCAGCGCGTTCGGCTTCGCCGACCGGTCGATGTCCCGGCGGCACGCCCTCCTGCGGGTCGGCGCCGACGGCGCGACGCTGCGCGATCTCGGCTCGGCCAACGGCACCTTCCTCGAGGGCGAGCCGGTGTCCGAGCACGACGACGGCGTCGAGGTGGCGCCCGGCCGGATCGTGCGGCTGGGCGACACCCAGCTGGTCATCGGACCGGCCGTGGTCGCCGACGCCGCCATCGAGCCGTCGGGCCCGGGCTCCCGGGCGTTCGTGCGGGCGCCCCGGCTGCTGCCGTCCACCCGTGAGGCCAGGATCCAGCTCCCGCAGGAACCCCGGGCGAGGGAACCCCGCCGGTTCCCGCTGGTCATGATCCTGGCGCCGCTGGTCATCGGCATCGTGCTGGCGATCGTCCTGCGCTCGCCGCTCTACCTCGTGTTCGCCGTCGCCAGCCCGGTCATGATGATCAGCAACACGATCGCCGACCGGAAGCAGAGCGCCCGGGAGGAGCGCCGCGCCCGCGAGGAGTACGAGCAGGAACTCGCCCGGGCGCTGGAGCGGATCGATTCGGCAGTCGCCGAGGAGACGGTGCGCCGCCGCGAGGGCCACCCCGACCCCGCCACCGCGGTCCTCACCGCGGTGCTGCCCGGCCGGCGGCTGTGGGAGCGTCGCCGCACCGACCCCGACGCCCTCGACCTGCGCCTGGGTGCCGCGGACCTGCCCGCCCGCGTCGTGGTCACCGACCGGTCCGGCAGCGACGAGCCGCCGGAGCAGCGCACCGTGCGTGCGGTGCCGGTCGTGGTCCCGCTGCGCGACGCGGGCGTCGTCGGCCTGGCCGGGCCGGCCGAACAGCTGGCCGGCCTGCTGCGCTGGGTCGTCCTGCAGCTGGCGGTGAACCACCCGCCGAGGGACCTCGCCCTCACCGTCCTGGCCCCGCGCGGGCGCGCGGACTGGAACTGGGTGCGCTGGTTGCCGCACACCCGTCCGGCCGACGGCGAGGGTCCGGTGGCCTTCGCGGGCAACGACCCCGAGACGGTGACCGCCCGCGTGGCCGAGCTGACCGCGTTGATCAAGGCCCGCCGGGACGCCACGGCGTCGGGCGGCGGCCGGCTCCAGCCGGAGTCCTTCCCGGCGCACGTGCTGGTGGTCCACGGCTTCCGGCCGCTGCGCGCCACCCCCGGCCTGGCCCAGGTGCTGGAGGACGGCCCGGCGGTCGGGGTCTACGCGGTGTGCGCGGACGAGGAGGAGCGGTTCCTGCCGGAGGCGGCCACCGCGACGGCGGTGTTCGACGCGGCCGAGGAGAACGAGCTGCTCGTCCGCCGCAGCGGGCACGACCCGGTCCCGGCCGTGCTGGCCGAGCCGGTGGCCGCCGAGCTGGCCGAGACGGCGGCCCGGGCGCTGGCGCCGCTGCGGGACGTCAGCCTGGCCGACGACGACGCCGTCCTGCCCGACAGCGTGCGGTTGCTCGACGTCCTGGGCCTGGAGCCGCCCACCGTCGACGGCATCCGTGCGCGCTGGCAGCTGGAGGGGCGCACCACCCGGCTCGTGGTCGGGTCGGGGCTGCACGGTCCGTTCAGCCTCGACCTGCGCACGGACGGCCCGCACGGGCTGATCGCCGGTACCACCGGCGCCGGGAAGTCCGAGCTGCTGCAGACGATGATCGCGTCGCTGGCCGTGGCGAACCGGCCGGACGCGCTGAACTTCGTGCTGGTCGACTACAAGGGCGGCAGCGCGTTCAAGGACTGCGTGCACCTGCCGCACACCGTCGGCATGGTCACCGACCTCGACGCCCACCTCGTCGAGCGGGCGCTGACCTCGCTGGGCGCCGAGCTGAGGTACCGCGAGCACCGGCTGGCGCGCGCGGGCGTCAAGGACATCGACGACTACATCGACCTGCAGGCCCGCGAGCCCGGGCGCCCGTCGCTGCCGCGGCTGCTCATCGTCATCGACGAGTTCGCCTCGATGGCGCGCGAGCTGCCCGACTTCGTTCCCGGCCTGGTCGACATCGCCCAGCGCGGCCGCTCGCTGGGCATCCACCTGGTCCTGGCCACCCAGCGGCCCAGCGGCGTGGTCTCCCCGGAGATCCGCGCCAACACCAACCTGCGCATCTCGCTGCGGGTCACCGACGGCGCGGACAGCAGCGACGTGCTCGACGCCCCGGAGGCCGCGCGCATCCCGAAGTCCGCGCCCGGCCGTGGTTTCGCCCGGCTCGGGCACGGCGCGCTGGTGCCGTTCCAGGCCGGCCGGATCGGGGGCCGCCGGCCGGGGCAGGGCGCGGTCGCCGCGGCGGTGCCGTTCGTGGTCCCGCTGGGCTGGCACCAGGTGGGCTACCCGGCTCCGCAGAAGCCGGCGACGGCGACCCGCCGGTCCGACGTCGAGATCACCGACCTGTCGGTGCTGGTCGAGGCGGTGCGGGGGGCATCGGTGGCCGAGGAGCTGCCGGCGCAGCGCAGCCCCTGGCTGGAGGCGCTGCCCGCCCGCGTGCTGGTGGGCGACCTCGAGGCGGCGGCCCGGCTGCCCTACGGGCTGCAGGACCTGCCCGCTCTGCAGGAGCGGCGGGTGGCGGCCTTCGACCCGGCGACCGACGGGCACCTGCTGGTCATCGGCTCGCCGAAGAGCGGCCGGTCGCAGCTCCTGCGCACGCTGGCCGGCTCGGTGGGTTCCCGCTGCTCGACCAGCGACGTCCACCTGTACGCGCTGGACTGCGGCAACGGTGCGCTGCTGCCGCTGGCCGACCTCCCGCAGTGCGGGGCGGTGGTTGCCCGCACGCAGACGGAGCGCGCGGTGCGGCTGCTCGACCGGCTCGCGCGGGAGATGGGGCGCCGGCAGCAGGTGCTGGCCGAGGGCGGCTTCGGCGACATCGCCGAGCAGCGCCGGTCGGCACCGACGGAGCAGCGGCTGCCGTACGTGCTGCTGCTCCTCGACCGCTGGGAGGGCTTCACCCCGACGCTCGGCGACGTCGACGGGGGCCGGCTCACCGACATCCTCATGAGCATCGTGCGGGAGGGCGCCTCGGTCGGGATCTCGGTGGTGATGACCGGGGACCGCTCGCTCGGCACCGCCCGGCTGTCGTCGCTCACCGACAACAAGCTGGTCCTGCGGCTGGCCGACCGGGGTGACTACCCGCTCGTCGGCGTCCCCGCGAAGCAGGTGCCCGGGGTGCTGCCGCCCGGCCGCGGGGTCACCGTCGACGGCGTGGTGGAGACGCAGGTGGCGCTGCTGGCGCAAGACGAGTCGGGGCAGGGGCAGGCGGCCGCGATCGCCGAGATCGCCAAGGCCGCGCACGTGCGCGACGCGCTGGTGCCGCGCTCGGCCCGGCCGTTCCGGGTCGACGTGCTGCCCTCGCGCCTTCCCTTCGAGGCGGCCTGGGAGATGCGCCCGGCGGACGCAGGGCCGGGCTTCGCGCTGGTCGGCGTCGGCGGCGACGAGCTGGAGGCCGCCGGTCCCGACCTGGTGGAGCGGGGGTCGGCCTTCGTGGTCGCCGGTCCGGCCCGCTCCGGCAAGAGCACGGTGCTCGCGGTCATGGCCCAGTCGCTGCTGCGCCAGGGCACCTCGGTCGTCGTCTGCGCGCCGAAGGCGTCGCCGCTGCGGGCGCTCGCCGGGCGCGAGGGGGTGCTGGCCGTCATCGAGGAGTCCGCCACCCCGGCCGACCGGTGGAGGGAACTCCTCGCCGCCGAGCCCGGCCGGCCGCTGGTGCTGCTGCTCGACGACGGCGACGTGCTGCGCGACTGCCCGGCGGCGGAGGTGTTCCGCGAGGTCGTGAAGGGCTACGCGGGACCGGGACGGAGCCTCGTGCTGGCCGGCAACGCCGACAGCATCTGCACCGGCCTGTCCGGGTGGCAGGTGGACGCGAAGAGGGCGCGGCAGGGCGTGCTGCTCTCCCCGCAGGGCAGCACCGACGGCGACCTGATCGGCGTCCGCCTGCCGCGCAGCGCCGTCGGCGGGCCGGTGCAGCCCGGGCGCGGGTGGCTGCACCTGGGTGACGGTGCCCTGCTCACCGTCACCGTCCCGACGCCCTGATCGGCCGCCCGCCCCCCAGGGGGTCCGTGGCGTGACCAAGGCCCGGCACGGACGACGAAGGCCGCCTCGCGGGGAGCGAGGCGGCCTTCACCGGGTGCGGGAGGTCAGCGGCCGAGCGCGCCGGCCAGCTGGGTGTCGGCGTCGCGGAAGGTGGCGGCGGCCTGGTTCAGGTACTGGGCCATGCCGTCGAGGCCGGCGATCATGTTGCGGGCGCCGGTGGTGAACTCGTCGTAGGACGCCTGGAAGCTGCGGCTGGAGGCGTCGGTGACGTAGCCGTCGGCCACGAGCTGGTCGACCAGGCCCTTGAGCTGACCGAGCATGCCGTCGATCTCGGTGCGCCCGTTGACCAGTCGGCCGGCCGCGTCCTCCATCTGCTGGTAGGTGACGTTGACGTTCGCCATGAGGAGTCCAATCTGGAGTCTGGGTGCTCCGGGTACCGGCGGAGCGATGTGTCCGGGAACGTAACAACGGTTTCCCGCCGTCCAGCCGCTTCGCGGGGGTTATCCACAGCCTGGATCCAGGCGATTCCGCGCCGCCGCGAGGTCCGCGGTCCGGCCGGAGTCGCGCGGCCGGTCGATGACCGGTTGGCTGGTCGCCGGGTGGGCGCCGGATCCGCCGGAACGGAGCGCTCCATGGTGCACAGGCTCGTCGTCAGCTACGGCCCGCCGGAGGACCCGGCGGCATTCGACGCGCATTACCGCGACGTGCACGCGCCCCTGGCGCGGCGGATGCCCGGGCTGGTGCGGTTCACGATCGGGCACCCCAGCGCGATGGACCCCTCCCAGCCGGCGCCCTACCTCGTCGCCGAGCTGGACTTCGACTCAGAGGAGGCCATGGGGGCGGCCTTCGGCTCGCCGGAGGGGCAGGCCGCGGCGGCCGACGTCCCGGGGTTCGCCACCGGTGGCGCCACCATGACGCACTTCGACGTGCAGACGCTGACCTGACCATGAACGGCGCACAGGCACTGATCCGGACCCTCGTCGGCGCGGGCGTCGACGTCTGCTTCGCCAACCCGGGCACCTCGGAGATGCACTTCGTCGCCGCGCTGGACGACGTCCCGCAGATGCGCGGCGTGCTGACCCTCTTCGAGGGCGTGGCCACCGGCGCGGCCGACGGCTACGCGCGCATGGCCGGGCGCCCGGCGGCGACGCTGCTGCACCTCGGCCCCGGCCTGGGCAACGGCCTGGCCAACCTGCACAACGCCCGCCGTGGCAAGGCCCCGCTGCTCAACGTCGTCGGCGACCACGCGCGCTCGCACAAGCGGCTGGACGCGCCGCTGGAGTCCGACATCGACGCCGTCGCCGGCACCGTGTCCACCTGGGTGCGCCGGTCGCTGTCCCCGGCCGACGTCGCCGCCGACGCGGCCGAGGCCGTCGCCGCGATCGCCACCGGTGGCATCGCCACGCTGATCCTCCCGGCCGACGTCTGCTGGGAGGACGGGGCCGAGGTCGCCGACGCGCAGCCGGTGCGGCCGGTGCCGCACGTGGCCCCGTCGGTCGTGGACGACGTCGCCGCCGTCGTGCGCGGCGGCGAGGACGTCGTCCTCTTCCTGGGCGGGGACCTGATGACCGCCCAGGGGCAGCTGGCCGCGGCCCAGGTCGCCGCCGGGACGGGTGCGCGGCTGGTGGTCGAGACCTTCCCGGCCCGCACCGCGCGCGGAGCCGGGCTGCCCGACCTGCACCGGCTGCCGTACCCGCCGGAGATGGCGATGGCCGCGCTCGCCGGCACCAGGCACCTGGTCCTGGCCGGCACCACCGCACCGGTGCACTTCTTCGGCTATCCCGGCGTCCCCGGCCACCCGGTGCCGGAGGACTGCACGGTGCACGTGCTCAGCCGGCCGGGGGAGGACGGCGTGGCGGCGATGCGGGCGCTGGCCGAGGCGGTGGCGCCGGACGCGAAGCCCGACGTCGCGGAGTTCGAGCGCCCCGAGCTGCCGACCGGGCCGCTGGACCCGCGCACGATGGCGGCGGTGGTGGGCGCTCTGCTGCCGGAGGACGCGATCGTCGTCGACGAGGCCCTGACCTCCGGCGTCGGGCTGACCGAGCTGACCTCGACCGGCCCCCGGCACGACTGGCTGTCCCTCACCGGCGGGGCGATCGGCGACGGGCTGCCCATGGCGCTCGGCGCCGCGGTGGCCTGCCCGGACCGGCCGGTGATCGGCATCCAGGCCGACGGCAGCGCGATGTACACCATCTCGGCGCTGTGGAGCTACGCCCGCGAGCAGGCCGACATCACCACGATCATCTGCGACAACGGCTCGTACGCGATCCTCGAGCACGAGCTGCAGAAGGTGGGCGCGGCCTCCGACGGCGAGCGGGCCCGCAAGCTCCTGGACCTGGGCGGCCCGGGGCTGGACTTCGTGTCGATCGCTCAGGGCATGGGCGTCCCGGCCACCCGCGCGACGACGGCCGAGGAGCTGGCCGACCAGCTGCGCGCGGCGCTGGCCGAACCCGGCCCGCACCTGATCGACGCCGTCCTGCGCTGAACCGGGGAACCGGGTGCGGGCTCGTCGCCCGCTCCCCGGTCAGGCCGGGGGCCTCAGTGCTTCTTGCCGTGCGTCAGGTTCTCCATCTGCGACGTGGTGTCCGCCTTGGCCTTGCGGTCGATCCGCTTCTCCTTGATCGACTTCCCGCTGGCCTTCTTGGTCATGGACTGCTTCGGGGACTTGTCACCCATGGTGCGCGCTCCCTCATCGGGAGCCTGAACGGCTCCGTGCGGCGGACGGTACGCCTGTCGCCGAGTGCCCGGTGGCTTCCGCGCGGGCGCGCCGGACCGGCCGGCCTCGCGGCGGTGCAGGTTCTCCGTGACCCGACGGCAGCGCACGGGGTCGTCCGCCTCTGGTCCGCGGCGGGCGGCGGGGACCAGGATCGGGGCGGGTCCTCCCAGGATCCGGTCCGGGGCGCCGGACGACGCCCGCGACGGACCCGGCACGTGGAGTGGGTCATGAGCGTCACCAAGCAGCGCCCGACGTCCGCCCTCCGGCACGGCGCCCACGAGCGCCCCGCTCGAGGTGGACCCCCGGCCGCCGAGCGTGCCGAGCGACGAGCCCGCCGGCCGGCGCTGAACCCTGCGTCCGACGTCCGGACGTGGCTGATCGCCCTGGGGGTGATCGCGGTCGTGCTGCTCGCCTTCATCGGCATGGTGGCGCTCACCGCTCTGGCCGGCGGGGACACCTTCCTCAGCTGACCCCGGGCAACCGCCCGGCGCGCTGCTCCGGTGGCCGGTCACGTCCGGGGCCCGGCGTTGAGGCGGGCCGCCTGCCGGGTGAGGTGGTCGCGCTCGGCCAGGTTGTCCGCTGCCCGGGCCGCGTCGGCGTAGAGCCGTGCCGCGGTCGCCCGGTTCCCGTCGCGCTCGTGCAGGTAGGCGGCGACGGCGGTGTAGCGGGGCAGGGCGGCGTCGAGCTCGGCCAGGGCGGCCAGACCGGCCCGCGGGCCGTCGGCCTCGCCGACCGCGACGGCCCGGTTGAGGCGGGCGACCGGGTTGCCGGTGAGCCGGACCAGCTCGTCGTACCACTCGACGATCTGCACCCAGTCGGTCTCCTCGGCCGTGCGCGCGTCGGCGTGCAGGGCCGCGATGGCGGCCTGGGCCTGATACCCGCCCAGGCGGTCGCGGCGGAGCGCGGCCTGGAGGACGTCGACCCCTTCGGCGATCAGGCCGGTGTCCCACAGCGAGCGGTCCTGCTCGGCGAGGGGCACGAGACTGCCGTCGGGGCGCGTCCGTGCCGGGCGGCGCGCGGAGTGCAGCAGCATGAGGGCGAGCAGCCCGGCCACCTCCTCGTCGTCGGTGCGCGCTGCCAGCTGACGGGTGAGCCGGATCGCCTCGGCGGCCAGGTCGACGTCGCCGGAGTAGCCCTCGTTGAAGACGAGGTACAGCACGTGCAGCACCGTCGCCAGGTCGCCGGGGTCGGAGAAGCGGACGCCGGACAGGGTCCGCTTGGCGCGGCTGATGCGCTGCGCCATGGTCGCCTCCGGAACGAGGTAGGCCTGGGCGATCTGGCGCGTGGTCAGGCCGCCGACCGCGCGCAGCGTGAGCGCGACCGCCGACGCCGGCGACAGCGACGGGTGCGCGCACAGGAAGTAGAGCTGGAGCGTGTCGTCCACGTCGGGAGCCGGTCCGGGTGCCGGCTCGTCGTCGACCCGCTCCTCACGCCGTCGCCGGGAGGTGTCGGCGCGGACGGCGTCGAGGTACCGGCGCCAGGCCACGGTGACCAGCCAGCCCTGCGGGTCGCGCGGCGGGTCCTCCGGCCACACGCGAACGGCCTCCACCAGCGCCTCCTGGACGGCGTCCTCGGCCGCCGCGAAGCCGGCTCCGCGGCGGCCGAGGATCCCGATGACCGTGGGGATGAGCGCCCGCAGCCGAGCCTCGTCCACCACGGCGTCACTCCGTGATCGTCGACGGCTCGCCGTAGAGCGGGCGCACCTCGAGCCACTCGTGGATCGGCGCACCGCCCGCGCCGGGGGCGGCGGACAGCTCGCCGGCCAGTTCGATCGCCCGGTCCTGGCTGTCCACGTCGATGATCATCCAGCCGGCGATCAGGTCCTTGGTCTCGGCGAACGGGCCGTCGGTGACCGGGGGCCGCCCCTGGCCGTCGGAGCGGACCCACATGCCCTTCTCGGAGAGCGCCTGCTCGCCGACGAACTCGCCGGTGCCCCGGAGCCGATCGGCGAAGTCCCGCATGTACTGGACGTGCGCGTCCACCTCCTCTGGCGTCCAGCGGGCCATCGGCACGTCGTTGACCGCCGTCGGTGCGCCTCGGTAGTGCTTGAGCAGCAGGTACTTGGCCATGGGGTTCTCCTCGGTGCGGGCGGCCCATTGTGGCCGCGTCCACCCCGGGGACGGAGCCGCTTCCTCGTTCTCGACATCGGCCGGGAGATCTTTCCGAGGACCGCGTCGGGGCACGGGTGGCGCGACCCGGAACCGGCTCCGGTGTTCACCCGCGCGGGTGGAGGTGGGCCCCCGGTTGTCCACAGAACCCGTGAACGGCGGCCCGCGGACTGCAACGTTTCCTTACAGTCCGGTCGGTTGATCAACGGGCTCGACGGGGGATGGGCGTGCCGACTGCACTGGATGTCGTGGACGGCGAGGTCCGCGAGCTGATCCGGCGTCGTGGGCTGGACCCGTTCACCGACCCCGGCCCGGTCCGGCTGCTCGTGCGCGACGTCGTCGCCGACTACTCCGAGCGCTCGCTGACCTCGGCACTGCCCCCGATCGGCGACGTGGAGTCCGTCGTCCGCGACGTGCTGGACCGGGTCGCCGGCTTCGGCCCGCTGCAGCGCTACCTCGACGACCCCGAGATCGAGGAGATCTGGGTCAACGAGCCCGGCCGGGTGTTCGTCGCCCGGCGGGGCCGCAGCGAGCTGACGACGACGATCCTCGCGCCCGGTGAGCTGGCCGACCTGGTCGAGCGGATGCTGCGCACCTCGGGTCGCCGTATCGACATGTCGACCCCGTTCGTCGACGCGATGATGCCCGACGGCTCGCGCCTGCACGTGGTGATCCCGGACATCACCCGGCGGCACATGGCGGTCAACATCCGGAAGTTCGTGCTGCAGGCGCACAGCCTCGACGAACTCGTGTCGCTGGGCACCCTCACCGGTCAGGCGGCCCGCTTCCTGGAGGCCGCGGTCGCCTCCGGTCTCAACATCCTCGTCTCCGGCGGCACCCAGGCCGGGAAGACGACGCTGCTCAACTGCCTCTGCGCCGCCGTCCCCGCCCGGGAGCGGGTGATCACCTGCGAGGAGGTCTTCGAGCTGCGGGTGCCGCTGCCCGACGTCGTCTCGATGCAGACCCGCCAGCCCAACCTCGAGGGCGCCGGTGAGATCCCGCTGCGCCGGCTGGTGAAGGAGGCGCTGCGCATGCGGCCCTCCCGCATCGTGGTGGGGGAGGTGCGCCAGGAGGAGTGCCTGGACCTGCTGATCGCGCTGAACTCCGGGCTGCCGGGCATGTGCACGCTGCACGCCAACAGCGCCCGCGAGGCCGTGGTGAAGATGTGCACCCTGCCGCTGCTGGCCGGGGAGAACATCGGGACGTCGTTCGTCGTGCCCACGGTCGCCTCCAGCGTCGACCTGGTGGTGCACGCCGCCACCGACGCCGAGGGCCGCCGGCGGGTGCGGGAGATCGTCGCGCTGCCCGGCCGGGCGGAGGACGGCGTCGTCGAGACCGCCGACGTGTTCACCACCCGTGACGGCCGGCTGGTGCGCGCCGACGGCTACCCGCCGCACGCCGAGCGGTTCGCGGCCGCCGGCTTCGACCTGCCGGCCCTGCTGGCATGACCGGGCAGTCGAGATGACGGAGTCCGGCGCCGTCCTCGGGCTGCTGCTCGGGGTGGGCCTGCTGCTGGTCTGGCGCAGCGGGTCGCGGGCACCGAAGCGGCGCACCGACCCCCGCCGTCCGGGCCGGCGCCAGCAGCTGCTCGCCGCCGCCGGCCTCACCGGCATCAACGGCGCCCAGCTGCTGGCCCTGCAGTTCGGCGCCGGGCTGCTCGCGACCGTCGTCGTCCTGCTCAGCACCGCCGCGATCACCGTCAGCCTGGCCTTCGGGCTGTTCGGCTTCCTGCTGCCGTACATGCAGGTGCGCCGGCTGGCCGGCAAGCGCCGGGCCGACCTGCGCGAGGTGTGGCCCGAGGTCGTCGACAACCTGGCCTCCGCGGTCCGCGCCGGGCTGTCGCTGCCGGAGGCGCTGGGCGCGCTGTCCACGCGCGGCCCCGAGGTGTTGCGCCCGCCGTTCGCCCGCTTCGCCGCCGAGTACCGCTCCAGCGGCCGGTTCAGCGCGGCGCTCGACCGGCTCAAGGGCGACCTGGCCGACCCGGTGGGCGACCGCATCGTGGAGACGCTGCGGGTGGCCCGCGAGGTCGGTGGCAGCGACCTGGGCCGCGTGCTGCGGACGCTGTCGACGTTCCTCCGGGAGGACGCCCGCGCCCGCGCCGAGCTGGAGACGCGGCAGGGCTGGGTCGTGCAGGCCGCCCGGCTGGCGATCGCCGCGCCGTGGATCGTCCTGCTGCTGCTGGCCACCCAGTCCACGACGCTGGCCGCCTACGACTCGGCGCTGGGGACGGCGATCCTCGTCGGCGGCGGTGCGGTGTGCCTGGTGGCCTACCGGCTGATGCTGCGGATCGGGCGGCTGCCCGAGGACGTGCGGGTGCTCCGATGAGCGCCGGCATGGTGGGGATGCTCCTCGGACTGGCCGCGGCGACCGGCCTGCTGCTCGTGCTCGGCTACGCGCCGCCGTTCCGCTCGGTCCGCCTGGTCGACCGGATCGCCCCCTACGTCCACGACACCCCGCCGCCGTCCCGGCTGCTGGGCACGGCGACCGAGCCGGGGCTGCTGACCGCCGCGCGGCGGATCGCCGGCCCCTCCATCGGCAACGGCGCCCGGATCGTCGACCGCTTCCTCGGTGGGCGGGCGGCCGTGCGCCGTCGGCTGGACGCGCTCGGCGGCGAGCTGACCGTCGAGGACTTCCGCATCGAGCAGGTGGTGTGGGGCGGGCTGGGCCTGCTCGCCGCGGCCGTCGTCGCCACCGTGGGCTCGCTCCTCGCGGGCGACCTGAACGTCCTCTCCGCCGGGCTGCTCTGCGTGGCCGGCCTGGTCGGCGGCGTCCTCGGGCGTGACTGGTGGCTGACCCAGCAGGTCGACCGGCGCGAGGAGCTGCTGCTCGCCGAGTTCCCGGTCGTGGCCGAGCTGCTGGCGCTGGCGGTGACGGCGGGGGAGGGCCCCACCGCGGCCATCGCCCGGGTTGCCCGGCTGTCCGGAGGCGAGCTGGCGCGCGAGCTCGGCGCCGCACTCGGCCGTGCCCGTGCCGGCGTCCCGCTGGTCGACGCGCTGCAGCAGGTGGCCGACCGGACGTCGCTGGACCCGCTGGCCCGCTTCATCGACGGCCTGCTCGTGGCCATCGAGCGCGGCACCCCGCTGGCCGAGGTGCTGCGCGCCCAGGCCGCGGACGTCCGGGAGGCCGGCAAGCGCCGGCTGCTCGAGGCCGGCGGGCGGAAGGAGATCGCCATGATGGTCGCGGTTGTCAACCGCTAACCTTTCGGCATGTCGAGTCGCGCCATCGTCTACGCCCGCCAGTCCTTGGACCGCGGTGGCGAGGGTGCAGCGGTAGAGCGACAGATCGAGGACTGCCGGCGCCTGGCCGAGCAGCGCGGCTGGGACGTGATCGACACGATCGTCGACAACGACCTGTCCGCCAGTACCGGGAAGCCTCGACCGGGCTACGAGCGGCTGCTGGAGGCGATGCGCGCCCGCGCCGTGGACGTCGTGGTCGTGTGGGCCGTCGACCGACTCACGCGGCGCCTGGTGGACCTCGAGGTGGTCATCTCCCTGTGCGAGTCCACCGGGGTCCGCCTGGCCACGGTGACCGGTGATCTGGACCTCGGCACCGACACCGGGCGGATGCTCGCCCGCATCCTCGCCTCCGTCGCCCGCGGGGAGGTGGAGCGGAAGGGGGCGCGGCAGCGGCGGGCCAATGAGCAGCGCGCGGCCGCGGGTCACATGGGTTGGACGCGGCGCCCGTTCGGCTACGACCGGTCGAATGGCGGGGTGGTCGTGGTCGAACCGGAGGCCGCCGGGCTGAAGGCCGCCGCGGAGACCGTGCTCGCCGGCGGCACGCTGGCGTCCGCCGTTCGAGCTCTCGACGGGCAGGGGCTGACCACCACGGCGGGCCAGCGGTGGAACGTCACCAGCCTGCGCCGCGCGCTGCTGAACCCGCGGTACGCCGGCCGGGTCACCTACAACGGCGCCGACGTCGCCACCGGGTCGTGGCCGGTCATCCTGGACGCGGCGACGCAGGAGCGGCTGGCCGAGGTGCTGCGCGACGTCCGCCGCCGGGTTCAGCAGGGCACCGCGCTGCGCTACCTGCTCTCGGGGCTGGCCCGGTGTGGTCGCTGCGACGGGATCATGTTCGCCACCCCGATGAAGAACCGCGGCACCCCGTACATGGGCTATCGCTGCCCGGCCTGCTACCTGTCCCGCCGCCTGGACCTCGTCGACGGCGTGGTGGAGGCGGTGGTGCTCGGCAGGCTGGCCCGGCCGGACGCCGCGGACCTGCTCGCCCCGGCCGAGGACGTCGCCGCCCTGCGCGCGGAGGTCGCCACGCTGCACCAGCGCCGCGACGACCTGGCCGACCTGCTGGCCGACGGGCTGCTGTCCGCCCAGGTGGTGCGGGACCGGTCCGGGGAGCTCACGCGGCTCATCCGGGGCCTGCAGGACCGGATCGACTCCGCGCTCGGGGACTCCCCGGCGTCGCAGCTGGTCACCGCCGACGACGTCGAAGCCGCCTGGGAGGGGATGGGCGTGCGCGACCGGCGGTCCGTGATCGACATGCTGATGACCGTGACGATCCTGCCGGCGGGGAAGGGGCGCCCGTTCGACCCGGAGCAGGTGCGCATCGAGTGGCGGGGCGGCGTGTCGTCACGTACGGCTGACACGTCACCCATGTAACGTGCCGCTGTACGTCGATCCCGCGATCGGCGTCGACACCAAGCGGACGGGCCGCACAACCCGGGGCGGTCAGCGCGGGCACCGTCAGGGGAAGAACTCGGTGACACCCAGCACCGGCCAGTACAGCCCTGAGAGGGCTCGCTGGCTGCTGCCTGGGAGAGTCCCGTGCCAGCTACGTCCCCGTCCGAGCGTGCCCGCGAGAGCTGGGCCCGCACCCCTGATCGAGCTGCCCGCCTGGCGCCGGCACTCACCGCCCGCAAGGTGTACGCCGCCGAGCGGTACATCCAGCGGCTGATCGACTCCGCGCCGCCGCTGTCCGATGAGCAGCGCGCCCGCCTGGCCGCCCTCCTCGCCCCGACCAACACCGGGTCGGCAGCGTGAGCGCGCAGAAGGGGCGGCCCGCCACAGGCCGCCCCTTCCCGGAGTCTGTCGCCCCTCAGCGCCCGAACCCCTACATCCAGCGTAGGGGACGCGGTGGCTTGGCTACCGGCTACACGCCTGCCCCGCTGCAGCTGTGGCCGGCGCCCAGCCGCGAGGCCGCCTCCGTCCCGGAGGCGCTGCGTCGGCGACGTGAGGCTGCCCGGCGCCTGCCTGCGCTGGTCGACGGCCGCCGGGACCCGATCGCACCCCGGCGCGCGCAGGTCGTGCTCGAGGTGGAGGTGGGTCGGCGTACCGCCTGGTTCTACGGGCTCACCCGCCGCCAGTTCATCGCCCTGTGCCGCCGCGCCGGCGTCACCCGGTGGATGGAGGACACCCGCACGTTCTGCGTGCACATCGAGGACTCGGCGGAGATGCTCGCCGTGGCCGACCACGGGCTGCGGTGGCGGACCGTCGTCACGGCGGTGGACCGATGACCGCGGCCCCTCGGCTGGTCGGTCCGGATGAGGCCGTGCCCCCACCGGACCACCCGCCCGACGAGACCCCCGCAGGCCACCGCCGAAAGCTCACGCTGACCGCGGCCTCCGGGGTGCGCCTGCGCGCCGTCCGGTGGCTGTGGGACGGCCGCCTGCCCCTCGGCTCGCTGGCGCTGCTCGGCGGGCGGGAGGGCATCGGCAAGTCGACGGCCGCCTACACGCTGGCCGCGGACCTCACCCGCGGCCAGCTCGACGGCCACCACAAGGGCAACCCCCGGGCGGTCGTTGTCTGCGCCACCGAGGACTCCTGGGGCCACACCATCGCCCCTCGGCTGCTCGCGGCCGGCGCCGACCTGGACCAGGTGTTCCGGGTGGACGTCACCACCAGTGAGGGCATCGCCGGCGGGCTGTCCCTGCCGGCCGATGTGACCGCGCTCGAGCGGGAGATACGGGCGGTGGGTGCTGCATTGCTGCTGCTCGACCCGCTCATGTCCCGCCTCGACGCGGCCCTCGACACGCACAAGGACTCCGAGGTGCGGCAGGCGCTGGAGCCGCTCACAGCCCTGGCCGACCGGACCGGGGCCACCGTCCTCGGCCTGATCCACGTCAACAAGGGGCGCACCAGCGACCCACTGAGCTCCCTCATGGGCAGCCGGGCGTTCGCCGCGGTCGCCCGGTCGGTGCTCTACGTCATCGCGGACCAGGACGACCCGGGGCTGCGGCTCCTCGGCCTGGCGAAGAACAACCTCGGCCGCGGGGACCTGCCCACGCTGCGGTTCCGCATCGAGTCCGCCCACGTCGCCGACACCCCCGAAGGGGCCGTGTGGACCGGCCGCCTCACCTGGTCGGGAGAAGACCCCCGGTCGCTCGCCGCCGTCCTCGAAGACAGCCACGACACCAGCGACAACCGCACCGCCACCACCGACGCCGGCGCCTGGCTCCTCGGCTACCTCGCCGACAACGGCGGCACCGCCCCCTCCGCCGACATCAAGACCGCCGGCGCCAAGAACGGCCACAGCTACGACGCCCTCAAGCGCGCCCGCACCCGCAACGGCATCCAGTCCACCAACGTCGGCTTCCCGCGCAGCACCTACTGGTCGCTGCCCGGCACCCAGACAGGAGACACCCCGTGACCCCCAGTCAGAGCACCCAGTCAGAGCACAGTCAGGGGAGAACACTCTCACTGCACTCACTGCTCTCACTGGGCCAGTCGGTGCAGTCAGCGCAGTCGGAGCAGTGCGTGCGCACCCCGCGCGCGACCCACCCACTGAGACAGGAGACGAGGACAGACCCCCGGACGGCCATCCGATCCGTCGTCGGGTCGCTGCTGATCCGCCGGAACCCCCGCGCGCACGGGCTTTGTGAGCCCGGATCACTGTACGGAATACGCCTGTTTACTGTACAGTCGTCGGCATGGCACCCGCTCTGCAGCACCAGCCACCACGGGCCATCGGCTACGTCCGGGTCTCGACCGACGAGCAGGTCAGCAGCGGCCTGGGCCTCGCAGCCCAGCGCGCCGCGATCGAGGCGGAGGCCGGCCGCCGGGGCTGGGACCTCGACGTCCTCGCCGACGAGGGGCTGTCGGCGAAGGACCTCAACCGCCCTGCCCTCACCGCTGCCCTCGACCGTCTCGACCGCCGGCAGGCCGACGTCCTGGTCGTCGCCAAGCTCGACCGGCTCTCCCGCTCCGTCGGCGACTTCGGTGCCCTGCTCGACCGGGCTGCCCGCCGTGGCTGGTCCGTGGTCTGCCTCGACCTGGGGGTGGACACCACGACACCGGTCGGCGAGTTCACCGCGAACGTCGTCGTGTCCGCGGCGCAGTACGAACGGCGGCTCATCGGCCAGCGCACCCGTGACGCGCTCGCAGCGGCCAGGGCCAGGGGTACCCGTCTCGGTCGCCCGCAGGCGCTCAGCGGCGACGTGGTGGCCCGCGTCGTGGGGATGCGTCGGGACGGTGCCAGCTTCCGGGCCATCGCCGAGCGGCTGCAGGCCGACGGGGTGCCCACGGCTCGGGGTGGTGCCACCTGGCACGCGTCCACGGTCAAGGCGGTGTGCGAGTCCCAGGCGGCTGCTGGGGTCAGCTGACGACCTGCGCCTGTTCGCAGGCCGGGCAGCGGTTGGCGGTTCTGCTCCACGAGGTTCGCACTTCGCGGGCTCCGCTGATCGGTTCGCCGCACATGGTCTCCTGGTCTCCGTCCTCGACGAGGTGTCGGACGACCGCGCCGTCCACGAGGCTGGGGACGGGCGCGTGGTGGGGTCGTTCGATGACGGTGGGCATGACGCTCAGCCTGCCCTGTCTGCCGCTGGTGGTGTGGCATGAGCGCCCGGTGTCCGGACGCGGTGCCGCTGGCCTGGCAGGTGCTGCTGGGGGAGGCGTTCCGGCGCTGCGCTGACGCTGGCTACGGGCGGGTGGAGCAGCGCCCTGACGGCGGCAGGCTGTTCGAGGCGTTCCCCGGCCTGGAGGATGCGGCGGCTGACTTCATCGAGCTGGCGTTGTTCGGCGACGGCGGTGCGCGGTGACCGGGGCCGAAAGCTTCCCGGCGCCGGGAACCGTGGTCGCAGGGGTGCCCACTGAACGGGTACCCCTGCCCTTGGCGGGTTGCCGGCTGGCGGGCGGTGGCCTGGTGTTCTCGGCGTTCGGGAAGCCTGCGCCGCAGGGGTCGATCCGGTCGCTGGGGCGGGGGCGTCCGTCGGTGCATGGGAACGCTGCCC
Organism: Blastococcus saxobsidens; assembly: GCF_002938435.1. Lineage (GTDB taxonomy): Bacteria > Actinomycetota > Actinomycetes > Mycobacteriales > Geodermatophilaceae > Blastococcus > Blastococcus saxobsidens. The sequence continues at coordinate 45,456 of NZ_POQT01000033.1, forward strand.
GGTTGTTGCCGTGGCGGGAGTCGGTGAAGGCGGCTGCTGTGGCGGCGATGGGTTCTGTCGCTGCTGGTGACGGAATCTCGGAGGGGCCCCACACCGTGGACCCCCTTTCTCCCGGCGGCGGGAAGAAGGGTGTCGGTACTGCCGACACCCTTGGCGGCGCGGGGTCGGAGCCGTCTCCGACCCATGTGCGTGACGCCGCGGAGATGGTGCGACTGGAGTCCTCGAAGGCCTTCAGTGGACTGACCGACGTCGTGTCGGCCAGTTCATCGCTGAGTGGCGGCCCGTCACTCAGTGGCTGGTCCCGTCTCGAGGGTCCGGTGTCGGTGGCGGTGGTGTTCACGTTCGATCGGCCGAAGTCGGCGCCGAAGTCGCGGCGGGTGTGGCCGGTCACCCGGTCGTCGGGGGACGTGGACAAGCTGCTGCGGGCGGTGCTCGATGCCCTTGTCGACGCGGGGGTGATGCGCGACGACTCGCAGGTGGTGCGCCTGACGGCGTCGAAGGTGCATGTCGGTGATCCGTGGGCGCTGCACATCCCGGGGGCGTGCGTGACGGTGCGGGCGGTGGGGTCGTGAGCGGCCCGGAGGGTTGGGTGCCGGAGTTCCCCGGTCAACGGCCGCCGTTCGATGGTCCGCCGGGGAACACGCTCGCGCTGCAGCATGGGGCGTACAGCCCGCGGAAGGTGGACCCGCTGGCCGCGGAGCTCCGGGCGGCGGTGCTCGCCGACGTGTCGACCGACTATCTGCGGGCCCCGCGATACGCGCCGGCGCTGTGGGCGTGGGCGCGGGCGGAGGCCCAGGTGCAGCTGCTCACCGAGTACCTGGCGCGGGCCGGGGAGGAGACGGCGGACGGGGTGGGGGACCTGGAGCAGGACCGGGTGCGGTCGGCGTACCTGCTGCTCCACCGGGCGGAGGCGCGGGCCCTGTCGGGGCGGCGGGCCCTGGGCCTGGACCCGCTGGCCGCTGCCCGGCTGGGCCGGGACCGGGCGGCCACCGAGGTGGACGTGGCGCGGGTGATGGCCGAGATGGATCGGCGGGAACGGGAGGCGCGGGAGCGGGACGCGCAGCACGTGGACGGGCAGGTCGTCGATGACGACGAGGACGAGGAGAGCATGTGACGCTGACAGTGACCGAGATCGATCGGGCCCGGCAGGACCCGGCGGTGTTCGCCGACGTGCTGCTCGGGGAGCCGCTGTGGGATCACCAGCGGGAGGTGCTGGCGTCCCCGGCCCGGATTCGAAGCGTGCTGGCCGGAAGGCAGGTCGGTAAGAGCCGCACGCTGGCGGTGGCGGCGCTGCACGAGGCGTTCCGCCAGTCGGGCCGGCGGGTGCTGATCCTGTCGGCGGGTGAGGAGGCGGCGAAGCGGCTGCTGGCGGAGATCGCGGCCCTGGCGGCGTCTCCGCTGCTCCGCGGGTCGCTGGTGGACGAGGGCAAGTCGCTGGTCACCCTGTCGAACGGGTCCACGATCCTGTCGGTGCCGGCGTCGGAGAAGCAGATCCGCGGGCACAGCGTCGACCTCCTCGTGCTCGACGAAGCGTGCCAGATCGCGGAGGAGATCTGGACGGCCGCCCGGTGGACGATCATCGCCCGCCCCGGGTCGCGCATCCTGATGGCCTCCACCCCGTACGGGCGGCAGGACCGGTTCTTCGCCGTGACGTGGCGGGCCGGGGAGAAGCGGCTGCTGCACCGGCCGGCGGAGGGCCACGAGTCGTGGCGGTGGCCCTCCACCATGTCGCCGCTGGTGGATCAGACGCTGCTGGACATGTGGCGGTCGAACGCGGTGTCGGACCGGGAGTGGCGGCAGGAGGTCCTCGCCGAGTGGGTGGACGAGGCCGGCTCCTACTTCCCGACCGCGGAGCTCGAGGCGGTCACCGCCGACTACCAGCTGATCGACCCGGCGACCGCGGACGGTGACCTGGTCGTCGGCGGGGTGGACTTCGGCTTCGCGCAGGACGCCAACGCCCTGGCGCTGGTGGGCGCCCTGGAGGACGGCGACCTCAACACCGACCTTCACCCGCACGGCTGGGTGTACTTCGTGGCGTGGGTGGAGGAGAACTTCGCCATGCCCTACTCGCAGTTCGCGCGCAGGATCATCGACCACGGCGACCACGACCCCAGCGTGTGGAAGTACCGGCCGGGGTTCACCATGCGGCACGTGCTGGCCGAGCTGAACGGCCCCGGCACGCCGGTGGTGCAGTCGATGCGGGAGATGGCGGCCGAGCGATGGGGGTACCCGCGGGCCATCGTCGGGGTGAACACGACGGCTGCCTACAAGGAGAACGCGTTCGCCCAGCTCCGCCTGCTGATCCAGCAGGGAAGGCTGCTGCTGCCGAAGTCGCAGACGGGGCTGCTGCGGCAGTTGAACAACCTGGAGTTCGAGACGCGGGACTCCGGTCACCTGAAGATCGCCGTCCCGGAGCGGCTCGGGCACGACGACCTGGCGCTCAGCCTGGCCCAGGCCATGGCCGCGGTGAAGCCGCGGGCCAGGCGCTGGCAGGACCGGCCGTCCGGCCAGCCCCGGTCCGAAGGTGAGGTGATGGAGACGTTGTCCGGGACGCGCATCCACGCCCGCCCGCGGTGCGTGCACGACACCCGCGCCTTCACCGCCCCGCGGGGAGGGGACGGCCGTGACGAGTTCTGATCCCCGCGGCGTGACGCAACCGTTACGAGACAGGGGCGTCTCTTCGTGGTGAGCTGCACGAAACCGAACCCGGAGGAACCATGCGCTTCAAGTCATCTCTGCCCGTCCTCGTTTCCGCAGTGCTGGTGCTGGCCGGCTGTGGCAGCTCGGTCTCCGAGGACTCGTCCGCCGGCCCTGAGCTCCCCGACGTGCAGACCGAGGAGGAGGCGAACGCCAGCGCGGACGCCGAGGCGGAGGCCGGGCAGCCGGAGCGCAACGAGCGCGGCAACATCGTGAAGGCCATCGGCGAGGAGGGTGGCTTGACCGGTCCGGACGGTGACCCGGTCCTAACCTTCGCGGTGGACTCGATCACCCCGGATGTGCAGTGCACTGAGGACTACGCGTCTCCGCCGGAGAACGGACACCTCACTGCGGTGCAACTGCGGGTCGCTACGGCGCCAGGTGTGAGCGCAGAGGACCTAGGGTTCCTCTCCGTCAGCGCCTACGACTGGAACTTCATCGGCGCTGACGGTGTGACCGTCACCAACCTCGACACGATCGCCACGTACAGCTGTCTGGCCCAAGGTGCGCTGTTCCCCTCCGACACCCTCCGCCCGGGGTCGCAGTACGCCGGCACTCTGCTGCTGGACCTGCCGGCGCCCAGCGGGACGCTCGTCTACAGCCCCTCGTCCGTCTACGACGGGTCGGGCTGGGAGTGGCAGTTCTAGCCGCTGGCCCCACCACGGTCGCGTACGCACGACCGGGCTGACACCGCGGGCCTGACGCTGGGCACGTGATGGCGGATGAGGTGGCGCCCCTTCTCGGGGTGACGCCAGATGCGGTGCGGAAGCGTGCCCGACGGGGCCAGCTGCCAGGTGCGGTCCGCCGGGGTCGGGACTGGGACATCCCGGCCTCGGCGGTCGCCGCCGCTCTCGCCCGCCGGTCACAGCCGACCGCCAGCGAGAGGACCGCCGTCGCATGACCGCCACCGAGACCGCCGCCGAGACGTGGATCGACGGCGACGAGCGGCTCCGCGCCCAGGAGGCGCTCGAGTACCAGGAGATCCAGCAGGAGGCCGAGAAGGCCGAAGCCCAGTACGACGCCCTGTACCGGGAGCTGCTGCACGGCAGCGGCCAGGTGGACCCGCTGGAGCTGGAGCGGGCCACCTCCCGCAAGCACATGGCCCAGGTGCGGTTGATGGGCATCCAGAACCGGCAGCGGGTGCGCCGCAACGAGGCAACCGTGGCGCACATGCCGGTCGTCGCCGACCGGGCGCGCGCCGTCGCCGCCACCCTGGACGGTGACGACAGCCGCCTGGAGCGTGCCCGCCGCAAGCTGGCCGCCGCCGTCGCCGAGCTGCGCGAAGTGGCCGACGAGCACAACGCCGCCCTCACCGACCTGTTCGCCGACGCGGCGGGCACCTTCACCGTCGGTGTCGCCCGAACCGTCGACGGCCGGGAGGTCATCGAGTCCCAGCGGGTCCACGAGGAGGTGGCCGGCGTCCGGGTGCGCTGGGACGGCATCGTCAACAACGCCGGCGGCCGGGTCGCCGCGGTCATCATCGACGGCACGAGCCTCGAGCCGCTGGCCGTGGACCGCATGGTCCTCGGCGAGGTCGCCGACGTGCTGCCCCGAGACATCAGGGAATCGGCGCAGCGGCTGCTGCGGCCGTCTGGGATGTTCGGCGCATGAGCCGGGCGTTCACCCGGGCGGAGCTGGACGCGATGGGCCCGCAGGAGCTCGCCGACAACGCTGACGCGATCACCGCGTGGGCCGCCGCCGGCGCCGTCGACGGGCAGGCACCCCCGGACATCAAGCGCCCCGACGGGCACGTCTTCACCCGCGAGGAGCTGTCCACGCTGACCGTGGCCGAGTTCGACGCCAACGCCGACGCCATCCACCGCCAGCTCGCAGCAGGGACGATCCGGTGATCGTGCGCGCCGGCGGGCTGACGCTGCGCGCCCCCGACACCATGCCGGCGGCCGCCCGCAGCCACGTGGAGGCGCTACGGGCACTCGCCGCCGAATCGCTGGTGGTCAGCGGTGACACCGACATGGCCGCTGCCGCGCCGCACATCGCCGCCGTGGAGATTGCGGCTTTCGGTCGCCGCCACGCCAGCCGACTCCGCCGCTGCGGCGCCCAGGCCCGGCTGTCCGCCTCCGGTCAGCTGCTGAAGGGCTGGGGGCAGGCGGTCACGACCTGGAGGGGGGTCCCGACATGTCACTGACCGTGGCTGAGCTCAAGGCCGTCTACTCGGTGGACGAGCGGCCCTTGGACCGGTCCCTGGGTGGGCTGGGCAGCAAGGTGAGCGGGGCAGTGAAGGGCGCAGTCGGCGCTGCAGCTGGCCTGTTCGCGTTCTCCCAGATCAGCGCGGGCTTCTTCAGCCTGACCGGCGCCGCCTCCGATCTGCAG
>NZ_POQT01000034.1 GCF_002938435.1 Blastococcus saxobsidens
GCGCCGGGCCGCCGACGAGGCGCTCGCCGCCCGGCTGCAGGCCCGCCAGGAGGTGCTCGGGATGCTCGGCGTCGCCGCGGAGCAGCGCCGCCGGGCCGACGAGGAGGCCACCGCCCTCCGGCAGCGCCGGGAGGACGACGCGGCGGCCCGCTCGGCCGCCGTCCGCGCCGAGGTCGAGGTCCTGCGCGCCCGGCGGTCCTCCCTGGAGTCCGAGGTCGAGGGCCTCGAGCGCCGGCGGTCGGCCCTGCAGTCCGACGTCCGCGACCTGGCGCAGGCCCGGGCGGCCCACGCCGCGCTCCGTGCGACCCGGTGGCGCGAGCGGCTGCGCTCCTGGGCGGGGACGCCGCGCACGCACTGACGTCGGCCGGCCGGAGGGCGCGGCACGGTGTTGCGCGGGGCGCGCCGCACGGGTGTCATGAGCCATGGCGTCGCGCGGGGACGGCCGGCGGGAGGGGCCGGGAGCCCGTCCGGAGCCCGGGCCCCGGTCCTACGACGCGACCTCGCCGGCCGGCATCCCGGCGCGACGCTGGCGGCACGTGCTGCGCCGGGTCGTGGCGCACGTGTTCAGCGACCGGCTGATGGTGCAGAGCGCGGGGGTGGCCTTCTTCGCGGTCCTGTCCATCGCGCCGGTGCTGGTGACCGCGATCTCCGTCTACGGCGCCGTCAACACGCCGGAGCAGGCGCTCCAGCAGATGTCGGGCGTCGTGCGGGTGCTCCCGACCGAGCTGGAGCCGCTGGTCGCCGACCAGCTCACCACCATCACCACCGCGTCCACGCAGGTGCTCACGTTCCGCGGCCTGACCGGTCTGGTCGTGGCGCTGTCGACGGCGGCCACCGCCGCGAGCTACCTGATCGACGGGCTGACCCTGGCCTACCACGAGACGGAGACCCGCGGCTTCCTGCGCCGGATGGGCATCGCGCTGGTGATGGTCCTCGGCGGCGCCCTGCTGCTCGGCGCCGTCATCGCCGGCGCAGGAGCGGCCTCCCGCTGGCTGCAGGGCGCACCGGCGCTGCTGCGCGCGGTCGCGCCGGTGCTGACGTGGGGCGCGATCGCGCTGCTCATGACCGGTGTGCTCGCCGCCCTCTACCGGTTCGCCCCCGACCGCAAGAACGCCCGCTGGCGCTGGATCACCGGCGGCTCGGCCGTCGCGACGGTGCTCTGGCTGGTCACCACGATCGGGCTGTTCACCTACGTGGAGACGCTGGGCAGCTACGAGTCCACCTACGGGCCCCTCGCCGGCGTCGCCATCAGCATGTTCTGGCTGTGGACGACGGTCCTGCTGGTGATCCTGGGTGCGGCCGTCAATGCCGAGACGGAGCGGGAGACCACCCGAGACTCCACCGTGGGCCCCGACCGGCCGCTGGGCGAGCGCGGCGCGATCGTCGCCGACAGCGCACCGCCCTACCCCGGCGAGGAATGAGCCCCCGGGGCACCGCTCAGCCGGCGCCGCCGGAGGCCTCCTGCAGCAGCTCGGCGACCTCAGGCGTCGCCGCGTGCGCCCCCGCCGCCAGGAACGCCTGGGCGACCACATCGTCCAGGCGGCTGCGCGACATCATGTCGTTGCCCATCACGAGCTGCTCCTCGGCGCCCGGAGTGAAGACCACGGTCCGGATGCCTTCGGCCCGCAAGGCCCGCACCTCGCGCTGCAGCAGTCGCTCGGAGTGCCGGCGGGCGGCCGTGAAGATGCCGGGCCGCCAGCCCGTGGGCCCGCTCATCGGGGCGATGACGACCACCACGTCGATGCCCGGCCCGCGCAGGACCGCGGCGTTCGTCGGTGAGTGCACCCCGCCGTCGACGTAGCCGTGCCGCCCGATCCGCACCGGGGTGAAGTAGCCCGGGACGGCGCACGAGGCCCCGATCGCGAGGTGCAGCGGCGCCTCCGGCGCGCCCGGCCGGCCGAACACCACCCGGCGGCCGTCCCGGCGGCGGACGGCGCAGATCCACAGGTCCCGTTCCGGCCATCCCGGCTGCTCCAGCTCCCTCAGGGCCGCGAGCTGCTCGACGACGTCGTGCCGGCCCGGGGCGATCAGCGCCATGCCGGCGGCCATCGGCCGGAACTGCATCGGCCGGGTCAGCGCCCGCGCCACCATGTGCGGTCCGGGAAGACGCAGCGGCCGCCGCAGCAGCGTCCACGGGCGGAACGGCGCGAGCTCGGGCACCCGCGCCTCCGTCATCTGCCGGAGCACGTCGCCGTCGCCGGACAGCGGCGCCTTCACGGTCCAGGCGGCCAGGTCCTCCGCCGAGACCCCCAGCCGCAGGAGCGAGCCGGTGATGGACCCGGCGGAGGTGCCGACCACGACGTCGGCGTCCCGGGCGTCGAAGCCGAAGTCGTGCTGCAGCACGGCCAGCACCCCGGAGTGGTAGGCCTGCCCGACGACGCCGCCGCCACCCAGCACCAGCCCCACCCTCGCCACGCCGGCGAGCCTGCCACGGGCGGCGCACGCAGGCAGTTCGTCCCCGGCCAGGGGTCGTCCCGGCGGTCTTGCCCCCCGCCCCGGTGGGCGAGCACTCTGTGCCGCACGGCGCTGCCGACCGGGCACGACCGCGACCGAGCGCCCCGACGAGAGGTGGCTGCACATGTACGCCCGTTCGACGACGATCCACGGCAACCCGCAGTCGGTGGAGCAGGGCATCGCCTTCGTCCGGGACGAGGACATGCCCGCGCTGCGCCGGCTGGAGGGCTGCGTGGGGCTGTCGATGCTGGCCGACCGGACCACCGGCCGGTGCATCGTCACCACGTCGTGGGTGGACGAGGCCACCATGCGCGCCAGCCAGGACGCCGTCCGGACGTCGCAGGAGCGCACGCTCGCGGTGCTCGGCGGCACCGCCCAGGTCGACGAGTGGGAGATCGCCGCCATGCACCGGGTGCACGACTCCCACCACGGCACCTGTTCCCGGGTGACCTGGCTGCGCAGCGACCCCGACGCCGTGGACAAGGCGGTGGACGCCGTCCGGCTCTCGCTCATGCCGAAGCTGGACGACCTGCCGGGGTTCTGCAGCGTCAGCGTGCTGGCGCAGCGCGCCGAGGGCCTCAGCGTCGCGACCGTCACCTACGACACCCGGGCCGATCTGGACGACTCCGCCGAGGGGGCGCGGCAGTTCCGCGAGGAATTCGGCCCCTCGCTCGGCATCGAGGTCGTGGACACCGCCGAGTTCGACCTCTCCATCGCCGAGCTGCGGGTGCCCGAGAGCAGCTGAGCCCACCGGCCGCAGGAAGCCCCGGCGGCACGACCGGATCCCGGCAGGCGAGGATGACCCGGTCACGCTCACGAGCACGGTCCGGCGCTGCGCGCCGGCCAAGGAGGTCCGGATGCCGGCGTCGCTGCCCCCGCTGCCCACGATGGTCGTCGGGAGCCTCCCGCAGCCGGACTGGCTCATCGACCGCGACCGGCTGGGCCACCAGTTCCCACCGCGGGTGCGGGCCCAGGAGCTCTGGCGGGTTCCCGCGCCGTACCTGCAGGAGGCGCAGGACGACGCCACGCTGGCCGCGATCCGGTCGCAGGAGGAGGCCGGCCTCGACGTCGTGACCGACGGGGAGGTCCGCCGGGAGTCCTACTCCAACCACTTCGCCACCGCCCTCGAGGGCCTGGACCTGGAGCACCCCGGCACCGTCCGGAACCGCTCGGGCATCGACATCCCCGTGCCGCGGGTGGTCGGGGAGCTCCGCCGGCCCGCGCCGGTCCAGGTCGAGGACGTCCGCTTCCTGAGGGCGCACACCGACCGCGCGGTCAAGATCACCGTGCCGGGGCCGTTCACGATGGCGCAGCAGTCGCAGGACGACCACTACGGCGACGACCGCGCGCTGGCACTGGCGTACGCCGACGTCGTCGCCCAGGAGATCGCCGACCTGTTCGCCGCCGGCGCCGACATCGTCCAGGTGGACGAGCCGTGGCTGCAGGCCCGGCCGGAGATCGCCCGCCGGTACGGCGCCGAGGCGCTGACCCGGGCGATCGCCGATGCACCCGGCCCGGTGCACGTGCACCTCTGCTTCGGCTACGCCGCGATGGTCGCCGACCGCCCGGAGGGCTACTCCTTCCTCGCCGAGCTGGCCGACACCCCCGCCCACACCGTCTCGGTGGAGACGGCGCAGTCGCGGCTGGACCCGCAGACGCTGCGGCCGCTGCGCGGCAAGGGGGTCGCGCTCGGCGTCCTGGACCTCTCCACCCCCGACGTCGAGACCCCCGAGACGGTCGCCGACCGGGTCCGCCGCGCGCTGGACCACGTCGACGTCGACAAGCTGGTGCTGTCCAGCGACTGCGGGCTCAAGTACCTGCCGCGGGCCGCGGCCGCCGGCAAGATGCGCTCCCTCGCCGAGGCGGCGGCGGTGCTCCGCGCCGAGCTCTGATCCCGGGCTCCGAGAACGGCTGACCGGCGGGTCGGGGGCCCCGGGGCATGAACCGACCACCGTCCGTGTTGTGCTGTGCGACGGTCCGCCACCACTGGCGTCGACCCTGCCTGTCGTCACACCCGAAGGAACACTGCTTGCCCGACACCCAGCCCCAGCCCGCCACGTCCCGCCGCCGGGAACGCTCCGCAGTCCGTCAGTCGTCGGCCCGGTCCACCGACCGCGCGGCCGAGCGCGAGGAGCGGCGGGCCCAGCAGAGCTGGGTGGAGGGCGCGGCGCCGGAGCTGCCGGGCCGGACCACCCGGCCGGCCGAGGTCGTCTTCCACCTCGGCCCCACCAACTCCGGCAAGACCTTCGAGTCGCTCCAGGCCCTGGCCGCCACCGGCTCCGGCGTCTACGCCGCACCGCTGCGCCAGCTGGCCCACGAGGCCTACGCCAAGCTCGCAGCCCAGCTCCCCGAGGGGACGGTGGGCCTGTCCACCGGCGAGGAGGAGATCGACCCGAACGCGGCGATCATCTGCTGCACCGTCGAGAAGGCGCCCATGCGCGGCGAGATGCTCGTGCTCGACGAGTCGCACTGGGTCGCCGACCCCGACCGTGGCCACCACTGGGCGCGGCTGCTGCTCACCGGCGAGTACCGGCAGATGCACCTGATCTCCGCGGCGGAGGCCTACCTCCTGCTCAAGCCCCTGGTGGCCGACGCCGAGCGCATCACCGTCGTCAACCACAAGCGGCTCTCGCGGCTCGACGTCCTCAAGGCGCCGGTGCGCCCGGAGACCGTCCGCCCGCAGACGCTCGTCGTCGCCTTCTCCCGCAAGGCCGTGTACGCCGCCGCCGCCGAGCTCGACCAGCACCGGCCGGGCAAGGTCGGCGTCCTCTACGGCGCGCTCCCCCCGGCCACCCGCCGCGAGGTGATCGAGCGGTTCACCAGCGGTGAGCTGGAGGTGCTGGTCACCACCGACGTGATCGGGCACGGCATCAACGTCCCGGCCACCACCGTCCTGTTCGCCGAGACGACGAAGTTCGACGGCACCGAGATGCGGCCGCTGCGCAGCTGGGAGACCGCCCAGATCGCCGGGCGGGCCGGCCGCTACGGGCTGACCGGCCACGGCGCGGTGGGCGTGCTGCTCGGGGTCACCGGGCTCCGCCCCGACCAGCGACTGCTCGCCGTCGGAGCAGCGGTGGCCCGGGGCGACCAGATGAGCGACCTGCCCAAGCGCGCGCCCCGGCTGCGGCCGGAGCTCGAGGACCTCGGCGCCTTCGAGGCCGTCGACCTGCCCGAGGCGCTCACCCGCTGGATGGCGTGGGCGCGGGCGGCCACCCGCGACGAGGCCATGACCGCCGACGACGTCACGAGCCTGGTGCTGCGGGTGCATGCCCTGCTGCCGCTGCTGCGCGGCCCGCTCGGCGCCGTCGGCGACCTGGACACCGTGTGGCGGCTGGTGAACCTCCCGATCGACTACAACCCGCCGCGGCGCACCCGGTGGCTGGTGCTGGCCAAGGCCGCGCTGCAGCACGCCGCGGGGCTGCCGGTGCAGCCGGAGACGGTCCTCCCCGATGTTCCGCGCGGGGGCGGCGTCGAGGAGTTCGAGCAGGCCGCCGCGGCCGCCCGGGACGCCCAGGCGCTGCTCCGGCAGTTCCCCGGCGTCGCCGGTCTGAGCAGCGAGGACGCCGCCTGGGTCGAGGAGGAGTGCGCCGAGACGATCACCGAGCTGCTCCCGGACGCCATCGCCCTGGGACGCTCCGGCAAGTGCGTGGAGTGCGGCAACGCGATCGCCCCCTGGTTCACCACGTGCCGCCCGTGCAGCGCCCCTCCCGGCCGACGCGGTGGCGAGCGACCGTCCCGCCCGGCCGCCGGTGGCCGGCGCGTCGCGGGGCGCGCCGCCGGGCGTGCGTTCGGCGGACGCCAGGGCGGCCCTCGCGGGCGGACCCGCCGGGGCTGAGACGCCACCGGCGGGGCGCCGCCCGTCGACCGGGGAGGGCGTCCGCGGCCGCGCGCCGTTGCGACGGCTCCCCCGGGTCATGCAGCGGCCCGAGGGTCAGGGCATCCCCGTGGGGAGCCCACTCCGGGTTCGAGGCTCTCGCGGCCAGCCGGACCTGACAGGCGGGACCCGCCGTGCACACCGAAGAGAAGTCCCCGTCCGTCGACGTCCGCACCGCGTTCGCCGAGCTGGGGCGGATGTCGTTCGCCGAGTCCTCCATGGACGACGTGCTGCAGCGCATCGCCGAGCTGGCCAAGGAGGCGATCCCCGGGGTCGCCGAGGCGTCGGTCAGCCTGGTCGCCAACGACAAGCCCAGCACTGCTGCCTTCACCGGCCGCCTGGCGCTCGACCTCGACGAGTCGCAGTACGGGAGGGGCTACGGCCCGTGCCTGGAGGCGGCCGTCGGGCAGGAGATCCGGGAGATCACCGACACCCGCGAGGAGACCCGCTGGGGGGACTACACCCGGTTGTGCGTCGAGCGTGGGGCGCTGAGCTCCCTGTCAGTACCCGCGCCGGTGCGGGAGACGATCCACGGCGCGCTCAACCTGTACGCGGTCGAGGCGGATGCCTTCGACGACGACGCGCGCGACACCGCCCGGGCGTTCGCCTCCTACGTCGCAGTCGCCGTGCAGAACATGCAGCTGTACGAGACGACCCGCGAACTGGCCGACAACCTTGACATGGCCATGCGCTCCCGCGCGGTCATCGAGCAGGCCAAGGGGATCCTGATGAGCCAGCGCCGGTGCGACGCCACCGAGGCCTTCAACGTGCTGGCCGCCGCGTCCCAGCGGTCGAACCGGAAGCTGCGCGACATCGCGCAGGCCATCGTGGACGGCGTGGCCGGCGGGCCGCCGGCCAGCTGACCTGGCGTCCTCGGCGACACCTCCCTGCCCAAAGGTAAGGCTTACCTCTGTACCGTCGTCCGTGGCGGGCCCGGCGCCGGAACGGTGGGGGCATCCGCGTGATCGGGAGCGGAGCGGGCATGAGCGAGGCACGACGGAACGGCGGGGGCGCGTCGCGCAAGCGGACGCCGCGGATCGGCGAGGTCGTGCGCACCTCGTGGGTGACCCCGCACATGGTCCGCGTCGTCCTCGGTGGGCCGGGTCTCGCGGGGTTCCCCGACGGCGAGTTCACCGACCGCTACGTCAAGCTGCTGTTCCCGCCGGCCGGTGCCACCTACGGGGTGCCCTACGACGTCGAGCAGGTGCGCGCCGACCACCCGCAGGAGCACTGGCCGGTCACCCGCACGTACACGGTGCGGGCCTGGGACGCCGCGGCCGGCGAGCTGACCATCGACTTCGTGCACCACGGCGTCCAGGGCGTGGCCGGACCGTGGGCGGCAGCGGCCCGCCCGGGCGACCGGATCCAGTTCATGGGGCCCGGCGGCGCCTACGCCCCCCGGCCGGACGCCGACTGGCACCTGATCGCCGGTGACGAGGCCGCGCTGCCGGCGGTCGCCGCGACGCTGGACCGGCTGCCCGAGGGCGCGCGTGCGCTGGTGTTCGTCGAGGTGGCCGGGCCCGAGGAGGAGCAGACCGACCTCGTCGTCGGCCCCCGGGTCGACCTGCGGTGGCTGCACCGCGGCGACGCCGAGCCGGGCGCGCCGCTGGTCGACGCCGTACGCGCGGTGCCGCTGCCGGAGGGGAACGGGCACGTGTTCGTGCACGGCGAGGCCTACGCCGTGCGGGAGCTGCGCCGGCACCTCCGGGCCGAGCGGGGACTGGACCCGGCGTGGACGTCGATCTCCGGCTACTGGCGGCGCGGGGACACCGAGGACAGGTGGCAGTCGACCAAGCAGGAGTGGAACGCCCGGATCGAGGCCGAGGAGACCGCCGTCGGACGGTGACCGGTCAGCGGGGGGCCCAGGGCACGAGGACCGCGTCGCCGGGCACGTAGAGCGGGTGCAGCGGCTCCCCCCGCCCGGTGGTGCCCAGGCACAGCGGCGAGTCCAGCAGCGGGGCGACCTCTCGCGAGCGGCCGTGCAGCGAGCCCCCGTTGCCCCAGGCCACGATGGTCCGGGGCGCCGCCGCGGTGAACGTCCGGAGTGAATCGTCGTTCGCCGGGCCGACCGGTTCGGCCGCACGCCGGAGGGTTCTCGGGTCGGTGTGCCGGTAGGCGAACAGATTCACGACCAGCAGGCCGCTGCGGCCGGCGTTCCGGCTCCGCGCGATGCACCTGTCCAACGTCGGGCGGCGCCGCTTCTCGGTGTCCCCCGTCGCCGGGTTGAGCAGCACCCAGATGTCCGTGGTCGACAGGTCCGGATCGGCCCACCAGCGGCCGAACGCGTACCGGTGGGCCATGTCCGGGGAGTACAGGTAGCGCTCGGGCAGCCCGTCCGGCGACGTCCCCGCCCGGTCCTCGAGCCCGTGCCGACCGGCCAGCTGCGTGAATGCCTCCACCGTCAGGACGGTAGAGAGGCGGCCCCGCCGCGGCCGGCACGGTAGGAAAGGGGCATGCCCGACGCCTTCCCGTCCCTCGCCGAGCTCACCGCCGAGGAGGACGAGCTGCAGTTCACCTCGTTCACCAACGACGACGCGTGGACGGTCGGTTCGGCGCTCGTGGCCGCTGCCCGTGCGGCCGGTGCGCCGGTCGCCGTGGAGATCGCGCGCAACGGGCACCGGCTCTTCTCCGCAGCGATGCCCGGGGCCACCCCGGACAACGCGTCGTGGATCGAGCGCAAGAGCCGCGTGGTGCACCGGTTCGGGCACAGCTCGCTGTACGTGCGCCAGGCCAGCATCGAGCGCGGCACCACGTTCGAGGAGCAGTTCGGCCTGGATCCCGCCCGCTACGCCGCGCACGGCGGCGCGTTCCCACTCCTGGTGCGCGACGTCGGCCCCGTGGGTGTGCTGGCGGTGTCCGGGCTCCCCCAGCTCGAGGACCACCGGATGCTCACCGGCGTCCTCCGGGAGCACCTGGGTCGCTGAGCGACCGGCGCCTCCCGCGGTGGAGGGCATCGGATGCCGGGCGCCACGCCGCCGCGCCGGGAAGCCGGCACACAAGTCACCAACTGACCGAGACGCTTTCGTCCGGTTTCTGCCAGTGCGGGACCGCATCACGGGTCCGTAACGTGACTCTCAGCAGCCGGGCCGTACCGGTCCGTCACCCAGAGCGCCCACCCGCCACCGAGGAGCTTCCCATGCCTTCCTTCTCCCGCCCCACCCTCCACCTCGTCCACGACGGCGCGACCGGCTTCGCCACGGAAGCCCGCATCCCCGAGCCGCGGGCAGCCGTCGAGGCCTCCCTCCCCGCCTGGGACAGCGCCGGATGGGCCCCCACCCCGCAGTGGGAGGCCACGCCGGAGTGGGAGTCCGCCGAGGTCTGGCCCGAGACCCCCGCGTCGACCGCGGAGCCGGCCGGCGAGGAGGCATGGCGGATGGACGCGCTCTGCGCCGAGACCGACCCCGAGGCGTTCTTCCCCGAGAAGGGCGGCTCCACCCGCGATGCCAAGCGGGTGTGCACCGGCTGCCCGGTCCGCGCCCAGTGCCTGGAGTTCGCGCTGGCCAACGACGAGCGGTTCGGCATCTGGGGCGGGCTCTCGGAGCGGGAGCGCCGCCGGCTCCGCCAGCAGCGCGTCGGCTCGATCAGCGCCTGACCGGCCTTCGATCGCGCACCACCGGCGTGAGGCCGGACGGCGCGGGTAGGGAGGGTGGACCCCACCCACACCCGCCGAGGAGTTCTCCATGGCCCGCAACACCCTGTCCCGCTCGCTCCACGACCTCGGTCTCTCCGCCTGGTTCGGCGGCACGCTGGCCAACGCCGTCGCGCTGAACGCCGCCGCGGGCGAGGCCGGGACCGACTCCGCCACCGGCCGCGTCGCCAACGCCGGCTGGGACCGGTGGACCCCGGTGAACGCCGCCGCCATCGGCGCCCACCTGATCGGCAGCATCGGCCAGGTCCGCGCGAACAAGCAGCGGGTCGCGCAGCAGCAGGGCGTCGCCGGCATGTCGACCCTCAAGACGCTGGTCACCGCCGCCGCCCTCGGCGCCACCGCCTACAGCCGCGTGCTCGGGCAGCGGGTGTCGGCCGCCGGTGCCGTGCCGTCCAAGTCGGGCACGAGGCCCAGCAAGCGCACCAAGGTCGCGCAGGCCGAGGTCGCAGCCGCCCAGCAGCAGCTGGACACCCTCCAGTGGGTCATCCCCGCTCTCACCGGCACGCTGGTGGCGATCAGCTCCTACGCCGGCGAGCAGCAGCGCCCCGGCGAGGTGGCCAAGGGCATCGCCGCCGTCTGACGCTCCCTGCCCGACCGGCCCCCGCCTCACGGGGCGAGGGCCGGTCGCGCTCCGGTCAGGTGCCGCAGAAGGTCACGTAGGGCCCGAACGCGTCGGGGGCCGGCTGCGCGTAGCGCTCCAGGCCGGGGCGCTCGTCGAAGGGCCGGGCCACCACCTCGAGCAGCCGGTGCAGCGGCCCGGTGTCGCCGTCGGTCGCGGCGGTCAGCGCCTGCTCCACCAGGTGGTTGCGCGGGACGTACACCGGGTTGGTCCGGTCCATCAGGTCCGCGTCGGGCGCCAGCGCGCGCCAGCGCTCCAGCCAGCCGTCGAAGGCCGCGAGGTCGAGCACGAGCAGCCGGGCCGGCTCCGCGTCGCCCCGCGCCGCCTCGCCGAGCCGGCGGAAGAACGTCGTGTGGTCCAGCCGGTTGTCGCGCATGAGGGCCAGCAGGTCGGTGGCCAACGGCTCGGCGACCTCGTCGGCCAGGCCCTCGGGCAGGCCGAGCTTCGCGCGCATGCCCGCCATCCAGACTGCGCTGTACCGGCGGCGGAAGGTGCCCAGGGCCTCGGTCGCGATCCCCACCGCCGTCTCCTGGTCCTCGGCCAGCAGCGGGAGGAGCGCCTCGGCCAGCCGGGCGAGGTTCCACTCGGTCACCACCGGCTGGTTGCCGTAGGCGTAGCGGCCACCGGTGTCGATCGAGCTGTAGACCGTCGCCGGGTCGAAGACGTCGAGGAACGCGCACGGCCCGTAGTCGATCGTCTCGCCGGAGATGGTCACGTTGTCGGTGTTCATGACGCCGTGCACGAAGCCGACCAGCATCCAGCGTGCGACCAGCGACGCCTGCGCCTCCAGCACCGCCTCGTACAGGGCCAGGTACGGCTGCTCGGCGTCCGCCGCCGCTGGGTGGTGGCGGGCGATCGCGTGGTCGGCGAGCCGGCGCAGCAGGTCGACGTCCCCGGTGGCCGCGACGTACTGGAAGCTGCCGACGCGCAGGTGGCTGGCCGCCACCCGGGCCAGCACCGCGCCCGGGAGCATGGTCTCGCGGCGGACCGGGCGGCCGGTGGCCACCACGGCGAGCGACCGGGTCGTGGGGATCCCCAGGGCGTGCATCGCCTCGCTGACGACGTACTCGCGCAGCATGGGCCCCACGGCGGCCAGGCCGTCGCCCCCGCGGGCCAGCGGAGTGCGGCCGGCGCCCTTGAGGTGCAGGTCGCGCAGCCGGCCCCGGTCGTCGGCGAGCTCGCCGAGCAGCAGCGCCCGCCCGTCACCCAGCCGCGGGCTGTACCCGCCGAACTGGTGCCCGGCGTAGACCTGGGCCACCGGCGCGGCCCCCTCCGGGACGGCGGTGCCGGTCAGGAACCGCAGCCCCCCGGGGCCGCGCAGCGCCGCCGGGTCCAGGCCGAGCTCCGTGGCCAGGGCGTCGTTGAGCACCAGCAGCCGTGGGTCGGGCGCCTCCTCCGCCCGCCAGGCGACCGCCAGCTCGGGCAGGTCGCGGGCGAAACGGTCGCCGAGGGCGACGGTGGGACCGGGGGCGACGCTCACCGTTCGAGCGTACGTACGCCCGGCGGTCGCCGCCGCCGTCAGCGCAGCAGCGGTGCCACGTTCTCCGACCACACGTCGGCGCCCAGCCGGACGATGAGCGCGGTGACGACCACCAGGAACGCGATCCGGATGAACCGGGTGCCGCGGCTGGTCGCCGTCCGGGCCCCGAGGTAGCCACCGAGCATGTTCGCGGCTCCCAGGAGGAGACCGAGCCCCCAGAACACCGAGCCGTGCGGCACGAAGAAGAGCAGCGCCCCGATGTTGGTGGCGCAGTTGACGATCTTGGCCTTGGCGCTGGCGGCCAGGAAGTCGTAGCCGAGCAGCGAGACCATCGCGAAGACGAGGAACGACCCCGTCCCCGGGCCCAGGATCCCGTCGTAGAACCCGATGCCCGCGCCCAGGCCGGCGGCGATGCCGTGGTGCCGGCGGCCGACGTGCCGGAGCGCCGTGACCTCGCCCAGCGCCGGCCGGAACAGGGTGAATGCGCCGATGCCCACCAGCGCGACCACGATCACCGGCCGGAACACGCTCGCCGGCAGCAGCGCGGCGACCGATGCGCCGAGGAAGCTGCTGACCAGGGCGATGCCGGCCATGGGCAGCGCCGTGCGCAGGTCCGGGCGGACCCTCCGGTAGTACGTGATCGCGCTGGTGCTCGTCCCGAACACCGATCCCAGCTTGTTCGTCGCCAGCGCCTGGACCGGGCTCATGCCGGGCACGAGCAGCAGCGCCGGCAGTTGGATGAGCCCCCCGCCACCGACCACCGCGTCGACGAAGCCGGCGGTCAGCGCCGCCAGCAGCACCAGGACGAGGGTCGAGGTGGTCAGCCCCTCGGGCAGGAAGCCGGCCGGGAAGAGGTCGATCATGCCGGCGACGCCGTGGCGACGACGCCGACGGGGATCTGCGGGACGCCTGCGAGCACCGCGTGATCCTTCCTCACCGCCTGCCGCGACCCGCCCGCGGCCTCAGCCTGCGTCGGCCCACGACCGGACGACGGCGACGTCGAGCGGGAAGTCGACCGGGAAGGAGCCGAACAGCAGCCGGCCGGCCTCCGCCGCGGCCTGCCGCACCTCCTCGGCCACCGCCTGCGCCAGGTCCTCCGGGGTGTGCACCACGACCTCGTCGTGCAGGAAGAAGACCAGGTGCGGCCGCTCCCCCGGCTCCCCCGCGCCGAGCCGCCACAGGCGGTTGCGCAGGTCGGCCAGCCAGCACAGCGCCCACTCCGCGGCGGTGCCCTGGACGACGAAGTTGCGGGTGAACCGCCCCCAGGCGCGCCGGTGCCGGTCCTGCTCCTGGCGGGAGGCACCCGGTTCGGGCGGTTCGCCCAGGTCGGCCTCGCGCGCCGGCCCGGCGGGCACCGGCGATCCGCGGCCGAGCAGCGTGCGCACCACCTCGCCCCGCTCCCCCGCCCGCGCCGCCTCCTCGACCAGGCCGATGGCGTGCGGGTACCGGCGGGCCAGCCGCGGCAGCATCCGGCCGCTCTCCCCGCGGGTGCCTCCGTACATCGCGCCGAGCATGCCGAGCTTCGCCTCCGCTCGTGTCCCGACCGCCCCGGCGGTCACCATGCCCTGGTAGAGGTCGGCCGACCGCGCCGCCTCGGCCATCGCGAGATCGCCGCTCATCGCGGCCAGCACCCGCGGCTCCAGCTGGGCGACGTCGGCGACGACGAACCGCCAGCCCTCGTCGGCGACCGCGGCCGGTCGCACCTGGACCGGGACCGAGAGCGCGCCGCCACCGGTGGACGACCAGCGGCCGGTGACCACGCCGCCGGGGAGGAACCAGGAGCGGAACCGGCCGTCGCGCACCCAGGCGTCCAGCCACGCCCAGCCGTTGGCCTGCAGCAGCCGGGAGCGCTTCTTGTACTCCAGCAGCGGCGGCACGACGGGATGGTCGATCCCGTCCAGGGTCCAGGAGCGGGTGTCCTCCACCGGGAGCCCGGCGCCCTGCAACGCCCGCAGCACGTCGCCCGGCGAGTCCGGGTTCAGCGCCGGTGCGTCCAGCGCGCGGCGGATCTCGCCGGCCAGCCACTCGAGGACCGCGGGCCGGTGCCCGGCGACGGGCCGCGGTCCCAGCAGCTCGGTGAGCAGCTGCTCGTGCACGTCGGTGCGCCACGGCAGCCCGGCGTGCGTCATCTCCGCGGCGACCAGGGCGCCGGAGGACTCCGCGGCCAGCAGCAGCTCCAGCCGGCGCCGCTCCGGGGAGGCGCCGAGCACGGCCTGCTGGCGGGCGTGCTCGGCGAGCGGGTCGAGCCGGTCCGCAGGATCGTCCAGCGGGAAGAGCGCGGCGTCGGTCGCGGTGACCGGCTGGAGCGCGTCCCAGCCCGGCGACTCGTCGGCCGTCAGCAGGGAGCGGTCGGCGAAGGGCGAGCGCCGCAGCAGCGCATGGGTGAGCCGCAGGTCGGTGCAGCGGGCCACCCGGACCCCGGCGTCGAGCAGCCCCGGGTACCAGCGGGTGGTGTCGTCCCAGATCCAGCGCACCGGCGCCGGCTCCTGCGCGCGGACGAACTCCGGCAGGGTGGCCGCCGACAGGCGGGTCGCCGCGCCGCCCGGGCCGTGCGACGACGGCTCGACCGCCTCGACGACGTCCCCGCCGCGGCGCACGAGGACGATCCGCTTCACCCCCGCAGTCTTCCCGACGCCTGTGACAGCGCCCGGCACGTGCGTCCGCTGCCCCGCGACAGATCCCGGGGCAGACTGCGGGCATGAGTCCGCCGCCGAGACCCCCGGGTCCGGAACGCGGCGTCGTCCGGTTGCTCAACACCGCCGGTGGCCGGGTCCTCTGCCTGGCCGGCGAGGTCGACGCGGCGTCCGTCGACTCGTTCGTGGCCCGCTACGGCCGGGAGCCCATGCCGGTCGACGGCATCGACGCGGGGTCGGTCACCGGGCTGTCGCTGCCCGCGGTGGACCTGGTACTCGACCACCTCTCCGCCGCCGAGCGGGCCGGGCGGACGGTCCGGGTGCGCCGCTCCCCCGCCGTGGAACGGCTGCTCGGCCCCGGGCCCGCGTGGAGCACCCGTAGCTGATCCAGCGGCCGATGGTGCTCTCCGACGACGGCCGCGCCCGGGTGGCCCGGGACGGCGAGACGCTGGCCGAGGTCGTCGCGGCCGCGCGCGGCGGCGACGGGACCTGATCTTTCCCGTGGCGCCGGGCGGGTAGGGCCACCGGGTGCCCACCGAGATGGACCCCAGCGACCCGGACACCCTCTACGCCGAGGGGCCGGTCGCCCCCGAGCCACCCGACGACGACCTGCCGGAAACCTCGCCGATGACCGACAAGGGTGGGACCGGCCCGGGCCCCGACGACCTCGACCGGCTGCTCTGACCGGTCGCCGGGGCCACCGGCGTCAGCGGTAGTTCACGTGCGGGTGGTCCATGTGGTTGGCGGTGGCGCTGCCGCGGTTCTCCATCGCCTTCCACGAGCCGTTGGCCGACGACAGCATCCGCTGCCTGTAGATGAGGTAGTCCACGCCCAGCTCGTCCCAGTGCGCCCGGTGGTACTCCACGATCGCGTTCCCGAGTGCGACATCGGACATCACCATGTAGTCCAGCGCCAGGCCGGAGGGATGGCCACCGGGATCAGCGGCACTGGCCCGGGTGCCACCGATGGTGATGCTGTCGGCGCCTGGCACATTGCTGACGACGGCGTTGGCAGCGCGCTGGGTCTGCGGCCGCACGGCACCGGCGCTGTTCGTGATCTTCGCGATGGCGCTGGCCGCGGTGGACGCGGCGGCCACCGGCGCGCGCTGCGCGGACTGGGTCGCCGTGGCGGTCGCGGCCTCGACGGCGGCCGCCTCGGCGGCGGCCTCGGCGGCGGCGGCCTCGGCGGCGGCGGCCTCGGCGGCGGCGGCCGCCTCGGCAGCGGCCTTGGCTCGCGCCTCCTCCTCGGCCTTCGCCTTGGCCTCCTCCTCCGCCTTGCGGCGGTCGAGCTCGGCCTGGTCGGCGGCGGCCTGCACCTGCTGGGCCTCGGCCTCGGCGGCCTGGCGGTCGCTGCGGCTGGCGGCCAGGTCCTCCAGCGGCTGCAGGTCCTCGGTGACGTCGATGGGGCCGGACTGCGCGGTGAGGCCGAGCTCCTGGGCGACGCTCACCGACTCGGGCACGTCGGCCTCGGCCTGGGCCGCCGGCTCGATGCCGATCAGCACGTTCACGAGGACTGCGCCGGCGGCGGCCATCCCGAGGTAGACGCCGGGACGGCGGGCGGGCGTGGGGGTGCGGAAGCGCGAGCGGGCAGCGCGACCGGCGGTGGTGCGGCGGTTCATGGGTGTTCGGTGCTCCATGTGTGTGGGCGCGGCGGTGCCCCGCTAGGGGCACACGGGCGCGGGTGTGCGGGCAGCGGCGGCCGCGGCCGCGCCGGGGCGGTCCACCAGGGAAGCGGCAGGGAGCCGGTCGAGCGGAGGCGCTCGGGGCGGTGGGCCCGCGGTGGCGCGGCGTCAGGTGCGGCCGCGCGGGGTCAGATCCGGGAGCACACCCGGGGCAGGCGATGGGTGGAGCGGGGTCCTACGTCCGTGCAGGGGCACGCCATCCGGCGGCTCTCCGTTCTTCCGTTGCCGCCTACCGAGTTAGCTGACGGATTCGGGCGGGAAGCAGCCCTACCGGCCCCGGGCTCACGCCCGGGACTGGATTCACCCCAGTACTGCGATGGGTCCCCGGCTCGCCCTGGAGGGCGACTCGGCGGCGTCCGACCGGACTCCCCTGGTGGGGACGTAACGACCGGGCGGACGGCGCAACGGTAGCCGTCGTTATGCACCCGTGACAATCGGATGACGGAGTTTTGTCGGCGTGATGAGCGTCGCGCCACCGCTGGCCGGTCCCGACGGTGTAGGGCCGCCGGCCGCCACGGCTGCCCCGGGCGGCGGGGCGGCCGCGCGGCGCCCGGGCCGCGGTAGCCACGGATGCCCTGGTCAGGGCCGGGATGACCCCTCCGATCGGTGCGGCAGAGGTCACCCGGGACGAACGCTCAAGCAATCGTGGTGCGGTCCCGATGGACCCGGAGTGACCAGCGTTGCGGAGCGTCCGGGCGAGGAGTGCGACTCCGTCGTGCCCGCGTCCGCGACCCGGGACCTCGGGGCGGTCGTGGACGACCTGGAGATCGTCTCCCGGTTCGAGCGCGACGACGTCGAGGTGCTCGCCGAGCGTGCCCTGGGCCGCGCCCGCGAGCTCGGGCTCGCGGAGCTGGAGAAGCGGGCCGGCCTGGTGCTGGCGGACCGGCTGCGGCGGCGCGGGAACGTCGCCGAGGCCGGCCGGCGCGCCCAGGAGACCCTTCGCTGGGCCGTCGAGCACGGGGCAGGGCACCTGCAGGCACGCGCGCACCACCTCCTGGCCGGCGCCTTCCAGGAGCTCGGTGACCTGTCGCAGGCGCTGGAGCACGCCGTGCGCGCCGCGGACATGCTGGCCGACGACGCCCCGCACCAGCTGCGCATCGACCACCACGCCCGGCTCGCCGACTGCCTCGGCCTCAACGGCGACCTGGTGGCGCGCGAGCGCTACGACCACGTGCTGGCCCTCGCCGAGGAGATCGGCGACGTCGAGCGCCAGGTCCTGGTCCTCAACAACCGCACCTACTGCGAGACGATCAGCGGGCACTACGACGAGGCCCTGGTGTGGAGCGCCCGCCTGCAGGAGGTGTCCGCTCGGCACGGCGTCCCGCTGCGCGCGGGCCGCCTGGACACGATCGGCCGCGCGCTCATGGAGCTCGGCCGTCTGGAGGACGCCGAGGCGGCGATGCTGCCCGGGCTGCACCCGGAGGTGCTCGACGCCTCCCTGGACGGCGACGCCGGGGCGGACTTCCTGCTCACCCTCGCCGAGCTGCGGCGCCGGCGCGGGAACCTCGCGGGCGCCCAGGAGAACCTCGACGAGTGCGTGCGCCGCTGCGAGCGGCACGGCCTGACCTCGATCCGCGTCCGTGCCCGTCGCGAGCAGGCCGAGCTGCACGCCGCCGCCGGCCGCTACCGGCACGCGTTCGAGGAGCACAAGCTCTTCACCGACGAGTTCATGGAGCTCCAGTCGGCCGACCGGGACGCCCGCGCTCGGGCGCTGCAGGCCATGTACGAGACGGCCGAAGCCCGGCGGCAGACCCGCCGCTACCGCGAGCTGTCGCTGCGCGACCCGCTCACCGGCCTCTACAACCGGCGGTTCGTCGACGACGAGCTGCCCCGCGTCCTGGGCGAGCCAGCGGCGGCGGCCGGGTCGGTCACCGTCGCGCTGCTCGACCTCGACCACTTCAAGCGGATCAACGACACCTGCTCCCACGAGATCGGGGACCGCGTGCTGCGCGCGGTGGCCCAGCTGCTCGTGGAGACCGACCCGGCGAACGCCGACAGCGCGTACGCCGGGTCGTTCGTCGCCCGCCTGGGTGGCGAGGAGTTCCTGCTGGTGGTCGCCGGGCTGGCCCCTGGGGCCGCCGTCCGACACCTCGAGGAGGTGCGCCGCACGGTGGCCGCCCAGCCGTGGGACGAGCTGACCGGTGACCTGCCCGTGACGGTGAGCATCGGAGCGGCGAGCACCGACGGGCTCGACTCGCCCGCGGCCTCGGACATGCTCGCGCGGGCCGACGCCCGCCTCTACACCGCCAAACGCCAGGGGCGCGACCGGGTGGTCAGCGAAGCCGGCTGACCTGCGGTCAGGTGGGCTCGACGCCGAACACGGTGGCGAGCCGCTCGATCTTGCGGGCCCGGCCCAGCCGCGGCAGATCGCTGCCGTCGCGGATGACCTGCCCGCGCGCGTCGAAGTCCGCGAGGAAGTCCCGCGCCCATGCGACGTCGGACGGCGTCGGGCTGATCACCTCGTTGATCACGGGCAGCTGGTCCATGTCCAGGCACAGCTTGCCGGTGAGGCCGAGGGAGACGGTGACCGCCGTCTGCTCGCGGAGCACCGGGTGGCTGCTGCTGACCGTCGGTCCGTCGATCGGGCCGGGCAGGCCACCGATGCGGCTGGCCACGACCAGGCGGGAGCGCGGGTAGGCCATGGCGAGGTCGTCGGCGCTCGTGCCGGTGTCGCGCCGGTAGTCCCCGCTGCCGAAGGCGAGCCGGAAGGCGCCGCGGGCCCGGGCGATGTTCACCGACTCCTCGATGCCGAGGGCCGACTCGACCAGCGCCAGCACCGGGGTGGAGCCCCCGAGCCGGTCGAAGGTCTCGGTGACGTGCTCGGCGGCCTCGGTCTTGGCGAGCATGACGCCCTGCAGACCCGGCGAGCCGGCGAGCTGGGCGACGTCGTCGGCCCAGAACGGGCTGGCGTGGTCGTTGATGCGCACCCACGCGGTGTGCCCAGCCTCGGCCAGCCACCGGATGACACCCTCGCGGGCCCCGGCCTTGTTGGCGGGGTCGACGGCGTCCTCGATGTCCAGCACGACCTGATCGGCGCGCGAATCGTGCGCGACGTCGAAGAGCTCACCTCGCGCACCGTTGACCAGCAGCCACGAGCGCGCATCATCAGGACCGACCGTTCTCCGTCTCACCACGCGCCCATCCTCGCGCGGATCGCGGCGTACCGAGCGGGCGGGGGTGGCACGACGCGCCGCGGGAGTGAGCTGTTCCACCTACCCGGCGCCCAGCTGGTCCAGCGACACGGGGTCGACCAGCACGCCCGCCGGGGTGCGCACCCACCAGGCACCGGCCCCCCGGCGCTCCTCCGGCGTGCTGAACCGGTAGCGGAACAGCCGCACCCGCACGTGCGTCGGCGGGGACCCCGGCGGGAAGGGCGAGGACCGGAGCAGCCGCAGGGTCGCCCGGTCGCCCTCCAGCAGCAGCCGGAGGAACTGCGGCAGCCAGCGCCCGCCGTACCGCGGGTCGATCCCGACGAACCACATCATCCAGTCGAGGCGCAGGTGGTACGGCGCCACCTGGGGCGGACGACGGTGCACGTCCCCGGGCTTGCCGCGGAACTCGTACTCCCGCCAGACGCTGCCCGGCCCGGGGTCCGGGTCGTCGGTGCCCTCGACGACGACCTCGTAGCGGGTGCGGGTCACCGACCCGAAGGCGCCGTAGGTGTTGACCAGGTGCAGCGGGTCGAAGCTGGCGTTCATCACCTGCCGGCGGGAGAAGAGGTTGCGGGCCGGCCGCCAGCTGAGCGCCAGCAACCCGGTGGTGACGACGAGGACCAGCACCTGGTGCCAGACCGGCGCCCCGAGCTCCGGCGGTCGCTGCACCGGCAGGACCGCCTCCCAGACGCGGCCGTCGACCACCGAGGTGGCCAGCACGAGGGTGAGCCAGTTCAGCCAGGCGAAGTTCCCGCTGATCACCAGGTACCCCTGCGTCACGATCACGACCACCGCCGCAGCCGTGGCCACCGGCTGCGGCAGCAGCAGACCCCACACGACCACCAGCTGGGTGGCGTGGTTGGCCAGTGCCTCCAACCGGTGAATGCGCGGGCTCAACCGGTGGAACCACCGGCTGGCCGGGTTCGGCATCGGCTGGGTCTCGTGGTGGTAGTGCAGGCACGTCAGGTCGCGCCAGCAGGGGTCGCCGCGCAGCTTGATCAGGCCGGCGCCGAACTCCAGCCGGAACAGCAGCCAGCGCAGCAGCCAGAGGACGAGCACCGGCGGAGCGACGTCGGCGGGCCCGAGCCAGATCGCGAGGAAGCCGGCCTCCAGCAGCAGCGACTCCCAGCCGAAGCCGTACCAGGTCTGCCCCACGTTCACGATCGACAGGTAGAGCACCCAGAGCATGGCCCATTCGGCCATCCAGGCCCACAGCGGCAGCCGGTCGATCAGGCCGAGGACGGCGGCGGCGGAACCGGCGATGCCGGTCCAGCAGACGGCGGCGAAGAACCGGTCCGACCAGTGCAGGTGGAACAGGCTCGGGGCGCGGCGGAACTGCGTCCGAGCGAGGTGGCGCGGCACGGGCAGCATGCCGTGGGTGCCGATCAGCGGCCGGAACTGCCGCAGCGCCGCGACGAACGCGATGAGGTAGATCGCGGCCAGCCCGCGGGTGAACACCAGCCGGCTGGCCCAGTAGCCCGGGTCCGAGAGCCAGTCCACGTTCCCTCCCCTGCGCGCGCGGCGTCGGAACCGGCCACCGACAGCGAAGCCACCCGCCGCGGATCCCTCCCCTGCGCGCGCGGCGTCGGAACGCCCGGCCGGTTCCCAGCCGCGCCGGGCGCTACTCCTCGGTGTGCGGGGCGGCCTGCTGCGCCGCTGTCAAGACCGTCGGCGAAATTGTGGACAGACGTTTGAGCTGGGGTTTCGTGCTGCGGCGCAGGCCGGGTGGCGGTAGGATTCGAACGTCTGATCGAACCGGTGGGGGGCGTCGTGGAGCAGCTGGACCAAGCGCTCGACGCGCTCGCCGCCGAGCGGATCGAGGGCCTGTTCGGCCCGGCGCTGCTGGAGCGCCTGGCCCCGCTGCTGGCGATGCAGAACCGGCTGGCCGCCGAGCTGGCGCGCACGGTGCGGCAGTGCGAGCTGGCCGGCTCCGCCGAGCACGACGGCAAGGCCTCGATGGCTTCCTGGCTGCGCGGGCACGGCCGGCTGTCGGCGGCCGCGGCCAACCAGCTGGTCCGCAACGGCCGCACCCTGGCCCAGTTGCCGGCCGTGGCCTCGGCGGCGGCCCGCGGAGACGTGAGCCCGGAGGCGGTGTCGGCGATCGCGCCGGTCGTGGCCCCGGACAACCTCGCCGCCGCCCACGCCCAGGGCGTCGACCTGCCCGGCGTCGATGCGACCCTCGCCGAGGTGGCCGCCACCCGCCCGCACGCCGAACTCCGGCAGGTCGTGAACCACTACCTCACCCGCCTGGACCCCGACGGCCCCGAACCCGACCCCACCGAGCAACGGTCGCTGACCATGGCCAAGCACGCCGACGGCAGGCTGTCCTTCCGCGGCGAGCTCGACGCCGTCGGCGGGGAGAAGTTCCAGGCCGCGCTGGAATCCATCCTGCAGGCCTCCCGCCCCGCCGGGGACACCCGCACCCGCGCCCAGCAGTCCGCCGACGCCCTCGTCCAGCTCTGCGACAACGCACTAGCCTCCGGCAACCTGCCGATCCTGCGCACCCAGAAACCCCACGTCATGGTCCGCGTGGACCTGCAAGACCTGGTCGACCCCGCCACCGGCCCCAGCGCCGCCCAGACGAGCTTCGGCACCCTGATCTCCGCCGCCCGGGCCCGCTGGCTGGCCTGCGACGGCGGCATCAACCGCATCGTCATCGGCCCCGACGGTGAAGTCCTGGACTACGGCCGCCGCCAGCGGGTCTCCCCGCCCCAGCTGCGCCGCGCCATCGACTACCGCGACCGCGGCTGTGGCGTAGTTGAGTGTGCAGAGCGCCGGCTGCGACGCCCCCGCCCACTGGTGCGACGTCCACCACCTCGTGCACTGGATCGACGGCGGCCAGACCAACCTCGAGAACTCCGCCCTGTTGTGCGAACGCCACCACAGCAAGGTCCACCACGGCTTCCGGGTGGAACGACAAACCGACGGCCGGTGGCGCACCTGGCGCCCCGACGGGACCGAGATCCTGGTCCTGCCCCGCATCCCCGACCGGACCACGAGGTCACGAGCAGGCTGACCGCGCTCGCACGTCGCTACCGCCTGCCACGATGGCGGGATGCTGCTCGCCGAGGTCGTCGCCGCGTCCGCTGCGGTGACGGCCGCCCGCGGCCGCACCGCCAAGGCGCAGCTCATCGCCGAGGCCCTGTGCCGGGCGGACGCCCGCGAGGTGCCGGCGATCACCGCGTGGCTCTCGGGCGAGACCCTGCAACGGCGGCTCGGAGTGGGCTGGCGGTCGCTCGCCTCCCTCACCGGCGGCGCCGCCACGGAGTCGACGCTGACCGTGGCCGCCGTCGACGCGACCTTCGAGGAACTCGCCGGCAGTGCTGGAACAGGGTCGTCCGGACGCCGGGAGATGCTCCTGCGCGACGTCCTCGCGCGGGCCTCCACAGAGGAGCAGCGGTTCCTCGTCCGGCTCATCACCGGCGAGCTCCGGCAGGGCGCGCTGGAAGGCGTCGTGCTGGAGGCGGTGGCCACGGCATCCGGCATCCCCGCCCCTGAGGTCCGGCGGGCCTTCATGCTCTCCGGCAGCCTCCCGGCCACCGCCGCGACCGCCCTCTCCGGCGGCGCCGAGGCCCTGGCCGCCGTCGGCCTGCGGGTGGGCCGCCCGGTGCGGCCCATGCTGGCCAGCCCCGGCTCCTCGCTCAACGCCGCACTCGCCGCCCTCGGCCCCGACGTCACCGTGGAGTTCAAGCTCGACGGCGCCCGCATCCAGGTGCACCGGGACGGCGAGGAGGTGCGCGTCTGGACCCGCACGCTGCGCGAGGTGACCGGCGGGGTGCCGGAGCTGGTCGACCGCGTGCGGGCGCTTCCCTGCCGCACGGCGGTCCTCGACGGCGAGACGCTCGCCCTGGACGACGACGGCCGGCCGCGGGCCTTCCAGGACACGATGAGCCGCTTCGGCAGCACCGGTGCGGACGAAGACGCCGACGCCGGGGTGCTGCTGAGCCCGTTCTTCTTCGACCTGCTGCACCTCGACGGCCGCGACCTGCTCGACGAGCCGCTGGACGTCCGCCTCGACGCGCTGGCCGGCCTGCTCGCCGACGAGGACCACGCCCCGCTGCGCATGCCCGGCATCCGCCGGCCGGACGCCGACCAGGCTGCCCAGGTCCTCGAGGCAGCGCTGGACGGCGGGCACGAGGGCGTCGTCGTCAAGAACCTCACGGCCCCCTACGCCGCCGGCCGGCGCGGCAAAGCGTGGCAGAAGGTCAAGCCGGTGCACACGCTCGACCTCGTGGTCCTCGGCGCGGAGTGGGGCTACGGACGCCGCACCGGGAAACTGTCGAACATCCACCTCGGCGCCCGCGATCCCGACGGCGGCGAGCCGATCATGGTCGGCAAGACCTTCAAGGGCATGACCGACGAGCTGCTCGACTGGCAGACCCGCACCTTCCCCGGGCACGCGCGGGAGGAGACGCCCTGGGGCGTGCTCCTGGAGCCGGGTCTCGTCGTCGAGATCGCCGTGGACGGCGCCCAGCGCAGCCCGCGCTACCCCGGCGGCGTGGCGTTGCGGTTCGCCCGCGTGCTCCGCTACCGGCCGGACAAGACCCCGGCCGAGGCCGACACCCTCGAGGCGGTGCAGGCGCTGCTGGCCGGCGCGCCCTAGTCCGTCGCGACCGCCACGCGCGGGGCCACCTCGGTCCCGAGCAGCTCGATGCCGCGCAGCAGGTCGGCGTGCGCCAGGCGCGGGTTCGTCATCTGCAGCGCCACCCGGTCCACACCGCCGAGCTGACCGGAGATCCGCACCAGCTTCTCGGCCACCGTCTCGGGGTCGCCCATGAAGAAGGCGCCGTCCGGACCGCTGGTCGCGTCGAACTGGGTGCGCGTCGGCGCGGCGAAGCCACGCTCCCGCGAGACCTTGGTGAACATCTCGTGCCAGCCCGGGTAGATCGTGTCCGCCGCGGCCTGCGTGCTCTCCGCGACGAACCCGAACACGTGCAGCCCCACCTGGAGCTTCTCCGGCGCGTGCCCGGCGTGCGCCCCGGCCCGCCGGTACAGGTCGATCAGCGGCGCGAACTGCCGCGGCTCCCCGCCGATGATCGCCACCATCAGGGGCAGCCCGAGCAGCCCGGCGCGCGCGAAGGACTCCGGCGTCCCGCCGACGCCCACCCAGATCGGCAGCGGGTCCTGCAGCGGCCTCGGATAGACGCCCTGCCCGGTGAGCGGCGGCCGGTGCTTGCCCGACCACGTCACGCTCTCGGACTCCCGGATGCGCAGCAGGAGGTCCAGCTTCTCGGTGAACAGCTCGTCGTAGTCGCCGAGGCTGAGCCCGAACAGCGGG
The DNA here is from genome assembly GCF_002938435.1 of Blastococcus saxobsidens. GTDB lineage: Bacteria > Actinomycetota > Actinomycetes > Mycobacteriales > Geodermatophilaceae > Blastococcus > Blastococcus saxobsidens. The sequence goes on from NZ_POQT01000034.1 coordinate 24,821, forward strand.
AACGCCTCGGTGAAGGACCCGCGGCCGACCACCAGGTCGATGCGCCCCTGGGAGATGAGGTCCAGCGTCGCGAACTGCTGGAAGACCCGCACCGGGTCGGCGGCGCTGAGCACGGTGACCGCGCTGCCGAGCCGGATGCGGGAGGTGCGGGCGGCCGCGGCGGCGAGGATGACCGGCGGCGCGGAGTCGTAGTACTCGCTGCGGTGGTGCTCGCCGATCCCGAAGGAGTACAGCCCCACTTCGTCGGCGAGCGCGATCTCCTCGAGGAGGTCGCTCATGCGCTCCTCCGGGCCGATCTGCCGACCGGAGACCGGATCGGTCACCGCCGCCACGAAGCTGTCCACGCCGAGGTGCATGGGTTCCTCCCAGGGTCCGGGAACGACGCCGACCGGACGGACGACGACCGCACAGGTCGTCAAGCATTCAACCAGTTCCGCCGCGATCCGGCCCTCCCGACGCGGCCCGGGCGCTGAACGGGCGTCGACCATCTTCGCCGTCCGGTGGGGACGCCGCGACACGCCCGGCGAGATCCGGACGGGTCGATCTCGGATGTTCGGGTAGCGGTCGATCAGCGGAACGTGACCGCGCCAGCGGGGGGCAAGTCGACTGGCAAGGAGGACACGTGCTCTCTGACCGATCCCGTCCCGTCATCGAGGCGACGCTGCCGGTGGTGGCGGACAACATCGAGGAGATCGCCACCCGGTTCTACGCACACCTCTTCGGGGAACACCCGGAGCTGTTCGACGGGGTGTTCAACCGCGGCAACCAGGCGGAGCGGACCCAGCAGATGGCGCTCGCCGGCTCGGTGGCCGTCTTCGCGTCCTCCCTGCTCAAGGTGCCCGAGCAGCTCCCCGAGCACCTGCTGTCGCGCATCGCGCACAAGCACGCCTCGCTCGGCATCACCCCGGCCCAGTACGACGTCGTCCACGACAACCTCTTCTGGGCGATCGTCGACGTGCTCGGCGACGCCGTCACCCCGGAGGTGGCCGCCGCCTGGGACGAGGTCTACTGGCTGATGGCCTACGCCCTGATCAACCAGGAGCGTGGTCTCTACAGCGCCCGCGGCGTACGCCCGGAGACGGTCTGGCGCGAGTGGGAGGTGGCCGAGAAGGTCCAGGAGACCGCCGACGTCGTCACCTTCCGGATGCGCAAGGTCGACGACCGCCTGGTGAAGAGCTCGCTGCCCGGCCAGTACGTGACGGTCCAGGTGCCCATGCCCGACGGCGCCCGGCAGCCCCGCCAGTACAGCCTCACCCGCGCCGACGACGGGGAGCACCGCCAGTTCTCCGTCAAGCGGGTGCACGGGAACGGCAAGCCGGACGGCGAGGTCTCCAACCACCTCTGCGACCGGGTGCAGGTGGGCGACCGGCTCACGCTGTCGGTCCCGTTCGGTGACGTCGTGCTGGACGACTCCGGGCGCCCGGTCGTCTTCGCCAGCGCCGGGATCGGCATCACCCCGATGGCCGGCATGCTGTCCCACCTGGCCACCGCGGGCTCGCGCCTGCCGGTCACGCTGCTGCACGCCGACGCCGACGAGGACTCCTTCGCGCTGCGGGACCAGGTGCTCCAGGACCTGCGCACGCTGCCCGGTGGCACCGCGCACGTCTGGTTCGAGCGGGGCGCCCGGAGCGGCCTGCCCGTCGAGGTGCGCGCCGGGGCGATGGACCTCGACGCCGTCGACGTGCCGGAGGGCGCCGTCTTCTACCTCTGCGGTCCGCTGCCGTTCATGAAGGCCGTGCGCAGCGCCCTGCTCGACCGGGGCGTTCCCGCGCGCGACATCCAGTACGAGGTGTTCGGCCCCGACCTCTGGCAGGCCGACCTCGCCACCGAGGAGAGCCCGGGAGCCTCCGAGCGCACCGGCCGGCACGCCGCCGCGGTCGGCTGACGGCGCACCGACCCGAGGAGACCCCCGTGGACATCCCCGCGATGCGGGCCAACTTCGCCAAGGCCGCGGCCACCGGCGACGAGGCGCCGCTGTACTTCTACTCGCACCTGTTCCTCAGCCACCCCGAGACCCGAGAGATGTTCCCCGTCTCGATGGCCCACCAGCGGGACCGGTTCTTCACCGCCCTCGGTGACGTCGTGACCCGCGTCGACGACCTCGACGCGCTGGTGCCGATCCTGCGCCAGCTGGGCCGGGACCACCTCAAGTTCGGGGTGCTGCCGGCGCACTACCCGGCCGCCGGCGCCAGCCTGCTGGCCACCTTGGAGCACTTCGACCCGGACTGGTCGCCGGAGCTGGCCAAGAGCTGGGCCGAGGCCTACGACGTCGTGGCCACGGTGATGCTCCAGGGGGCGGAGGAGGCGGCGGGGCAACCGGCGTGGTGGGACGCCGACGTCGTCGGCCACGAGCGCCGCACCCTGGACGTCGCCGTCCTGCGGATCCGGCCGCGGGCCCGCTACGACTACCTGGCCGGCCAGTCGCTGTCCCTGGAGACCGAGCTGCGCCCACGGCTGTGGCGGTACTACTCCCCCGCCAACGCCCCGCGGCCCGACGGGCTGATCGAGCTGCACGTCAAGGCGCGCGACGGCGGCCCGGTCAGCTCCGCGCTGGTGCGCAGCATCGGCGTGGGCGACGTGCTCCGGCTGGGGCCGCCGATCGGGCACCTCGCGCTCGACGGGGAGTCCGACCGGGACCTGCTGCTGGTCGCCGGCGGGATGGGCGTGGCACCGCTCAAGGCGATGGTCGACCAGGTGGCCCGGCACGGACCGCCGCGCCGGGTGGACCTGTTCGCCGGGTTCCGCACCGCGGAGCAGGTGCACGACCGGGCCGACCTGGAACGCCTGGCGCAGGAGAACCCGTGGCTGACCGTCACCCTCGCGGTGTCCGACGACCCGACGTCGGACCTCGCGCAGGGCGGGATCGCCGACGTCGTGCTCCGCGCCGGCCCCTGGACCAGCCGGGAGGTCTGCGTCGCCGGCCCTGGACCGATGGTCGAGGAGACGGTGGCGCGGCTGCGGGAGCACGGCGTCCCGCCGCAGCGCATGTCCAGCGAGGTCTTCGCCCCCAGCCGACCGGGGCCCAGTGTTGACGGAGAGGTGACCGAATGAGCAGCGCAGCGAACAGCTTCGGGAACGCCGAGCGGGGGCTCAGCCCCGCCGACCTGCAGCAGGTGCGCTTCTCGCGCGCCTCGATGCTGCACCCGGGCTACGTCGACACCGAGGTCGACCGGGTGGTGCACCGGGCCGCCGAGGAGCTGGCCCGCCACATCGGGGAGAAGGCCCAGCTGCGCGAGCAGGTGCGCACGCTGCAGGCCCAGCTCAACGGTGTGCCGGCCCACGAGCCCCCCAGCGAGCAGGCGGTGCGCATCCTGGCCAGCGCCCAGCAGACGGCCGACAACTACGTGGCCGAGGCGGAGCAGTTCAGCCGCCAGGTCACCGGGGAGGCCCGCGCCGAGTACGAGGAGGCCGTGCGGCTGGCGCGGGAGAACGCCGGGGCGATCATCCAGGCCGCCCAGGAGGCCGCCGCCCGGCTGACCGGGCCGGCACCCGCCGGCCCCGACCGCGGCGGGCGCAGCGTGGCCGAGCTCGAGGAGCAGGTGGCCTACCTCAAGGCCTTCGGCCAGGCCTGCCGCACGCAGCTGCGCTCCTACCTCGAGGCGCTGCTCAGCGACGTCGAGTCGGAGTGGGGCCGGGCGGATCCGGCCGCCCTCCCGACGGCGGTCCGTCCCCCGGCCCAGCGGGCCGCCCCGGAGGGCGGGCCGGACCGGTCGACGACCTTCGAGGCCAACACCACCGCGGAGGACCCCCCGGCCGGGGGCCCGGCCGACGGCGTGACGGCGGGCACCAGCGCCCGGCCGGCGAGCTGACCGCGGGCGACCGGGCCGGCTCGCGGCCCGGTCGCCCGCGGCTCAGACCGCCGTCACCTCGTAGGTGTGCCCGGCGGCGCGCAGCCGCTCGACGAGCACCTCGCCCAGGGCCGTGGCCGGGGTGAGCGAGCCCGTCCGCCCGGGCAGCCGGTCGTCGTCCAGGGCGAGCGCGAGAGCGGCCTCACCCAGCATCACAGCGGTGGCGGCGTACCCGGGGTCGCCCCTGCCGGCGGCCGTCGCCCGGTAGCGACTGCCGTCCTCGGTGGTGGCGTCGACCACCATCCGGAACCAGCCCTTCTCCCGCGCCGCCTCGCCCGGGCCCGTGCCGGGGGCCGGCAGCACCCGGTCCAGCAGGCCGCGGGTCGGCGCCCAGCCCATGGCCGACACGGCGCCGAGCAGCCCCGCCGTGATCCCACCCGCGGTCAGGGCACCCAGCGGCCCGCGGCCGGTGCCCATGACCTCCCCGTAGCTCAGGCCCGGCCCGTAGGCCCAGCCCTGCAGCGCATTGCTGCGCCGCACGATGCGGGTGTTGAACTGCGCCATCACGAAAGGTGCCGTCCACCGGCCGTCCGGGGTGCGCGTGGGCAGGCCCGCGTCCCGCGGCTGGCGCGTGCCCGGCTCCGCCGCCCGGTCCGGGCTCAGCGCGAACGGGTCGCCCAGCACGCGGTGCAGCGCTGGGTCCTCCTGGAGCGCCTCCAGCTGCGCGCGCAACGAGTCGATGGTGCCGCCGCTGAAACCGCCGCGGGCGCTGGCCACCAGCTGCACGTCGCGCAACCCGCCGGCCCCGTCGGCCTCGGCGCGCCGGGCGAGCAGGAGGACGCTCAGGTCCGAGGGGATCGAGTCGTAGCCGCAGGCGTGCACGAGGCGGGCGCCGGTCTCCCGGGCGACGGCGTCGCAGCGCTCGCCGGCGTCACGGACGAACAGCACCTCACCGGTGAGGTCGGCGTAGTGCGTGCCGGCCCGCGCGCACGCCTCGACCACCGGCAGGCCGTACCGGGCGTACGGGCCGACCGTGGTGGCCAGCACCCGGGTGCTCTCGGCGAGCGCGCGCAGCGAGTCGGGGTCGGTGGAGTCGGCCTCGACGAGGGCCCAGTCCCGGCCGGCCGCGGGCAGTCCGGCCCGCACCTCCTCGAGCCGGGCGCGGGACCGCCCGGCGAGCGCGATCCGCACCCCCTCCGGGGCGTGCCCGGCCAGATAGCGGGCGAGGAGTCGCCCGACGAAGCCGGTGGCTCCGTAGACGACCAGGTCGTGGGTGCGTGCACCGTCCGCTGCCATGCGGCCATCCTGACCTGTGCGACATCCCCCGGAAGGGAGCGGGGCTTCCTCACGAGCAGGTCACGGTGCGCCCCAGGGGTCACTCGGCGCCCAGGAGTGCTCACGTCCGCGCACGGACCTGCCGATGGAGGTCGCATGGCAGTGCGGCTCGCAACGGTGCGGACCGCGACCCAGCACGAGGTCGCGGCCCAGTCGGCGTCCCCCTGGTGGCGGACGGCGGTGGTCTACCAGGTCTACCTGCGCTCGTTCGCCGACGGGAACGGCGACGGGATCGGTGACCTGGCGGGGCTCCGCTCCCGGTTGCCCTACCTCAGCTGGCTGGGGGTCGACGCCCTCTGGATCAACCCGCACTACCCCTCGGGCGGTGCCGACGGCGGCTACGACATCAGCGACTACCGCGCCGTCGACCCCGAGTACGGCGACGTCTCCGACCTCGAGGCGCTCGTCGAGGACGCCCGCGCGCTGGGCCTGCGGGTGGTGCTGGACATCGTCCCGAACCACACCTCCGACCAGCACCCGTGGTTCCAGGCGGCGCAGGCCGACCCCGACTCCCCCGAGGCCTCGCGGTACCACTTCGCCCCCGCGTCGGAGGAGCCGCCGAACAACTGGCAGTCGCTCTTCGGCGGGCCGGCGTGGTCGCGGACCCCCGACGGCCGCTGGTACCTGCACCTGTTCGCCCCGGAGCAGCCCGACCTCAACTGGCGCGACCCGGCCGTCGCCGAGGACTTCGAGCAGACCCTGCGGTTCTGGCTCGACCGCGGCGTGAGCGGCTTCCGCGTGGACGTCGCCTACGGCCTGTACAAGGACGCCGAGCTGCGCGACAACCCCGGCGCCTACTCCCCCACGCTCTTCGGCCACGGCCCGGAGCAGGCGATGACCTGGAACCAGCCCGAGGTGCACGACGTCTGGCGCCGCTGGCGGTCGGTCTGCGACGAGTACCCCGACACGATGCTGGTGGGCGAGGTGTGCCTCGCCGACCCGGAGGAGGTCGCCCTCTACTCGCGGCCCGACGAGCTGCACCAGTCCTTCTGCTTCCGGCTGCTCAAGTCCGGCTGGTCGGCCGAATCGTTCGCCGACGGCGTCCGCAGCGCGCTGGACGCGTTCGGGGCCGTGGGCGCGCCGGTGTCCTGGGTGCTGGGCAACCACGACAAGGACCGCAAGGTCACCCGCTTCGGCGGTGGCGAGGTCGGCGAGGCGCGGGCCCGCGCGGCGGCGCTGTTGATGCTGAGCCTCCCGGGCTCCCCCTACATCTACGCCGGCGACGAGCTGGGCCTGCCGCAGGCCGACGTCCCGGACGAGGCCAGGCGGGACCCGATCTTCCACCGCAGCGGCGGCGCCCGCGCCGGCCGCGACGGCTGCCGGGTCCCCATGCCGTGGAACGGCGCCCCCGGGGTGGGCTTCTCCCCCGCCGGGGCGGCCGCGCCCTGGCTGCCGATCCCCTCGACCTGGCGCCGCTACGCCGTCTCCCGGCAGGCCCGCGACGACCGCTCGATGCTGCGGCTCTACCGCCGGGCGCTGGCCATGCGGGCCGAGCACCCCGCGCTGGGCTCCGGCGAGGCGTCGATCACCCGCCGGGGCGGCCTGCTGACCGTCCGCTCGACGGCGGACGGCCGGTCGGTGCGCTGCGTGGTCAACATGGGCGAGCACACGGTGATCCTCCGGACGCCGGGCACCGTGCTGCTCTGCTCGGCCCCGCAGGTGGCCCAGACGGCGCAGACGCTGGCGCTGCCGGCGAACACCGCCGTCTGGATAGCGGAGGACTGACGTCCGAGGGCTGAGCCGCCCGCCCACCCGGCGCTCTGCTCAGCGGGCCCACGGGCCGAGGACGACGGCCAGGTCCAGCCGGTCGGCTGCCGCCCGGTCCACGACCCGCACGTCGCCGCCGTCCGGCCGGTCGCCCAGCGCCGCGACGCGCTCCCGCTGACCGCGCTCGGCCACCTCGGCGGGCACGTCCAGCAGCACCACGCGCACCGACCGGCCGGCCCGCGCGGCGGCACGCAGGACCGCGGCCCGCCAGCCGGCACCGGTCCACGGATCGGTCAGGAGGACGACCGGCGCCGGCCCCGCGACGACGCGCAGCACCTGCCACCGGTGGACCATTTGCACCCAGGGACGCAGCAGCGGGCAGCGGCGGCCGTCCTCGCCGGCATCGGCTGACCGCACGCCCCCGCATCCCGGCGGTCGTCCGGCTCGCCCGCTCGCGTGCCCCGCGCACCTGACAGGATCGGGCCGTGCCGTCCGCTCCCCCGGCCGCGGCCCCGCCGCGGGCCGCCCGTGCCGCCGTCGGCACCTGGTTCTTCGTCAACGCCGTCCTCTACACCAACGTGCTGCCCCGGCTGCCGGAGATCAAGGACGCCCTCGACCTCAGCAACGCCAGCCTGGGCACCGCGCTGGCGGCCGGCCCCGTGGGCGCGCTGGCGGCCACCCTGTGGTCGGCGCCGCTCATCCGCCGGCTCGGCTCCGGCCCCTTGGCCGCCTACGGGCTGGTGGTGCTGGCCGTCGCGATGACGGGGGTGGCGTTCGCGCCGTCCTGGGGCGTGCTGGCCGCGGTGCTCTTCCTCGCCGGCGCGGTCGACGCGCTGGTCGACGTGGCGCAGAACGCGCACGGCCTGCGGGTGCAGCGGCGCTACGACCGGTCGATCTTCAACGCCTTCCACGGCATCTGGAGCATCGGCGCCGTCTCCGGAGCGCTGATCGGCTCGGCGGCGGCCGGGCTGGCCGTGCCGCTGCCCTGGCACCTCGGCGTGGTCGGCGGCGTCTTCGCCGTGCTGGCCGTCATCGCCGGCCGGGCCAGGCTGCCCGGCGCGGACGAGGACGACCGCACGCCGGAGGCGCCCGGGTCCGCCGCTGGTAATCCGGGGCGCTCCCGGGTGCGGCTGCGCTCGATGCTGGTGCTGGCCGCCCTCGGTCTGCTGGCGGCCGCGGGTGTCTTCGTCGAGGACGCCGGGGCGTCGTGGAGCGCGATCTACCTGCGCGGCGACCTCGGCGCCGGCCCCGCCGTCGCGGGCCTCGGCCTGGTGGCCCTGCAGACGGCCATGACCGTCGGCCGGCTGACCGGCGACCGCGTCGTCGACCGGTTCGGCCAGCGCACCGTGGCCCGCACCGGTGGCGCCCTCATCGCCCTGGGCATGGGGGCGGCGCTGGCCTTCCCGTCGGTGCCGGCGACCCTGGCGGGGCTGGCCGTCGCGGGCCTCGGCGCCGCCACGCTCGTGCCGGCCGCCTACGCCGCGGCCGACGCGCTGCCGGGGCTTCCCCCGGGCGCCGGCCTGTCGATGATCAACTGGCTGCTACGGGTTGGCCTGCTGGCCTCCCCGCCGCTGGTGGGCGTGATCGCCGACCAGGCCGGGCTGCGCACCGGGCTGCTGACCGTGGTCGCCGCCGGCGTCGTCGCGGTGCTGGTCTCCGGGGTGCTGCGCGGCCGGAGTGCCCGGTCCGACGCCGACCCGGCTGGCTAGGGTCCGGCGGTGACCTTCTCCATCGTCGGACGCTCACCGGAGAGGACCGCGCTCGGCGTCGCCGTCGCCAGCAAGTTCCTGGCCGCGGGGGCCTACGTCCCGGCCGCGGCGGCCGACGCCGGCGCGCTCGCCACCCAGGCGCACGTGAACCTCGAGCTCCGGACCCGGGGCATCGAGCTGCTGCGCGCGGGCGTGGGCGCCACGGAGCTGCTCACCCGGTTCTTCGCCGACGACCCGCAACGCGACCAGCGCCAGGCCGGCGTCGTCGACCGCGGCGGCGCGGCCGCGACCTTCACCGGCGAGCGCGCGCAGCCGTGGGCCGGTGGGCGCACGGGCGAGGGCCCGGAGGGCTCCTTCGCCGCGCAGGGCAACCTGCTCGCCGGCCCGGAGGTGGTCGACGCGATGGTCGACCGCTGGCTGGCCACCGCCGGCGAGCCCTCGCTCGCCCGCCGGCTGGTCGCCTGCCTCGCCGCGGGGCAGGACGCCGGGGGCGATCCGCACGGCAAGCAGGCCGCCGCGGTCCTGGTGGTGTCGGCCGGTGCCGGCTACGGCGGGCTGGGCGACGTCCTCGTCGACCTGCGCAGCGACGACTCGCCCGAGCCGATCGGCGAGCTCGCCCGGATGCTCGACCTGCACGACCTCTACTTCGGCAGCACCCCGGACGGGGAACTGCTCGACTACGACGACGTCCTGGTCGTCGAGCTGCGCGAGCGGCTGGCGGTCACCGGCTACGCGACCGGCGACGTCCGGCGCGACCTGTACGACTGGATGGGCCGGGAGAACTTCGAGGAGCGCTGGCACGACGGCCGCCTCGACCCCGTCGTCCTGGGCCACCTGCGGGCGACCACCGGGAACCACTGACCCGTCGCCGGCGGCTCAGCCGGACTCGGCGATCCGCTTGATCGCGGCCAGGGTCAACGGGATGCCCTCGTGCGCGGCCCGCGTCCGCTCGTCGATCTGCTCGTCGGCGGCGTCGCCGTAGCGCTCGGCGAAGAACGCCTGCCCGGCGGGGAGGAACTCCCACTCCTCGGTCAGCTCGGTGCCGCCGTCCACGGGGGCGAAGGTGAAGCCCCAGCGCACGAGGGACCCGCCCACGACGAAGCCGAACTCGCGGCCGCGGTCGGCCGCCACCACCTGCGAGCGGGTCTCCCACGTGCGGGCCGGGGTGACGTTGCGCCCGGTGAACCAGTCGCCCACCTGCCCGGACGCCCCCTCGTCCCACCAGCAGGTCGCGCACACCGGGCTCCACTCCCCGGTGCGGGTCACGTCGGAGACCAGGTCGTACAGGGCCTCGGCTGCCGCGTGGACGGTGACCGACCCGGAATGCCGGAGCTCGCGCATCGCCGCAGTGTGCCAGCCCCGGGCGGGTCTCCGACCGGCACATCCGCCGGAGGCCTCTGCTCCGAACACCGTCCGAGGTGCTCGCGAGACCGGGTTGCCGTTCTCGCGTGGACCGGGATCATGAGAGCTGCACGTGGACGGCGACGACCGAGTCGCCCCCGCACCGACCCGCGGTCGTCACCGACCGGTCCGGACCTGGAGGGGGTGGTCGTCGTGACCGCCGTGACCGTCGCACCGTCGTCCGTCGTCGGCCTGGACGAGGCCGTCGAGCACATCGCCGGCACCGCGTTCCGGGCCGGCCCGATCGGTCGGGTCGGCCTCGAGCTGGAGAGCCACCTGGTCGACCTCGACCGTCCCGGCTCCCGCGTGCCCTGGGAGCGGGTGACCGGGCTCGTCGCGGAGCTCGAACCGCTGCCGGAGGGCAGCCGGGTCACCCTCGAGCCGGGTGGCCAGGTCGAGCTCTCCTCCCCACCCGCCGCCGACGCCGCAGCCGCCGTGGCCGGGCTGCGCAGCGACCGGGTCGCGCTCGCCGGCGTCCTGAGCCGCGCCGGGCTGGGGATGTCGGTGCTGGGCACCGATCCGCTGCGACCGCCGCTGCGGCTCAGCCCCGCCGGCCGGTACGCGGCGATGGAGCAGCACTTCGCAGCGGTCGGCTGCCAGGAGGCCGGCATCCGGATGATGACGTCGACGGCGGCACTGCAGGTGAACCTGGAGGCCGGACCGGCGCCGCACTGGGCGCCCCGGATGGCGCAGGCCCACCGGCTCGGGCCGGTGCTGGTCGCGGTGTCGGCCTGCTCGCCGCTGCTGGGTGGGCACCCGGCCGCATGGCGTTCCGGACGGCAGCACATCTGGGCCGAGCTGGACCGGTCACGGTGCGCCCCGGCACTGACGGGGAACGACCCGGCGGCGGACTGGGCCACGTACGCGCTCGCTGCGCCCGTGATGCTGGTGCGCGATCCGGCGACCGGGGCCGCCGAGGCCGTGCGCACCAGGACGCCGATGGCCGAGTGGCTCACCGGGACCACCCTGCTGGCCGGCCGCTCCCCCACCGTGGCCGACCTGGACTACCACCTGACCACGCTGTTCCCTCCGGTGCGGCCGCGCGGCTACCTGGAGCTCCGCTACCTGGACGCCGCGCCCGAGCCGTGGTGGCCGGCGCTCGCCGCGGTCACCGCGACCCTCCTCGACGACCCGGCCGCAGCGGACCGCGCCGCCGACGCCTGCGCCCCGGTCGAGGGCCGCTGGGTGGACGCCGCACGCATCGGGCTGGCCGACCGTGCGCTGCGCACCGCGGCCGTCGCCTGCCTGGCGGCCGCGGTCGACACCGTGCACGCAGACCTCCGGCCGGAGGTCTGCCTGCTGGCCGACCTGGTGTCGCGCGGGCACAGCCCGGGCGACGCGGTGCTCGCGCGGGCGGGCGGATCCGATCCCCTGGCCGTGCTCGCCGCGGCCACCGACCTCCCGGGAGGAGACCGGTGACCTCTCCGTCGCCGTCCGTGCGCGAACGCCTCGCCGATGAGCTCGAGGCGGCCCGCGCCCGCACCCTGCTGCTCACCGACCACGACGACCCGGTGCTGCTGCGGCAGCACACCCCACTGCTGAGCCCCCTGGTGTGGGACCTGGCGCACATCGGCCAGCAGGAGGACCTGTGGCTGCTCCGGGCGGGCGACCCCCGGCGGCAGGGGCTGCTGCCGCCGGACGTCGAGTCGCTCTACGACGCCTTCACCCATCCGCGGGCCGGTCGGGCAAGGCTGCCGCTGCTCCCGCCGGTGGAGGCGCGCTCGTTCTGCCACGAGGTGCGCGGGCGGGTGCTCGACCGGCTGGAGGGCCTGGGGCCCGACGACGACCCCTTCGACTTCGCCATGGTGGTCAGCCACGAGCAGCAGCACGACGAGACGATGCTGCAGGCGCTCGCGCTGCGCCCCGGGCCGCCGTTGCTGGGGACCGGCGAGCCGCTGCCGCCCGGACGCCCCGGGCTGGCCGGCACCTCGGTGCTGGTGCCGGGCGGGCCGTTCGTGCTCGGCGTCGACGCGACCACCGAGCCGTTCTCGCTGGACAACGAGCGACCGGCCCACCGGGTCGAGCTGCCGGCCTTCCGCATCGGTCGCGTGCCGGTGACCAACGCCGAGTACGCCGCCTTCGTCGCCGACGGCGGTTACCGGACTCCCCGGTGGTGGTCGACCCGCGGCTGGGAGCACCGGATCGCCGCGGGCCTGGAGCGGCCGCACTTCTGGGCGGCCGACGGCACCCGCACCCGGTTCGGCACGGTCGAGGACCTGCCGCCGGACGAACCGGTCCAGCACGTCACCTTCTTCGAGGCAGAGGCGTACGCCGCATGGGCGGGTGCGCGGCTGCCCACGGAGCTCGAGTGGGAGAAGGCCGCTACCTGGGACCCGGCAGCCGGCCGCCGCCGGCGGTTCCCCTGGGGCGAGGCCGACCCGACGCCGGGGGTGGCGAACCTCGGCGGGACCGCGCTGCGCCCGGCGCCGGTGGGTGCCTACCCGGCCGGCGCGTCCGCCTACGGGGTGGAGCAGCTGATGGGCGACGTCTGGGAATGGACCTCCTCGCCGTTCGTGCCGTGGCCCGGATTCCGCCCGATGCTCTACGCCGACTACTCCGCCCCGTTCTTCGGCGGCGATTACCGGGTGCTGCGCGGCGGGGCGTGGTCGGTGGCGCCGTCGATCCTGCGGCCCAGCTTCCGCAACTGGGACCATCCGATCCGCCGGCAGATCTTCAGCGGCATCCGGCTGGCCTGGGACGCCTGATCGTGTGCCGTCACCTCGCCTGGCTCGGGCGGCCGCGGTCGCTGGCCGACCTCGTCCTCGAGCCGCCGTCGTCCCTGCTGGTCCAGTCGTGGGCACCCCGGCGGCAGCGCCACGGGACGATCAACGCCGACGGGTGGGGGGTCGGCTTCTGGGCGCCGGGGCACGACGGTCCGGTCCGGTGGCGCTCGTCCCGGCCGATGTGGGGTGACCCCTCGTTCGCCTCGGTGGCCCCGGTGCTGCGATCGGGCTGCGTCGTGGCGGCGGTCCGCTCGGCCACCGTCGGCATGCCGCTGGAGGAGTCCGCCGTCGCCCCGTTCACCGACGGCCGGGTGCTCCTCTCGCACAACGGCCGGGTCGCCCGCGCGGCCCTCCCGCCGGCGCGCACTGCCGAGTCGACCGTCGACAGCGCCCTGCTGGCCGCCCTGGTGTTCGACCGCGGGCTCGACACCCTCGGCGACGTCGTCCGCGAGGTCGGGGCCCGCGACCCGGCCGCCCGGCTCAACCTGCTCGCCGCGGACGGCACACGGCTGCTGGCCACCACCTGGGGCGACACGCTGTCGGTCCTGGTGACGCCGGACGGTACGGCGCTGGCCAGCGAGCCCTGGGACGACGACCCGGCGTGGTCGGACGTCCCCGACCGGCACCTCGTGGAAGTGACGCCCGACGGCGTCTCCCTCACCCCCCTCGACCGACGGGAACCCGTATGACCCTCTCCCTCACCAGCCACCTCACGCCCGCGGACGCGTCCGCCGCGCTGCGCGCCGACGCCCTCGCCGGGCTGACCGCCTTCCCGAAGTGGCTGCCACCCCGCTGGTTCTACGACGAGCGGGGCAGCCTGCTGTTCGACGAGATCACCCGGCTGCCGGAGTACTACCCCACCCGCGCCGAACGGGCGGTGCTGTCGGCGCGGGCTCCGGAGATCGCCGCGGCGTCCGGCGCCGATGTGCTGGTGGAGCTGGGCAGCGGCACGTCGGAGAAGACCCGGCTCCTGCTCGACGCGTTGCGGGACGCCGGCACGCTGCGCCGGTTCGTCGCCTGCGACGTCGACCCGTCGGTGCTGCGTGCGGCCGGGGCGGCGATCACCGCCGAGTACCCGGGTGTCGAGGTGGCCGCTGTCGTCGGCGACTTCACCCAGCACCTGGGTGAGTTGCCGCGCGAGGGCCGCCGGATGGTCGCCTTCCTGGGGTCCACCATCGGCAACCTGGAGCCCGGGGAGCGCGCGGCGTTCCTCGCCGAGCTGGCCGCCACCCTGTCCCCCGGCGACTCGTTCCTGCTGGGCACCGACCTGGTGAAGGCTCCGGAGCGGCTGGTGCGCGCCTACGACGACGCGGCCGGGGTGACCGCCGCGTTCAACCGCAACGTCCTGTCCGTGCTGAACCGTGAGCTCGGTGCCGACTTCGACCCGGAGGCCTTCGACCACGTCGCCGTCTGGGACGCCCAGCAGGAGTGGATCGAGATGCGGCTCCGCTCGCGCATCGACCAGCGGGTGCGGGTCGCTGAGCTCGACCTCGACGTCGCCTTCGCGGCGGGTGAGGAGATGCGGACCGAGGTGTCGGCGAAGTTCCGGCGTGCGCGGGTGGCCGGCGAGCTCGCGGCCGCAGGGCTGGTCCTGACCCACTGGTGGACCGATCCCGACGGCGACTTCGGCGTCTCGCTGGCCCGGCCCCTGGCCGGCTGACCGGAGGTCGGAGCCCGGCCGCACGCAGGACGATGCCCGCCCCGGTCGGTCGAGCCTCGGCCGCGGGCAGCGAGCCGCCGCACGGTGCCGGGGACTTCAGGAGGTGCCGCTCGGGTCGGGCCCGGCTGCTGTCTCCTCCTCCGCCGTCGGTGAGGACGCGGGGGCGCCGCTTTCCGTGGCCGCTGCGTCCTCCTCGCCGCCGGCAGGAGCCGACGGGGTCGCCTCGTCGGTCCCCTCGGGTGAGGTCGGTGACGGCGTGGTTTCCGGCTCCGTCCCCGGAGCGGTGCTCTCGGTCGCCGGGTCGGTGCTCTCGCCGACGCCGTCGCTCGGGCCCGCGCTGGGCTCGGTCGCCGCCGCCGGCTCCGACGGTGTCCCGGCCTCCTGGTCAGCGCCGGTGCCGTCGGCCACACCCGCACCGGCGGGCGTCCCTCCGGTGCCGTTCCCCGTGCCGGCGGCACCCTCCTGGGCGGGGTCCGCGGACCCCGCCGGGGCGCCGTCCTGGTCGCCGGACCCGGCAGGGGCCGGGGCGGGCGCCGGGACCACGGCCTCGGACGAAGGTGCCGGCGGCGCCACCGCGACGTCCAGGCGCACCTCGTCGCCGGCGGCCAGCGGTCGGCCCACCGGGTCGAGGGCGACGACGGCTCCGGGCGGCTGCTCGGCCGTGACCCGGTCCCGGCGCTCGACCGTCAGCCCGAGCGCCCGCAGGTCCGCCTCGACGTCGTCGGCCGGGCGACCCACGTGGTCCTCCGCGGTCAGCACGATCGAGCCGGGCACCGTGTCGGCCGCCTCGGCCGCCTCGGCCGCCCCGGTGGGTGCCCCCTCCCCGGAGAAGAACCCCAGGGCACTCCCGGTGACCGCGGCACCGAGCAGCACCGCGAGGACCGTGCTCACCACCAGCAGGGTCTTCGCCCCCGCCCTCCGGCGCTCGACCGGGGCCGGAGCGGTGACCACCGACCCGGCGGGAGCCGCTGCCGCCCCGACGGTCGGCGTCGCGGCCGCCGGCGTCCGGGCGGTCGTCGCGACGGAGGGGGCCGGTACGACCGGCACGGCGGCGTCCGGGCGCGTACGCGGGGCCGCGACGGGGAGGATGCGGGTGCTCCGCCCGTCGTCCGTGCCCCGGTGGTCCAGCGTCTCGTCGATGGCGGCGAGGAAGGCGTTCCCGTCGGGGATCCGGTCGTCCGGGTCCTTGGTGAGCGCTGCGTCGATGAGGCTGCGCACGTCCTCGGGCACGTCGGGGGACATCGGCGCGGGCTCCTGCTGCACCTGCTTGAGCGCGATGGTCACCGGGTTGTCCCCGTCGAAGGCGGGGCTGCCGGTGAGCGCCTCGTAGCCGACCAGGCCGAGCGCGTAGACGTCGCTGGCCGGACGGGGCTTCTCCCCCGACGCCTGCTCCGGGGACATGTACTGCGGGGTGCCGATCACCTGGCCGGCCTGGGTCAGCGGCACGCTGGCCGCCGACCACGCGATGCCGAAGTCGGTCAGCTTCACCCGGCCGTCCGGGCGGACCAGGATGTTCGCCGGCTTCACGTCCCGGTGCACCAGGCCCGCACGGTGCGCCTCGGCGAGCGCGGCGGCGGCCTGCCGGAGCACCGACATCGCGGTGTCGGGGTCCAGCGGACCGTCCTGGCTGAGCAGCGCGGAGAGCGGATCGCCGTCCACGAGCTCCATGACCAGGTAGGCGATGTGCTCGCCGGTGCTCTCCACGGTGGATTCGCCGTAGTCGTGGACCGCCGCGATGTTGGGGTGGCTGAGGGCCGCGGCATGCGTGGCCTCGGCCCGGAAACGGGCGGCGAAGCCGGGGTCGTCGGCGTACTCGCTGCGGAGCACCTTGACGGCCACGGCCCGGTCCAGGCGGAGGTCGCGCCCCCGCCAGACCTGCCCCATCCCGCCGGTGGCGATCAGGTCCTGGAGCTCGTAGCGGTCGCCGAGGACCACGCTCCCGTGCTCGGCGATGGTCACGCTGCCCTGCCCTCTGGATCGTCGTCGCGGGCCCGATCGGCCCCGAGGGGGATGCCCGCAGGGGCGAGCCGCTACACGCGCGGATCGCCCCTCGCCTCACCGCAGCCGGACCGGCCCGGCGCCGATGCGGGTGCGGAACAGCACGTACGGCGTGCGCCGCTGGTCCTCTCCCCCGCGGTACTTGTCCTGCCGGTACAGCTGGTTGGCCGTCACGTACAGGTGGCCGTCCGCGGCGACCGACAGGGTGTCCGGCCAGAGCAGCCGGGGGTCATGGACCACGGTCTCCCAGCTGCGGTCGGGCAGCCGCCGGTGGATCGCGTCGTGCTCCCCGTCGGTCACGTAGAGCCGGCCCCGGTCATCGGTCTCCAGTCCGTCGCTGACGCAGCCCTTGTCACCCTCGTCCCGCACGGTCGCGGCCACCGCGTCCTCGTCCTGCGCCCGGTCGACCAGCGCGTCGACCGCGACGCTGTACCAGCGGCGGCCGGCCAGGGGGCAGTAGTACAGCCGACTGCCGTCGGCGGCGATGGCGATCCCGTCGGCACCCATGCGGACAGGCGAGGTGGAGCCGTCCTCCGCGCGTTCGACGAACTCCTGGCCCTCGACCACCATGCGCAGGTCCGGCGGCAGGGTGGCCTTCGTGCTCGGGTGCTCGTGCAGCCGGCGCCAGCTCTCCCCGGAGGCGAGATCGACCACGATGATCCCGTTCGGTCCCTGGTCGGAGGAGTCGGTGATGAATGCGCAGCCTTCCTCACCCCGGCGCAGGTCGAACCGCACGTCGTTGAGGTAGGTGGTCGGCAGCGCCACGTCGGTCGGGAACAGGATCGTGCGCACGACCCGGTCGGTGGTCAGGTCGACGCACACCAGCTTGGGCCCGCCGTGCTCGGTCGGCTGGAACATCGGGCTGCCGGTGTCCAGGAGCCAGAGCCGGTCGGCCGGGTCGACGACGACGCTCTGCACCGAGACCAGCCGCTCGGCGTCGGCGTCCCCGCGGTTGTCGTTGAGCTCCTGGGAGGGGTAGGCGACCTCCTGCCCGTCGCGCAGCTCCCCCACCGTGAAGCCGACGTCGTCGCCCCACTTCGGGTAGCAGACGAAGACCCGCCCGCCGTGCGACACGGTCACCCCCGGTCGGCATCGCCCCGGCGAACTGGTGCACGACCTCCAGCTCGCCGAGGGTCTCCTCCACCGTCAGCCGCAGTGCCGCGGTCACAGCGACCCGCCGCCCACGCGTGCCGCGTCGAAGGCCCGGGTGACGTGCGCGGCGGCCTCCTGCTGCGCCTGCTCCGCCTCGTCCAGCACCGCGGCGGCGCCGAAGAACTCGTGCATGACGCCGGCGTAGTGGCGGTGCGTGGTGGCGACGCCCGCTGCCTCGAGGTCGCGCGCGAACTGCTCGCCCTGGCTGCGGAGCACGTCGCGCTCGTCGGTGACGACCAGCGTCGGCGGCATCTGCGCCAGCTGCTCGGTGGTCCAGCCGAGGAGGTCGATGCGCGGGTCCTGGGCCGCGTCCGGCTTCCCTTCGAAGGCGTGCATGGCCATCCAGCTCAGCAGCGCCCGGTTGAGCGGCCGGCCGTCGGCGGCGTCGACCATCGACTCGCCGAACTGCTCGCCGGTGGTCAGCGGGTACACGCACACCTGCGCCAGCGGCAGCGGCTGGCCGTTGGCGGCCAGCTGCAGGCACGTCGCCGCGGCCATGTTCCCGCCGACGGACTCCCCGCCGATGGCGACCCGGGAGGCGTCGCCGCCGAAGGAGGCCGCGTTCTGCTTCACGTAGTGCCAGGCGGTGAGGACGTCGTCGTGCGACGCCGGGAAGACCGCCTCGGGCGCCCGCCGGTAGTCCGGCGTGACGACGATCGCGCCGGTCTTGTTCGTCAGGCCGCGGCACGAGGCGTCGTAGTGGTCGTCGATGTCGAACAGCACCCAGCCGCCGCCGTGGATCCAGACGATCACCGGCAGGGGCGCAGTTCCGGCGTCGACCGGCTTGTAGACGCGCAGCCGCTGCGTGCCGCCGGCGCCGTCGGGGATGTCCAGGTCCTCGACCGAGCCGACCGGCTCCGGGCCCTCCAGCCCGCGTTCGGCCATGACCTTCTCGACCGCTTCCTTCGGCCCCGGCTGCTTGCGGGCCTGCTCGGGGGTCAGGATCTCGAACGGCAGCGGCCCGAGCGAGGAGTGCGCGTCGACGATGGCCTGCGCCTGCGGGTTCAGCAGACCCGAGGCGTCGGTGGCCGCCTCCTTCTGCTTGCCGGACAGCAGGTCGCGGACGTGGTCCAGCGGCTTGGCGAGCATGCCGGCGATCCGCTCGGCCAGGCCCTCGTCGGGGGCGTTCGGGTGCGGTCGGGTGGGTGCCGTGCGCTTGGCGGCGAGGAACTCCTTGCCGAGCTGCGCCATCCGCTCCGGGCCGGCCTTGCGGCGGAACTCCGGCAGTTCCTCCTTCTCCTCGTCGTCCACGTGGTGGCGGACGAGGCCGATCAGTTCGGTCAGCGCCTGCTCGAACTCCGGCTGGCCCGGCTCGGTCCGGCCGAGGGTGACGAGCAGCTCCTTGATCCGCTGGTGCTCGTGCTCGGCGTCGTCGTGCTCGTCCTGCATGCCGATCTCGGTCCAGATCGGGTAGAGCACCGTCTCCTCGGCGAACGCGTGCAGCGCCAGCTCCAGCGAGATCTGGTCCACCAGCACCCGCCGGTTGCCGCGCCCGGCCTCCAGGTGCTGGAACTGCCGCTCGACGATCGCGTGGTCGTCGGCGATGAGGTGATCGATGTCGCCGGGCAGGGTCGGGTAGTCCAGGGCCACGGGTGCGCTCCTCTGCTCAGGGACGGGTGGGAGTAGGAGGACCGCCTGGTCTCGACGATCGATCGCACGCGACCTACCCCGCGCCCGGACCGGTACACGCACCTCCGCCGGGCGGGTCCGCGGGCGCACATCCCCGGCCACCGGGTATCCGCGCCGCCTGGCTGACACCCGGGACGGACCAAGCGGGTCACCGTCCGGGAAGAGCCCCGACGGCAGACCATCGCGGACCGACCCCGCCGCGCTCCGTACCCGGAACGGTCATTCGCGACCCGCGCCGGTGGACGCCGGGGTCTCCCCGCCCTCCAGGTCGCCCTCGGTGTCGAGGTAGGCCTGCTGCAACTGCGCCAGCAGCGCCGGGTCGGGCTCGGCCCACATCTTCCGGTCCACCGCCTCGAGCAGCCGCTCGGCGATGCCGTGCAGCGCCCAGGGGTTGCTCGTCTCCAGGAACTCCCGGTTCTCCGGGTCCAGCACGTAGGTCTGGGTGAGCTTCTCGTACATCCAGTCGGCGACCACGCCGGTGGTGGCGTCGTAGCCGAACAGGTAGTCGACGGTGGCGGCCAGCTCGAACGCGCCCTTGTAGCCGTGCCGGCGCATGGCGGCCAGCCACTTCGGGTTGACGACGCGGGCGCGGAAGACGCGCGCGGTCTCCTCGGTCAGCGAGCGGGTGCGCACCTGCTCGGGCCGCGTCGAGTCGCCGATGTAGGCGGCGGGAGCCGTCCCGGTGAGCGCGCGGACGGTCGCCACCATGCCGCCGTGGTACTGGAAGTAGTCGTCGGAGTCGGCGATGTCGTGCTCGCGGGTGTCGACGTTCTTGGCCGCGACCGCGATCCGCCGGTAGGCCGCCTCCATGTCCGGTCGGGCCTGCACCCCGTCGAGGTCGCGGCCGTAGGCGTAGCCGCCCCACACCGCGTAGACCTCTGCCAGGTCGGCGTCGCCGCGCCAGTTGCGGGAGTCGATCAGGGACAGCAGCCCGGCCCCGTAGGCGCCGGGCTTGGAGCCGAACACCCGGGTGGTAGCCCGCCGGCGGTCTCCGTGCCCGGCGACGTCGACGTCGACGTGCGCCTTGACGAAGTTGAGCTCCGCCGGCTCGTCCAGGCCGGCGACCAGCGTCACGGCGTCGTCGAGCATGGTGACCACGTGCGGGAACGCGTCCCGGAAGAAGCCGGAGATCCGCACGGTGACGTCGATCCGCGGCCGGCCCAGCTCGTCGAGCGGGACGGGTTCGAGGCCGGTCACCCGCCGGGAGGCCTCGTCCCACACCGGGCGGACGCCGAGCAGCGCCAGCACCTCCGCGACGTCGTCACCGGAGGTGCGCATCGCCGAGGTGCCCCACACCGACAGCCCGACCGAGCGGGGGTGCTCCCCGGTGTCGGCCAGGTACCGCTCGACCAGCGACTCGGCCATCGCCTGGCCGGTCTCCCACGCCAGCCGGGAGGGCACCGCGCGCGGGTCCACGGAGTAGAAGTTGCGGCCGGTCGGCAGGACGTTGACCAGGCCGCGCAGCGGGGACCCGGAGGGCCCGGCCGGCACGTACCCGCCGTCCAGGGCATGGAGGGTGGCGTCCAGCTCGTCGGTGGTGCGGGCCAGCCGGGGCACCACCTCGTCGACGGCGAAGCGCAGGACGGCGGCCACCTGCGCGTCGTCGCGGTCGAGCACCTCGCGGACGACGTCGTCGACGACCTCGGCGGTCCAGCCGCGCTCCTCCATACGGGAGACCAGCGCATCGGCCAGCTCCTCGACGGCGTCGGTGGCCTTGAGGCCCGCGGTGCCGTCCTCGACCAGGCCCAGCGCCTCGCGCAGGCCGGGCAGGGCGACCGACCCGCCCCAGATCTGGCGGGCGCGCAGCATGGCCACGACCAGGTCGACCCGGTTCTGCCCGGACGGCGGGGTGCCGAGCACGTGCAGCCCGTCACGGATCTGGGAGTCCTTGATCTCGCAGAGCCACCCGTCGACGTGCAGGATCATCTCGTCGAAGTGGTCGTCCTCGGGCCGCTCGTTGAGGCCGAGGTCGTGGTCGAGCTTGGCGGCCTGCAGCAGCGTCCAGATCTGCGCCCGGACCGCCGGCAGCTTCGCCGGATCCATGGCCGCGACGTTGGCGTGCTCGTCGAGCAGCTGCTCCAGCCGGGCGATGTCGCCGTAGGAGTCGGCGCGCGCCATCGGCGGCACCATGTGGTCGATCAGCGTGGCGTGCGCGCGGCGCTTGGCCTGGCTGCCCTCGCCCGGGTCGTTGACGAGGAACGGGTAGACCAGCGGCAGGTCGCCGATCGCGGCGTCCGGGCCGCAGGAGGCCGACAGCCCCACGGTCTTGCCGGGCAGCCACTCCATGTTCCCGTGCTTGCCGACGTGCACGAGCGCGTGCGCGCCGAACACCGAGCGCAGCCACCAGTACGCGGCCAGGTAGTGGTGGGACGGCGGGAGGTCGGGATCGTGGTAGATCGCGATCGGGTTCTCCCCGAAGCCGCGGGGCGGCTGCACCATCACCACGACGTTGCCCGAACGCAGCGCGGCGAAGACGATGTCGTCGCCGTCCACGAACAGCGAGCCGGGGGCCTCGCCCCAGTGCTCGACCATCGCCTCGCGGAGGTCGGCCGGGAGGCTGTCGAAGTGCCTGCGGTACTCGGCCGCCGGGATCCGGACCGGGTTGCCCGACAGCTGCTCCTCGGTCAGCCAGTTCTCGTCCTGCCCGCCGGCGGCGATCAGCGCGTGCACCAGCGCGTCGCCGTCGAGGTCGGCGACGCCGGGCAGCGCGTCGGGGCCGTCGAAGGGGCCGATGTCGTAGCCGGCGCCCTGCATGGCGGCCAGCAGCCGCACCACCGACGCCGGGGTGTCCAGGCCGACGGCGTTGCCGATCCGGGCGTGCTTGGTCGGGTAGGCGCTGAGCATGACGACGATCCGACGCTCGGCGGGTGGGGTGTGCCGCAGCCGTGCGTGCGCGACGGCGGTGCCGGCGACCCGGGCGGCCCGCTCCGGGTCGGGGACGTAGGAGGTCAGCCCGTCCTCGTCGGTCTCCTTGAAGGAGAACGGCACGCTGATCAGCCGACCGTCGAACTCCGGGATGGCCACCTGGTTGCCGACGTCCAGCGGTGACAGGCCGTCGTCGTCGGCCAGCCAGTCGGCGCGGGAACGCGTGAGGCACAGCCCCTGGATCACCGGCACGTCGAGCTCGGCGAGCGCGCCGACGTCCCACGCGCCGTCGTCCCCGCCCGCCTGCGCGGTGGCCGGGCGGGAACCGCCGGCCGCCAGGACGGTGACGACGAGGGCGTCGGCGGTGCCCAGCGTGCCCAGCAGCTCCGGGCCGACGGTGCGCAGGGAGGAGGTGAAGACCGGTAGCGCCCGGCCACCGGCGTCCTCGATCGCGGCGCAGAGGGCGTCGACGAACGCGGTGTTCCCGGCCAGGTGGTGCGCCCGGTAGTAGAGGACGGCGACGACCGGCCCCTC
Source organism: Blastococcus saxobsidens (assembly GCF_002938435.1). Lineage (GTDB taxonomy): Bacteria > Actinomycetota > Actinomycetes > Mycobacteriales > Geodermatophilaceae > Blastococcus > Blastococcus saxobsidens. Next base: position 47,322 of record NZ_POQT01000034.1, read on the forward strand.
CGTGGTGCGCGGCGTCCGCTCCAGGACGCCCCAGTCGGGTGCGACCGCCGGCGGCTCGAACCCCTCGCCGGTGAGCAGCACGGTGTCGGACAGGAAGCGGTGCAGCTGGGTGAGGTTGTCCGGGCCGCCCTGCGCCAGGTAGCCGTGCGCCTCGGTGGCCACGCCCATCGGCACCGTCGACAGCTCCATCAGCTCGGCGTCGGGCACCTGCTCCCCGCCGAGGACGACGACCGGCGCGGGGCCGGCCAGCAGCGGGGCGAGCAGCTCCTCGTACTGGCGGCGGACGCCGAGGATCCGGACCACCACCAGCTCGCTGCCCTCGGTGAGCGCGGCGATGCCGGGGCCGTCCAGCCGGGACGGGTTCCCCAGCCGCCACTGCGCGGCGCTCCCGCGGGCCGACAGCAGGTCGGTGTCGCTGGTGGAGAGCAGGGTGAACACGGCGGCGCCGCCTCCCTCGGGATCCGCGCCCCGGGTCGTGGTCAGGCACGGCAGCCGGAGTGTCTGGCTGACCCGGTCGCCCGGGATCACAGTGGCGGGACCGCGCCGGGATCGCACCGGCTTCCTCGCTGCACTGCCGTGATGTGGCCCGAACGCTACTAGCCGACCGGCACCGACTCGCCCGGGCACACGGCGCCGCATCCGGATGGACGCGCGGCGCTGAAGGAGGGGTGTCGATCGGCTCGCCCGAGGGAGTTCCCATGGCTCTGCTTCCGCACCTCTTCCGCCGCGCCGGACTCACGGAGCCGGCGCCGGCTCCCCGGCGCGAGGGCGCCGACCCCGATGTCCCCGGGCGCCGCGTCGGGGGCCGGGTCGGGGCCGTGCACCGCCTCGGAGCGCTCGCCGTCGCGGCGGTGATCGCCACGTTCGGCATCCTCGGGTTCCTCGACGGACTGGACTTCTTCTCGACGGAAGGCGAGCGGATCGCCGGTCTCTCCTCCAACGGCCTGCTGTCGACCACCTCCGTCGTGACGGCTGCCGTCCTCGTCGCGGCGGCGCTGCGCGGACCACGCATCGCGTCGACGGTCATGATCGTCGTCGGGGTGCTGTTCCTGGTGTCCGCGCTGGCCAACCTGGCGGTGCTCAACACCGACCTGAACATCCTGGCGTTCCGCTTCCCGAACGTCGTCTTCTCCGTCGTCGCCGGGCTGGTGCTGCTCGTCCTGGGCACCTACGGCCGGGTGAGCGGGAACCTGCCGCCCGACAGCCCCTACGCGCGGACCACCGCGCAGGAGCAGGACGACGACCTGGCCACCGAGTACCCGTCGACGCCGGAGGAGTTCGCGGCGGAGCGGGCGATGCGGGAGGCGGAGGTGGCGGTCGTGCAGCACGTCGCCACCGCCGACCAGCGGCGCCGGGTGGCGGCCATGGCGGCGCACACCCGCCGCGCCGACCGCCGGCGGGTGTGGATGTCCTTCGACGAGCAGCCCGGCGGGCCCGCGCTGCCGAAGTAGCCTTGCCCGACATGACCGTCCCGCCGCCGGCCCGCGAGCGCGCCGACGCGTGCCCGGGCGCGCTGCAGACCCACGCGGCGGCCGACGGCGGGCTGGCCCGCGTGCGCGTTCCCGGCGGAGCGCTCACCGTCGCCCA
>NZ_POQT01000035.1 GCF_002938435.1 Blastococcus saxobsidens
CGAGCCGGCCGTGCCGCGCTGCACCGGCCGGGCCGCGCGGCCCCCGGGCGGCGGGGACTCGGCGAGCAGGTCGCTGCGCCGCCGCCCGAATCCACCGCGGTCGGCGGCCGCGTCGTCGGCCCGCCGCTGACGGATACCGGTGTCGTCGTCGTCCTCGAGGCGGCGACGGCGGGCCTGCTGCCGGGCCGCGGACTCGATGTCGGCCTCGCGGAGGATCTCGGCGAGCGACCGCCCTCCCGTGTCCGGGTTCCAGTCCGGTTCGGCCATCACGCCCCTCCCATCGAGTCCAGCCTGCGCAGGATGACACCTTCGCGCAGCGCCCACGGACAGATCCGCACGCACGGTACGTCCAGCGCACGCAGAGTTGCGGCAGCGACGACCGCTCCAGCGGGAACCTGGTGCGCGCGGTCGGACGAGACACCCGGCAGCTCGGCCAGCGCGGCGGACTCGATGCGCGACACGAAGCCCACCAGCTGCCCCAGCCCGGTGGCCGTCAGCTCGCGGTGCGCCCGCAGCCCGGCCGAGGACGGCGCGGCCCCGGCGAGGCGGGCGAGCGTGCGGAACGTCTTGCTCGTGGCCACCACGAGGTCGGGCGGCCCGACGGCGGTGATCTTCTCGGCGGCGGGCGCGAGCAGGTCGGCGGCGTGCGCGGCGAGCGCGTCCAGGGCGGTGAGGTCCGGCCGGCCCCCGTCCCGCGCCTCCGGCAGGAAGCGGCGCGTCATCCGGCCGGCACCCAGCGGCAGCGACAGCGCCACCTCCGGGTCCTCGTCGATCCCGGCGGCCAGCTCCAGGGAGCCCCCGCCGATGTCGAGGACCATCAGCCGCCCCGCGCTCCACCCGAACCAGCGGCGGACGGCGAGGAAGGTCAGCCGCGCCTCGTCCTCGCCGGTCAGCACCTCGAGCTGGACGCCGGTGCGCTCGCGGATCCGCTCCAGCACCTCCAGCCCGTTGGCCGCCTCGCGGATCGCGGAGGTCACCAGGGCCATGAACTCGTCGCACCCCTGCGCCTCGGCCTGCTCGCAGGCGTCCTGGACCGCGCGCAGGAGCGCCTTCTCCCCCGCCCTGGACAGCACGTCGTCCGGCCCGACGTGCTCGGCCAGCCGCAGCACGGACCTGTCGTCGTGCATCGGTGTGGGGTGTGCGCCGCGGTGGGCGTCCACCACGAGGAGGTGCACGGTGTTCGAGCCGACGTCCAGCACCCCGAGTCGCATGCGCCCAGTCTGCCCGACGGCCCCCTCCAGAGGCTCGCGGCGAGCGGAGCGAGGCGCGAGGGGGAGGGGGGTGCTTCTCTACGCTGGTGCGGTGCCCGACGCCCCGCCCCCGGAGGTTCCCCTCGACTTCCCGCGGGAGTGGGTGGAGTTCCCCGACCCGGCCGACCCCGAGCACGTCGTCCGCGCAGATCTGACCTGGCTGGCCTCGGCGTGGACCTGCGTGTTCGGCCGCGGCTGCGCCGGCGTGGTAGAGGGGCGCCCGGACGACGGCTGCTGCAGCCACGGGGCCTTCTTCACCGACGAGGACGATTTGCACCGGGTGACCGCCGCCGTCGCCGACCTCGGAGACGAGGACTGGCAGCTCGCCGCGGTCGGCCGTGGGGCGTGGACCGAGGAGGACCCCGCCGACGACGAGCCCACCGGCGAGGGGACGTGTGTCCGGTCGCTGCGCACGCGGGTGGTCGACGGGGCATGCGTCTTCCTCAACCGGCCGGGGTTCCCGGGCGGCGGCGGCTGCGCGCTGCACCGCATGGCGCTGCGCACCGGGCTGCACCCGCTCACCACCAAGCCCGACGTGTGCTGGCAGCTCCCGGTGCGCCGGGAGCAGGAGCACGTGGACCGGCCGGACGGGACGCGCGTCCTGGTGTCCACGATCGGCGAGTTCGACCGGCGGGGCTGGGGTGCCGGCGGCCACGACCTGCACTGGTGGTGCACCGGCTCCCCCACGGCGCACGTCGCGCCCGAGCCGCTGGTGGACACCTACGCCGCCGAGCTCACCGCCCTGCTGGGGGACGCCGCCTACGCCGAGCTACGCCGGCTGACCGAACTCCGCCTCGACCAGGGTCTGATCGCCCCCCATCCCGCGAGCCCCCGGCCGGTGCCCGTCGAGCTGCACCGCCGCCGCCCTGGCACCTGACGCCGGCCGGCCGGCGCGGAACGTCCGGCGGTAGGCCCTCGGGGAGACGCCGCGCCGGCGGGTGAACTGCTCGCGCAGGCCGGCGGCGGTGCCGAAGCCGACCAGCCGCGCGACCTCCTCGACGGAGGCATCGCTGTTCTCCAGCAGTTCCTCGGCCGCGGCCAGCCGCTGGCCCAGCAGCCAGGCGTGCGGCGTGGTGCCCGTCGTGGCCCTGAACCGCCGGGCGAAGCTGCGCGGGCTCATGAGGGCACGCCGGGCCAGCACGTCCACCGAGATGTCCTCGGCCAGGTTGCGCCCGGCCCACTCCAGGACGACCCCGAGCAGGTCGTCCTGGCAGGCGGGCACGGGCGCGTCGACGAACTGCGCCTGGCCGCCGTCGCGGTGCGGCGGCACCACCATCTCCCGGGCCAGGGCGTTCGCCGCGGCGGCGCCCCACTCCCGCCGGAGCAGGTGCAGCAGGGTGTCCACACCGGCCGCCGTCCCGGCCCCGGTGATGATCGACCCGTTGTCGACGTAGAGGACCGACGGGTCGACGTCGAGCCGGGGGAACCGGGCGGCGAGCTCCCCGGCGTACTTCCAGTGGGTGGTGACCCGCATGCCGTCGAGCAGCCCGGCAGCCGCCAGCACGAAGGCGCCGGTGCAGTGGCTGACCAGGACGGCGCCCCGCGCCGCGGCGGCGCGGAGGGCGTCGAGCAGCGCTGCCGACGGGTCCTCCTCGTACAGCTCCCACGCGGTGATGAGGACGATGTCGGAGCGGTCCAGCCGGTCGAGGCCGTGCTCGACGGCGATCGCGATCCCCGTGTCGGTGCGGAGCAGCCCGGGCTGCTCGCTGACCAGCGCGAAGTCGAACCGCGGCAGGCCGAGCTGCCGGCGGTCGTAGCCGAACACCTCGGCGGCGACCCCCACGCCGAAACTGCCGACGAGGCCGTCGGCGACGAGGGCGCTGACCACGATCGGGGGGTCGGGAAGGCTCATGTCGGCATGATGGCAGAAAAGACGCGATAGCGGTCACATCTGCCACTCGTCCCGGGAGCCGGCGAGGGCCAGGCTGATCGCATGCTGCTGATCACCTGCCCCGTCACCCGCTCCGACGAGCTGGTCGCCGACCGGCGGATCCGGTCGGTCGTCAACCACCCGACGCACGTGGCGCTGCACGTGGACTGCCCCGCGTGCGGAGCCGTGCACGTCTACCGGACCGGCCGTCGGTGGGAGGCCACCCGGGCCGCCCGTGCGGCACAGCCGGCCGCGCCCGCTCACCGTGCGCAGCACCCGGTCCCGGCCTAGGCTCGAACACATGAGCGAATCGAACGCCAACAGCCAGCCCGCCGCGTCGGCGGAGAAGGACCCGGCCGACTGGGTGACCGGCGACGAGCCGGCCACCGGCGCGCAGAAGAGCTACCTGGAGACACTCGCGCGCAACACCGACGAGGACGTCGACCCCGACGAGCTCACCAAGGCCGAGGCCTCGCAGAAGATCGACGACCTGAAGAACTGAGCCGTCGGGGCGGCCGACCCTGCCCCTGCCCCGGCCCCCGGCGGAGCAGGGGGCCCTGCCTCAGGCCTCGAGCTTGTAGCCCAGGCCCCGCACCGTCAGCAGGTAGGTCGGGTTGGCGGGGTCGGGCTCGAGCTTGGCGCGCAGCCGCTTCACGTGGACGTCCAGGGTCTTGGTGTCGCCGACGTAGTCCGACCCCCACACGCGATCGATCAGCTGGGCGCGGGTGAGCACCCGGCCCGCGTTCCGCATGAGGAACTCCAGCAGGTCGAACTCCTTGAGCGGCAGGGCCACCGGCTGCCCGTCGACGGCGACCACGTGCCGCTCGACATCCATCCGGACCGGACCGGCGGTGAGCACACCTTCGTCGGACACCGACTCCGCCGCCTCGCCGCGCCGCCGCAGCACCGCGCGGATCCGGGCGACCAGCTCGCGGGCCGAGTAGGGCTTGGTCACGTAGTCGTCGGCGCCGAGCTCCAGGCCGACGACCTTGTCGATCTCGCTGTCCTTGGCGGTCAGCATGATGATCGGCACGTTCCCCCGGGCGCGCAGCGCCCGGCACACCTCGGTGCCCGAGAGCCCGGGCAGCATCAGGTCCAGCAGCACGATGTCGGCGCCGTCGCGGTCGAACTCGGCGAGCGCATCCGGGCCGGTGGCGGCCACGACGGTCTCGAAGCCCTCCCGGCGCAGCATGTAGGACAGGGCGTCGGAGAAGGACTCCTCGTCCTCGACGACCAGCACGCGGGTCATGAACGCTCGGACTCCTTCGACTGGGGGGTGGGGACGACGGCCGGTGGGGACATGGGGTGGTCGGCGGGCTCGGCGAGCGGGATGCGCAGGGTGAAGGTCGACCCCAGGCCCTCCTCGCTCCAGACTGTGACCGAGCCACCGTGGTTGCTCGCGACGTGCTTGACGATGGCCAGCCCGAGGCCGGTCCCACCGGTGCTGCTCGCCCGCGACTGGTCCACGCGGTAGAAGCGCTCGAAGATGCGGTGCCGGTCCGCGCGCGGGATGCCGATGCCGCTGTCGGTCACGGTGATCTCGGCGAACCCCGAGCGCGACCGGGCCGCGACGGCGATCCGGCTCTCCCCCTCGCTGTAGGCCACGGCGTTGGCCAGCAGGTTGGTGACCGCGGTGGCCAGCTGGTTCTCCACCCCGCGCACGCGCAGACCCGGCTGCCCGCCCACGACGATGTCGAGCTTCTTGGCGCGGGCCGCGGTGCGGGTCCGGTCCACGGCCTCGGCCAGCACGCGGTCGACCTCCACCGGCAGCAGCTCCGGCAGCGGCTCGCCGCCCTGGAGCCTGGAGAGGTCGATCAGCTCCCGGACCAGCCGGCCCAGCCGATCGGCCTCGTGCGCGATCCGACCGGCGAACCGCTGCACCGCCTCCGGGTCGTCGGCGGCGCCCTCGATCGCCTCCGCCAGCAGCGCCAGGGCGCCGACGGGGGTCTTCAGCTCGTGCCCGACGTTGGCCACGAAGTCGCGCCGCACCGCCTCGACCCGGCGTGCCTCGGTCACGTCCTGCAGGAGCAGGGCGACCGGCCCCGGCCGCTGGACCGTCCCGCTGTCCAGGCGCACGCCGTGCACGCCGACCAGGCGCGGACCCGCGCCGACCAGGTCGCCGGGCAGCTGGATGTCACCACGCCGGCTGCCGGCGGCCCGCACCTCGCGGGCGAGGGCGAGCAGCTCGGCGACGATCAGCCGGTCACCGCGCACGATGCCGAGCGCCCGGGCGGCGGGGTTGGCGAGCAGCACCGCGTCGTCGGTGCCCACGAAGACGATCGCCGGGTCGATCAGGTCGACCAGCCGACGGGCCAACGCCGCCTCGGGCAGCGTCAGGCCCGGGACGTCGGCGGAGGGACCCGAATCGGTGCGGGAGCGGATGAGGACGGTGGCGACCACCACCCCACCGAGGACGAGGCCGACCACCAGGGCGACCAGTGGACTCACGGCCCAGATGCTAGGCGTCCACGGGCGCTTTCCCGGCCGTGCGGCACGGGTTCACCGCCCGGACGGGTCAGAGTTCACTGCTGAGTGGGTCGACGTTCACCTGGCGGCGAGCGACCCGCCCTCGGTGGCGCCTACCGTCGCCGGGGAACCACGACGAGAGGACGACCCGTGCGCGACAGCTACCGCGAGGAACTCGACGACATCAACGCCTGTCTGGTGGGCATGGCGAACGCGGTGGGCTCGGCGATGTCCACGGCCACCACCGCGCTGCTCGACGCCGACGTCGCCCTGGCCGACCTGGTGATCGCCGGCGACGAGCAGATCGACGCCATGCGCGAGAACATCGAACAGCGCTGCTTCACCTTGCTCGCCCGCCAGCAGCCGGTCGCCGGCGACCTGCGGGTCATCACCACCGCGATGCGGATGGTGAGCGACCTCGAGCGGATGGGCGACCTCTGCGAGCACATCTCGAAGGTGGCGCGGATGCGGTTCCCGGAGCACGCCGTGCCGCAGGAGGTCCGGCCGGCCTTCCTCGAGGCCGGGCACGTCGCGGAGATGCTCATCGCCAAGGCCGGCACCGTGATCGCCACCCGCGATGTCGAGGCCGCCCGCGAGCTGGAGACCGACGACGACGCGATGGACGCGATCCACCGCGAGCTGTTCCGGGAACTGCTGTCGGACAAGTGGCCGCACGGCGTCGAGACGGCCATCGACATCACGCTGCTGGGCCGCTACTACGAGCGGTTCGGCGACCACGCCGTCGGCGTCGCCCGCCGGGTGGTCTACCTGGTCACCGGCGAGCGGCACGTGCCCGAGGTCAGCCACCCCTGACGGCGGCAGGCCCCCTTGCAGGGCCCCGCCCCGAGCGTGCGAGGGGTGGGGGGCAAGGGGGTCCTTTCACTTGCCCTGGTTCTTGACGGCCTCGATGGCGGCCGCGGCGGCCTCGGGGTCGAGGTACTCCCCGCCCGGCTTCCTGGGCCGCAGGTCGGCGTCGAGGTCGTAGCGCAGCGGGACACCGGTCGGGATGTTGAGCCCGACCACCTCGTCCTCGCCCATGCCGTCCAGGTGCTTCACCAGCGCGCGCAGGCTGTTGCCGTGGGCGGCCACCAGGACGGTCTTGCCCTGGCGCAGGTCCGGGACGATCGCGTCGTACCAGTACGGCAGCATCCGGACGACGACGTCCGCCAGGCACTCGGTGGCCGGCCGCGCCTCGGGCGGCAGGAACGAGTACCGGGCGTCGGTGTCCTGGGAGAACTCGCTGCCCGCCTCGATCGGCGGCGGTGGCGTGTCGTAGGAGCGACGCCAGGTCATGAACTGCTCCTCGCCGTACTCGGCGAGGGTGGCGGCCTTGTCCTTGCCCTGCAGCGCGCCGTAGTGCCGCTCGTTGAGCCGCCACGAGCGCATCACGGGGATCCACTGCCGGTCGGCCTCGTGCAGCGCCAGCTCGGCGGTCATGATCGCCCGCCGGAGCAGCGAGGTGTGCGAGACGTCGGGCAGCAACCCGTGCTCGGCCATCAATCGGCCGCCGCGGGCGGCCTCCTCGCGCCCCTTCTCGGTGAGCGGCACGTCCACCCAGCCGGTGAAGAGGTTGGCCTTGTTCCACTCGCTCTCGCCGTGGCGGAGCAGCACCAGGGTTCCCGGGGAGGTCGTCACGGCGATCATCCTGCCGGACGGCGCCGGAGCGGGCAGCGCCGACCGCCGGGCCGGGGTCAGGCCGGCGCCAGCTCCCGCTCCCCGTCCCGCACCCAGCGCACCGCCGCCGCCACGACCTGCGCGGCCTCGCGCAGCTGCTCCTCGGTGTGCGTGGCCATCACGGTCAGCCGCAGCACGCCCCTCCCCCGCGGGACGGCGGGGTAGGCGACCGCGTTGGCGTAGACGCCGTGGTCGAAGCAGTACCGCCAGGCCGTCGCGGTCACCTCCTCGCTGCCGGTCGGGACGGCGAGGACCGCGCCGCGGCCGGGGACCGCCGGCGCCCCGGCCTCGGCCAGCGCCGTGCGCAGCAGCTCGCCGTTGCGCTGCAGACGGGCGATCCGCTCGGGCTCGGCGCGCAGGATGCGCAGCGCGCTGAGGGCGGCCGCCACCGAGGCCGGGTCGTTGGCCGCGCTGAAGACGTAGGGCACGGCGCCGGCGCGGATGCCGTCGGCGGCCGCGCGCGAGGTCATCACCGCACCGCCCACGCTGGCCAGGGACTTGCTGAGCGCGACGGTGACCGCGTCGACCCGGTCCAGCACCCCGGCCTGCTCGGCCGCGCCACGCCCCCCGGCGCCGAGCACCCCGAGTCCGTGCGCCTCGTCGACGACCAACCGCACCGAGTGCCGCTGGCAGAGGGCGACGATCTCGGCCAGCGGGGCGAGCTCGCCGGTCATGGAGTAGACGCCGTCGACCACGATCACGGCCCCGGCGCGGGCGTCCAACCGCTCCAGCCGGGTGCTCAGCGAGTCCAGGTCGTTGTGCCGCCAGCGGACGACAGACCCCCGGCTCGCCGCGGCAGCGGCGTGCAGGCTGGCGTGCACGTGGGCGTCGACGAGCAGGACGTCGTCCGGCCCGCAGACGGTGGACAGCAGCGCGAGGTTGGCGTTCACCCCCGAGGAGGTGAGCACCGCCGCCTCGGTGCCGTAGTGGTCGGCCAGCTCCCCCTCCAGCTCCAGGTGCAGCGCGGTGGTGCCGTTGAGCACCCGGCTGCCCGAGGCGCTCGTGCCGTAGCGGCGCAGCGCCGCGACCGCCGCCTCGACCACCCGGGGATCACCGGCCAGACCCAGGTAGTTGCCCGTCCCGAGGTTGATGCGCGCCCGGCCGTCGGCGTACGTGGTCACCGGCAGCGGCGCGCCGCCGGTGGGAACGGAGTGCGTGGCCTGGCCGGCGTCGTTGTGCTCGCGCAGCAGCGCGGCCAGCGGGTTCTGCAGGAGCGGCGCGAAGGGGTCCCGGCGTCCCGGCCGGGGGCCGGAGGCGTGGTCGGGCACGGGGGACTCCCTCCGCGGTGTCGCGGGAGGCCCCGCCTGCGTCGCGGCAAGGATCGCCGATCGCAGGGGCCGGACGTCAACTCTTCGTTGCCCGATCGAGTCACTCCGTGACCGAGGACACCTCGCGGCGCCTGCCCGGCAGCCAGATCAGCACCACCCCGGCGGCCACGATCGAGGCCGCCGCCGTACCGATCGCGGTCACGTGCATGGCCGAGACGAAGGCCTCGCGGGCCGGACCGACCACCTCGGCGGCCGCCGCGACCGCCTCCGGGTCGCCGTCGGCCTGCACCCGGCGGACGGCCTCGAGGGTGGCGACGATGGACTGCGCGGCCTCCTCCCGCGCCTCCGGCGGGAGCCGGTCGGCCGCCGCGCCGAGGTGCGCGGCGTAGGAGGCGGTCAGGATCGAGCCCAGGATCGCCACGCCGAGGGCCCCGCCCACCTGGCGCACCGAGTTGTTCACCGCTGCGCCGGCGCCGGCCTTGTCGCGGGGCACGACGGACATGATCGACTCGGTGGCCGGCGCCATGACCGCCCCCATGCCGATCCCCTGCACGGCGAGGACCCCGACCAGCAGCCACAGCGGGGTGGTCAGCCCGAGCAGCTGGACCCCGAGGAAGGACAGCGCGATGAGCGCGAAGCCGGTCGCGCAGACCGCCTTGGCGCCGAACCGGTCGGCCAGCCCGGAGCTCGGCGGCGCCATGACCGCCATGCCGAGGGCTACCGGGATGAGCGCGGCACCGCTCTCCAGAGGGCTGTAGCCGAGGACACCCTGCAGGTAGAACACCAGGTAGAACGTGGCGCCGAGCAGCGCGAAGAAGTTCAGCCCGAGGGCGCCCGCGGCCGCCGAGAAGGCGGGGTCGCGGAACAGCGAGACGTCCAGCGCGGGATGGGCGGAACGGCGCTGCAGCCAGACGAACAGCGCGAGCAGGATCAGCCCGCCCAGCAGCGGCACCAGGACGCCGGGCGTCGTCCAGCCCTCGCCGCTGCCACCGCGGATGATCCCGTAGACGAGCCCCGCCAGGGCGACGATCGACAGCAGCACACCGGGGACGTCCAGCCGGCCGGGGCTGGGGTCGCGCGACTCGGGGACGACCGCGAAGACGGCCACCAGGCCGAGCACGGCGACCGGCACGCCGACGAGGAAGACCGCCCCCCACCAGAAGTGCTCGAGGACGGCCCCGCCGGCCAGCGGCCCGCCGGCGATGGCGATGCCCGCGGTCCCCGCCCAGACGCCGATGGCCCGTCCGCGCTCGTGCGGCGGGAAGACGTTGGTGATGACGGCGAGCGTCGTCGGCTGGACCGCCGCACCGCCGGCGCCCATGACCGCACGCCAGGCGATCAGCTCCAGCGGGCTGTCGCTGAAGGCGGCCAGCACCGAGCCGACGGCGAAGACGCCCAGCCCGATGAGCAGGACCCGGCGGCGGCCGATCCGGTCGCCGATGACGCCCCAGGAGAACAGCAGCCCGGCGAACACGAGGATGTAGGAGTCCACCGCCCACTGGAGCTCGCCCTGGGTGGCGCCGAGCTCCCGCTGGAGAGTCGGGATGGCGACGTTGAGGATCGTGTTGCCCATGATCACCACGAGCAGGCAGACCGTCATGGTGGCCAGCACCCACCAGCGGCGGGAGTAGCCGGGGGAGGTCTCGACCCCGGGCCTCAAGACCGGCGGGTGGGATCCGCGAACGACGCGAAGGCCTCGAGGTTGCGCAGCGGCTCCCCGCGCTTGACCCGCCACTCCCACTCGCGGCGGATGGCGGTGCCGAACCCGATCTCCAGCATGGTGTTGAAGTGGTCGTCGGCGTAGCTGAGCACCGCGCCGAGGAGGCGGTCGAGCTCATCGGGGGTGACGGCGGCGTGCGGCAGCCGCCCGGTCAGGTAGACGTCGCCGACGGAGTCGATCGAGTAGCTGACGCCGTACATGCGCGCGTTGTGCTGCAACAGGTAGGTCCACAGCTGCTCGCGGTTCTCGTCCGGCTGGCGGCAGACGAACGCCTCCACCCGCAGCGAGTGCTCTCCCACGATCAGCCCGCAGACGGTCTTGAGCTTCTTGGTGCCCGGCAGGTCGACGAGCCAGGTGCCCGGCCGCGGGTGCTCGTGCACCAGCTCGCTGTCGCGCAGCGTCTGGTCGATGACGGCGTCGAGCTCGTCGACCGTGCTCACCGGGCCACCGACATCCCGGGCAGCGAGCGCAGGGCACCGCCCCGCCGGGCCCGCCGGACCGGAGCGGCGGCCATGTCACGGGCCGCGGCGGCGTAGCCGTCCACCAGCGCGTCCACGGTGCGGTCCCAGGAGAAGCGGCCGGCGTGCCGTCGGGCGCCGGCGGCCAGCAGCTCCCGGCGGGCCAGGACGGCGCGCACCGCGACCGCGTAGTCGGCCGGGTCGTGGCCGGGGACCAGGACGCCGGAGACGCCGTCGCGGACCGCCGTCGGCAGCCCGCCCACGGCGGCCGCGACGACGGGGGTACCGCAGGCCTGCGACTCCAGCGCCACCAGGCCGAAGGACTCGTTGTGGCTGGGCACCACGGTGACGTCGGCGGCGCGGTAGAAGTCGGCGAGCCGCTCCGGGGGCTGCGGCGGGGAGAACCGGACGATGTCGGGGATGCCCAGTTCGACGGCCAGCTTCTCCAGCTGCCGGGGCGCGTCCAGGCCGGTGCCGCTGGGGGCGCCGACGACGTGCACCTGCAGCCGGTCGCGCAGCGCCGGGTCGTCGGCGAGCATCCGGGCAGCCGTGCCGAGCAGGACGTCGGGGGCCTTGAGCGGCTGGATGCGGCCGACGAAGAGCAGCACGACGGCGTCGTCCGGGACGCCGACGGCACGCCGGGCCGCCGTCCGGCTGCCGGGGGCGAACCGGTCCAGGTCGACGCCGGGCGGGACGACGAGCGTGCGGGCCGGGTCCGCGCCGTAGAGGCGCACCAGCTGGCGGGCCTCCTCGTCGGTGTTGGCGACCAGCCGGTCGGCCTCGGCGACGACCTGCTCCTCGCCGATCACCCGGGATCGGGGCTCGGGACGGTCACCGGCGGCCAGCGCCTCGTTCTTGACCTTGGCCAGGGTGTGCGCGGTGTGCACCAGCGGCACGCTCCACCGGTCCCGGGCGAGGTAGCCGACCTGGCCGGAGAGCCAGTAGTGGGAGTGGACGACGTCGTAGTAGCCCGGCTCGTGCTGGGCCTCCTCGCGCAGCACCGCGGCGGTGAACGCGCACAGCTGGGCCGGCAGTTCCTCCTTGCCCAGACCCTCGAACGGACCGGCGCTGACGTGCCGCACGGTGACACCGGGGCTCATCTCGACGACCGGCGGGAGGTCGCTGGAGGTGGCGCGGGTGAAGACGTCGACGGCGATGCCGCGGGCGGCCAGCCGGCGGGAGACCTCGACGATGTAGACGTTCATGCCGCCCGCGTCGCCGGCGCCGGGCTGGTCGAGGGGGCTGGTGTGCACCGAGAGGGTCGCCACCCGCCGGGGCAGCCCCGGACCCGGGAAGCGGCGAGCGGGCACGTGCGACCTCCCGCTCTGCGCTGCACCGGCTGGTGCGGATTCCTGGCCGGGCGCCTCCGCGGCACCCCCGTCTGGTTCCCATCCTGCAACAGCGCGAGGATGGCCCGCATGCCCGACCCCACCGAGACCACCCCGTCCGAGTCCCGCCCGCTGCCCGGTCGCGGGCGCACCGCCGTCGTCACCGGGGCCTCCAGCGGCATCGGCGCGGCGACCGCTGCCCGGCTGGCGGCCGAGGGTTTCGACGTCGTCGTCGGCGCCCGCCGGGTCGACCGGCTGGAGGAGCTGGCGTCGTCGGTCGGGGCGCGGGCGCTGCCGTTGGACGTGACCGACCCGGCGTCGGTCGCGGCGTTCGTGACCGCGCTGGACCGGGTGGACGTGCTGGTCAACAACGCCGGCGGGGCGTTCGACGCCAACCCCGTGGCCGATGCCGACCTCGACGCGTGGGCGCGCACCTACGAGGTGAACGTGCTCGGGACGGTGCGGCTGACCAAGGCGCTGCTCCCCGCGCTGCGGGCCTCAGGTGCGGGTGACGTGCTGTTCGTCGGCTCGACCGCCGGGCTCACCTCCTACGAGGGCGGGGCGTCCTATACCGCGGCCAAGCACGGGGTGCACACGCTGGCGGAGACGTTGCGGCTGGAGCTCTGCGGCGAGCCGGTGCGGGTCATCGAGATCGCGCCGGGGATGGTGCGCACCGAGGAGTTCTCGCTGAACCGGCTCGGTTCCGCCGACAAGGCCGACGCGGTCTACCAGGGTGTGCGCGAGCCGCTGGTGGCCGAGGACGTCGCCGACTGCATCGCCTGGGCGCTCACCCGCCCGCACCACGTGAACGTGGACCTGCTCGTCGTCCGCCCCCGCGCCCAGGCCGCCCAGCACAAGGTCGCGCGGGAGAGCTGAACTACTCCGCCGCGAGCAATCGGTACGCCTCTGCCAGGGCGGCGGGATCCAGCCGCGATCCGCAGCGCTCCGATGCCTCGCGGTAGGGCGCGAGCTCGGCGCCGTCGAAACGGGCCCCGTGCGCGGCGGAGTGGAGCAGCCCCGCGAGATCGCCGTCGGCACCGGTCCGGTCCATCCAGGCGGTCCACTCCGCGTCGCTCGCCTGCCCGCTGGGGCTGGGGTGGGCCGCGGAGAGCAGCGTGTACAGGGCGCGCAGCTGCGTCTGGCGGTCGTCGTCCGTCGTCACGGCCGCACCGCCGTCGGTTCGCGGTCGAGAGTGACGCCGAACCGCTCCTCGACGGTGGCAACGATCCGCCCGGCGAAGGCGAGCAGCTCGGCGGCGGTCGCGCCGTCCTCGGTGGTCAGCGCCAGGCTGTGCCGCGACGACGTCCCGACGTGCCCGTCGCGCGTCCCGCGGCCGAAGCCGGCGTGCTGCACCAGCCAGGCGGCGCTGAGCTTGACCCGCCCGTCGCCGGCCGGCCAGCTCGGGCAGCCCTCGACGGCGCGCTCCGCGGGCACGATCGGGTTGGTGAAGAACGAGCCGGCGCTGCGGCTGTCGGGATCGGCCGGGTCCCAGACCATGCCCTTGCCGCGGCGCAGCGCCAGCACCGCGTCCCGGACGGCGGCCAGCGGCGCCGTCTCGCCCACCTCGATGCCGAGGCTGCGCGCCAGCTCGGCGTAGCCGACCGGCCGGGAGAGCTCGCCCCGGTGCAGCGCGAAGGTCACCTCGAGGACGACGAAGCGGCCGGGCTCGCGCTTGAGCCGGCTGTCGCGGTAGGCGAAACCGCAGTCGGCCGGGGAGAGCACGCGCTGGGTCTTCTCGTGCCGGTCGTAGGCGTGCACCTCGGTGATCGTCTGGGCGACCTCCTGGCCGTAGGCGCCCACGTTCTGCACCGGCGTCGCACCCGTGGAGCCGGGGATGCCGGACAGCGCCTCCATGCCGGCCAGCCCGGCCTCCACGGTGTAGCCGACCAGGTGGTCCCAGTCCTCCCCCGCCTGGACGGTGAGGGAGTTCCCCGTCCGCTCGATCCCCCGGGACCGCACGGCGACGACGTCCCCGGGCCAGCCCTCGTCCGGGGCGATGAGGTTGGACCCGCCGCCGAGCACCAGCAGGGGGCGGCCGGACTCGTCGGCGTCGCGGACCGCCGTCACCAGTTCCGCAGCGGTCTCCACCTCGATCAGCCGCTCCGCGGGACCGCCGACGGCGAGGGTGGTGAGGTCCGCGAGACGGACGTCGGATCGCACCTGCACGGGTCGACGGTAACCGGGACTACCCTGACGCCCGGTGAGCGAGGCGGGCAACGATCACAAACGTCGGGCCTCGCTGTCCCCGCAGCCGCAGCGGAAGGCCCCCCGACTGGCCGCCGGACGGGCCCGGGCGCTCGGCCTCCCCACCCGCGGCACCACGAACGCCAACCGGCTGCGGCGCGTCGACCGGTGGATCGTGACCACCCAGGTCCCCCGGCTGCGCGACTCCGCCCGACCGCTCGTGGTGGACCTCGGCTACGGCTCCTCGGCGGTGACCACGCTGGAGCTGGTGGAGCGGCTCGGGCCCGAGGTCGACGGCCTGGAGGTCGTCGGGCTGGAGATCGATCCCGAGCGGGTCGCCGCCGTGGCCGAGGACCGGGACCCGCCGCGGGTCGACTTCGGCGTGGGCGGGTTCGAGCTGGCCGGCCTGCAGCCGGTCCTGGTGCGCGCCTTCAACGTGCTGCGCCAGTACGACGAGGAGTCCGCGGCCCGCGCCTGGGACACGATGCGCCGCGCGCTGGCGCCCGGCGGGCTGCTCGTGGAGGGCACCTGCGACGAGTGGGGACGGCGCTCGGCGTGGGTGGCGCTGGACGCCGACGGTCCGCTCACCCTGACCCTGGCCGCCCGGGTGTCGGACATCGGGACGCCGTCGGACCTGGCCGAGCGGCTGCCCAAGGCGCTGATCCACCACAACGTGCCCGGGCAGCCGGTGCACGAGTTCCTGCGGGCGTTCGACGCCGCGTGGGCCGCCGCCGCGGGGCTGTCGACGTTCGGCCCGCGGCAGCGCTGGGTCGCCGCCGTGGAGGCGCTCGGCGAGCAGGGCTGGCCGCTGGTGGGGTCCAGCCGCCGGTGGCGCCACGGCGAGGTGACCGTGCGCTGGTCGGCGGTCGCCCCGGTGGGCGCATGAGGATCCCGCCCGGACCGACGCCGGTCACCGGCGGCACCGCCGAGCTGCTGGCCGACGCCGACCGCGACGGGGCCTGGATGCTGCTGGTGAACGGCACCCCGCAGTCGCACGTGGACCTCGACGACCCGGCGCACCTGGAGTTCGAGTACGTCCGCCGCATGGGGCACGTCCTCGACCTGGCCGCCGAACCGGGCGCCGCACTGGACGTCGTGCACCTGGGCGGCGGGGCGCTGACCCTGCCCCGGTACGTCGCCACCACCCGACCCGGGTCCCGGCAGCGGGTGGTCGAGATCGACGAACCGCTCACCGAGCTGGTCCGCGAGCACCTGCCGCTCCCCCGGCGCGCCCGCATCCGCGTGCGTGCGGCCGACGCCCGCGCCGCGCTGATCACGATGCATCCGGCGAGCGCCGACGTGGTGATCACCGACGTGTTCGCGGGCGCCCGCACCCCGGCGCACCTGACCAGCGCCGAGTTCGCGGCCGAGGCGGCCCGCGTGCTGCGCCCCGGCGGTTTCTACGTCGCGAACGTCGCCGACGGCCCCCCGTTGCGCTTCGCCCGCGCCCAGGTCGCCACCCTCCGCACCGCCTTCCGGCACGTCTGCCTGCTCGCCGAGCCGGGGACGCTGCGCGGCCGCCGCTTCGGCAACCTCGTCGCCGTGGCCTCCGATGCCGGGCTCCCCCTGGCCGGGCTCAGCCGCGCCTGCGCCCGTGACCCCATGCCCTCCCGGGTCGTCGACGGGGCGGACCTCGAGCAGTTCACCGGCGCGGCCCAGCCGGTCCGGGACGCCGACGCCCAGCCCTCACCCGAACCACCGGCGGGCGTCTTCGGTCGCTGAGCGCCGACCGGCGGTTGTGCGCCGGGCCCGTCCGGCGCACCGCGACCGTAGGCTGCCCGCATGACGACGCCTGCCTCGTACCGGCTCCGCCGGGCCTCCCGGAACAAGCTCGTCGCGGGCGTGTGCGCCGGGATCGCGCGCCGCTACGGCCTGTCCCGCGGCGGCCTGCGCGTGGCCTTCCTGATCTCCTGCGTGCTCCCCGGCCCGCAGTTCGTCGCCTACCTGCTGCTCTGGATCCTCATCCCGGCCGACGACCAGCCCTGAGACGGGTCGTGCGCCGGGCTACCAGCTGTTGCCGCGGCGCAGGCCGCGGACCGCGGGGCGCACGTCGACCAGGTAGACGGTCGCGGCGATGATCGCCGGCAGGCCGAGGAAGCTCATCAGGCCGAACAGGTAGACGATCGCGGTGGCCAGCCCGGTGATCGCCATCCACCCGGGCTTGGTCAGCTTGCCGGCGGCCACGAAGGCACCTGCCGGGCGGATCAGCGAGTCGACGAAGGCCCAGGCGGCCAGTGCCAGACCGCCCCAGGTCAGGGCGGTGAGCAGCAACCAGTCGAACTCGGGCATGGGCCCAGGCTACTCGCGGTGACCCCCACGGCCAGGGGGCGACGCCGCAGCTTCCCCCCGGGGCGGCACGGCGTGACCGGACGCGACAGGGCCCCGGAGCGCTGGTCGCAGCTCCGGGGCCCTGGTCGTGGGACCGGTGGGTCAGTTCTTCTTGGCCGGCACGGCGGTCGGGTCGCTCCGGCGGGCGGTGCGGGCGCGGTTGACGCGGGCCGTCGTGGCCGGGGACTTCTTCGCGGCGGCGCTGCTCTTCTTCGCCGTCGACTTGGCCTTGGGCGCCTGCGCCGGCTCTTCGGCGACCTCGGCCACGGAGGCCTTGGTCGACTCGGCGGTCTCCCGCACGGCGTCTTCGGCCTTGGCGGCGGCCTTGGTGGCCTTACCGGCCGTCTTCTGCACGATCGAGGTCACCTCGTCGGACGCCTCGGTGACGGCCTCGGCGGTCTCCTCGAGCGCCTCCTCGAGGGTGTCCTCGACGGTGTCCACGGCCTCCTCGGCGCGGCGGACGACGCGACGGACGGCGGGCTGGCGGCGCAGCTCCTCGACCACGACGGCGCCGCGCTCGGCCAGCGTCCCGACGGTGCTGACCGCCTGGGTGCGGGCGGTCTCGACCAGGCCGGCGACGGTGCTGCGCAGCACGTCGGGCCGGGCGACGGTGGCCAGCTGCTGCACGGTGCTGCGCGCGGTGCCGGCGGCCTCGGTGGCCCGGGTCCGGGCCTCCTTCACGGCCAGGTCGGCCTGGACCTGGGCCTCGCCCGGCAGGGCCTCGGCCTTGGTGCGGAACGAGGCGACGACGGTGCGGGCCCGCTCGACGGCGAGGTCACCGGCGCCGACGACGGCCAGCAGCGGGGTGCGGGCCTGCTCGGCGTACTGCTTCACGGTCTGGGTGGGGGTCATGCCGACTCCTTGGGAGAGAGATGGGGGTTCAGCTGGCGGCCGGGGACGTCGCCCGGTGCTCCCGGACGTAGGTCTCGTAGAGCTCGAGCAGGACGGCCTTGTGGCGCTCGGACAGCGATTCGTCCGCGCGGATCGCCGCCACGGTGTCCGGGTTCCCGGAACGCCGGTCGAGGATCCCCGCCTGCTCGTAGAGCGTCTCGGCCGAGATCTTCAGGCCCCGGGCGATGGACGCGAGGATCTCC
Source organism: Blastococcus saxobsidens (assembly GCF_002938435.1). Taxonomy (GTDB): domain Bacteria; phylum Actinomycetota; class Actinomycetes; order Mycobacteriales; family Geodermatophilaceae; genus Blastococcus; species Blastococcus saxobsidens. Next base: position 17,641 of record NZ_POQT01000035.1, read on the forward strand.
GCTGACGGCTTGCGAAGCCCCCGCTCCACCTGGGACAGGTACGGGTTGCTGACCCCCGCGGTGCGGGCCAGCTCGCGCAGGGACACCCGGGCGGCGTTGCGCTGCTCGCGGATGAAGTCGCCCACCGAGGAGCTGACGGCGGACACGCTGGGGGCGTCCGAGACCGTCTCCGCCACGCTGCCGGCGACCCGGTCCACCGTGGAACGGACCGTCGTCACCTGCTCGCGAACGAACTCACCGGGGGTCTGCACGGGTACGACGCTAACCCTAGGTGCTAGCTCCTGCAAGCGCTGGAGCTAGCAGATCGGCGTGACCACGCTCACAGTAGGAAAGTCCCGCTCAGGCGTTGAGGAACGCCGATTCCGCGACCTCGCCGACGACTCCGTCACCCCCGGACACAGGCGTGCGCGCCCACGGAGCAAGCACCTCGGCCGGCACCCCGAGCCGTCGCAACCCGGCGCCGAGGGCCGGCGTGCGGCCCCGGTCCCCACCGTCGTCGAGCTTGAGCGCCACCGCGCCGGCGCCGGCCAGGGCCGCCACGTGCACGCCGTCGGCGCCGCCCTTGACCAGCAGCCCGGGGACCGCGCGCATGAGATCGGTGTCCTCGCGCCCGGTGCCGGCCACGAACCAGGGGTGGGCCCGCATGGCGTCGGCCACCGCCCGACCGGCCGAACCCTCCGGCGCCGCCACCAGCGACAGCACACCGCGGGCCAGCCCGGTCAGCGACAGCGCGTGCTGCGGAGCACCGCAGCCGTCGACGACGACGGCGGTGACCGGCTCCCCGGCGGCGTCGGCCAGCCGGGCCTCGATCGCCTGCTGCAGGGGGTGATCACGGGACAGGTACCCCTCGGTCGGCCAGCCGGCGGCCACGCAGGCGGCCAGCATCGCCGCGTGCTTGCCCGAGCAGTTCATCGCCAGCCGCTCCGGTGCGCGGCCGGCGGTGAGCCAGGCCGCCTTCGTCGCCTCGTGCGACGGCATCGCCGGGGGGCAGCCGAGGGCCTCGGACCCCAGGCCGGCCGCCGCGAGGATCGCGGCCGCGGTCTCCCGGTGGCCGTCCTCGCCGAGATGGGAGCCGGCGGCGATCGCCAGCTCCTCGCCGGACGCCGGCACCCAGCCCGCGGCGAGCATCGTCGTCGCCTGCACCGGCTTGTTCGACGACCGCGGCAGGGTCGGGCGATCCACCGCACCGGCCGCGAAGGTCACCTGGCCCGTCGCGTCGAGCACGACCAGCGAGCCCCGGTGCACCGACTCCAGGAAGCCGGATCGCCGCACCTCGACGAGGACGGGGTTGTCCGGCCAAGGTGAGGGGCTGGAACGGCCCACTCGCAGGGCCCCACCGCGAGCCTGCGAGTGGTGGGGGGCGAGGGGCTCCTTCACCGACCCTCGTCGGCCAGCAGCGCCGCCACGTCGGCCTCGCCGTCGCGGTACCGGCGACCCAGCTCCGCGGCCAGCCCGTCCATGACCTGCTGGACGCCGCGGCGGCGCTCCGACAGGCCCTTCTCCGCTTCGGCCAACGACCGCGCCGCGGCCTCGAGCTTCCTGTCCGACAGCTCCGAGATCGCCGAGAGGTCCGCCCCCGGCGTCAGCGAGTTCACCCAGGACTCGTAGTCCTCGGGGCGGGCCGGCTGCACCGTCTGGTGGCGGCCGAGGCCGTGTGCGGGACCGCGCCCCTTCTCCGCCAGGATCTCCGGCAGCAGGTCCACCAGAGACCGCCCGTCGTCCTCGGCCCGGCGCTGCAGCTCCCGGCGCACGATGTCCAGCCGGCCCTGGAGGAGCCGGCGGGTGTAGGAGAGGTTGACCTCCTCCTGCTCCGCCTCGCGGCGCAGCTGCCGCACCTCGCCCATCGGGCGCGAGACCGCGCTGTCGAGGAAGGCCGGGTCCAGCAGGGCGTCGACGGCGGCACCGCCGGCGGGGGACGGCTTCGGGCTCACGGGGCGGCCTCCAGGTGCGTGATCCCCGGCATCGGACGGGCATCGGCGGTGGTCATCGGCGGGCGCTGGGCGGTGCGGGACGCACCGGCTCGCCCGGAGCGTAGGTCAGCGCGGAGCTCCTGCCCACTTCCCGGGCCGCGTGTGGCGGCCGCGCCGCGGAGCCGAGCGGACCAGGTCACTACCGGATCGTCGCAGACCGGACCGCACGCACCCGGTCGCGCGCCGCCGCCCGGGTCTCGTCGAGCTCGGGGGCCGTGTCGTCGGGGTCGATCGCGGCCGTCGAGCCGCCCACCGTGAGGGCTGCGTCGGGCCCGACGGACTGCTTCACCAGCGCGAGCGCGATGACGCCCAGCTCGTGGTGGCGCGCGACGCTGCCCAGCCGGCCGACCGTGCGGGTGCCGGCGAGCACCGGGTCGCCGGCCACCGGCAGGTCCTCGCTGACACCGTCGAGGTGCAGCAGCACCAGCCGCCGCGGCGGACGGCCGAGGTTGTGCACCCGGGCCACCGTCTCCTGCCCGCGGTAGCAGCCCTTCTCCAGGTGGACGGCGGTGGTCAGCCACTCCAGCTCGTTCGGGATGGTCCGGTGGTCGCTGTCGAACCCGAAGCGCGGGCGGCGGGCCTCCACCCGCAGCGCATCGTACGCCCAGGTGCCGGCCGGCCGCGCACCCGCGGCCAGCAGCCGGTCCGCCACCTCGCCGAGCGCGGCGCGCGGCACCAGGAGGTCCAGCACCGCCGCCCCGCCGTCGCCGATCGGGGGCATGCGGCGGACGAAGCCGGTCTCCAGCGGGGCGACGGCGTACTCCTCGTCGGGGGCGGGCAGCCCGGCGGCGGCGAGCACCCCGGGGGCCTCGGGTCCCACCAGCGACAGGAGGGCCCAGCGATCGGTCACCAGCTGCGGCTCCACCCGGAGCATGAACCGCATCCGGTCGAGGAACCCGAGCAGCTCGGTCCCGGTGCCGGGCTCGACGTCGGCCCACGTGCTGCCGGCCAGCTCCGCGACGACGAGGTGGTGCTCCACGTGCCCGTTCGGGGACAGCACCAGCGCCTCGCTGCCCGCGCCGTCGGTCAGCCGCTCGAAGTGCTGGCTGGTGATGCTGTGCAGCCAGGACAGCCGGTCGGCGCCCGGGACGACGAGGACGTCGCGGTCGCTGCGGTCGACCAGCCCCGCCCCCTCGGCGAGGGTCCGCTGCTCCCGCAGCGGGTCGCCGTAGTGGTGCGCGACCTGGCCGCCCTCCTCCGGGACGGCGCCGGGGAGGGACAGCAGGGGTGAGGCGGTCACGGCTTCTCCTGGACTGCTCGGTTCCGACAGGCACGGCACGTCCCCGACAGGGCGACGTGGCCGACGTCCACGGTGAAACCCAGATCGGCGGCCAGACGTTCCGCCGCCTCGTCCAGCAGGTCCGGCGCCGCCGAGGCGATCTCCCCGCAGGAGGCGCAGACGACGTGCAGGTGCGGCCGCTGCGCGGCGTGGTAGACCGGCGCGCCGCGCCCCAGGTGGGTGTGCCAGACCAGGCCGAGGCTCTCCAGCAGCTCGAGCGTGCGGTAGACGGTCGAGGTGTCCGGCGCGCTGCCGCCCGGGCCCGCCTCCTCGCGCAGCCGGGCGCCGATGGCCTCCGGGGTCGCGTGCTCGAGGCTGCTGACGGCGTCCAGCACCCGCGCGCGCTGCGGCGTCAGCCGCAGGCCGCGGGACCGCAGCTGCTCGGCCAGCGGCGCGGCCGGGTCCGCGCGCGCGATGGTGTGCTCCGGGCCCATGTGCTGAGCCTATGCCGGGGGTGCGGCAGGCTGGAGCCGTGACGGAGCAGCGCACGGTCGCGATCTGGCGGGACGGCGCGGCCGTGGCGGTGCCCGCGGCGGAACCGGTGGTGACCGCCTTCGACCAGGGCCTCGGTCGCGGTGACGGCGTCTTCGAGTCCGTGGCCGTCGTCGAGGGCCGCACGCCGCACCTCGACGCCCACCTGGCACGGCTGGACCGCTCGGCGTCCCTGCTCGGGCTGGTCTCCCCCGGGGGCTCCGCCTGGCGCCGGCTGGTCGCGGCGGTCGTCGTCGATTGGCAACCCGGGCTCGAGGGCGTCTGCCGGCTCTTCCTCACCCGCGGGCTCGGCGACGGCACCCCGCCGACCGCCCTGGCGCTGCTCGCGCCCGTCCCCGCCGACACCCTCCGGCAGCGCACCGAGGGCATCTCGGTGGTCAGCCTCGGGCTCGGCGTGCCGGCCGACTTCCGCGCCGGCGCGCCGTGGCTGCTCGGCGGGGCGAAGACGCTCTCCTACGCGGTGAACATGGCCGCCCAGCGGCACGCCCACGACCTGGGCGCCGACGACGTCGTCCTCACCAGCCTGGAGGGCCGGGTGCTCGAGGGGCCCACGTCCACCGTGGTGTGGGCGACGGGCGGAGCGCTGCACACGCCGCCGGCCGACACCGGGATCCTGGCCGGCACGACCCAGGCGCGGTTGTTCGCCCGCGCCGAGGCGGACGGCTGGCCGACGGCCGTCACCGCCGGCACCGTCGACGACCTGCACGCGGCCGACGCCGTCTGGTTGCTCTCCGGCGTCCGGGGCGCAGCCACCGTGCACACGCTCGACGGCGTCCGCCGGGGGGACGCGGGGCTCTCCCGCCGGGTCCGGGAGCTGCTCGCCCGGTAGCGTTGCCCCAGGTGCGCCGGGAAGTCTGGTCGGCAACGTGTCCGTCGAGGGCACGGCCCCAGCCGACGCCTGCAACAGGAGCTGCCCCATGACCTCCACGTCTCCGAACCGCCTCTTCGGGCGCGGCTCCTGGACCGAGGCCCGCCGGGTCACGGAGGTGCTGCGCAAGGAGACCGTCGGCGGGGTCCTCCTGCTCATCGGCGCGGCGGTAGCGCTCGTCTGGGCCAACTCCCCGTGGGGCGACACCTACGAGGCGCTGCGCGACACCCGCGTCGGGCCGTCCGCCCTGCACCTGGACCTGTCGCTGGGCACGTGGGCCGCCGACGGCCTGCTGGCGATCTTCTTCTTCGTCGCCGGCCTGGAGCTCAAGCGCGAGTTCGTGGCCGGCGACCTCCGCGAGCCCCGCCGCGCGGCGCTTCCGATCGCCGCCGCCGTGGGCGGGATGGCGGTGCCCGCCCTGTTCTTCGTGCTGATCAACCTCGGCGGACCGGAGGGCGCCCTGCGCGGGTGGGCGATCCCGTCGGCCACCGACATCGCCTTCGCGCTCGCCGTGCTGGCGGTGATCAGCACGCACCTGCCCAGCGCGCTGCGCACCTTCCTGCTCACCCTCGCGGTCGTCGACGACCTGCTGGCCATCGTGGTCATCGCGATCTTCTACACCGACGAGCTGGTCGTCCCGGCGCTCCTGCTCTCGCTGCTGCCGCTGGCGGTCTTCGGCTTCCTCGTGCAGAAGCGGATCCGGTCCTGGTGGCTGCTGCTGCCGCTCGCGGCCATCACCTGGGTGCTGATGCACGAGTCCGGCGTGCATGCCACGGTCGCCGGCGTGCTGCTGGCCTTCACCGTGCCGGTGGTCCGCAGCGACGCGGCCGGCGGGCCTGACGCCGGCCCGGGGCTCGCCGAGCACTTCGAGCACCGCATCCGTCCGCTGTCGGCCGGGGTGGCCGTCCCGGTGTTCGCGTTCTTCTCCGCGGGCGTGGCCGTCGGCGGGCTGTCCGGCCTGGGCGAGTCGCTCGGCGACAGCATCGCCGTCGGCATCATGGTCGGGCTGGTGGCCGGCAAGGCGATCGGCATCACCGGCGCCACCTGGCTGGTCTCCCGCTTCACCCGCGCGCAGCTCGACGAGAACCTGGGCTGGCCCGACGTCGTGGGCCTGGCGCTGCTCGGCGGCATGGGCTTCACCGTCTCGCTGCTGATCACCGAGCTTGCCTACGGGGCCGAGAGCGAGAGCTACGAGCACGCGAAGGTCGGCATCCTGTTCGGGACGCTGCTCGCCGCGGTGGTCGCCGCCGTGATCCTCCGGCTGCGCAACCGCCGCTACAAGCAGCTGTACGCCGGCGAGCGGTCCGACCTCGACCGCGACGGCATCCCGGACGCCTGGGACCCCGTCGACGACCGCGTCGCGACCGGCCCGGACCGGCAGGGCCCCCCGCCCCCCGGGTACGGGCGCACCGGCGACCCGGACGAGGCACCCCCGGCCGGCTACGAGACGGTCGACGACCGGGCCGACCACAACCGCGATCCGCAGCACGGCCCGCCGCCCGGGTCCGGGCTCGCCGGCGAGCCGGTCCAGGCGCCCCCGGCCGACTACGAGACGGTCGACGACCGGGCCGACCACAACCGCGACCGGCACGACGGTCCGCCGCCCGGGCGGCCGGCCAGGCCGTTCGCCGACGGCTGAACAATCCGGTTGCCGGGCCCGCTTCCCCGGTCGTACCGTCGTGGCACACGAGAGAGGAGGTGGTCCGTAACTTGCTGAGCTACAGGACTCGTGAGGTGGCTGTCCGCTAGCCGCCGTCCAGATGGGCCGCCCGTCCGGCGTGGAAGCCGGACGACGGCATGATCGCCCGTCCGTCGTACGGCGGCGAGCGAGAACCGGACAGTCACCCGACCCCCGGGCCGCCGACCGTTGTCCAGTCGGCCCGCGAGCTGCTCCCCCCGTCGAGGGGCTGGGCGCCGCGGAGCAGCCCGGGGGTTGTCCGTTCTGCGGGGAGGTCCAGTGCAGCTCGGCGGCCTGCCGATCGAGTTGGACGTGACCGTGGGGTCCTGGATCGCCGACGCCGTGGCGCGGGCGCACTGGAGCACCGTGGGGTCGCTCGTGCCCGCCGGGTTCCCCGACTTCGTCCGCGTGCTGCACCCGGCCTACCGGTACGACGGCGACGACGACGTCGAGATCGGCTGGACCGAGGTCGCCGCGCTCAACGGCACGACCGCCCACCCGTTGATGCAGTGGCCCGCGGTCACCGGCGGGTGGGAGTACCTCGCCGAGGACAGCCAGCCCCCCACCTGGGACGGCACCCCCGCGGAGGGCCACCTGCCCTGCACGCTCGCGCAGCGCATGGCCGCCGTCCTCGCCCGGCACACCACCACCCCCGACCGGTGCTGGCTGGGCCGGTGGGCCGGCTTCGGCTACGACACCGCCGAGCTGCGGGACGTGCCCCGCCTGCCCCTCCCGCGCGCCCGGGACGTCGTTCTCGTGCGGGGCAGCGCCGGCGACGCCGTCCGCAACCTCGCACCGGAGCCCTCCGAGCAGAGCGCCAACATCTGGTGGCCGACCGACCGCGCCTGGGTGGTGTCCACCGACATCGACCTGATGAGCACCTACGTGGCCGGCAGCACCGCGTGCATCGCCGACCTGCTGGCCGCCCCCGACCTGGAGGTCGTGCCCGCCGCGCCGGACGACCACGTCGGCCACGCCGACGACCCGGTCAACCCGATTCCACCCCGCGACCAGTAGGCCGGCGCGCCCGGAGTCCCCCGCCTACAGCTGGGCGAGCTCGGCCGCGAGGTCGTCCAGGCCGAGCGAGCCCTGCGACAGCGCGGCCATGTGCCAGGACTTGAGGTCGAAGGCGGCCCCGCATGCCTGCTGCGCCGCCTCCCGGCCCTCCCGCCAGGCCCGCTCCCCCAGCTTGTATCCGATCGCCTGGCCGGGGATGCCGAGATAGCGCACGACCTCGCTGTCGAGCATCTCGGCCGGCGCACCGGTGTGCTCGGCGAGGAAAGCGCGTGCGAGCTCGGGGCTCCAGGGCCGACCGCGGTGCTCCGCCAGCACGCCCTCGGCGTCCTGGGGCACCGCCAGGCGCAGATGCATGCCGATGTCGATGACCACGCGGATGGCCCGCAGCTGCTGCTCGTCGAGGAAGCCCAGCCGCTCCCCCGGGTCGGCGAAGTAGCCGAGCTCGTCCATCAGCCGCTCGGCGTAGAGCGCCCAGCCCTCCGCGTCGGCGCTGACCTGCCCGATCGAGGTCTGGTACGTCGAGAGCTGCCCGGAGACCAGCGCCCACTGCGCCAACTGGAGGTGGTGGCCGGGGACCCCCTCGTGGTACCAGGTCGAGACCAGGTCCCAGAGCGGGAAGCGGGTGCGACCGAGCGTGGGCAGCCAGGTACGGCCCGGCCGGGAGAAGTCCTGCGCCGGCCGGGTGTAGTACGGCGCCGCCGCGCTGCCGGGCGGGGCGATCATCGCCTCCACCCGGCGGATCGGCTCTGCCAGGTCGAAGTGCTCGCCGTCGAGCTCGGTGATCGTCCGGTCCATCAGGGCCTGGAGGTGGGCCCGGATGGCCTCGACCCCCTCGACCGCCGGGCCGTGGTCGTGCAACCACCGCCGGGCCTCCGCCGGCGTCCCGCCGGCCAGTACCTTCCCGGCCGCCAGCTCCTGCTCGTCGAGGATCCGCCGGTGCTCCGCCCAGCCCCAGGCGTACGCATCCTCCAGTCCGGATCCGGCGCCGAGGTCCGATCCGGTCCAGCGCCGCACGGCGAGGGCGTAGCGCTCCCGTCCGACGGCGTCCGGCGTGCCCGCGGTCGCCGGTGCGTACTCATCGCGGAGGAAGTCGCGGACCTCGGCGACCGCCGCATCCGCCGCGGCCGCCGACGCGCGCAGCTCCTCGCCCAGCCGTGCGGGGCCGTCGGCCACGAAGGTGGTGAAGTACGGCCCGGCGAGCCACTCGTCCAGCTGTCCCACCACGGTGGCGACCTGACGCGGAGCGGCCAGAAGACCCCGGCGGACGCCCTCGCGCAGCGACTCGGCGAAGCCGCGGTAGGCCTCGGGGACGCGGGCCAACCGCCGGCCGACGACCTCCCAGTCCTCCTCACCCGCCGTCGGCATCAACGCGAACACCTGCCGGGTGGAGTGGATCGGCGAGAAGAGGTTCGACAGCGTCCGGTAGCCCTCGCCGGCCTCGTGCACGGCGAGCTGCGCCGACAACCGCTCCCGCAGCAGCCGCGCGCACCGGCGCTCCACCGCGTCCTCGACCGGCCCCAGGGCGTCGAGCGCGGCCAGCGTGCGCCGGTCGAGTTCGGCGTCGGCCTCGAGCCCGGCGGGCGAGAAGTCGGGCAGCCGGTCGTCGCCGGGACGACTGCCCAGCGACGTGGCGACGATCGGGTCGAGATCGCACACGGCCTCGACGTACCGGTCGGCGACCTGTCTCGGGGTGGTGGGGCGGGTGGGCGACGGCGGGGCGGGGAGCGGACCGGTCAACGGAGGCGCTCCAGCCGGGCCGACATCGTCGGGCGCAGGGGTCCGTCGCCGACGGCGCGGTCGATCGCGTACATGAGCGCGCCCTCGACGATGCCGTACAGCCGCACGGCGCGGCTCACCTCCGGGGCATCGGGCGTGCGGGCGACGACGTCGCTGGTCAGCTCCCAGCTGGTCGCGGTCCGGGCGGTGCCCACGTAGATCTCCACCAGCCCGTCCGGAGCGGCCACGAGCAGCTCGACGTCGTCGTTCCCACGTGGCCGCCAGAACCCGGACTCGCGGACGTCGGGGCCGACGATCTTCCCGTCGTCGGTGAGCCGCCAGGTCCGCGACTCGTAGGCCAGGAATCCCCGGCCGTCGTGGCCGAACCGGACCCACTGCCCGAACCGGTGGTCGCCGCTGGTGCCGGCGGCCTGACCCTCCCCGTGCCACTCACCGAGCAGCGGGAGCACCGAGAGGATCTCCTCGGAGACCTCGGCACCGCTGCGGACGTCGGCGGTGTCGGGGACCGGCAGCTCCGTCTCGCCGCTCATCGCCGCGCCCCCTCGGGACGGCGGGACAGGCGGACCGCGCCGTAGCCGGACCCGAGGGCGGCGAGCGCCGACAGGGTGACCAGGACCCAGGCAGAAACCATGGGAACCACCGTAGTGACGCCCCTCCCGCGGCACGGCCGGACCCCGCGCACGGCCCCCGTCAGCGGCCGGGACGGGTGCGCAGGTAGCGCCGGCGGGCCAGTGCGGCGACCAGGGTGAGCGGGACGAAGACGAAGGCGGTGGTGCCGAACAGCAGCGCGTAGCGACCGTCCTCGGCGGGGCCGGCGCTGAGCGCCGCGCCGGTCGCCCCACCGAGGAAGAGGCAGGCGGCGAAGAGGGACACCACCTGGGCCCGCGCCGCGGGCGCCACCGAGGTGGCCCACGTCTGGAGCGTGGAGTGCATGAACGCCCAGGCGGCGCCCAGGAGGAAGCAGGCCGCCACCCCACCGACCAGGCCGCGCTGGAGGACGAGCACGCCGAAGCCCGCCGCACCCGCGACGCCACCGATGACCAGCAGCGTGGGTGTGGTCAGCCGCCGGGACAGCAGGCGGACGACGCGCGTGAAGAGCAGCACGGACAGGCCGTAGGCGGCGACGACGGTGCCGGCCAGCCCCGCACCGCCGGCGATGGACTCCTCCACCCCGGGCGCGATGAAGGTGAGGACGCCGGTCAGCGCGGCGCCCTCCACGAAGCCCAGGACCAGGACCAGCGCGGTCCACGGCTCGCGCACCGCCGACAGCAGGGCGCGCACCGGGTGGGCGGCGCCCGGTACACGCGGCAGCTCGGGCAGGGTGCGCAGCAGCAGCGCGAGGACCACGCCGGCCGCCGCCGTCCCCGCGAACGCCCACCGCCAGCTGATCAGCTCCGCCGCCCAGCCGGCCGCCAGCGTGGCTGCCGCCATACCGACGGCGACCCCCGCCATGAGGTCGGCCAGCGGCTGCTGGCGGCGCTCGACCGGGACGGTCGCACCGACGTACGTCAGCGTGGACGGGATGGCTGCCGCGAACAGCCCGCCGGCGATGCTGCGCAGGACCGTCAGCGTGACCACGTCGGGGGCGAGCGCGGAGACCAGCCCCACGATCCCGGCACCGGCCAGGGTGAGCCGCAGGGTGCGGACCGTGCCCACGCGCGCGGAGACGATGCCCCAGACCGGCTGCATCAGCCCGTAGGTCAGGTAGTAGACGCTGGCGACCACGGTCACCTCGGCCACCGACACGCGGAGGTCGGCGGCGATGACCAGCAGCATGGGCGCGATCGTCGAGCGGTCCAGGGAGCTGGCCAGGTTGACGCCCTGCAGCCCGCGCAGCTGGCCCCGCGCGAGGTCCGGCTGCGGGTCGTGGACCGCGCTCACCCGCGCCCCCCGCTCGCCCGGGCCGCCGGCTCCGCCGCCGCTGCGGGCCCTCCACCGGGGCGGGACGGTGCCACGGAGGACATGATGCCCGTCGCCGTTCCGGCCCGGTCCGCGAGCCCTCGACCGGCCGACCGTCGGTGCGGCGGGCGCGACCGGCGAGGATGATGGACGACCGAGGCGTCGTGGCGCCGGTCCGGGCACCCACCCCCGAGCGGACGAGGAGCAGACATCGAGATGGCCGAGGCCGGCCCCGGCGGGACGGTGCCGACCGCGGCGGACCAGGCGCTGCCCGGGACGCCCTCCTGGTACTCGGTGCTGCACGACTCCCAGTTCATGTTCGCCGCCGTCTGCGAGCTCGACGGCCGGCTGCTGACGGCCAACCTGCTCGCCGTCGAGGGCCGTGGCTTCGACCGCGCTGCGCAGCTGGGCCGGATGTTCTGGGACACCGGGTGGTGGACCGGGAGCGCCGAGGTGCAGGACCGCGTCCGGCGCTGGTGCCTGCAGGTGGCCGCGGGCGGCGAGCCCGTCCGCGCGGTCACGGAGTTCTTCCTCGCCGACGGCACCCGGCGGGTCGCCGACTTCACCCTGCAGCTGGTGCGCGAGCGCGAGCGGCCGCAGTACCTGCTGGCCACCGGCATGGACATCACCGACCGGCTGGACAGCGAACGGACGGTCGCCGAGGCCCGCGCCGCGGGCGCGGAGGCCTCCGCGCTGCGCCGGATCGCGGCCACCCGTGCGCGGGACCTCGAGGTCCTGCGCGAGACCGAGGCCAAGCTGAGCCGCACCCTGGCGATCAGCGAGCGCGTCCTGGCCAACGTGGCCGACGGCATCTACGGCCTGGACGCCGACGGCCGGGTGGAGTTCCTGAATCCGTCCGCCGTGCGCCTGACCGGCTACCCCGCCGCCCAGCAGCTGGGCCACGACCAGCACGGGCTCATCCACGGCCACCGCCGCGACGGCTCCCCCTACCCGCGGGAGGAGTGCCCGGTCTGGCGCGCGCTGCGCACCGGCCGGACCGTCGTCGCCGACGACGAGGTCTTCTGGCGCAGCGACGGCACGGCCATGCCGGTGGAGATGGTCGTCGTGCCCACCCTGGAGGACGGCGTGCAGACGGGCGTCGTCGTCTCCTTCCGCGATCTCAGCGAGCGGCGGGCCGCCCAGCAGCAGTCCGCCGAGCTGGCCGAGCTGTCGGCGCGCGCGGCCAGCGAGCGCGCCCTGTCCGACCGGCTGCAGCAGTCGCTGCTCACTCCCCCACCCGAGCCCGACCACCTGCAGATCGCCGTGCGCTACCGCCCGGCCGCGCACGAGGCCCAGGTGGGCGGCGACTGGTACGACGCGTTCCTGCAGCCCGACGGCGCCACCGTGCTGGTCATCGGCGACGTCGTGGGACACGACAGCAGCGCGGCCGCGGCCATGGGCCAGCTCCGCGGGCTGCTGCGGGCGCTCGCCTACGACTCCGACGGCGGCCCGGCGGCGGTCCTCACCCGGGCGGAGCGGGCCGCCCGGGGCCTGGCCGTCTCGGCGATGGCCACCGGGGTGGTCGCCCGCGTCGAGCGCCATCCCGACGTCCCGGTCAGCGGGATGCGGCTGCTGCGGTGGAGCAACGCCGGTCACCTGCCGCCGCTGCTCCTGGCGCCGGACGGAACGGTCACCGAGCTCGCCACCCGGCCCGAGCTGATGCTCGGCATCGACCCGGATGCCCCCCGCACCGACCACGTCGCCGACCTGCCCGACCACCACACGCTGCTGCTGGTCACCGACGGGCTGGTGGAGCGCCGCGACATCGACCTGGACGAGGGCACCGCCCGGCTGGTCGAGGCGCTGCGCGACCTGGGCGACCGCCCGCTGGAGGACCTGCTCGACACCGTCCTGGACCGGCTGCTGCCCGACGCCGGAGCGGACGACGTCGCCATCGTCGCGGTGCGCACCTTCCCCGAGGACCGCCCGCGACCGCCGGAGGCCGGCCCCAACCGGGTCCCGCCCGGCGTGGACTGAGCGGTCGCGGCCCGCAGGACCTCGGCCGACCGGCCGCGAGCTCGCCTCCTGTCGGGTCGGTGGAGGACGGCGACCGCTACTGCGACCGGGCGATGGCCGACCTCGCCGGGCTGATCGGGTCCTGAGCCCGGACGCGGCAGCGCCCGCCCCGGCGGCTGCCGGGACGGGCGCACTGTCACCCGATGGAGCGGCCCCCCTTCAGGGCCCCGCCCTGAGCCTGCGAAGGGTGGGTGGAAGGGGGGTCCTTCAGTCGATGACGATGGTGGTCTCGTTCAGCCCGAGCTCGGCGTCGACGACCCGCTCGCCCTTGCCGACCGCAGCCAGCGAGCGGACCTTCCAGGCGCCCGGGGCGGCGAAGAACCGGAACTCGCCCTCCGGTGTGGTGACCACCTCGGCGGTGAACTCGTCGGTGGAGTCCAGCAGCCGGACGTAGGCGCCGGCGACCGGGGCCCCGTCGTGCCAGACCGAACCCTGGATCACCGTCTGCGTGCTCAGGTCGATCCCGGCGAGGGAACCGCCCTGCTTCGGGGCACCGCACATGTCAGCTCACTTCTCGATCGGGACGCCGACGAGCGAGCCGTACTCGACCCAGCTGCCGTCGTAGTTCTTGACGTCGGTCTTGCCGAGGAGCTCGCGCAGCACGAACCAGGTGTGGCTCGAGCGCTCGCCGATCCGGCAGTAGGCGATGGTCGGCCTGTTCTCGTCGTAGCCCTGCTCGGCGTAGAGGGCGGCCAGCTGCTCGTCGCTCTTGAAGGTGCCGTCCTCGTTGGCGGCCTTGCTCCACGGGATGTTGATCGCCGTGGGCACGTGACCGGCCCGCTGCGACTGCTCCTGGGGCAGGTGCGCGGGGGCGAGGATCTTGCCGGAGAACTCGTCGGGCGACCGGACGTCGACGAGGTTCTTGCTGCCGATCGCGGCCACGACCTCGTCGCGGAAGGCGCGGATGGAGAGGTCGGGCTCGCTCGCCACGTACCGGGTGGCGGGGCGGTCGACGACGTCCTTCGACAGCGGGCGCCCGTCGAGCTCCCACTTCTTGCGGCCGCCGTCCATGAGCTTCACCGACTGGTGGCCGTAGATCTTGAAGTACCAGTAGGCGTAGGCGGCGAACCAGTTGTTGTTGCCGCCGTACAGGATCACGGTGTCGTCGTTGCTGATGCCCTTCGCCGACAGCAGCGCCTCGAACGCGGACTTGTCGAGGTAGTCGCGGCGCAGCGGGTCCTGCAGATCCTGCTTCCAGTCGAGCTTGACGGCGCCCTCGATGTGGCCGCCGTCGTAGGCGCTGGTGTCCTCGTCGACCTCGACGAAGACGATGCCGGGCGTGCCCAGGTTGTCCTGGACCCAGTCGGCGGTGACGAGCACGTCGTTGCGGCTCATGGATGGTCCTCCGGATGATCGGTGTGCGGTCGGTCGGTCAGGCGGTGCGGGGACGACGCGGATCGCTCGAGCGCGGGACTCACGGGGGAATGGGGCATCCCGACGTCGCGGAGAGCGCGTCTGGACGGTGCGGTGCCGCCCTCTACAGGGCCGGACACAGGCAGCTGCCGACGCGGCACAGGTCCACTGTGCGGCGCGAGGTCAGCAGGATGCCCACGGCGCGAGGGTAGCCGATCACGTGGACGCCCCTCCGTGGGCGTCCACCAGGGCGGCGAGTTCCGCGAACCCGGGCGCGCCGGTGCCGCGGTGCACCACCCGCCCGGCCCGGTCGAGGAAGAGGAGCGTCGGCGTGCTGCGCACGTCCAGCTCGCGCACCTCCTCGAGATGGCTCTCGGCGTCGACGTGCACGGTGGCCAGCCCAGGGCGCGTGGCGCGCAGCCGGTCCAGCCGCGCCTTCGTCGCGCGGCACGGGCCGCAGAACGCCGTCGAGAACTGGACGACGGTGAGCGCCGCATCCGCAGGGCGCACGCCGAGCCGCTCGAGGACCGGGGAGCCGGCCAGGCCTCGCCCCTCCGCTCGTCCGGTCACGCCTGACCCAACCGGGCCGGTCCGGGCCGCTATTCCGCGCTGAGCACCGTGGTGTCGGCCTCGACCCGCACGTCGACGCCGTCGTCGGCCGGGGCGACGCCGGTGAGCCGCAGGCCGAACGGCAGCTCCACCCGGTAGCGGAGGTCGAGCAGGTCGGCGACCCGCCCGACCAGGATCCGCGGGATCTCGACGCCGGCGCCGGATGCGTCCGCCACCTCCACCACGACCTCGTCGCCGTCCAGGCCCACCGTGCCGGAGGCGGTCAGCGGCAGCGAGTAGCCCAGCAGGTCGACCGTCCTGGTGATGCGTAGGTCCTCGCCCTCGCGCTGCAGGGTCGTGTCGCCACCCAGCTCGGCGGCCAGGAGCTCGTAGGACAGGGTCGCCGTGCCGTCGATGCGGTCGACCGGTACCTCCCGCACCTCCCCGGACAGCACCGAGGACAGCGGCAACCGGACCCCGCGCAGGGCGATGTCGGCCTCCGTGCCCTCGGGGCGGCCCAGCTCCTCGGCGGTCAGCGAGATCCGCACCTCCTCGTACCGGCCGCCGAAGGCCTGGGTCAGGAACGGGAAGCCGCGGATGTCCACGTCCGGCTCGCCGGCCAGCCCGCCGCGGTCCGCGAGCTGCTGGGCCACCTGCCCCTCGGCGACGCCCACCGCCACCCGGTCGACCAGGACCGACAACCCCAGGACCAGCAGCACCAGGACCGCGAGGACCTTCACAGGACCGTCAGCAGACCGACGGCGACCGGTGCCGCCGCAGCCATCGGCAGCACGACCTGCACCACGGTCAGCACCCACGGCGACGAGTCGTCGGCCGCCGTGCCGCCGGCCGCATCCACCGCGACGTAGCTGGCCGCGACGGCGACCAGGGCGACGACGCCCGCGACGACGGCTCCGAGGGCCAGCGCGCGGAGCATGCCCAGCCCGGCGAGGTCACGGACCGCGAAGGCCGTCCCCGCGCCGGCGAGCACGGCCAGCACCAGGCCGACCAGCCCCCGGGGTACGCCGTCGGCGACCTGCGGGCGCGGGAGCACCTGGTCCACCAGGTGGCCGACCGCCAGGGAGACCCCGGCGGACAGGGCGGTGAGCACCAGCCGCCCCTCGTCGGACGTGCCGAGCAGCAGCAGCGCCGCGAGCGCGCCGACCGCGGTCAGCAGCAGCGCGGAGCCGGCCAGCGAGTCGACCAGCGCGTGCCGCGGGGAGCGCAGCATCTGCTGGAGGACGGCGGCCAGGAAACCGACCCCCAGCACCGCCAGCAGCCCGCCCAGCACGGGGCGCTGCGGCAGGGCGAGCACCAGGTCGGCGGCCACCGCCGCGGCCGTGCCGACGGCCAGCGAGGCCGCGAAGCCCCGCATCCCGGCGACCAGCACCCAGGACAGGACGAGCGCGAACTGGACCACGAGCACGGCGGCCAGCGCGCCGACGGCACCGAAGGCGGCGGGCAGGCCGGCCAGCAGGCCGGTGGCGAGCACCGCCACCCCGGCGGCGGGCAGGTGGTGCGCCCGGTCCGGCGTCCCGGGCACGACCGCGGTGGAACTCACCGTTGGATCGTCTCAGACGCCCGGCGTCCGACCCGCTCGACGAGCGGGGCCGGCGCGCTGCTGACCCGCAGGGGGCGCGCCTCGACGAGTTCGGGGACGTCGCGGGGCACGTCGGCTATCCTGCCCTCTCACCTCGACAGCGTGGTCGCAGGTCCGGCCGTCGCCCGCCGGCCACGGACCCCTGAGGAGACGACATGCGACTCGTGCTCATGACCGCCGCGCGCCAGGCCACGACCGAGGTGCTGCCCGCCCTCGGTCTGCTCGGTCACCAGGTCCGCGTGGTCGCCCCGGAGCTGTCGAGCCTGCTGGACGGGGACTCGGGCGACGTCGTCCTGGTCGATGCCCGGCACGACCTCGCCAGGGCCCGCACCCTGTGCGGGCTGCTCTCCTCCACCGGGGTCGCCGCCGCGCTGGTCGCCATCCTCTCCGAGGGCGGCCTGGTCGCCCTCTCGGCCGACTGGGGCGTCGACGACGTGCTGCTCGACACCGCCGGCCCCGCCGAGGTCGACGCCCGGCTCAAGTGGGCCACCTCCCGCCGGCTGGCCGCCTCGACGCCCGCGGACGGTGCCGACGGCGGCGTCACGCAGGCCGGCGAACTGGTCATCGACGAGCACAGCTACTCCGCGAAGCTGCGCGGCCGCGCCCTCGACCTGACCTACAAGGAGTTCGAGCTCCTGAAGTACCTCGCCCAGCACCCGGGGCGGGTCTTCTCCCGCGCCCAGCTGCTGCAGGAGATCTGGGGCTACGACTACTTCGGTGGCACCCGCACCGTCGACGTCCACGTGCGCCGGCTGCGGGCCAAGCTCGGCACCGAGCACGAGGCGCTGATCGGCACCGTGCGCAACGTCGGCTACAAGCTCGACCGCCAGGTGGCCGACGCCACCGCCGCGGCCGCCGCCCCGGACGACAGGACCGACGCCGAGCTGGTCTGATGGGGCGGGTGAGCACCTCGGGTCCCGACGTCGACGTCCCCGCCGTCCTCGCGCTGCTGCGCGCCGCCACGGCCGCCGACGGCGTGCGGCCGCTGTCGGAGGACGCCGAGCTGCGGTTGCAGCACCGCTCCCCCGGCGGTGCCGACCTCGTGGAGCGCGCCGACGACGGCACACCGGTCGGCTACGCCCGCCTCGACGACGGCGTCGCCGAGCTGGTCGTCCACCCCGACCACCGGCGCCGCGGCCACGGGACGGCGCTGCTCCGCCGGGTGCTGGACGCCGCCGGCCGGGGCCCGGTCGACATCTGGGCGCACGGGGACCTGCCCGGCTCCGCCGAACTGCTCGCCGCGCACGGCTTCGCCCGCGCCCGTGTGCTGCTGCAGATGCGCCGCGACCTCGCCGGCGTCGACCCCGATCCCCGGCCCGCCCTCGCCGAGGGCGTCACGGTGTCGGCCTTCCGTCCCGGCCGGGACGAGGAGGCGTGGCTGGGGGTGAACGCCCACGCCTTCGACTGGCACCCGGAGCAGGGGCGGACGACCCGTGCGGACCTGGAGCTGCGCGAGGCCGAGCCGTGGTTCGACCCCGAGGGCTTCCTGCTGGCCTGGCGCGGTGAACCGGACGACGGCGGTGAGCTGCTCGGCTTCCACTGGACGAAGGTGCACCCGCCCGGCGACGCCGGCCCCGAGCCGGTCGGCGAGATCTACGTGCTCGGCGTCGATCCAGGCGCGCAAGGTCTGGGCCTGGGCCGGGCGCTCACCGATCTCGGCCTGGCCCACCTGCGCGGGCGGGGCCTGGCCGAGGTGCTGCTGTACGTCGAGGAGGACAACGAGGCGGCGGTGCGGCTGTACGAGGCACGTGGTTTCCGCCGGTCCGCCGTCGACGTCGCCTGGCGGCGCCCGGAGCGACCGTAGCCGCCCGCGAAGCGGCGTCCCCATGCCTGCCCGGACCGCTGGCGCGTGCCACCGCCCTAGGCCGGCCGTGCCGCATCGCCGAGGCCGGCCGGCTCGCTGTCCGCCGGCAGGAATTCCGCGTCCAGCCGGGAAGGCGTGGCATCCAGCGGCGATGCCTCCCCGTCGCCCACGGAGCGGAACGACTCGGCCATCGATCGCCGGGCCCTCCGGCGGTCGACCACCCGGGCCACCTGGATGGCGAGCTCGAACAGCACGATCATGGGCGCGGCCATCGCCACCATGGTGAACGGGTCCTGGGTCGGCGTGACGAACGCGGCGAACAGCACCGTCAGGAAGAAGATCCACCGGCGGGCCCCGGAGAGCGCGTCGTGCGAGAGGACGCCGACGACGTTGAGCGCCACAGCGATCAACGGCAGCTCGAAGGACAAGCCGAACGCCAGCAGGAGCGAGATGACGAAGCCGATGTAGTCCTGAGCGGTGAGCGCGACGACCACCCCCTCCCCGGCGAGGCCGAGCAGCAGCCGGAGGCCGGCCGAGAGCGACACGTATGCCAGGGCGGCGCCGAGGCCGAACAGTGCCGACGACGCGGTCACGAAGACGACGCCGTAGCGCTTCTCGGTGCTCTTCAACCCCGGCGTCAGGAACTGCCACACCTGGAAGAGCCACAACGGCGCCGACACGACCACCCCGACGATGAAGCTGATCTTCAACCGGATGAGAGCGCCGCCGAAGACGTCCGTCACCAGCAGCCCGCATCCACCCTGCGCGTCGTTGTAGCGCAGTTCCTCGGGCAGCCCGCAGTAGGGCGCCCGGATGAAGTCCCCGAGCCCCTGGTCGTACCACCAGAACGCCAGCGCCGTTCCGGCGAGCACAGCGATCAGCGAGACGCCGACCCGGTTGCGCAGTTCGGTGAGGTGCGCGACCAGGGGCATCCCCGCCTGCGGGTCACGGGCTGCCCGGCGCTGCCGGAGACGGACGGTCCGCACGCTGGGCACGGCCTCGATCAGGGGGCGGACGGGGCGGGCGGCACCCGACGCGCTCCGGCGCCGGCCTCGGAGCTACTGGACGGCGTCGCCACGAGCTCACCACGCAGGGCGGCCGGCTCGTCCGGGCGATGGCGGTCGTCCTCCTTCATCCCCTTCATCTCGCCCTTGAAGATGCGCAGCGACCGGCCGAGCGAGCGGGACGCGTCCGGCAGCTTCTTGTAACCGAAGAGCAGGAGCACGGCCAGCAGGACGAGGCCGATCTCCATGGGACCCAGGTTCATGACGTCTCTCCTCGAGTGCGTGTTCGACGGTGGTGGGAGCTGGTCACGGGGCGGCCGGGCCGTCCGGATCCCCGTCGCCCAGGAGGTGCCGTCGCACCAGCTCCCGGGGCTGGTACTGACGGAGGTCGAGGTCGCGCAGCCGGCCGAGGTCCTCGCCGATGCTGTCGTCCAGCTGGCTGCGCACACCGGTCATGGCCCCGCGCAGGCGCTTGAGGCCGGACGCCGACTCCCGCGCCAGGTCCGGCAGCCGGTCGGGGCCGAAGATGAACAGTGCGGCCAGGGCGAGCACGACCACCTCGCCCCAGCCGATCGAGTTGAGCACGCCAGGCTCCGATCGCAGTCGTGTGGCCACGGGTCCCCGGGTGTCCCGGCGCCACGGCACCGGGACACCCGGGGAACAGGAGGCTCAGGTCAGAGCGCGCCCTTCTCCCACGGCCCGCGGATCGCGAAGCTGACCCCCGGGGTCTGGACGTTGACGAACATGACGTCACCGTCGGGGCTGAAGCACGCCCCGGCGAACTCGGCGTCGCTGAGGCTGTTCTTCGCGAAGTCGAAGATCTCGCCCCGCTCGTTGAGACCGCGGACGAACTGCTCGCCGCCGCCGTCCTCGCACAGCACCAGGCCACCGCGAGGGCTGACCGTGAGGTTGTCCGGAGCGTCCAGCACCTCGGCCGACGGCGACTCGAACAGCAGGATCAGCTGGCCACCGGAGCGCCCACGGGGGCGGTACTCCCACACCTGGCCGGCGCCGGCGTCGCCGCCGCTGGTGGCGTTGAAGAAGACGCTGCCGCCGTCGTACCAGCAGCCCTCGAGCCGGGCGAAAGCTGCGCCACCCTTGACTGCGCCCTGGTTGTACACCGACTCGGTCGTGATGGCGGCCGGGTCCGGGTCGTCGATGGTCACCCACTCGACCGGCATGGGGTTCCCCACCCGGTTGCTCACCCCGGTGTAGGTCTGCATCTGCGGCTGTTCCTTGACCGCGAGCATCTGCAGCACCCCGCCGGCCGCGAGGTTGCCGGGCTCCGCGGGCAGGAACCGGTAGAAGCCCGAGGTGTTGCCGCTGTCCTCGGTCTCGTACACGATGCCGGTGGCCGGGTCGACCGCGACGGCCTCGTGGGCGAAGCGCCCCATCGCCGTGTAGGGCGCGGGGTTCTCGACGGGGCCGTCCTGGTGGGCGGGCACCTCGAAGATGTAGCCGTGGTTCTTGGTGAACCCGTTCTGCGTTCCGTTGACCGTCTCCTCGCAGGAGAGCCAGGACCCCCAGGGGGTGAGCCCTCCGGCGCAGTTGACCGAGGTGCCGTTGAGCGAGATGAAGCTGTCGGTCAGCATCAGTTCGCTGGTGTCGAAGGTGAGCGTCGTCGTGCCACCGGCGGCCAGGGGGTCGTAGGCGTCGTCCCGGTCGCCGACGAGCGCCTTGTCGTAGCTCCTGGTGGCCGTGGGGGTGGGCGCGTAGCCCTGCTCGTGGTTGCGGACCAGCCGGATGACCTGGGGGGTGCCGGTGGCGAAGGTGGCCATGCCGTCGTGCCGGCCGGGAGTCGGGTGGCCATCCGAACCCCGGGCCGGCAGGCCCCGGGGGGTGGCGAAGGATGCCTCGTGACCGAAGGACGCGTACTCGAACCCGGCCGGGAGCCACAGCAGGGTCTCGCCGGTGGTCATGTCCTTGGCGGGCGCGATGGGGCCGTAGCCACCGTTGTCGGGTGCCTTCAGCTCCTGGCCGCGGCGGCCGGGGGCGGCGAGCGCCCCGTGGGCGGCGAGGGCGTGCGTGCCGCTGGCCAGCATGGTGCCGGCAGTGATGACGGCGCCGCGCTGGAGGAACTTGCGGCGGTCGAGGGAGCTGCTCATGTGGTGCTCTCCTTGAGGTCGAGCAGAGGACGGACCGTTCCGACGCTAGGGAGCTCGGACGTCCGGGAAGGAGCCGTCCGGCGAAGCCCCGGCGAACGACCGTTGCGCGCTCTGGCGGCGATGTTGGCTCCGCGTTCACCCGGAAGCAGCACCGGCTTCCTACGGTGCAGAGGACGGCGTCGATCCGAGGAGAAGCATGTCCACCACGCTCGACACGACCGCGATGCCGCCTGCAGCCATCGGCCCGGGCGGAGGGCCGACGGCTCCCCGGCACGGCCGGGGTCCGCGGGTGCTGGTCGTATTCGCCGGTCGGCACGGGTCGACGCGGGAGATCGCCGCCCGGCTCGCCCGATACCTGACGCAGAGCGAGGCCGGCCGGCGGACCGGTCTGCACGCCGCCCTGGCGCCTGCGCAGAGCCGGCCCGACCCGGAACCGTTCACCGGGGTCGTGCTGGGCAGCGCGGTCTACGGAGGTGCGTGGCTCGAGCCGGCGAGGGGCTATCTCGAGACCCACGCCGACGCCCTCGCCCGCAGGGCCACGTGGTCGTTCTCCAGCGGGATGTGGGGGCAGGAAGCCTCCCCCTCGCTGCGGGGTGAGTCGTCCCCGTGGGTCCATGAGCTCACCGGCCGGCACGAGCACCGGTGGTTCCGCGGTCGCACCGAGCGACGCCTGCTCTCGGCTGCGGAACTCCACGCGTGGCCGCGGTTCGCAGCGCCGGCCGGGGACCAACGGGACTGGCAGGCCGTCCGCGCGTGGGCTGCCGAGATCGCCGGCGCCCTCGAGGCGGTGGGTGCGAACTCCCGGGACCACCAGGTGGTGTGACCTCGACCGGGGGCCACCTGTCCTCCCGGACGGGGCATCCGCCACCGATCCCGGGAGCGCAGCGGGCGGTCGACTCCGCGATGGGGGGCACGTCCTCGGGCGAGCGTGCGACGCCGCCGCGCTGCCGCGACCTGCGGTCCACCCGGGTCCGTGACCGTCGGCGACATCCGGGCCCGTCCGGGGCGCCGCAGCCTGACGAGGTGGCGTCGTGCCGACCGACCTGCCCCTGCCCTGGGCTCCCGGTCCGCTCAGGCCCCGCCGGACCTCCTGGCTGGGCCCCGCAGGCCGCGCGGTGACCGCTCGATGCCCGGCCGGCGTGTCCGGAGCGACCGTCATCGCCAGTTCCGCCGCCGGTCGGCCTGTGTTCACGCGTCGGCTCCCCGTCGGCCGCCCTCCCGGGCGTGGATGGACGGGCCCTTCCTTCCCACCCCGTCCCTGGAGCACATATGACCCGCACAGCCCTCCACCGGATGGCAACCGGTGCCGCCGCCGCGACGGCATTGACCACCCTGACGCTGGCCGGCGGCCTGTCCGCCGCCGGAGCGGCTCCGGACAAGGCCCAGGGCCCGAAGCCGGTCGACGTCCAGCTGCTGGCCATCAACGACTTCCACGGCGCCCTCGAGGTCCCGGGCGGCTCCGGCGGCCGCATCCAGACCGCCGCCGGCGGCACGACCGTCGACGCCGGAGGGGCGGAATACCTCGCCACCCAGCTGGCGGAGCTGGCCGAGGAGCAGAAGAAGAACAACACGATCACCGTGGCCGCCGGCGATCTCATCGGCGCCTCGCCGCTGCTGTCGGCCGCCTTCCACGACGAGCCCGCCATCGAGTCGCTGAGCCTCGCCGGGCTCGACTACGCGAGCGTGGGGAACCACGCGTTCGACGAGGGCGCCGAGGAACTGCTGCGGATCCAGAACGGCGGCTGCCACCCCGACGACGGCTGCGCCGACGGCACGCCGTACGAAGGCGCCGGCTTCCGGTACCTGTCGGCCAACGCGTTCGTCACCGAGACCGGCGAGCCGCTGCTCGACCCGTACGCCGTCCACAAGGTGCAGGGGGTCGAGGTCGGCTTCATCGGCATGACCCTGGAGGGCACGAAGGACGTCGTCAGCCAGGAGGGCGTCGCCGGCCTGGAATTCGCCGACGAGATCGAGACGGCGAACCGCTACGCAGCCGAGCTGCAGGCCCAGGGCGTCGAGACGATCGTCGTCCTGCTGCACCAGGGCGGCACGCAGACCGGTGCGGACGCCTGGGACGTCAACGGCTGCAACGGCTTCACCGGCCCCGTCGTCGAGATCGCCGAGGGCATGGACGACGCCATCGACGTCGTCGTCAGCGGCCACACCCACCAGGCGTACAACTGCACGATCGATGGGAAGCTCGTCACCAGCGCCGGCTCCAACGGCCGACTGGTCACCGACATCGACCTGTCCATCGACCGGCGCACCGGCGACGTGCTCACCGCCGAGGCCGACAACGTCGTCGTGACCCGTGACGTGACGCCCGACGCCACCCAGACCGAGCTGATCGAGCGCTACCAGGAGGCGCTCGGCCCGATCGCCGACCAGGTCGTCGGCACCACCCCCGACGGCCTGACGAGGACGCAGGAGACCCTCTTCGAGGGGGCACTCGGTGAGTCGGCGCTCGGAAACGTGATCGCCGACGCGCAGCTGGCCGCCACCGACGACGAGGCCGGCGCCGTGGCCGCCTTCATGAACCCCGGCGGCGTCCGCGCCGACCTCGACGCCGGGGAGATCACCTACGAGGAGGCCTTCACCGTCCAGCCGTTCGCCAACAACCTGGTCACTCTCGACCTCACCGGCGAGCAGCTGTACTGCCTGCTGGAGCAGCAGTTCCAGGTGCGCCGGACGCTGTACGTCTCCGACACGGTCTCCTACGTGGTCGATCCCCAGGGCACGACCGCGGCGGCCGGGGCCGACCCGTGCACCGGCTCCCGGGTCGTGGAGGGCAGCCTGGAGATCGGCGGCGCGCCGGTCGTGGCCGACGAGACCTACCGCGTCACGGTGAACAACTTCCTCGCCGGCGGCGGCGACGGGTTCTCCGTCCTCACCGGCGGGACGAATGCCGTGACCGGTCCGATCGACCTGGACGCCTTCACCGCCTACCTCACGGCCAACGACCCGGTGACCGCGCCGTCGCTCGACCGCATCACCACCACCGCGGAGGGCGCGCCGGCCTGACCCACCCAGCTGCCCGGTCGGCGGCGGTCCCCACCGAGGGGGCCGCCGCCGACGCACGTCCACCCCCGATGACGACCGCTCGGCGACCGACCCGTGACCGATCCAGGCGGACAGGCAACGGTCCGGATCCGTCGTCCACGAGGTGATGCGCGACGCCTACTCCTCCAGGCGGCCGCCGGTCAGCTGGTCGAGGAGCGGCGGCGGGAGGACCCTCCCGCACAGAGATCGGTGGAACGGACCGCAGGGGGACGTGACGGCCGCCGCACCGGGCCGGACACCTGGCCGCTGTCCCGACGTCGCCCGTCCGCATGCTCGTCCGCCGACATCCAACCGGCGATCCAACGTTATCCAGACGTTATGGAAAAGGCAGACACGCGGGCGTTCACCAATCCGACGTGAGACGGGTCATGAGGATCTTCCGACCTCTTTCGCTCCGTTCATCATGCGTTCACCTCGCTGGCCGGGCCCGTCCACCTCGGCTCTCTAGCGTCCTGACTCGACGGTCCACAGCAGCCCGGAGAAGGTCCGGGCCCATGTCGAGAGGCACTGAGTTGAAGCTCCGCACCAAGACGCGCGCCACGGCCATGTCCATGGCGCTCGCCGGCACCCTCGCGCTCGCCGCCTGTGGTGCTTCCAACGAGTCGGGCAGCGAGGGCGGCGGCGGCGGCGGCGGGCAGTCGCTCAGTGGCGACCTCGTCGGTGCCGGGTCCAGCGCTCAGCAGGCCGCCATGGAGGCCTGGCAGGCCGGCTTCCAGGGTGAGTACCCGGACGTGAACTTCAGCTACGACCCGGTCGGCTCCGGCGGCGGCCGCGAGCAGTTCGTCGCCGGCAACACCGACTTCGCCGGCTCCGACGCCGCGCTGGACGAGGAGGAGCTGGCCACCGCTCAGGAGCGCTGCGCCGGCGGCGAGATCTTCGAGCTGCCCAACTACATCTCGCCGATCGCGGTCGTGTTCAACCTCGAGGGCGTCGACGAGCTGAACCTCTCGGCCGACACGATCGCCGGCATCTTCACCGGCGGCATCACGAACTGGAACGACCCGGCCATCGCCGCGGACAACCCGGACGTGACGCTGCCCGACCTGCCGATCACCGCGGTCCACCGCGCCGACGACTCGGGCACGACGGACAACTTCACCGACTACCTGTACCAGGCCGCCGGTGACGTGTGGACCAACGAGCCCGACGGCGTCTGGCCGCTGTCCGGCGGCGAGGCCGCCAACGGCACCTCGGGTGTCGTCGGTGTGGTCGAGGGCCGCGAGGGTGCGATCACCTACGCCGACGCCAGCCGCGCCGGTGAGCTGGGAGTGGTGAGCGTGGGCGTGGGCGAGGAGTTCGTCGCTCCCACCGCCGAGTCCGCCTCCGCTGTGGTGGAGAACTCCCCCGCCGTCGAGGGCCGCGGCGAGTACGACTTCGCCATCGAGGTCAACCGGGAGACCGAGGGCTCGGGCGAGTACCCGATCGTGCTGGTCAGCTACCACATCGGCTGCATCGAGTACGACGACCAGTCGACCGCCGACAACGTCAAGGCCTTCATGGAGTACGTGATCAGCGAGGAGGGCCAAGCGACCGCCGAGGAGAACGCCGGCAGCGCGCCGATCTCCGACGGGCTGCGCGAGCAGGCCATGACCGCGGTCGAGGCGATCACCGCCGCGAGCTGAACCTCAGTACGCCACGATGGCCCGGGACGTCTCCACGACGTCCCGGGCCATCGCACCGCCCGGCACCGGACGAGCAGACGGCCCGGACCAGGCGTACACATCCACGCATGAACCCCACGGAGCAGCGGTGACCGCCACGAAGGCCCCGTCCGAGCCCATGCGCCAGCCGGCCGTCCGCCGGCCCGGCGACCGCATCTTCGCCGGCAGCGCGAAGGCCTCCGGCATCTTCATCCTGCTGGTGCTCGCCGGCGTCGCCGCCTTCCTCATCGGGGAGGCGATCCCGGCGCTGACCGCGCCGGCGGAGGAGATCCCCGGCGGGGAGGGCCTGGCCGCCTACATCGGCCCGCTCGTCCTCGGCACGCTGCTCGGCGCGGTGCTCGCCCTCCTCGTCGCCACCCCGCTCGCCGTCGGGATCGCGCTCTACGTCACCTACTACGCCCCGCGGCGGATCGCAGCCGCCATGGGCTACGTCATCGACCTGCTGGCGGCCATCCCCAGCGTCGTGTACGGCTTCTGGGGCCTGGCGGTCCTGGCGCCGGCCCTGCGGCCCTTCCACTCGTGGGCGGCGGACACGCTCGGCTTCATCCCGTTCTTCGCCGGCCCGGCGTCCACCACCGGCCGCACCATGTTCACCGTGGGGCTCGTGCTCGCGGTGATGATCCTGCCGATCATCTCGGCCATCTCCCGCGAGGTGTTCACCCAGGCCCCGGCGCTGCACCGCGAGGCAGCCCTGGCGCTCGGCGCCACGCGCTGGGAGATGATCCGGATGGCGGTGCTGCCCTACGGCAAGTCCGGCGTCATCGCCGGCGCGATGCTGGGTCTGGGCCGTGCGCTGGGGGAGACGATGGCCGTCGCCATCGTCCTCTCCGGTGGCGCGGGCGCGACGCTGACCCTGATCAGCAACTCCAACCCGTCGACGATCGCGTCCAACATCGCGCTGAGGTTCCCCGAGGCCACCGGCATCGACGTCAACACGCTCATCGCCAGCGGCCTGGTGCTCTTCGTCATCACGCTCGGCGTGAACATGCTCGCCCGCTGGGTCGTCAACCGCCGCGCCGACTTCTCCGGAGCCAACTGATGAGCACGCCCACCCGGATCGCACCCGAGGCCCCGGCACGTCCCGCCGGGCCCGTCCGCGCCCAGCGCCGGCTGCCCCGCTTCGCGCCGCTGGGCCTCTTCCTGGCCGGCGTCGCCCTCGGGTTCGCCCTCTCGGCCCTGTCGGGCTTCAGCATCCCCACGGCGGTCGTCTACGGCGTGCTGCTCGGCACGCTGGCCGTCTACGTCGCCTCCCGGGCGGTCGAGGGCCGGCGCAAGGCCACCGACCGGCTGGTGACCTCCCTGGTCACCACCGCCTTCGGCATCGCGATGGTGCCGCTGCTCTCCCTGGTGTGGACCGTGCTGGACAACGGCCTGCCCCGCTTCGACGCCGCCTTCTTCACCAACTCGATGTACCGGGTGGTCGGTGAGGGCGGCGGCGCCTACCACGCAATCCTCGGCACGCTGGTCATCACGGCGCTCGCCACGGCCATCTCGGTGCCGATCGGCCTGATGACCGCGATCTACCTCGTGGAGTACGCCAGCGGGCGGCTCAAGAAGTCGATCACCTTCTTCGTCGACGTCATGACCGGCATCCCGTCGATCGTCGCCGGCCTCTTCGCCTTCGCGCTCTTCACGCTGCTGTTCGGCGGAGGCGTCCGGCTGGGCGTCATGGGCGCGGTGGCCCTCTCGGTGCTGATGATCCCGGTGGTCGTCCGCTCCTGCGAGGAGGTGCTCAAGCTGGTCCCGAACGAGCTCCGCGAGGCCAGCTACGCCCTCGGGGTGCCGAAGTGGCGGACCGTGGTGAAGGTGGTGCTGCCGACCGCCATCGCGGGGCTCGGCACCGGCATCACCCTCGCCGTCGCCCGCGTCGTCGGCGAGACCGCCCCGCTGCTGGTCACCGTCGGCCTGATCACCGGCACCAACCTCAACCCGTTCGACGGGCGCATGGCGACCCTGCCGGTCTTCGCCTTCTACCAGCTGACCCAGCCGGGTACCGCCACCCAGGCATTCCTGGACCGGGCCTGGACGGCAGCCCTGGTTCTCATCATCCTGGTCATGGCGCTCAACGTCGTCGCTCGCCTGATCAGCCGATTCTTCGCTCCCAAGACCGGTCGCTGACCGCCGAAGCCGACCGACCGACCCGGAGGACACGCACGTGGCCAAGCGCATCGAGGTCTCCGACCTCAACATCTACTACGGCGACTTCCGAGCCGTCGAGGGCGTCAACA
This sequence comes from Blastococcus saxobsidens, assembly GCF_002938435.1. Classification (GTDB taxonomy): domain Bacteria; phylum Actinomycetota; class Actinomycetes; order Mycobacteriales; family Geodermatophilaceae; genus Blastococcus; species Blastococcus saxobsidens. Next base: position 45,961 of record NZ_POQT01000035.1, read on the forward strand.
TCTCCATCGAGCCGCGGAGCATCACCGCGCTCATCGGCCCGTCGGGCTGCGGCAAGTCGACGTTCCTGCGCTCGCTCAACCGGATGCACGAGGTGCTGCCCGGCGCCCGCGTCGAGGGCAAGGTCGTCATGGACGGCCAGGACCTCTACGGCGCCGACGTCGACCCGGTGGACGTCCGCCGCCAGATCGGCATGGTCTTCCAGCGGCCCAACCCGTTCCCGACGATGTCCATCTACGACAACGTCATCGCCGGCAACCGGCTGAACAACAAGAAGATGAAGAAGTCCGAGGCCGACGACCTCGTCGAGAAGTCGCTGCGCGGCGCCAACCTCTGGAACGAGGTGAAGGACCGCCTCGACCGCCCCGGCTCCGGCCTGTCCGGTGGTCAGCAGCAGCGGCTGTGCATCGCCCGGGCGATCGCCGTCGAGCCCGACGTGCTGCTCATGGACGAGCCCTGCTCCGCGCTGGACCCGATCTCCACGCTGGCCATCGAGGACCTGATGACCGAGCTCAAGGAGCAGTTCACCATCGTGATCGTCACCCACAACATGCAGCAGGCGGCGCGGGTGAGCGAGTCCACCGGCTTCTTCAACCTCAACGGCGTCGGGCAGCCGGGCCGGCTGATCGAGTTCAACCCGACCGAGAAGATCTTCAGCAACCCGGACGAGAAGGCCACCGAGGACTACATCTCCGGCCGCTTCGGCTAAGCCGGCGCCGGGCGCGCACCGGCCCCGCTCAGCAGCGGACCGCAGCCGCCTCGGGCTGCGGTGCCGCCGCGGCGACGTCCGTGGCCGGCTCGGGGGCGGCCGGCGCGCCGATCTCGACCGGGACCACCGTGGAGTAGCCCGGGCCGATCACCAGCTGCACCGCGCCGCCGATCGCGTCGCTGGGTTCCAGTGCCGCGCCGGGGACGGCCGCCGCCACGGTGCGTGCCGCCTCCTCCGCGCCCGGGCCGAAGCGCACGACGCTCTGGCTCACGGTGCCCGGCTCGTTCCCCACGGCTGCGACGCCGAAGCCCTGCGCACGCAGGGCATCGGCCACCGTGGCGGCGAGCCCGGTGGTGCCGGTGCCGTTGAGCACGTCGACGGTGATCTGCTCCGGCGCGGCCGTCAGCGGGGGTGGCCCGGCCGGCGCCGCCTCGGGGGCGGGCTCGGGGGCCGGCGTCGTGGCAGCGGCGGCGTCGGCACGCTGCGCCTCGAGGACCTCGTCCGGCAGCCGGGCCCCGTCGATCACCTCGTCGAACAGCGCCCGGGTCGCGGGCCGGTCGAGCACCACGTAGGCCTGGTCGGTGCCCGCCGGCACGTAACCGACCTGCGCGACCGGCAGGCCGGCGCGGTGGACGGCGTCGCCCGACAGGTCGCCGAGGGTCCCGGCCAGGACGCGCAGGTCGCCGAGCGTCGTCTGCTCGTCGACGGTCAGGGCGTCGGAGGCACGGTTGAGGAACCGGGTCAGCGTCACCGGGTCGAGCAGGGTGTCGGCCGACATCGCGGCCCGGAGCGTCGAGGTGAGCAACCGCTGGGCGCGCTCGGCCACCGCGGCACCGGTGACGTCGAGGCCGGAGTCCCCCGGAGCGAGGAAGCCGGACGCCGCCGGGCCGGAGAGCTGGGAGGGACCGGCCGGCGGCGGCTCGGCCGCGGCGGCGACGGCCTGCGACGGCACCACGCAGACCGGGACGCCACCCAGCGCGTCCACCATGCCGGGCACCCCGGCGAGGTCGACCCCGAGGTAGTGGTCGATGCGCAAGCCCGACAGCTGCTGCACGGCACGCACCATGCAGGCCGGTCCGCCGTCGAGCAGGCTGCTGGCGAACGCCTCGGTCACCGGGTTGCGCAGGTCACCGTCGGGCGTGCGGCACGCGGGGGTGTCGATCAGGGCCGTGGGCGGGACGCTGACCAGGACCGCACGGTCACCCTCGGCCGAGACGGAGGCGACGAGGGTGGCCAACGAGGCGGCGCCGGTCTGCCCGGGGATCCCGGTGCCGACCACGAGGTAGGTGTCCGCGGCGTCCTGGAGGTCGGGCGCGAGCACCTCCGGACCGTCCGTCGCGAGCGCGTCGACGCGGTCGATCCGCTGGTCGACGTAGAAGTACAGGGCCAGGTGGTAGAGGACGACCAGACCCACCACCGCGACGAGCGCGACGGCCGCCCGCACCGCCCGGCGCCGGCCCGGGCTGCGCGGCGGGCGGTCGGCCGGACGGCGGCGCGAAGCCGGCG
>NZ_POQT01000036.1 GCF_002938435.1 Blastococcus saxobsidens
CCGCCCCGGCTGCCGCGCCCGCCGTGGCGGCGCCGGCACCCGTCGCCGGCGGCAGCGCGGCCGCGGCCGCGGCCAAGGCGGTGGAGACGGCGCTGGCCCAGGTGGGTGACCCCTACGTCTGGGCCGCCGCCGGACCGGACGCGTTCGACTGCTCCGGCCTGACCCAGTTCGCGTACGCCGCGGCCGGGATCGACCTGCCGCACTCCAGCCGCATGCAGTCCCAGATGGGCACCCCGGTGTCGCGCTCGGCCCTGCAGCCCGGCGACCTGCTGTTCTTCTACGACCCGGTGAGCCACGTCGGCATGTACGTGGGCAACGGGCAGATGGTGCACGCCTCCACCTCGGGCGTGCCGGTCAAGGTCGCCCCGATCGACTCGATGGGCAGCTTCGCCAGTGCCCGCCGCATCGCCGGCTGACAGCCGCGGGAGCATCGCAGCGAGGAACGAGCGAGGAGCGGACCGCGGCGCGGAAGCCGGCAAGAGGCATCGCCGGCTGACAGCCGCGGGAGCATCGCAGCGAGGAACGAGCGAGGAGCGGACCGCGGCGCGGAAGCCGGCAAGAGGCATCGCCGGCTGACAGCCTGCGGGAGCATCGCAGCGAGGAACGAGCGAGGAGCGGACCGCGGCGCGGAAGCCGGCAAGAGGCATCGCCGGCTGACGGCCGCGACGGCGGCAGCCTGAGCCGCACCGCCGGACGTACAGCCGCGCCACGGCGCGGCTGTACGTCGGGTCTCCCGGCTGCACCCCGGCTGCGGTGATGGCCGAGCGGAGAGTCGCCCCTTCCCGACGGCGACCAGGTGCGGCATGAAACCATCGCGTTCCGTGCGGGTCGTGTCACGGGGGGACCTCCCCCGCGAGGTCAAGGTGCTCGCCGTCATCGCGTTCGTCGTCGCGCTCGGCTTCGGCGTCGTCGCCCCGGCGATCCCGCTGTTCGCCCGCTCCTTCGGGGTCGGCACCACGGCCGTCGGGCTGGCGGTCAGCGCCTTCGCGTTCTTCCGCTTCGTGTCGGCGTTCAGCGGCGGCACGCTCGTCGAGCGGTTCGGCGAGCGGCTGGTCCTGGCCTCCGGGCTGGTCATCGTGGCGGTCACGACCGGGCTGGCCGGGCTGGCGGGGTCCTTCCCGCTGTTCCTCGGTCTGCGCGCGGCCGGGGGCATCGGCAGCGCCATGTTCACCGTGGCCGCGCTGTCCCTGCTGCTGCGGGTGGCCCCGCCGTCGCACCGCGGCCGGGCGGCCGCCACCTGGCAGGGCGGCTTCATCCTCGGCGGCATCGCGGGCCCGGCGGCCGGCGGGCTGCTGGCCGAGCTCTCACCGCGCCTGCCGTTCTTCCTCTACGCCGGCTTCCTGCTGGTGGCCGGCAGCGTCGGCATGCTGATGCTGCGCACGGCCGAGCCCGAGCCGGGCGCCCCCGAGGCCTCCGACGTCGCCGGCCCGGATCTCAGCGCCGGACCGGTCGGCCTGGCCACGGCCCTGCGGTCGCGGGCCTACATCGCCGCGCTGGTGGCCAACTTCGGCGTCGGCTGGGTGCTGTTCGGCGTCCGCAACTCCCTGGTGCCGCTGTACGTGACCGAGGAGCTGGGCCGCACGGTCGCGTGGGCGGGCGCCGGCCTGCTCGCCGGGTCGGTTGCCCAGGCCCTGGGCCTGCTGCGGTCGGGACGGCTCGTCGACGGCTGGGGACGGCGGCCGTCGCTGGTCCTGGGCGCCGCGCTGGCCACCGCCGCCATGGCGGTCCTGGTCCTCCCGCCCGCGCTGTGGGCGTTCCTCGTCTCGATGGCCGTCTTCGGGCTGGCCGCCTCCTTGCTCGCCAGCGCGCCGGCGGCCCTGGTCGGCGACCTGAGCGCGGCCCGCGGCGGGCGCATCGTCGCGGTGTTCCAGATGTCGGCGGACCTGGGGGCGATCGCCGGCCCGCTGGTCGCCGGCTGGCTCACCGACGTGGCGTCCTTCCAGGTGGCGTTCGGGGTGAGCACCGCCGTGCTGGCCGCCGGGCTGGTCGCCGCCCTCGCCATGGGGCGTGGGGCGGCCCGTCCGGCGGCCGGCGGCTGACCACCGCCGGTCAGCGGCTGCGGTACAGGCGCGTGGTCAGCGGCAGGAACACCGCGGCCAGCCCGGCGGCCACCGCGAGCGACACCAGGATCGCGACGGCGTCCGGGGTGCCGTCCATCAACGAGCGGCAGGCCGTGGCCAGGATCGAGATCGGGTTGACCTCGACGAACGCCTGCAGCGGCCCGGGCAGGGTGGCCGGGTCGACGAACACGTTGGACAGGAACGTCAGCGGGAAGATGCCCATGAAGCCGGCGTTCATGACCGCGTTCGGGCTGCGCAGCAGCAGGCCCAGCACGCAGAAGACCCACGAGAGCCCGAACGAGAAGACGACCACCATGGCCAGCGCGGCGAGCGCCCCGGCCACCCCGGCGTCGGGGCGGTACCCGAGCACGACACCCACCACGATGACCACCGTGCCGGCGATGGCGTACCTGACGCTGTCCCCCAGCAGCGAGCCCAGGAGCGGGGCCGGCCGCCAGATGGGCAGGGACCGGAACCGGTCGACGACGCCCTTGGTCAGGTCGGTGTTGAGCGAGATCCCGGCGTAGACGGTGGTGAAGAGCACCGACATGACCAGCAAGCCGGGCAGCGTGTAGTCCAGGTAGGCGCTGGTGGAGCCCGCGATCGCGCCGCCGAACAGGTACGTGAACATCAGCAGGAACATCACCGGGGTCACCGTGACGTCGAGCAGCTGCTCAGGGACGTGCTTGACCTTGAGCATCCCGCGCCAGCCGAAGGTCAGGGCAGCCGAGAGGGGGCCGGGCCGCGGCGGGCGCGCGGTCGAGGCGATCGCCCGGCGGACGGCGGCGGTGTCGGCGGCGTCCGTGCCGGAGGTGGCTGCGCTCATGACGTCTGCTCCTCGAGGGTGGCGGTGGGCGGCTCCTCGGCGGCGTGACCGGTCAGGGCCAGGAAGACCTCGTCCAGGCTCGGCTGGTCGAGGGAGAAGTCGGCGATGCCGATCCCGGCGCGCGCCAGCTCGGCCACGCCGAGGGCGGCCCGCGCCGAGTCGGTGCACTGCGCGGACAGCGCAGCGGGATCCGGCTCCAGGACGGCACTGCCCACGGCGCGCTCCAGGAGCGCCGCGGCCTCCGGTCGCCGGTCCGGGTCGAGCAGCCGCACGTGCAGCGCGCCGGTGCCGACCGACGCCTTGAGCTGCCCCGGGGTGCCCTCGGCGATGACCCTGCCCCGGTCGATGACGGCGATGCCGTCGGCCAGCTGGTCGGCCTCCTCCAGGTACTGGGTGCAGAGCAGGATCGTCGTCCCCTCGGCCACCAGCGCGCGGGCGATCTCCCAGACGTGGTTGCGCGACCGCGGGTCCAGGCCCGTGGTCGGCTCGTCCAGGAACATCAGCCGCGGGGTGACCACGATGCTGGCCGCGATGTCGAGCCGGCGCCGCATGCCCCCGGAGTAGTGCTTGACCAGCTTCCCGGCCGCGGCGGAGATCCCGAAAGCCTCCAGGAGCTCGTCGGCCCGCTCCCGAGCCGCGACCCGGCGCAGGCCGAGCAGCCGGCCGAGCAGCACGAGGTTCTCCCGGCCGGTCAGCTCCTCGTCGACCGAGGCGAGCTGGCCGGTGAGGCTCACCTGCTCCCGGACGGCGTCGGCCTCGGTGACCACGTCGTGGCCCAGCACCCGGGCGCTGCCCGAGTCGGGTCGGATCAGGGTGGCCAGCATCCGGATGGTGGTCGTCTTCCCGGCGCCGTTCGGGCCGAGCACGCCGTAGACGACCCCGGCGGGGACCGCGAGGTCGATGCCGGCCACCGCGGTGGTCTCCCCGTAGGTCTTGACCAGGCCGGTCGCCTCGATGGCCAGCGGTGCGTGCAGCGTCATGGGTACCTCACCCGGAGCGGGAGTCGTCGTCCTTCCCTCTGTCAGACGAACTGTCGCCGACGAACTCATCGATGGCGAACGACTTTCCTCCCGTCCGCTGCGTCCGCCGGACACGGTGCCGTGCACCGCGCCCGACCCGGCCCGGCCCGGCCACGCTAGGTTCGGAGACGGCCCGTCCCCCGTCCGCTGGGAGATCCGTTCGATGTCCGATCTGCTGCTGGGCCTGCTGATCGCGGTGCTGGTCGCGCTCGCGGTCCTCGTCGCCGTGATCCTCGTGCTGCGCCGGCGCAACCTGGCGAAGGCCGCCGGTCCGCGCCGCCGGGTCGACCCGCTGGCCGACGAGCCCGACGTCTACGACCCGCACAGGATCGGCGTGGGCGACGTGATCACCTACGCCGGCATCGACCACGTCGTCCGCGGCACCATCGTGCTGGAGGAGGGCGGCATGACCTGGCGCGAGCACCTGCTCGACGGGTCCACCGGCCGCCGCTGGCTCACCGTCGAGGACGACGAGGGCGACCTGGAGATGACCCTGTGGATGCGGCGTGAGGGCACCGGCCTGACGCCGGACGGCGACGTCGTCCTCGACGACCGCGTGCACCGGCAGATCGAGCGCGGCCGTGCCACCTACACCGCCGAGGGCACCACCGGGACGCCGCCCAGCGGCACGATGGAGTACGCCGACTACGCGACCGCCGACAAGACCGGTCAGCTCGCCTTCGAGCGGTGGGCGCCCACGCAGTCGTGGGAGGTCTCCACCGGGCGCAGCGTCAGCCGCGGGGAGCTCACCGTCTACCACCGCACCGCCGAGACGCCGTGAGCCTGCACCTCCTGGACGTGGAGCCGCGCGACGTCGTCGCCGCGGCCCTGGGCCTGGTCCTCGACCGGCCTGCCCCGCGCCCCCTGGCGGAGCTGAGGCTGGCCGACGGCGCCGGCGGCGAGATCGCGCTGGGCGTGCTCGGCGCCTCCCACGTGGTCACCGCCCTCGCCGGCGGGCGGCGGCTCACCGAGGAGGTCTCCTGCGACGCCGTCGGCGCCGGCGGGGAGCCCCTCCCCCGCCACCACCGCACCGGCGGCTACGAGCTCTCCTCGACCGTCGCCCGCGTCGGCCGCGCCGAGCTGGACGCCACGGCCGACCGGCTCCGCGCCCGCGCGGCCGGCGAGCCCGGCTGGCTGCTCGGCGCCTTCCCCGGCTCGACCGGCGCGCTGACCGCCCTCACCGCCGAGCCGCTCCCCGGAGGCGGCTGGACGTGGGAGACCTGGCACCTCTACCCCGACGGCGACGCCGGCGACGTCGTCACGACCCGCAGCAGGTGGAACCCGTGAGCGCACCACGCCGGCTGGCCGCCCTGGCGCTGACCGCCGTCGTCCTGCTGACCGGGTGCGGCAGCGGTGGGGACGTCCGCGGCTTCCTCGAGGACACCTACCGGCTCACCGACTCCGACGGCGACACCTCCGTCTACTCCTCCTCGGACCCGGTCGGCACCACCACCGCGGCCATCGCCGAGGCCGTCCCGCCGGCCGAGCGGCAGGCCGACGGCGGGAACGAGTACCTCCGCTACTCCGACGACATCGTGATCGTCAGCGCGGCGGCCGCCGGCAGCACCGTGCGGGTCGAGGACCTCGACGGCCGCTACCGGAGCGGCTTCTTCGCCTTCCTGGGCCCGGGCTTCCGGCCGGGTTCCCCCGTCGGGAGCGGCGGGGGCGGCGGCCCCGGAGACGGCAAGTGATCCAGCCCCGCAGCCCCCACCCGATCCCAGGAGGAACCCCGACGTGAGCACGACATGGCAGGCGCTGGAGTTCGGCACCGTCGACGGCGACGCCCTGGGCCAGGGTGTCGTGGCGACGCTGCTGTTCTTCGTCATCGGCGTGGGCGTGCTGGCCCTCGGCTTCCTGGCGCTGGACCTGCTGACGCCGGGCAACCTGCGCACCCAGGTCTACCTCGACCACAACCCGAACGCCGCGATCCTGCTGGGCGCCAACCACCTGGCGCTGGCGATCATCGTCGTCACGGCGATCATGACCAGCGGCGACAGCCTGGCCCAGGGACTCGTCGACACGGCGGTGTACGGCCTGGTCGGCGTGCTGCTCCAGGCACTGGCCCTGCGGGTGCTGGACGCCGCCATCCCGGCCGACCTGCGCGCCCTGGTGAACGAGCCGCGGATGCGCGGCTCGGCCTGGGCCGTGGGCATCAGCCTGGTGGCCATCGGCGCGGTGAACGCCGCCGCCCTGTCCTGAGCCGATGGCTGCGACCGCCACGCAGGCGCCGGTGGCCTCAGGCGTCCGCTCCCGGCCGCTGCTGCTGGCCGCGGTCGCGGTCTGCGCCGCCTGCGGGCTGGTCTACGAGCTGGTCCTGCTCACCCTGTCGGCCAGCCTGGTCGGCGGTGGCATCACCCAGACCTCGCTGATCGTCGCGGGTTTCGTCGCCGCGCTCGGTGCCGGTGCCCTGCTGGTCAAGCCGTTCCTGCACCGGCCGGCCAGCACGTTCGTCGCGGTGGAGATCCTGCTGGGCGTCGTCGGCGGGCTGAGCGCGGTCACCCTCTACGTCTCGTTCTCCTTCTACGGCACCAGCACCGTGGTGCTGCTCGTCGCGACCGCCGTCATCGGCGTGCTGGTGGGCGCCGAGGTGCCCCTGCTGATGACGCTGCTGCAGACCGGGCGCGCGGGCATCGACGCCGAGGGCTCCGGCAAGCTGCTCGCCGACCTCAACGCCGCCGACTACGCCGGGGCGCTGCTGGGCGGGTTGCTCTGGCCGTTCGTGCTCCTGCCCCTGGCCGGGCAGGTGCGCGGCGCGGCGCTGACCGGCGTCGTGAACCTGCTGGCCGCCGCCGTGGTCGCCGCGCTCCTGCTGCGCTCCCAGCTCAGCCCTCGCGCCCGGCGGGCGGCCACCGCCGCGCTGCTGCTGGCGGCCGCCGTGCTGGCCGTCCTGCTGTGGCGCGCGCAGGACATCGAGACGACGGCCCGCCAGCGCCTGTACGACGACCCGGTGGTGTCCGCCGACCGATCGGCCTACCAGGAGATCGTGCTGACCGAGCGCGCCGGCGACCTGCGGCTCTACCTCGACGGCGACCTGCAGTTCTCCAGCCGCGACGAGCACCGCTACACCGAGTCGCTGGTGTACCCCGCGCTCGCCCGGGACCCCGCCCGGGTGCTGATCCTCGGCGGTGGGGACGGGCTGGCCGCCCGCGACGTGCTCCGCCACCCGTCGGTGGCCGAGGTGGTGCAGGTAGAGCTCGACCCTGCCGTGGTGCAGCTCGCGCGCACCCGGCTGGCCGCGCTGAACGCCGGCGCCCTGGACGACCCCCGCGTGCAGGTCGTCCAGGACGACGCCTTCCGCTGGCTGCGTTCGCCGGCCGCCGCGGGCTTCGACGCGGTCGTCGTCGACATGCCCGACCCGGACACCCCGGTGCTGGGCCGGCTGTACTCGGAGGAGTTCTACGGCCTGGTCGCCGCGGCGCTCGCCCCCGACGGCCTGGTCAGCGTGCAGGCAGGCAGCCCGTACTCGACCCCCACCGCCTTCTGGCGCACGGTCTCCACCATGGAGGCCGCGGGGCTGGCGCCGGTGCCCTACCACGTGCACGTGCCGAGCTTCGGGGACTGGGGCTTCGCCCTGGCGCAGGCGGGGAGCAGCCCGCCGGGACTCGGGCTGTCCCCGTCCACCCCGCCCACGCGCTTCCTCGACGAGGCCGTCCTCGACGCCGCCGCCGTCTTCCCCACCGACCGGCCGCGGCAGCGGCTGAGCCCGTCCACGCTGGACCGGCCGCTGATCGTGGAGGACATGCGCGCCGGGTACGTCGGCTGACGCCTGTAGCGTTCTCCGATACCGGACACCGACGGGCACTGCGCCCGCCCATCCCCGGCGCACCGGTCCGTGCCGGCCGACGCCTGCGGACGCGGTGTCCCCCGCACACCGTGGCGCGCAGCCCGATGCCCTCCGGCGTCGCGCGCCCCCGCACCGAGGAGAACCCCCGTGACCGCCGCCAGCTCCCCCGGCGAGGCCGCCCGCTCCGCGGTCGCGGAGGCCGCGCGCCGCCGCACCTTCGCCGTGATCAGCCACCCGGACGCCGGCAAGTCCACCCTCACCGAGGCCCTGGCCCTGCACGCCCGCGTCATCGGGCAGGCCGGCGCGGTGCACGGCAAAGCGGGCCGCCGCGGCACGGTGTCGGACTGGATGGACATGGAGCGCGACCGCGGCATCTCCATCACGTCGGCCGCGCTGCAGTTCGGCTACCGCGACGCCGTCATCAACCTGCTGGACACCCCCGGCCACGCCGACTTCTCCGAGGACACCTACCGCGTGCTGACCGCGGTCGACGCCGCGGTGATGCTCGTCGACGCCGCCAAGGGCCTCGAGGCGCAGACGATGAAGCTCTTCGCCGTCTGCAAGCACCGGGGCATCCCGATCGTGACCGTCATCAACAAGTGGGACCGCCCGGGCAAGGACGCCCTGGAGCTCATGGACGAGATCACCGAACGCACCGGGCTCACCCCCACCCCGCTGACCTGGCCGGTGGGCATCGCCGGTGACTTCCGCGGCGTGCTCGACCGGCGCTCCGGCGACTTCCGCCGCTTCACCCGGACCGCCGGCGGCGCCACGATCGCCCCCGAGGAGCTGCTGAGCGCCGAGGAGGCCACCGCCCGGGAGGGCGACGTCTGGCTGCAGGCCCAGGAGGAGGCCGAGCTGCTCACCGAGACCGGCGCCGACCACGACCAGGAGTCATTCCTGGGCGGGGTCAGCACGCCGGTGCTGTTCGCCTCGGCGGTCTCCAACTTCGGCGTCGGCGCGCTGCTGGACACCCTGGTCGACCTGGCTCCGGCCCCGGCCGGCCGCCCCGACGCCGAGGGCGCCGTCCGCGGCCTCGCCGCGCCGTTCAGCGCGTTCGTCTTCAAGGTGCAGTCCGGCATGGACGCCGCGCACCGGGACCGGCTGGCCTACATCCGGATCTGCTCGGGGGTGTTCGAGCGCGGGATGGTGGTCACCCACGGGAGGACCAGGCGGCCGTTCGCCACCAAGTACGCCCAGCAGGTGTTCGGCCGGGACCGCGAGGTCGTCGACCTGGCCTACCCCGGCGACGTCGTGGGCCTGGTGAACGCCAACGCGCTGGGCGTGGGCGACAGCCTCTACAGCGAGAAGCCGGTCACCTATCCCCCGGTCACCACGTTCGCCCCGGAACACTTCGCCGTCGTCCGGAGCAAGGACACCGCGAAGCACAAGCAGTTCCGCAAGGGCATCGAGCAGCTGGACTCCGAGGGTGTGGTGCAGGTGCTGCGCTCCGACCGCCGGGGCGACGGCTCACCGGTGCTGGCCGTGGTGGGGCCGATGCAGTTCGAGGTGGCGACGCACCGCATGGAGCACGAGTTCAACGCCGCGGTGCACCTGGACCGGCTGCCCTACAGCCTGGCCATGCGGACCGACGCGGAGTCGGTGCCGCTGGTGTCGGCCTCCGGGGGCACCGAGGTGGTCCAGCGGTCCAACGGCGAGCTGCTGGCGCTGTTCACCGACAAGTGGGCGTTGCGCATGCTCCAGCAGCGGCACTCGACCATCACCCTCGAGCCCCTGGTCGCCGCGCAGCTCTGAGGCGGCGGCTCAGGCCAGCAGCGTCCGGTAGATCTCCTCGGCGTGGTCGAACACGAGGAAGTGCCCCTCACCGGCCAGCCAGTGCCCCGCGCTGTCGGGGAGCATCGTGCTGAGCACCTGCCCCAGGACGACGGGCACCTGCCAGTCCTGCGTCCCGTGCCAGATGTGCACCCGCTGCCCGATCGCCGACAGCGGGAAGCCCCACGGCCGGAACAGCAGGGCCCGGTCCTCGGCCAGCGCGGCCGGACCGTTCCGCAGCCCCTCGGCGAAGGTGTCGGCCAGGATCCGCCGGACGGCGGGACGGCCGATCACCCGGCGGTCGGCCGCGTTCAGCCGGACCTGCAGGTAGCGCGGGATCATCGCCGGGCGCAACGCGATCGGCGCGAACACCGGCCGCAGCACCGACGCCAGCTGCGCGGGCCGGTGCGCCGCCGCCCGGACCCGCTCGGGCACCCACCGCGGCCAGGGCCACGGGACGTCGGGTGGCGGCGCCCCGCCGAGGATGCCGACCGCGTGCACCCGCTCGCCGAAGACGTGCGCGCAGGCCAGCGCGTAGGCCGCCCCGCCGGACAGGCTGAGGGCGGCGAACCGCCCGATCCCGAGGGAGTCCAGCAGCTGCCGGACGTCGTCGGGCCAGTCCATGACCCGGCGACCGGGCTGCGGGTCCGACCGCCCGAACCCCGGTCGGTCGGGGACGAGCAGGCGCACTCCCCAGCGCCGGTAGTCCTCCGCGTCCTCGACGTGGCGCTCCAGCCGCGAGCTCGGCGAACCGTGGCAGCCGAGTACCGGTGCCCCGTCCGGGTCCCCGTACTCCGCGTAGGCCAGCATCCGACCGTCGGCCAGCCGGATGCTGCTCTCCTGGGACGTCGCTCCCGCCTGCATGCGGCTTCCCCTACCCGGAGGCGTGGGTCTCACCCGGCGGCCCGGGGGCGCGAGGACCGCCACCCGACACCACCTCGCGTGTCCCCGCGGCCGTGGCGGGTAGGAAGCGCGGATGACCGGCACCGGAGGCGATCGATGGCCGGCGTGATCCGGCGCGGGGTGGTCGCCGGGATCGGCGGGAGGTCGGTGCGAGAGCTCGCCCTCGAGGTGGTGGACGAGTACGTGCAGGCGCAGAGCACCGGAGCGGTCCTCGACCGGCTGCTCGATCCGCCCCCGACGCACTGATCGACCGGACTCCCTCTCCACCGCGGGTCCGGCGGGACGACGGCCCGGCTCGCGGGCACGAAACGGATCGGAGGACCCGATGGCCACTCCCGGCCCGGACACCGAGCGGGTGGCGGTCGTCACCGGCGCCAGCAGCGGGCTCGGCCGAGCGGTGGCGCTCCGGTTGGCACGGGACGGGCTCCGGATCGCGCTCCTCGCGCGCGACGCCGGCGACCTCTCCGAGGTGCAGCGGGAGATCGAGCGGGGCGGAGGCACAGCGCGGGCCCGACCCGTGGACCTCACCGACGCGGCAGAGGCGCACGCCGCCGTCGATGAGGTCGTCGACGCCTGGGGACGGGTCGACGTGCTGGTCAACGCGGCCGCCACCGACGTCCCCGGCACTGTCGAGCAGATGGAGGTGCGGGACTGGGACCGCGTCCTCGCGGTGAACCTGCGAGCCCCTTTCGTGTTGAGCAAGGCAGTGTTCCCGCACATGCGCGCGGCGAGGGGCGGCACGATCGTCAACGTGTCGTCGGTGGCCGGGCTCCGGGGTTGGGGCGAGGCTGCGGCCTACTGCGCGTCGAAGTTCGCGCTGACCGGCTTCACCCAGTCGCTGGCAGCCGAGGGCAGACCGCACGGTGTGCGAGCGTCAGTCCTCTATCCCGGCGCGATGGCGACGTCCTGGGGGGTGTGGGATCCGGCAGGCCGTCACACGGCCGACCCCGGTGCGGTCGAGAAGCCCGACGACGAGGCGCTGCCGGCCGGTCAGGTCGCCGACCTCGTCGCATGGATCATCGCGGCCCCCGGGCACCTGGTCCTCGGCCAGGCCACGGTGACGCCCCTGCACGAGCAGGGCTGGCCGTGAGCCGACGACCCGGCCGCGTCCGCGCCATGGGCGTGCTTCGCGGAGGAGGGCACCGGGCCGTCGGCTAACTTGCGGGCATGGCGATCGATCCCCGTGGTGCGGACCTGAAGCGCTACCTGCAGGAGGACCCGGGTGGCCCCGTGGTCATGCTCAACCTGCTGCGCTACGCCGAGGGCGGACGCGAGCTGTACGCGCAGTACGCCGAGGCGCTGAGCTCCACCTTCCTGCCCCGCTACGGCGGCGAGGTGCTCTACGCCGGCAACGGGTCGACGTCGCTGGTCGCCGAGTCCGGGCAGGACTGGGACGCCGTCCTGCTGGTCCGCTACCCGTCTCGTGCGGCGTTCAGCGCGATGGTGGCCGACCCGGAGTACCAGCAGGTGACGGAGCTGCGCACCCGCGCGCTCACCGAGGCGGTCCTGCAGGCGACCACCGCCTGGTAGCCGCCCCGCTCAGTGGCCGCGGAAGGCCTCCTCGAGCCACCAGGACGGCTCGCCGCGGGTGACCTTCGCGTCGACCAGCAGGGGCGCCGTCCGGGGGCCGGCCAGCCACGACGCGACCCCTGCGAGGTCGGTCGGCCCGCGCACGGTCACTGCCTCGAATCCGTGGCCGCGGCCGATGGCGGCGAAGTCGACCTCGGGGAAGCGGACGGTGTCCAGCGGGTGCCCGTCCGGCCCGAAGTGGTGCACCTCGGCGCCGTACGCGGCGTCGTCGTAGACCACGACCACCATGGGCAGCCCGAGCCGGACGACGGTCTCCAGCTCCGCCGCACCCATCAGCGCGCCGCCGTCACCGAGCGCCGCCACGGGCAGCCGGTCGGGGCGGGCCAGCGCCGCCCCGATACCCGTGGCCAGGCCCAGCCCCACGGACTGGAAGGCCTGGGTGAAGCAGAACCCGGACTCGTCGGGCACCTCGAGGAACACGCTCGGGTGGCCCATGAAGTTGCCCGAGTCGACCGCCACCACCCGCTCGGCCGGGAGCAGGTCGTCGAGGGCGATGGTGAGCGTGCGCGGGTCGATCAGCCCCGCTCCTCCGGCGTCGGCGAAGGGCTCGTCCCGCCAGCGGCCGCGCTCGGCGATCGCGCGGTGCACCTCCGGCGTCCGGTAGCCCACGGGCGCCGGGCCTCCCAGGAGCACCGCTGCACCGGCGGCCACCTCGGCCACGTCCCCGACCACGCCGAGGTCGACGTCGCGCTGAGCACCGATCGCGTCGGCCTCGAGGTCCACCTGGATGACGACGGCGTCGTCGGCGATGAGCCGGCCGTGTCGCATGGTCCACATGTTGAGCTGGCAGCCCCAGCCCACGACCAGGTCCGCGCCCGAGATCAGCTCCGCGGCCAGCGGCGTGGCGAACCCCCCGGAGACGTCGAGGTCCCAGGCGCTGCCCCGGAACAGCCCCCGGGCCACGGCGGAGGTCGCCAGCAGCGCGCCGCAGCGGTCGGCGAGGTCCTCCAGGGCTGCGCGGGCACCGGCACCGCGGGCCCCGCGGCCGGCCACGAACACCGGGCGGCGGGCCCGGCGCAGGGCCTCGGCCAGCGGTCCGACGTCGGCCCGGGGGGTGGGGGCGGCCGGCGGGGGCGCCGCGGGTGCGGTGTCCGGCACGAGGAGCTGCTGCACGTCCAGCGGCAGGTTGAGGACGACGACCCGCCGCTGGTCCCGGGCCGTCGCGACCGCCGCGGCCGCCTGCGCCTGCGCCCCGGCCGCCGAGCCGACCCGCATCGACACCGCGCCCACGGCGGCGGCCAGCGCCGGCTGGTCGACGAAGAAGTTCGACCGGCGCGACGTCGCCTCCGCGGTGAGCACGACCAGCGGCGTGCGGCTCTTGGCCGCCTCGGTGATGCCGGTGAGCGCGTTGGTCAGCCCGCAGCCCTGGTGCAGGCTCACCGCGGCCACCCGGCCGCTGGTGCGCGCATAGGCGTCGGCCATCGTGGCCGCCCCGCCCTCGTGCCGGGCGGCCACGTACCGCGCGCCGGCCGCGACCATCGCGTTGGTCGCCACGAAGTTGCCGGACCCCACGACGCCGAACACCGTGTCGATCCCGCTCCGGACGAGCACCTCGCCGACCGCCGTGGCGACGGTGCGCGCCGGAGCGTCCCCGGGCGCCGCCGTCATCCCCGCTCGACCAGCGCCAGCACCCGGGTCGGCGAGCCCGAGCCGCCGACGATCGGCAGCGGCGCCGCGACGAGCAGGGCACCCGTCGGCGGTAGCTGCGCCAGGTTCTGCAGCTGGGTCAGGCCGTACTTGCCACTCCCCATCAGCGAGGCGTGGCACGGGAACGGCGGGTCGAACGAGTGCGCCGCACCGGCGTCGGTGCCGACCGTCTCCACGCCCAGCCCCAACACCTGCGACTCCTCGGCCAGCCACCGCGCGCACTCCACCGACAGCCCTGGTGTGTGCGGGCCGGTGTCGTCGGCGTTCAGGAACTCCTGCTGGGAGTCCGAGCGGGCGTCCCAGCCGGTGCGGAAGAGCAGCCAGCCGCCCTCGGGCAGCAGGCCGTGGGTGGCCTCCCACTGGCGGATGTGGTCGACCTCCAGCAGGAAGTCGGGGTCCGTGGCCGCGTGCTCGGAGAAGTCGAGCACCGCGGCCGGGGCGATCAGCCGGCGCGCCGGCACCGAGGCGACGTCCTCGCCGTCGCGGCCGGTGACCCAGTGGTTGGGCGCGTCGAAGTGGGTGCCGGTGTGCTCGCCGGTCCGAAAGTTGTTCCAGTACCAGGCCGGGCCCCGGTCGTCGTAGCGGCTGACCTCCTCCAGCTGGAACGTCGCCGTCTGCGCGAACTGCTCCGGCAGCTGGATGACCGGCGTCTCCGACGACAGCGGCGCGGTGAGGTCGACGACCTCGATCCGGGACGTGGCGAGGGCCTCGGCGAAGCTGGACAGGATCGACATCGCGGTCCCTTCGGGGGCGGGCGGAACGGCGGACAGTCAAGCACGATCCGCCGTTCCCCCCGGCTCAGCCCGCCTTGGGGATGATCAGCCAGAGACCGATGTAGACCAGCTCGCCGACACCCACCAGGCCGAAGATCACGAAACCCAGCCGCACGAGCCCCCGGGAGAGCCCGAACCGGTCGGCCAGGGCGGCGCACACCCCGGCGATCATCTTTCCGGACCGTGGTCTGACCAGCGTCGATGTCATGGTCAGGGCCCTACCCGCCCACCGTGGTGGGAATCCCTGGCAGGCCTGCCCGCCCATGACGATCCGGCGAAATCCGGACTGGTCCCCGCGCGGGCGGGTAGGGCCGCAGGATGGATGCAGTGTCGTTCGGCAAGGCCGGCCTGACGGGCTGGCGCGCGAAGGTGGCGGACACCGTGGCCGGGCCGGTCGCCCGGCGGACCTCGGCCACCGACGACCAGGTGCGGGCCGCGATCGGGGCGCTGTTCCTCGCCCTGTCGGTCCTGTACGTGGCGAAGGCGGGAAAGGAGCTGGCGAGCAACCGCTGAACGCCGGTCAGCCGGCGAGGACCGCCCACCCGTGCGCGGCCAGCCGGACGCGGGCCCCGTCGGTCCCGGGGGCGAGGACGTCGGCCGCCCCGGCCAGCACCTCACCGGCCCGCGCCGACGGCAGCTCCACGGGCCGGTCGGACAGCGACAGCGCGACGACGAGCCGCCCGTCGCCGGCCACGGCCTCGTACACCAGCTGCTCGTTGGCCAGGTGCAGGGTCGCGGTGCGCGCGGTGTGCAGCCACCGGTGCCGGCGGCGGAGCCCGATGAGCTCCTGGTGCAGTCGGTAGGTGGGCAGCCCGAGCTCCGAGAGCTCCTCCGGCCCGGCCGGGAACGGCGGCCGGACGGCGTCGTCGCCCCCGGCCCGGTCCTCCTTGATCCCGCGGAACGCGTGCTCGTCCCCCGCGTACACCGCGGGTGTGCCGCCGGTGGTGAGCAGGACGACGAGGGCGTGCGCGAGGTGCCGCTCGTCGCGCAGCCGGCTGGCGATCCGGGTGACGTCGTGGTTGCCGACGAAGGTGTACGGCGTGAAGTGCGCCAGGTGTCCGGCGTGTCGGCCGAGCGCGGCGTCGAGCTCGAAGAAGTTGGCGTCGTTCAGCGAGCTCCAGATCGCCTTCCACAGCTCGTACTGGGTGACGGCGTCCAGGTGCCCGTCGGCGACCAACCGGGCGTAGTCGCCGTGGATGACCTCGCCCATCAGGTACGCGCCGGGGTGCCGGGCGCGCACCCGGTCGGCCACCCGCGCCCAGAAGGCGGTCGGGACGGCGTACGCGGCGTCCAGCCGCCACCCGTCGGCACCGCGGTCGAGCCAGTGGCACATCACCTCCGTCACGTGGTCGACGATCGCGGGCGAGGCGTGGTCCAGGGCCACCAGCTGGGAGTGCCCCTCGAAGTCGTCGTGGTCGGGCTCGGTCCCGCGCCGCCACGCGTCCGGGCCGCCGGGCCACCGCAGCCGGAACCACGGCGCGGTGGGCGCCGCCGGGCCCTGCTCCAGGACCGCCCGGAACGCCGGGTACTCCCGGCCGACGTGGTTGAAGACGCCGTCGAGCAGCAGCCGGAGCCCGCGCTCGCGGCAGCCGGCCACGAGTGCGTCGAAGTCGCCGTCGTCCCCGAGCCGCGGGTCGATGCGCAGGTGGTCGACGGTGTCGTAGCCGTGCGTCGTGGACGCGAACACGGGCCCCAGCGCCAGGCCCGAGGCACCGAGCCGCACGGCGTGGTCCAGCCAGCCGGCCAGGTGGCCGAGGCGGTGGCGCACCGGCTGCCCCGGCCCGCTCCGCTGCTCCGCACCGACGAACCCCAGCGGGTACACGTGCCACCAGAGGGCGTCCCGGACCCACTCCGGTCCGTCGGTGCGCGAGGTGGTCATGGCGGCGATGCTGCCCCACCCCACGGCCCCTCCGCAGCGGCGGGGCCGGGTGCCGGCGACCGCCGCGACACACCCCGGCACGGGGGGCCCTGGTCAAGATCGCCAGGTCGGGGTACAGTCTTCCTCGGTCGCTGTTGCGCCTCTGCTTTCGTTCTTGAACGTCCGCAGTCGTCTCTGCCTGACGTTCCTCTCGGTCCTGCCGGTCGGTGCGGCGGCCCCGCACCCGGTACGTACCTGTGCGGACACCTCCCAGCACGGAATGAGAACGACATGGCTCAGGGCACTGTGAAGTGGTTCAACGCGGAGAAGGGCTTCGGGTTCATCGCCCAGGACGGCGGCGGCGCCGACGTCTTCTGCCACTACTCCGCCATCGCGAGTGACGGCTACCGTTCGCTCGACGAGGGCCAGCAGGTGGAGTTCGACGTCACGCAGGGCCAGAAGGGCCCGCAGGCGGAGAACGTCCGCCCGATCTGATCGGGTAGCACGAAGGGGCCACGGCGCAGCGCGCCGTGGCCCCTTTCGCCTCTCCGGCCCCGGATCAGGCGTAGCGTCGACTCCGACACGAGGGGACCCCATCGCCATGCACGTGGGACGTTGCGCGGAAGCCCATCTGGGTTGCCCCTGCCGGGGCGACGAGGCCATCCACGAGGAGCGGTCCCGCGAACTCAGCGAGGCCCGCGCCACCGCCGACCTGTCGGTCGAGTGCCCCGAGTGCGGTTCCCCGACCACCCCGCTGAGCATCGTCTCGTGGGGCAACTGCCGGGCCTGCCGCACCGCGCACTCCCGCTCCACGCACCCGCTGCGCTGGTGACCTCGCACTCCCCTTGAGCCGCTGCGTCGCGGGTGTCCGCCACCTCGCTCTGCAGCGTCCCCGGCCGGACGTCGCCGTCGCCACTGCAGCGGTCGGCGACGGCGTCCTGCCGGGGAACCAACCGTCCGCCCCGGCCCCGGTCGACCCCCTCGACGGGGACGGCGGCGCCGAGCAGCCGCTCAGAGCCCGACGGCGACCGTGGCGGCCAGCTCGCGAACCCCGTCCAGGTCCGCCGGCGACGGTGCCCCGGTCAGGCTCAGCGGCGCCGCGACCCGCTTCCAGCGCAGCGCACCGGCGATCTGCTCGATGCTCCGCAGCGCGCCCGCCGTGTCGTCGTTGCCGTGCACGTAGACGCCGTACGGCAGCCCACCCGTCGCGTCGAGGCAGGGGTAGTAGACCGTGTCGAAGAAGTGCTTGAGCGCCCCGGACATGTAGCCGATGTTGGCCGGCGTGCCCAGGAGCACGCCGTCGGCGGCCAGCAGGTCCGCCGCACCGGCCGAGAGCGCCGGCCGCAGGCACAGCTCGACGTCGTCGACCATCGCCGCGCCCTCCTGCACCGCTTCCAGCACCGTCTGGAGAGCGGGCGAGGGCGTGTGGTGGACGACCAGCAGACGGGGCACGCGGGCATTGTCGCCGCCGTGGACGGGTGAGGCATGCACCTGGTGCTCGAGTACGCGCTGACCGAGGACTACCTGGAGCGCCGGGCGGCGCTCCGCGAGGAACACCTGGGCCTGGCCCGGGCCGCCCACGAGCGGGGCGAGCTCCTGCTGGCCGGCGCGCTGCCCGATCCGTTCGACCGCGCCCTGCTGGTGTGGAGCGCCCCGCGGGAGGTCGTCGAGCGGTTCGTCGCGGCGGACCCCTACGTCCGCTCCGGTCTGGTGACCGGCTGGACGATCCGCGACTGGAACGTCGTCGTCGGCTGAGCCCGGCCAGCTGCCCGCGCGCAGTCGGCGTACGCGCGGGCCAGGTCGGGCAGCTGGGCGTGCGCGTTGAGCCCGCTCGGGTTCGGCAGCGCCCACGTCTGCGCGCCACCGATCCGCTCGGGCTGCGGTCCGGCGACGGCCTTCGGCCGGCCGAACGCCTCGCGCCAGGCCGTGATGCCCAGGACGGCGAGGACCCGCGGCCGGTACGTGGTCACCAGCGCGGTGAGTGCCTCGGCGCCGGCTCGCAGCTCGTCGGCGGACAGCTCCGCCGCGGTGCGGGTCGGCCGGTCGACCAGGTTGGTGACGCCCAGCCCGTAGCGGAGCAGCTCGCGGTCCTCCTCGGGGGCCAGCTGCCGCGGCGTCAGCCCCGCGCGGTGCAGCGCGGGCCAGAACCGGTTGCCCGGCCGGGCGAAGTGGTGCCCCCGCTCGGCCGACATCAGCGACGGGTTGATGCCGCAGAACAGCACGTCGAGCCCCGGCGCGACGACGTCGGGCAGCGGCTTGTCCGGCACCCGGCCATCCTCCCGCAGGGGCGGCCGGCTCAGCGCGGGCGGCCGTTCCCGCCCGGCACCGCGCCGGTGTCGGTGAGCTCGCGCGCCACCTCGAAGAGCTTCCGGTTCAGCTCCTGGGAGACCCGGGCGAGCACGCCGAACGCCTGGTCCGCCGTGAGCCTGTGCCGCTCCATCAGGATCCCCTTGGCCTGCCCGATCAGGTCCCGGTGCGCCATGCCGTCGCGCAGGTGGGACTCGTGCTCCGCACCGGCCAGCGCCACGGCGGCGTGCGCGGCGAACAGCTGACCGATCTCCTCGGACTCCCCGTCGAAGGCGTTCGGCGTGCGGGCGTACAGGTTGAGGGCACCGAGCTGGTCGCCCTCCACGAAGAGCTGGAAGCACATCATGCTGGCCACCCCTAGGAGCGGGGCCTCCCGGGCGAAATCGGGCCAGCGCTCGTCGCCGGCGACGTCGTCGACCCGGACGACCTGCTCCTCCCACACCGCATCCATGCAGGGACCCTGCCCGATCCGGCCCTGCAGCTCGTCGGCCGCACGCGCCTGGTCGCTGGTCGACGCCCGCGGCTCGACCCTCGAACGGCCTACCACGTAGCTGACGCTGCACTCGTCGGCGTGCGGCACGGCGCCCACCGCGCAGGTCGCGATGGCATCGAGAGTCCCCTCGACGTCGCCGTGCTCCTCCTGCAACTGGCGGGCGACCCGGCTCATCGTCTCGCCCAGAGGCCGACCGTCGGTGAGTTCCTGTGCCACGCGTGGAGCCTAGCCAGGCAACGGTCCCGCGTCTGCCCGCGCGGACGACCGGGCGCCGGAATCCAGGTCAGCGGTAGGTGAGCAGGTGGCGACGGTCGCCGGTGACGTGCGCGTGGTCGTTGAAGGCCAGCAGCGACAACCCCGAGCCGCCGGCCGCCAGCGAGGTGACGCCGACGTTGACCGCGGCCCGGTTGAGTGCCACCACGCCGTCGGCCGGGGCGCCGAGCAGCCCGGCCACGACCGCGGCGATGACGCCGCCGGAGCTGACCGCCACCGCATCCCGCCCGGACCCGAGGCCGGCCGCGAGGTCGCGCACCGCGGCGAGCGCCCCGGCGGAGAATGCGGGCCAGCCGTCGGCGTTCCCGGCCGTGATCCACGACCGCAGCGCGCCGTCGAGCAGTCGCTGCACCTGGCGTGACCCGGATCCGCCCGCCGCCTCGTCCCCGGCGTCGGCCGGAAAGCGCTCGAGGAGGTCCAGGTGGTCGTACTCGTCCAGCCGGGCGTCCGGACCGGCGACCGGCCCGAAGCCGGCGGCCTCCGTCAGCAGCGCGGCGGTGTCCCGCTGCCGGCGCAGCCTGCCAGAGACGACGAGCGGATCCCGCAGCCCGCGCCGCCGAAGCTCCTCCCCCACGCTCCGGGCCTGCTCCCGCCCCAGGTCGCTGAGGACGTCGTAGTCGTCGGCGCCGAAGGAGGCCTGCCCGTGGCGGACCAGGCAGATCAGCGGCATCCGGCCAGCCGCTCGGCGCGCTCGAGCAGGACGGCCGCGGCGAAGCCGAAGTTCGCGAAGCGCGGGTTGGTGGTGTGCCCGGACCGGTAGCGCGCCCAGATCTGCTGGATGATCACGGCCAGCCGGAACAGGCCGAACACCTCGTAGAACGTCCAGTTCCCCGTCCGCAGGCCGGTCCGCGCCAGGTAGCGCTCGACCAGCTCCTCGCGGGTGGGCATGCCGGGCAGGATGCTCGGCTGGTCGGAGACCAGCCCGAACTCCTCGTCGTCGTCGGCGGTGACCCAGTAGGCCAGCGAGGCGCCGAGGTCCATCAGCGGGTCGCCGACGGTGGCCATCTCCCAGTCCAGGACGCCGGTGATCCGGGGGGTGCCGGAGAGGTCCAGCACCAGGTTGTCGAGCTTCCAGTCGCCGTGCAGCAGGCTGGCCCGGACCTCCTGCGGCTGGTGCTCGGCCAGCCAGGCCATGAGCTCCCCGGCCGGCGGCACGTCATCGGTCAGCGCGTCCCGGAAACGCCGGGACCAGCCCTCCACCTGGCGGCGGACGTAGCCGGGACCGCGCCCCAGATCGGCCAGCCCGGCCTGGTCGACGTCGATCGAGTGCAGGTCCGCCAGGGTGTCGTAGGCGGTCGCGCCGAGGACCCGGGCCTGCTCGGGCGGGAGCTCCACGCCCTCGGGCAGCTTCCGGCCCAGGATCGTGCCGCGCAGCCGCTCCATGACGTAGAACTCGCTGCCGATCACCGAGGGGTCCTCGCAGAACCCGTGGATCTCGGCGACGACGTCCAGGTGCAGGCGCAGCCGCTGCTGCACCCGCACCTCGCGGCCCATGTCGTGCGCCGAGGCGGCCTTGTGGCCGTGCGGCGGACGCCGGAGCACGAGGTCGAGGTCGCCGTAGTCCAGCAGGTAGGTGAGGTTGCTGGCGCCTCCCGAGAACTGCCGCACCTGCGGCGAGGGGCGCCCGTCGAGCGCGGGGACGCGCGGCGCCAGCCACGCGTGCACCGCCTCGACGTCGAAAGCGTCCTCGGGACGGACATCGCGGACTCGGGTCGCGTTCTCGCTCATCGCCGCTCATCCCACCACGACGCCGGGACCGCTGGCCGAGCCCCGTCGGGTATAGCGTCGGCCACGCGGTCGAGAGCCCGGCCCACCTCGCGGGACGACGCGAGGGAGCCGGGTGCTGCGCCTCGAGCCCGGGTGACGACGGGAGGCCGGCCATGGCAGCACCTGCGAACCCGCCGGACCTGGACCACGACGCGGGCTGGGTCCCGTTCCAGGTCTCGGTGGACGTCGGCACCGCCACCGTGGTGGTCGCCGGCGAACTCGACCGCGAGCACGCCCCCTACGTGCTCGACGGCCTGTGGTCGCTGACCCGCAGCGAGCGGTCCCGGTGGGTCCTCGACACCGAGCGGGTGACCTTCTGCGATGCGGCCGGCCTGCGGACCCTCGTCACGGGGCACCACCTGGCCCGGCGGCACGGCTGCCAGATGGTCCTCGAACGCCCCAGCCCGTGCCTGCACCGGCTGGTGGTCCTGGTCGGGCTCGACGGCCTGCTGGTGCTGCTCCCCGCGGGGCCCGCCGCCGTCGACGAGCACCGGCCGCTCCCCCCGACCGGCCTGCTGCGGGCGGGCCAGCGCGGCCGGGCGGTCCCGGGCCCGGCGCCGCGCTCGCGCTGAGCGGTGCGCCGGGGGGCGCTACTGGACCGGCGCCTCCGGCGGCGGCAGCTGGACGGCGAGCTGCTCGTCGACCGACACGACGCCGTCGACCGCGGTGAGCGCGCCGGCAGCGCCGGGCGGGACGGATCCGGTGATGATGCCGAGGCCGTCGAGCACCTGGTCCACCTGCATGCCCCGTGCACGCAACCCCTGGACGACGCCGTCCAGGGCGGCCAGGTGCCCGTCGTCGACGGTGACGCTGACGTGGGTCATGCCGCGCAGGTTACGCGGCGATGCCTCACTGCGGAGCGACGGCGAGGCCGCTGCCCGCGTCGACGGAAGGCTGCAGGAGCCGCTCGCTCTCCTGCAGGAGCGTCGCCCACAGCTCCAGGCCCCGGCGGCCGGTGGCCTCGGCCCACAGCGCCGCCAGACCCGCGACGTGCGGGGTGGCCATGCTGGTGCCGCTGATCGTGTTGTACCGGGTGGGCATGGGCCACGCCGAGTAGACCTCCCAGCCCGGGGCCGCGACGTCCACCTGCCCGCCGCGGGCGGGCAGGCTGCGCGCGGAGAAGTACGCCATCTCCAGCGCCTGGTCCAGCGCGCCGACGGCCATGATCTCCACGCTGTTGGCCGGGGCGCCGACGAACCCCGGGTTCCCCGACCGCCGGTCGGCGTTGTTGCCCGCCGCCGCGATGATCAACGAGCCCTGCTGCAGCGCCCGGCGGCCGGCCGCGGAGTAGGGCGGGTGCGCCTGCGCCACGTCCGCCCCCAGGGACATGGAGATGACCGGGCAGCGGCTGGTCACCGCCCAGTTGATGCCGGCGAGAATCCCGGCGTCGGTGCCGCTGCCGTCGGTGCCGAGGACCTTGCCGGCGTAGATCTCGGCCTCGTGCGCGACGCCGTAGCGCGGCCCGGTCGACGGCGTCCGGGGGCCGCAGGCGGTGCCGATGCAGTGGGTGCCGTGCCCGTGCCCGTCCTGGGCGTCCTCCCCCGCGACGAACGACCGCGCGGCGATCGTGCGACCGGCGAAGTCGGGGTGGGCTGCGTCGAAGCCGGTGTCGAGGACGGCCACCCGGATGCCGCGCCCGGTGCGCGCCGAGGCGTCGGCCCGCACCGCCTGGACGCCCCAGGTGGCCTGCGCGGTGTCCTCGAAGCGCGCTGCTGCCGCCGGTGCCCGCGGGGCCGGCGGCGCCAGGAGGCGGGCGGCGAGGTCCGCGACCCCGTCGCGGTAGCCGGCGGTGTAGCCACCGGCCTCCGGCGGCGCCCCGGGGAGCACGTGGTGCACCAGCTCCGGGGAGACCGACAGCACCGGCCGCCCGGCCGCCTCCGCCGTCTGGAGCAGGCCCAGCTGCCCCGGCTCCGCCGTCACGACGGCGATGCCGAGGGCGCTGAACACCGTCGCCTCGGCGTCCTGCATCGCCTCGGGCGGGACGTCGCCGTCGGCGAAGTCCCGCGAGTCGGCGACCGAGTGCAGGCCCACCCTGGCCCAGTCGACCGGGGTGTCCTCGCCGGTGTCGGCGAGGACGACGATCTGCCGGCCGGTCGTGCGGGGCAGCGGCCCCACCGCCCCGTGCCGCACGATGCCCGGGACCCCGGGTCCGCTCGGTCCGATCACTGTTCCCCCTCGGTGACGTGGTGCCGGCCGGTCGCCCGGCCGCCCCCCGAGTCTGGTGGTCGCCTACGACAACCGCGCGCGCACCGGGAGCCTCAGCCCTGGGCGGCCGAGGGGTCCATCCACATGACCTCCCAGACGGTGCCGTCGGGGTCGGCGAAGCTGGAGCCGTACAGGGAGCCGTGGTCCTGGGCCGGCATCCAGGGCGTGCCACCCGATCCGATGGCCGTCGTCACGAGCTGGTCGACCTCCTCGCGGCTGCCGGCCGAGAGGGCCATCAGCGCCGACGTGGCCCGGGCCGGGTGGAACTCATCGCACCGCGGCGGTCCGACCGGTGGTCGCCGAGGCGCGGGGCCGCACGTCGTGCGGGCCGGTCACCTCGTGCCCTCCGTCGCACACCAGGGAGACGCGCACCGGCGCCCCGCAATCCGCGTGCTCGAGGGCGAGCGGGGGCGGGCCGTCGGCGAGGTGCCGGTCGCCCCACTGCATCAGCGCGACCAGGGTGGGGTACAGGTCGCGGCCCTTGTCGGTCAGCCGGTACTCGTGCCGCTGGCGTGCGCCGTCGGCCTGGTACGGCTCCTTGCGCAGGATCCCCTCCTGCACGAGCGTGGCCAGCCGGTCGGTCAGCACCGCCTTCGGAGCGCCGAGGGCCTGCTGGAGGTCGGCGAACCGCCGCACGCCGAGGAAGGCCTCCCGGAGCACGAGCAGGCTCCACTTCTCCCCGACGACGGCCAGCGTGCCGGCGACGGAGCAGCGGGAACGGTCGTAGGAGGCGTCGCTCACGCCTGTGATCGTAACCATGCTGGGTTCGCTTGACGAACCGTGCACGGAGGAGCATGGTTCGAGTTGCGAACTCAGGAGGCGGACGGTCTCCGGCCGGCCCGCCCGGCCCCCTGCGGCGCTTCCATCCGCTGCACCCGAAGGATCAGCCATGACCCGCATCCGCGCCGCCCTCAGCCGCCGTTCCGCCCTGCGCGCGCACCTGCGCGAGGAGCGCGCCCTCGCCCGCGCCCAGGCCTTCGCCCCCACGGTCGAGTCCGCGCACGAGATCGCCGTCCTCACCGCTCGCCGCTGATCCCGCACCCGGCGGCCGCTCACGGCCGCCGGGTCCGCAGCCCGCCGAACGCGGTCGCGACGACCGCGTCGGCGACCGCCTCCGCGGAGAGCACCCCTCCCGGGCGGTACCACTCCGTCAGCGAGTTCACCGCGCCGAACAGCAGCCGCGCCACCACCTGCGGGTCGACGTCGGGCCGTACGTCCCCCTCCGCGACCGCCGCGCGCACCAGGCCGGTGACCAGGCGGTCGAAGTCCCGCCGACGCTGGAGCGCGGCCCGCTCGACGTCGGTGTTGCCCCGCACCCGCAGGAGCAGGGTGACCGCGGGCAGCTCGGCCGCGAGCACGAGCACCGATCCCCGGACGACGTGCTCCAGCCGGTCGATCGCGGGCCCCGCGGTGGCACCCGCCTCAGCGGTGACGGCGAACAGCGCGTCCATCGCCCGCTCCAGGGCCAGGCGCAGCAACTCCCCCTTGCCCGGCACGTGGTGGTAGATCGCGGCCTTCGTCACGCCGAGGCGTCCCGCCAGCTCCTCCATGCTCGCGGCCTCGTACCCGCGCTCGATGAACAGCTCCACGGCGACGGCCAGCAGCGACTCCAGCGAGTGGCCCGGCCGCCCCCGCCTCCCCGCGGGGGCGGCGGCACCCGCGCGTCCTGCAGCACCGGTCATGCGGCCACCCTCCCCCGCCCCTCGGCGCCCGGTCCTTGTGACCCGGCGTGCCGTGCGTCACACTATTCCTGACCGATCGGTAAGGAATGGCCTGAGGAGGTGCGATGACCGCCACCGCGCCGGCTGCCCCCGCCGTCTCCCCGGCGGACGCCGTCGAGCGGCAGCTGCAGGAGCAGTTCGACGCGACGATCGCCGCCCAGCACCGCATCGAGCCGCGCGACTGGATGCCCGAGGGGTACCGCCGGACGCTGATCCGGCAGATCGCCCAGCACGCGCACTCGGAGATCATCGGCATGCAGCCGGAGGGCGACTGGCTGCTGGCCGCACCCAGCCTCCGCCGCAAGGCGATCCTGCTGGCCAAGGTCCAGGACGAGGCCGGCCACGGCATGTACCTCTACTCCGCCGCGGAGACGCTCGGCGCCGACCGCGCCGATCTGACCGACAAGCTGATCGAGGGCCGCCAGAAGTACAGCTCGATCTTCAACTACCCGACGCTGACGTACGCCGACGTCGGGGTCATCGGCTGGCTGGTGGACGGCGCGGCGATCTGCAACCAGGTGCCGCTGTGCCGCTCCTCCTACGGCCCGTACGCCCGGGCCATGATCCGGGTCTGCAAGGAGGAGTCCTTCCACCAGCGGCAGGGCTACGAGCTGCTGATGACGATGATGCACGGCACCGGCGAGCAGCGGGCCATGGTCCAGGACGCCGTCGACCGGTGGTGGTGGCCCTCGCTGATGATGTTCGGTCCGCCCGACACCGACAGCCCCAACTCCGCCCGGTCCATGGCGTGGGGCATCAAGCGGCACAGCAACGACGAGCTGCGGCAGCGGTTCGTCGACATGACCGTGCCGCAGGCGGAGTTCCTCGGCGTCACTCTCCCCGACCCCGACCTCTCCCTCGACCCGGCGACCGGCCGCTACCGGTTCGGCCCGATCGACTGGGAGGAGCTGAAGCGGGTGATCAGCGGGCAGGGTCCCTGCAACGCCGAGCGGATCGCCCGGCGCCGGGCCGCCCGCGACGACAACGCCTGGGTGACCGAGGCGGCGACGGCCTACGCGGAGAAGAACTCGTGACCGCGGACCTGACGGCCGAGGGCGGCAGAAGCACCCCGTCCCCCCCACCCCTCGCGAGCTCGGGGCGGGCCTCTGGACGGGGCCGGCGGGACTGGCCGCTGTACGAGGTCTTCGTCCGCGGCAAGCGCGGGCTCAACCACGTGCACGTCGGCTCGCTGCACGCGGCGGACGACGAGATGGCGGTGCACGCCGCCCGCGACGTCTACACCCGGCGCAACGAGGGCGTGAGCATCTGGGTCGTGAAGGCGGCCGACATCACCGCCTCCAGCCCCGACGAGAAGGACCCGATGTTCGCGCCCAGCGGGGACAAGGTCTACCGGCACCCGACCTTCTACGAGATCCCCGACGGCGTCCCCCACATGTGAGGCGCCGGGCGTCCCGGCAGAGGCACCCCGAAGAGGAGAGGCATGGCGCACGAGGAGACGGTGTACGACGCACTGGACCTCGCCCACGGCGGCGAGGGGCAGTGGGCGTTCGGCACCGGGTTCGACGACCCGCTCGCCGGCGTCGACACCACCGTGCCCGACGGCGTCGACCCCGCGGACCTGGGCGCCTACTGCCTCATGCTCGGCGACGACGCGCTCGTGCTCGCCCAGCGCCTCACCGAGTGGATCACCGCCGCCCCCGAGCTCGAGGAGGAGGTGGCCCTGGCCAACATCGCGCTGGACCTCCTCGGCCAGGCCCGGCTGCTGCTGGCCCGGGCCGGCGCCGCCGGGGTCCTGGGCCGGTCGCGGGAGCTCGCCGGGCCGACGATCCCCGACGAGGACGCGCTGGCCTGCTTCCGCGACCCCGACGAGTTCCGCTGCACCGCGCTGGTGGCGGCGCCGAACGGGGACTTCGGCCGCACCATGGTCCGCCTGCTCGTGGCGACCACGCTCCGGCTCGCGGTCCTCACCCGGCTGCGCGCGAGCCGCGACCCGGTGCTGGCCGCACTCGCCGCCAAGGGCGCGCACGAGCTCACCTACCACCGCGACTACGCCGCCCGCTGGGTGCTCCGGCTGGGCGACGGCACCGCGGAGTCCTCCCGCCGCGCGCAGGCCGGGGTCGACGACGTGTGGCCGCTGCTGGCCGACGTCTTCTCCCCCACCGACGTCGAGCGCCGGCTGGCCGCTGCCGGCGTGGCCGTCGACCCGTCCGGCACCCGCGCGGAGGTCACCGACGTCCTCACCACCGTGCTCCGGCGCGCCACGCTGCGGGTTCCTCCCTGGCCGGCCGACGAGGCCCCCGCGGGCCGGCACGGCCGGCACGGCCCGGAGCTGGTCGACCTGCTGTCCCGGCTGCAGGGGCTGGCGCGGCAGCACCCGGCGGCGACGTGGTGAGCCGGGTCGCCCGGGCGATCCGGCGCGGCCGCGCGGAGCCGCCCACCCGGACGGTCGACCCCCGGGCGGTCGCCGGCGCCGTCGTCGACCCGGAGCTGCCGATGCTCACGCTCGCCGACCTGGGGGTGCTGCGCGACGTCCGCACCGGCGCCGGCGGCACCGTGGTCGTCGAGATCACCCCGACCTACACCGGCTGCCCGGCGCTGGGGGTCATGCGGGCCGACCTGCTGCACGCCCTGCACTCCGCCGGTTTCCCCGACGTCGAGGTGCGCACCGTGCTGGCGCCTCCGTGGTCCACCGACTGGATCACCGAGGCCGGGCGCCGCGCGCTCGCCGCGGCCGGCATCGCCCCACCGGGGCCGGCACCGGTCCGTCCCGACGGGCCCGTCCCGCTGGACCTCGGACCGACGCGACGCACCGCCGCCTGCCCGCTGTGCGGGAGTGCCGAGACCGAGCAGACCAGCGAGTTCGGCGCCACGGCCTGCACCGCGCTGCGCCGCTGCCGGGCGTGCCGCGAGCCCTTCGAGCACCTCAAGGAGCTCTGAGGCGGCGATGACGGGAACCCCGCACCGGAGGCGCCCACGATTCCACCGCCTGGCCGTGGCCGACGTGCAGCGGCTCACCGACGACGCCGTCGCGGTGACCTTCGCGGTGCCGCCGGAGCTGGCCGAGGACTACCGGTTCCGCCCCGGCCAGGCGCTCACCCTGCGCCGGGTGGACGGCGACCGCGACGAGCGCCGCTCCTACTCGATCTGCGCTCCCGCCGGTGCCCCGCCGCGGGTCGGCGTGCGCGAGGTGCCGGGCGGGTTCTTCTCCTCCTGGCTGGTGCACGAGGTCCGGCCGGGCGACGAGATCGACGTCCTGCCGCCGTCGGGCACGTTCACCACCGACCTCGACGGCCCGGCCGACCACGTGTTCGTGGTCGCCGGGTCCGGCATCACCCCGGCCCTCTCGCTCGCCGCCACCGTGCTGGGCGACGGCGAGTCGACGGTGACCGTCTTCTACGGCAACCGGCGCACCAGCACGGTCATGTTCGCCGACGAGCTGGCCGACCTGAAGGACCGCCACGGTCCCCGCCTCCAGCTGGTGCACGTGCTCTCCCGGGAGCCGCGCGACGCCGAGCTCACCAGCGGCCGGCTGGACGCCGACCGGCTGGGTGCCCTGCTCGGCGCACTGGTCGACGTCGAGGGCGTGGACCACTGGTGGCTGTGCGGTCCGCACGGGATGGTGACCGACGCGCGGGCGCTGCTCGCCGAGCTGGGCGTACCGGCCGACCGGGTGCACCAGGAGCTGTTCTACGTCGACGACGTCCCGCCCGAGCCGGTCCGGGGCGACGACGAGACGGTCGAGGGGCCGAGCAGCCAGGTCACCGTCGTGCTGGACGGCCGCACGACGACGCTCGCCCTGCCGCGGGGCGTGCCCGTGCTCGACTCCGCCCAGCAGGTCCGGTCGGACCTGCCCTTCGCCTGCAAGGGCGGCGTCTGCGGCACCTGCCGCGCACGAGTCACCGACGGGCAGGTGGAGATGCGCCGGAACTACGCGCTGGAGCCCGGCGAGGTGGCCGCCGGCTACGTGCTGACCTGCCAGTCGCTGCCCCTGACGGACCGCGTCACGGTCGACTTCGACGCCTGAGTTCCCGGCGGGCCGTCGCCCCCTGCATGTCGTTCCCGTGACGAGCCGCATCCTCGCCGGCCCACGGGGCATGCCTCCCGGGTCCAGCGCCCGCACCGATCCGAGGAGGCCGCATGTCGCGTCGCGGTCCTGCGGCCCCGGGGTCCCCGGAGCGCCCGCGATGAGCTCCGTCGCCCGGGTCCCGGAGGTCTCGGAGGCGACCGGTGGCCCGGTCACCGCCCGGGAGGCGTGGGCCGGCGTGCGGTCCGACGGCGCACGCGCGGCCGGCCGCGAGCTGGCGTCGCGGTTCCGCTACGGCGACGGCTTCTCGCACGCCCGCGCGCTGGCGTTCCAGCTGGCGCTCGCCGCGCTCCCCCTGGTGATCGCCGCCGTCGGGCTGGCCGGGGCCTGGGATGCGGCGTCGGTCCGGCTGGTGCTCAACCGGACCGTGCTGCAACTGACGCCCGGCGCCTCCGACGACCTGCTCCGCCGCACCCTGCCGTCGGGGGACACGACGCTGGCCACGGCCGCCCTGCTGCTGGCCGCGGTGTCCGCGCTGGTCGCCCTCACCACGGCCATGGCGCAGGTCGAGCGGGGCGCCAACCGCCTCTACGGCATCCAGCGCGACCGCCCCTCGGTGGAGAAGTACCGCCGCGCGCTGACGCTCTCGCTGGTGGCCGGCGTCCCCCTCATGGTCGGCTCCCTGCTGATCCTCACCCGCGACGCCTTCGCCGAGGCCGTGGAGAGCGTGTACGCGGTGGACGACGACCTCGTCGCCGCCTGGACCGGCCCCGCAGGGCTCGTCCTGGTCGTGGCCTCGCTCATGGCCGTGCTGCGGAGCGCACCCGCGCGGCAGCAGCCGGGGTGGCCGGTCCTGCTGGCCGGCAGCCTCCTGGCCGTCGGTGCGTGGACGGGCCTCACCCTGCTGCTGGCGGGCTTCCTCCACCTCTCCACCGGCTTCGGGTCGGTGTACGGCCCCGTGACCGGGGTGATCGCCCTGCTGCTGTGGGCGCAGCTGTCGGCCACCGCCCTCTTCTTCGGCGTCGCCGTCTCCGCCGAGCTGGAGATGGCCGCTGTCCGGACCCGGTGGCGCACGGGCGGCCTGGGGGGCCCGCCGCCCGCCGGCCCCCTGCCGTCCGTCCCGAGCAGCCGGTCCCCGGGGGACCGACCCCGTCGAGAGGAACCAGCATGACCCGCTCGCACACTTCCCTGCGCTGCCGGCCGGCCACCGCCGGTCTCGTCCTGGCGTCGGTGGCCGCGCTCAGCGGGTGCACCGAGGACGGCACCGCGGCTCCGGGGGCCGGCACGCCGGTCGCCGGGGACCGGCCGGACGCCGGCACCGCTGCCTACGACGGCCCCTACACCACGCGCTTCGCCGGCGAGGTGCGGTCCTACGACGGGCAGACGGTGGTCCTGTCCGCTGACGTGAACCGGGTGCTCGGCCCCGCCGCCTTCTCCCTCGCCGGCACGGACGACACCACCATCGAGCCGCTGCTCGTCGTCGCACCCGACGCCTCGGAGGTGCGGGCCGATTCCACGGTGGCCGTCACCGGCACGGTGCGCCTGTCCTTCGACCTGGCCGCGGTCGAGGAGGAGACCGGGACCGACCTGGACGACGAGCAGCTCGAGCGGTTCGACGGAAGGCCCTACGTCACCGCCGGGCGCGTCGAGACGTCGGCTCCCGCGGACCGATGACCGCGCACGGGGCCACGGGGGCAGGCGCCGCTCCGGCCCCCCGCGGCGACGCGGGCAGCAACGCCCGGCGCTTCGGGGTCCGGGCCGTGCTGGGGCTCACGGCCGTCCTCGCCGGCGCGCTGCCCTTCCTCCTGCTGTGGTTGCTGGTCCAGGGCCGCTGGGGCCCGCTGGCCCGGCTCGACGGGGACGTCGCGGCCGAGCTGAACGCGCGGGTGGCCGGCTCCCCCACCGTGGTCTCCGCGCTCCGGCTGGTCACCGACGCCGGGGGCACGGGCACGGCGGTCTGGGTGCTCACGCTGACCACCGCCTTCCTGGCGATCCGAGGGCAACGCCGCCTGGCGTGGTTCGTGGCGGTGACGGGCGCCGGCCTGGCGGTGCTCGTGCCGCTCACCAAGGTGCTCGCCGACCGCGCCCGCCCGCTCGTGGCCGACCCCGTCGTCGACACGCCCAGCAACGCCAGCTTCCCCAGCGGTCACGCCATGACGTCGCTGGTCACCTGGGGCGTCCTGGTCCTCCTGGCGATGCCCGCCGTCCGGCGCCGCTGGCAGCCGTGGCTGGTCGCCGGCGCAGCCCTGCTGGTGCTGGCGGTCGGCTTCACCCGGCTGGCGCTGGGCGTCCACTTCGTGACCGACGTCGTCGCCGGGTACGCCCTCGGCGCCGCCTGGCTCGCGGCCATGACGGCGGCCTTCCGTGGCTGGCAGCACGACACCCGGTCGGCACCCCTGCCCGCGGACGGCGCCCACGATCCGCTGGGGATCGGCCCCGCCGAGGCCCCGCACCTGGCTCCCCGGCACGAGGGACCGGGGCGCGACCGGAGCCGCGCGGCGCTCCGGCTGGCGGTGGTCGCGGCTGCCCTGGGCGCCGGGCTCGCCGCCGCGGGTCTCCTGGTGACCGCGGTCCTCGGCGGCTCCGCCCTGGTGCGGGTCGACCTCGCCGCCGTCCGGTGGTTCGCCGGGCACCGGACGGCGACCTGGACCACCGTCGCGGAGCTGGCCGGGGCGCTGGGCGGCACCCGCACGGTGGTGGCCGGCGGCATCGGCCTCGCCGTGCTCGGGCTGGCGGTCACCCGCCGGTGGCGGCCCGCGGTGTTCGTCGCGGTGGCCCTGGTCGGGGAGGTGCTGCTGTACTTCCTGGTCGCCCAGGTGGTGGAGCGGGCACGGCCCGACGTCGCCGACCTCACCGACGGCCTGCCGGTGGCGGCCGCCTGGCCGTCCGGCCACGTCGCCGCCGCGACCGTCCTCTACGGGGCGCTCGTCGTCCTGGTCCTCCGGCTCGGCCGGTCCCGCCTGCGGTGGCTCGTGCTGGCCGTGCCGCTGCTCGCGGTGCCCGCGGTCGGGCTGTCGCGCATCTACGTCGCGGCCCACCACCCCACCGACGTCCTCGCCGGGGTGGTCCTCGGGACGGTGTGGTTGCTGGCCTGCCGGCGCGTGCTCCTGGGCGACCTCCCCGGTCCGGACGGCCGGCGCCGGGAGGACTCCGGGTCGGGCGCCACGGACGTCCGGGCCGGCACCGGTCCATGACATTTCGCTGACGTGTGACGCCGGAGCGGCCCGGTGGCGTGTGCGCCCCCCGTCGCCGGGCACCACCGGAGCCGGCGGTGGACGGCACCGGCCAGCCACGAGTCGGAGGTTGTGCATGGACGAACCCAGCGCCGGGACGGTCCCGCCTGCGGGACGGCTCCCCCGCACCGGACCGTTCCGACCGGGCGGTGCCGCCCGGCTGGCGATCGGCTGCGCGGCGGTCCTCGGGGTGGTGGCCGTGGGCTGGCTGGTGCTGGGGCTGCTGGTGCAGCTGGCCCTGGTCACCTGCTCGCTGCTGGCCGCGCTGCTGCTCACCGCGCTCGCGGCCCCCTTCACCCGGCTGCTGCGCCGGCTCGGCGCACCGGCGGCCCTCGCCGCCGCGGGGGCGGTGCTCGCCCTGCTGGCCGTGATCGCCGGGATCGGTGCGCTGGTCTGGCTGCGGACCAGCTCCCGGATCACCGAGCTGGCGCCGGCCATCACCGTCGGCATCGACCGGATCCGGGCCTGGCTCGTCGATGGTCCGCTGGGGCTGGACCCCGAGCGGGTGGAGGGCATCCGCGACCGGATCGTCACCCAGCTCTTCGAGGTCGTCCCGGGCCCGGTGGAGGGCGCGACCATGGCGGTCACCGTGGTCAGCGCCCTGCTGCTCGTCCTGTTCATCGTCTTCTTCCTGCTCAAGGACGGCGCGACGATGTGGGCCTGGGTCGTGGAGCGCGTACCCGCCACCCAGCGGGGGCGCGTGGACGGCGCCGGGGAGCGGGCCTGGGCCACGCTGAGCGCCTACGTGCTGGGCGTGGCGGCCGTCGCGGCGGTCGACGCCGCGCTCATCGGGCTGGGTCTGCTCGTGGTGGGGGTACCGCTGTGGCTCTCGCTGACCCTGCTCACGTTCTTCGGGGCGTTCGTGCCCTACTTCGGCGCGGTCCTCAGCGGAGCCGCCGCCGTCCTCGTCACGCTGGTGACCAACGGCGCCGGCGACGCCGTCACGATCCTCGTCGTGGTCCTGGTCGTGCAGCAGATCGAGGGCAACCTGCTCCAGCCGCTGATCATGCGCCGGGCGGTGCACCTGCACCCCGTCGTCACCCTGGTCGCCGTCACGTCCGGCACGCTGCTGGGCGGCATCCTCGGGGCCGTGGTCGCGGTGCCGCTGACGGCCGTCACCCACCACGTGGTCGAGTACCTGCGCACCCACCGGCCGGCCGAGGCCCAGCGACCGGATCCGGGCCCGGCCGCCGTCGCCGCATGAGCGACGGCGGCCGGTCTCACACCTGCGGCCGGACCCCCGCTTCCCGGAGCAGGTCGGCCGGCCGGAGCGGCCCCTCCCCCGCCATCGCGGCCCGGCCGGCACCACGCCGGCCGAGGGGCAGCACGGTGCGCTCGCGCGCACCCTCGAGCTCGAGGGCCAGCGCGGCGTAGACCGCGAGCAGCGCCAGGGCGAGGCCCACCCACCCGGCCGCGGACCGCCAGCCGGCCGAGCCGGTCAACTGGTACCCGGCGGTGACCAGGAACCGCGTGCCGGCCAGCGCCATCACCGCGGCCGGGACGACCTTGCTGCCCACCGCCGCGACGGCCGGCACCAGCATGGCGACGCCGGACACGAGGAGCAGGACGCCCAGGCCCGCGCTCACCGCGCCGGGTGGACTGGTCAGCGTGGTGAGCGCGACGACCGCCCACGTCCCGCTGAGGATCCCCATGCCCGTGGCCGCGACCGGGTCCCGGCCGAGGAACCCGAACACCGACGACAGCAGCTGCAGCGGCACGGTGGCGAACAGCGCGGTGTAGCCGGCGACCCGCCCCTGGTCCGGCGGGATCCAGCCCAGCTGCACCGCGCTGAACATCGTCGTCGCCAGGGCCAGGGCCAGGAAGCCGAGCGGGAGGGGGGTGGCCAGCGGCCGGAGGACTATCCGCGTGCCGGCGTCGGGCCCGTCGCCCATCAGCTGGCGAGCACCTGGGGCGAGGTGACCTTGAGGTGGGAGTTGGCCCACCGCGCCACCCGCAGGGTCTGCGGGTGGCACCGTTCGGCGACGTCCAGCAGCTCCCGCTCCTTGGCTCCCTGCGCCCCCTGGGCCAGGAGCTCCCAGTCCACGGAGGTGCCGGCCGCCTCGCGGTACAGGTGGCGGAGGTCGGCCAGCAGCAGCAGCCCGGGCGTCGCCCGGCGACCGGTCAGCTCGGCCGCCCGCTGCTTCACGGCGGCCAGGACCCCGGGGTCCTCCGACGCCTCGGCGTCCAGGTCGAGGCCGAAGTCGCGGCCCCTCCGCGCCAGCTCGGCGACGTGCGTGCGCGACCAGCCCGCCATGTCGCGGCAGACGTGGAAGACCTCGTGGTCGGTCTTGTGCTTGTCCGACATGGACGTCAGCACGGTGACCAGGTGGTTCTCCGAGCGGTGCAGCTCCTCGATGGCCATGTCCAGTTTCACGCGTGTCCTCCCACGTGCTCGTGCGCGAGGGCGTCGTCTCCACCCGTCGTCGGCGGGACCTGCCCGCTCACCGGGGCGGACCCCGTGGTCGTGGGAGCGGGGGCGGGGCCGGTGGACGTGGCGATCCGCTGCACCTGCGCCGCCGCGGTCTTGAAGATGGGCTGCTTGGACACCGGGTCCCAGTCGGTGAGGGTCAGCTCGTTGGCCGCCCGGACGTCGTCGCCCTCCGGCGCGGAGCCGTGGGCGGTGTCCCAGTACCCGTAGTGGAACGGCAGGAAGAGCACGCCGGGGCGGATGCCGCTGATCCGCACCTTCGCGCGCACCCGGCCGCGCGGTGTCGTGACCTCCAGCAGGTCACCCTCGACGAACCCGCGGTCTGCGGCGTCGCTCGCCGACATCTCCACCCAGACCTCCGGCGCTGCCCTGTGCAGCTGCGGCGCTCGGGCGGTCTTGGTCCGGGTGTGGAAGTGGTAGAGCGTGCGACCGGTGATCAGCTGGAAGGGGAAGTCCTGGTCGGGCAGCTCGTGCGGCGGCACGTACTCCGCCGCCTTGAGCACGGCCCGGCCGGTCGGGTTCAGCGCCTTGTACTCGGTCTCCTCGACCGGCGCGCCGGTGACCATGTCCCGCCCGTAGCTCTCGCAGTAGTCCGGCTGCGCCCAGAACCGGCCGTCCACGTAGATCCGCTCGGTGCCGTCGGGGTGCTCGTCGGTGCAGGGCCACTGGATGCCGCTGCCGCCGCGGAGCTTGTCGTAGCTGAGGCCGGTGTAGTCGCAGGGCCGGCCGCGGCTGCACTCCTTCCAGCCCTCGAACGCACCCTCCGGATCGCTCCACTTGACCAGCGGTGCGCCGTCCTTGTCCTCCAATCCGAGCCGGTGCGCGAAGTCGATGAGGATGTCGAGATCCGACCGGGCCTCCCCCGGCGGCTCCACGGCCTTCTCGGACAGGTGCACCGTGCGGTCGACGTTGGTGAAGGTGCCGGTCTTCTCCCCCCACGTGGCCGCGGGCAGGACGACGTCGGCCAGCTGGGCGGTCTCGGACAGGAAGATGTCCTGGACGACGAGGAAGAGCCGGTCCTGGGACAGGAGGGACCGGATCCGCGCGAGTTCGGGCAGCGAGACCGCCGGGTTGGTGGCGGTCACGTACATGAACCGGATCGAGCCCTCTTCGACGTACCGCAGCTGCTGCATGATGTGGGTCGGCGGCGAGTAGTGCGGGATCTGCATCGGGTCGACGTTCCAGACCTGCGCGAGGTCGGCGATGTGGCTGTCGTTCGACCAGTTGCGGAACGCCGGCAGGTCGCCGTCGGCCCCGGCCTCCCGGGTGTTCTGCGCCGTCGGCTGACCGTTCATCTGGAGGATCCCGCAGCCGGGCTTGCCGAGCATGCCGCGCAGGACGTGGATGTTGTTGATCTGGACGGCGGCGGCCGTGGCCTGGTGGGACTGGTAGAAGCCCTGCAGGGCGGTGGAGAGCAGCCGTTCGGCGGAGCCGATGATCCGCGCGGCCTCGCGGATCCGGTCGGCGGGGACGTCGCAGACCTCGGCGGCCACCTCCGGGGTGTAGGCCCGGGTCTGCTTCTCCAGCTCGTCGAAGCCCACGCTGTGCGCCCCGACGTAGTCGCGGTCGATCCACCCGTGGGCGATCAGCTCGTGGACGAGGGCGTTCATCAGCATCACGTTGGTGCCGGGGCGCGGTGCGAGGTGCACGGTGGCCGCGCGGGCCACCGGCGTCTCCCGTGGATCCACGCAGACGACCTGCGGCGGGTTCGGGCCGGCGAGCCGGTCGAGGACGCGGGTCCACAGGACGGTCTGGGTCTCGGCCATGTTGTGGCCGTAGAGCGCGATGACGTCGCAGTGGTCGATGTCGGTGTAGGAGCCCGGCTGCCCGTCGCAGGCGAAGGTCTCCTTCAGCGCCGCGGCCGCCGTGGCGGTGCACAGCCGGGTGTTGCCGTCGACGTGGTTGGTGCCGATCCCGCCGTGGGCGATGAGGCCGAGGGTGTAGTACTCCTCCAGGAACAGCTGCCCGGTCGTGTAGAAGCTGATCGCGCTGGGGCCCTGCTCGTCGAGCAGCTCCCTGGCCCGGCCGACCACCGCCTCCATCGCGGTGTCCCAGTCGCACTCGATCAGTTCCCCGTCCCGCCGGATCAGCGGCCGGGTGAGCCGGTCCGGTGAGTTGTTGGCCTGCCAGCCGTAGAGGTCCTTCGGCCCGAGCCGGCCGTGGTTCACCCGGTCGACCTCCCGGCCGCGGACGCCGACGATCCGGTCGTCCTTCACCGCGATGTCCAGGCCGTCGCCGTTGGAGTGCAGGATCGTCGCCGACTGCACCCAGCGGTCGACGTCGTCGGCGGTCAGGCCGTCGGCCAGGTAGCTGTCGACCCGGGTGGGCCACTGCTCCCCCGGCCCGTACGGCGTTCGGGTGCCCCAGGGTTCCGCGATCCGGTCGATGCGCACGTGCGTCCTCCGGCGAGTCGGTGTCCGTCCGAATGCCGGGGCACTGCCCCCCTGCGTCCTCACCGAACCTTCCGCGGGGAGCACACTTTCGCTCCGACACGTTTTCGTCACATGACCGGCCGGCCGACGAACGGGCGCCGTCCGGCCCCGGGCGCGGATGCGACGACTGCGTGACGTTCCCCGTGCGGCCCTCCCGGTGCCGCGGACCGGCTGCCACCCTGGCTCCGGCACCGCGGACGGGGGCTCGTCGAGCCGCGGTGCCGGAGCCGTGCGGCAGCACGGGACCACGACGTCGAGGAGGAACCGTGAGCTCAGGCCCCCACCCCCGGTCGACGCCGGACCGCGACTCGTTCACCGAGACGATCGACGGCCGCCTGGGGGCGATCAGCGCGCAGGGGCACCTGACCACGCGGGCCGCGGACATGGTCCGGGGCACGGTGGAGGTGCTGCGCCGCAGCGGGCACGACCGCGTCGTCGTGGACCTGCAGGGGGTGGAGCGGGCCGACGACGACGGCCTGCGGGCCCTCCACGCGCTCGCCGACGGCATCCGTGCCGACGGCGGGCGGCTGATGCTGCTGCACCCGCCGCGTCCCTGGCAGGGCTGACCGGACCCGCCCCCGGTCGACCGGAACCCGTCGCCGTCAGCCGAGGCTGCTGAGCAGCTCACGGCAGGCGGTCTCGCACCGCCGGCAGGCCTCGGCGCAGCGGTGCAGCGTTCTTCCTGCCGCAGTCCGACGTGGTCAGCCGCGCTCGGCGGGCTCCGCCGTCGCCTCCGCGGGTGTCGGGGCGGGCGCGTCGCGCAGGAACAGGTACCAGTACGACGTCGCCACGAACACGACCGCGCCCACGAGGTTGCCCACCCCGGCCAGCAGCCAGTTGAGGGCGACGTCGCCCCAGCCGATGTCCGGGACGCCGGCGAAGATCGCGGCCGGCAGGAAGAACATGTTGGCCACCACGTGGTCGAAGCCCATCGCGACGAACGCCATGATCGGGAAGAAGATCGCGAGGATCTTGCCCGAGACCGTCGACGCCGAGAGCGACATCCACACCGCCAGGCAGACCAGCCAGTTGCAGCCCACCGCCCGCAGGAAGGTCTGCCACGGTGTCTCCCCCAGCGCCTTGCCCTCGGCGATGCCGGCCAGCCGCTCGTGCGTCAGCGCGGCGGTACCGGTCGCGTCGGCGTCGCCGACCACCCCTGTCTGGACGGCGAGGAAGTAGGCCACGACGAGGGCGCCCAGCAGGTTGCCCAGCAGGACCAGCGACAGGTTGCGGGCGACGTCGCCCAGGCCGAGCTTGCCCTTCATGGCCCCCAGCGGGACGAGCAGCATGTTGCCGGTGGCCAGGTCGGAGCCGGCGATCAGCACCAGCACCAGGCCGAGGGTGAACGCCGCACCGGTGAACAGGGTGGGCAGGGTCCCCCAGGTCTCGGGGTCCAGGCCCGAGGAGATGGTGATGGCCACGAGCGCCCCGAAGCCGATGTAGGCCCCGGCCAGGAAGGCGCTGACCAGCACCCGGTCCCAGCTGCGGTCGACCTTCTTGGCCCCGGTCGCGGCCGCGACCTGGGCCATCTCCTGCGGTTCGCGTGCGGCCACGGGGCCTCCCCTGCTCAGGGCGGCGGCACCTCGACCGCCCGGCGGTAACGGACGCTGGATAGGTGACCAGCTCGCCCCTCGCTCAACCGGAGATCGTCATGGCGACGCGACGTGGGAATCCCGTGCGGCTCCCTCCCCGCGGCGTCGGCTCAGGGCGTGAGGACCACGCGTTCCCCGGTGCCGCCGGCGACCTCGCCCGCCCACGCGTCCGCCGCCTCGGCCAGGGGCCGCACCCGGTGGGCGACCGCCAGCCGGCCGGCGGCCGCGTGCTCCGCGACCGTGCTGATCGCCTCGTTGCGCTGCTGCGGGGTGAGGGCGTTGTTCGTGTAGCCGAGCACGCCGATGGAGCGGCTGCGCACCAGGGCCGAGGAGAACTCCGCGGTGTCCCCGGCCGAGCCACCGAGGTTCACCAGCCGGCCGTGCTCCGACAGCGCCCGGACGGCGGCCGTCGCCGGCGCCCCGAACACCGGGTCGACGACGACGTCGAGCCGGCCGCCGCTCGCCTCGGCGAAGCGGGCCGTCAGCTCGTCGACGCCCCCGGTCAGCGGCACGACGGCGTCGGCCCCGGCGGCGTGCGCGCGCTCCTGCGCGGCCTCCGACCGGCAGACGGCGACCACCCGGCCGGCGCCCAGCAGCCGGGCGGCACCGATCGCCGACTGGCCGACCGCGCCGCCGGCACCGAGCACGAGCACGTGCTCACCGGCCCGCAGGCCGGCCCGCCAGGTCAGCGCCATCCACGCGGCGACCGCGGACAGCCCGAGCGCGGCCATCGCGGAGTCCTCGACGGTGGCGGTCAACGGGACGACGCCGGTGTCGGGGACCGCGCACAGCTCGCCCAGGCTCCCGTCCCCCGGTGCCATGCCGGCCGAGGTGGCGAACCAGACGCGGGTGCCCGGCTCGAAGCGGTCGGACCGCTCGACGACGCCGACCCCCTGGACCCCCGGGACGTACGGCACGGCGGGCCGCCCGAAGTAGGAGGTGCCGCTGGCGCACAGCAGGTCCAGCGGGACGATCGGCGCGGCGGTGACCCGCACCAGGCTCTGGCCCGCCGGAGGCGCCGGGTCGGGGTGGGCGGTGTACGCCGGGGACCGGCCCGGCTCGGTCAGGACGGCGGCGCGCACGTCAGGTCGCGATGTCGGGGTACGGGAGGGCGATGCCGGCCTCGGCCATCGCCCGGCCGTAGGCCTGCTGGTACTCCAGCGGCCCGTGGTCGCGCTCGAACATCGCGATGAACAGCGTGAGCGTCAGGAACGGGTGGGCGCCCATCCGGAACAGCGTCACGTGGTCGTGCTCGCGCAGCGCGCGCCGCTCCTCGTCGGTGAAGGCCAGCCAGGTGCTGCGCTCGGCGTCGATGCAGTTGAGCAGCTTGTTGGCCATCTCCCGCTCCCACCACTCCACCGTGCCGGCGGGGTCCTCGCGGTAGCGCTCGACCAGGTCGGGGTCGCGGTCGACGGTGAACAGGAACTTGTCGAGCAGGTACTTGCTCATGCCGGCGCTCCGTTCGGGTACCAGGTGAAGTAGGCCTCCATGGTGTGGAACAGGTCGAGGGTGTCGACGTGGGCCGCCTTCTGCCCCTCGCCCGCCACGCCCATCATCAGCATGAAGTCCATGAAGCCGTGGGTGGCGTTGCCCGGCGCGTGCAGGCTCTCGAGGCTGACCTCGCGCAGGCAGCCCTCGATGTCGCCGGAGGCGATCCACTCCACGGCCTTGCGGTCGAACTCCGGGTCGGGCCCGTGCTCGCCGAACTGGCGGGGCCCGCCCAGCTCGAGCGACAGGTGGCCGGTGCCGATGATCGCCACCCGCTTGTCGCTCTCCCAGGACTCGACCATCTCGCGCAGCGCCCTGCCCAGCTGCACGAAGCGCTTCGGCTGCGGCAGCGGCGGGGCGAAGATGTTCGTGTAGACCGGCACGATCGGCAGGTCGGCCTCGGGCCGCAGCGCGATGATCGGGCAGGTGATGCTGTGGTCGATCCGCAGCTCGTTGCTGAAGGCCAGGTCGAAGTCCCGGTCCAGCCCGTCGCGCAGCAGGTGCGCGGCCAGGTCCTCCTCGCCGCGCAGCGTCATCCGCGGCAGCCCGAACTCGCGCTCCTCGTTGTACCAGTTGGCGTCGAAGAAGGGCGCCTTGCCGACGAGGAACTGGGGCATGTTGTCCAGCCACAGCTGGTGGAAGTGGTCACTGCCGACCATCACCAGCACGTCGGGCTCGGTCCGGTTCAGCGTCTCGGCGAAGGCCGCCTGCTTCGCGACCCACTCGTCGGCGAACGGCGGGCGGTCGGCGCCCGTGGACGTCTTCGCCTTGTAGAAGAACGGGTGGTGGGTGGACGCGACCACCGCGACCAGTTCAGCCATGACGACCTCCAGCGGTGTCGGGGGCCGGGCGGCTGCCCGGCAGGGGCTCGGGGGTGTACGGGTCCGGCGGGACCGGCCGGTTGTTCAGGTCCACCGACAGGAAGACGTCGTTGGCCACCGGGTGCCGCAGCTCCTCGGCGAGCTGGCCGATGAGCCCGGCGGTGCGGGCCAGCAACGCGAAACCGCGCAGCAGCTCCAGGGGCAGGCCGAGGTCGGCCAGCGCCGCGCCGCAGACCCCGGCGCCGTTGAGCGGGAGCTGCTTGCCCAGCACCTGGGGGTGCACTCGGCCGATCGCGGCGAACAGCGAGAGGTGCGGGCCGTGCAGACCCTCCTCGGTGGCGATCTGGAACAGCCGCGGGGTCCGCGGGTCGCCCTGCTTGTGCACGTGGTGGCCGAGGCCGGGCACGAAGCGGCCGGCCGCGCGCTGGGCGGTCACCGTCTCCAGGGCGAGGGCGTCCCAGCCCTCGTCGTCGGTGGGCAGCGGGCCCTCCACCCCGGCGAGCACGCCGTGCAGGAAGCGGCCGGAGTCCTCGGTCACCCCGAGGAAGCGGGAACCGCCGCCGAGGAGACCGGCGGCCAGGGCGCCCTGGACGGAGTCCGGCGCCGACAGGTAGGTCAGCCGGGTGACGATGGCGGTGGGCGTGAAGCCGTGGTCGGCCAGCGCGGCCAGCACCGCCTCGAACACCCGGGTCTCCCCGGGGCTCGGACGGCGCTGGGTGGCCAGCCAGAACGCCAGCTCGCCGAAGCCGACCGACCCCATGACGTCCTGCGCCAGGTCCGAGCCCAGCAGCGTGATCTTCTCCAGGCTGGAGGCGCCCAGCGCCGTCGGGTAGACCGGCCGGTCGTCGGTCACAGCTGCTCCTCCCCCGCGGGCTTCGCCAGCCACCGGCGGATCTCCTCGCCGTGCTGGTCGAGGGCCGGCGGCGGCAGGCGGTAGGCGGCGGCGGTGTCGGAGAACCGGATCGGGTTGCGCACCGACGGGACGGCGGTGCCGCCCTCCCCCACCGTCACCACCGGGTCCAGCCCGATCTCCTCGGCGAAGGCCACGCCCTGGTCGATGGTGTTGATCGGTCCGCAGGGCACGCCGGCGCCGATGATGTCGCGGAACCACTCCATCTTGGTGCGGGTCGCCAACCGCTCCACGAGCAGCGGGCGCAGGGCGTCCCGGTTGGCGGTGCGG
The DNA here is from genome assembly GCF_002938435.1 of Blastococcus saxobsidens. GTDB lineage: Bacteria > Actinomycetota > Actinomycetes > Mycobacteriales > Geodermatophilaceae > Blastococcus > Blastococcus saxobsidens. The sequence goes on from NZ_POQT01000036.1 coordinate 42,159, forward strand.
TCCTCGTTGCGGCGGAACCGCGGGTCCTCGACCAGCTCGGGCAGCCCCAGCACCTCGCAGAGCTTGCGGAACTGGCCGTCGTTGCCGGCGGTGACGATCAGGTCGCCGTCCGAGCACGGCAGCGGCTCGTAGGGGAAGAGGCTCGGGTGGCTGTTGCCCATGCGGAAGGGCACCACCCCGCCGGCCACGTAGGCGCTGGTCTGGTTGACCAGGCCCGAGAGCGCGGAGGAGAGCAGGTTGACCTCGACGTGCTGCCCCCTGCCGGTCTCGTGCCGGAGGTTCAGCGCGGAGAGGACGCCGATCGTGGCGTGCAGCCCGGCCATGACGTCGAAGACGGCCACCCCGGCCCGGTAGGGCTCGCCGTCGGGATCGCCGGTCACGCTCATCAGCCCGGAGATCGCCTGGACGATCAGGTCGTACCCGGGCAGCGAGCGACCCCCCGGGCCGCTGCCGAAACCGCTGATCGACGCGTAGACGACGGCGGGGTTCGTGGCGGCCACGCTGTCGTAGTCGAGGCCGAAGCGGGCCAGCCCGCCGGGCTTGAAGTTCTCCACGACCACGTCGGCCCGCCGGGCGAGCTCCTGCGCGGCGGCGAGGTCGTCGCCGTCCTTGAGGTCGAGGGCCACCGAGCGCTTGTTGCGGTTCACGCCCAGGTAGTAGGTGGAGACGCCCTCGCGCACGGGCGGCTGCCACGTCCGGGTGTCGTCCCCCCCGGGCCCCTCGACCTTGACCACCTCGGCCCCGAGGTCGGCCAGCAGCATCGTGGCGTACGGACCGGCCAGGATCCGGGAGAAGTCGGCCACCAGCAGCCCCGACAGCGGACCGGGGCGCGGGCTCCCCGACGACGGCGGCAGTGCTCCGGGATCGCTCATGGGTGGTCGGCCACTCCTCGTCTCGCGTCGCGGACAGCCGTCCGCCGATCTGCGAGCGAGTCTCTTGTGCGCCGGCGGGGCTGTCAACCGCTGCTCACTGCGTGGACACGGACGCGCACGGTCCGGTTGACACGACGCGGCCGGCGAAGGAAGGTGACCTGCGTCGCTTCCATCGTCCGCTCTACGGACGACGGTCCGCGCACGTGACGACGACGACGAGGAGCAGACGAATGACCCACTCCGAGCCCACCCCGGTGGCCGGTCGCCCGGTGGTCCTGCGCGGCGGGACGGTGCTGACCATGGACGACGCGGGGACGGTGCTGACCGACGCCGACGTGCTGGTGGTCGACGACCGGATCGCGGCCGTCGGGCCGGCCCTGGAGGTGCCCGAGGGCACCCAGGAGATCGACGCCCGCGGCGGCATCGTCATGCCCGGCATGATCGACACCCACCGGCACATGTGGCAGACGGCGATGCGCGGCTACGGCGCCGACTGGACCCTGACCCAGTACTTCGTCTGGTACTACCTCGAGCACGGCCGGAAGTTCCGTCCCCAGGACGTCGCCGCGGGCAACCGGCTCTCCGCCCTGGAGGCGATCGAGTCCGGCGTCACCACCACCGTCGACTGGTCGCACGGCCTGCAGTCCGTCGACCATGCCGAGGCCGCCGTCTCCGCACTCCGCTCGGTGCCCGGCCGATTCGTCCTGGCGTACGGCAACATCCAGGCCGCTCCCTGGGAGTGGACCGCCGACCCGGCCGTCCGCTCGTTCCTCGAGCGCCACCGCGACGCCGCGGACGGCTCCCTCGGCCTGCAGCTGGCCTTCGACGTCACCGGCGACCCCGCCTTCCCGGAGAAGGCGGCCTTCGAGGTGGCCCGCGAGCTCGGGCTCCCGGTGACCACGCACGCCGGCGTCTGGGGCGCGACGAACGACGACGGCATCCGGCTCATGCACGAGCACGGCTTCATGACGCCGGAGACGGTGTACGTGCACGCGGCCAGCCTGAGCCCCGACTCCTACCACCGCATCGCCGCCACGGGCGGCTCCATCTCGGTGTCGACGGAGTCGGAGCAGAGCGCCGGCCAGGGCTACCCACCCACCTGGCAGGTCCGCTCGCACGGCATCCCGGTGTCGCTGTCGATGGACACCAGCGTGTGGTGGAGCGGCGACCTGTTCTCCGCCATGCGCACCACCCTCGGCGCCGACCGCTCCCGCGAGCACTTCGAGGCCCACCTCAAGGGCGACACCGTCACCCACCTGGCGCTGCGCTCGGAGGACGTCGTCCGCTGGGCCACCCGAGGCGGTGCGGCGGCGCTGGGCCGCGACGACCTGGGCAGCCTGGAGCCGGGCAAGAAGGCCGACGTCGTGCTGATCAGGAACGACGCCTCCCCGGTGTCCTTCCCGCTGCTCAACCCCTACGGCCACGTGGCCTTCCAGGCCCAGCGGGGCGACGTGCACACCGTGATCGTCGACGGCCGCGTCGTGAAGCACGCCCATGCGCTGGTCGGCAGCGACCTCGCCGGCGTGCGGCGCGAGATCGAGGACACCGTGCAGCACCTGCGCAGCGAGCTGGGCGAGGAGGCGTGGGCCGCGGGGATGTACCCCGACCTGCCCGACGCCGAGGTCCTGGACAACCCGTACCAGTACACCGACTACAAGTCGGAGGGCACGCACGCCGCCCGCGAGCAGGTCTTCGAGGAGCACCTGCGGAACGAGCGCTGACCTGCGGGGGGGCCGCCCGGCCTCCCTCCTCCGGGGCACCACCCCGGGCGACGGAGCCGGCGGTCTCGCACACTTCCGGCATCGCCGAGCGTGCGGGATCGCCGGCCGGCGTCCGGACCTCACCACCGACCGAAGGGACCCACATGGCGGGGCGCGGCACCGGACCCGACTTCGTCGAGGCCCTCGCCCGGGGCCTGGACGTGCTGGCCTGCTTCGACGCCGGGCACCGGGCCATGTCGCTCACCGAGGTGGCGACGGCGGCCGGCCTCGCCCGGCCCACCGCCCGCCGTCTCCTGCTGACCCTCGAGGAGCTGGGCTACGTGCGGTCCGCCGACGGCGCCTTCTCGCTCACCCCCAAGGTGCTCGGGCTCGGCATGGCCTACGTCGGCTCCCTGGGCCTGTGGGACATCGCCCGGCCGCACATGGCCGCGCTCGTCGCGCGCACCGGTGAGTCGTCGTCGATGGCGCAGCTGGACGGCTCCGACATCGTCTACGTCGCGCGGGTGGCCGTGCCCAAGCTGATCGCCCTGCGGGTGGACGTCGGCACCCGCTTCCCGGCGGTGCAGACCTCGCAGGGCAAGGTCCTGCTCGCCGCGCTCGATCCGGAGAACCTGGCCGCGACGCTGGCCGAGCGGACCCGTTCCGGGCTGCCCGAGCCGATCCGCCGCACGCCGGCCCAGCTCTGCGACGAGCTGACCGAGGTGCGGGCACGTGGCTGGGCGCTCGCGGACGAGGAGCTGGCCCCCGGCGTGCGGTCGGTGGCCGTGCCCGTCCGGGACGGCGCCGGCGCCGTCCGTGCGGCCATGAACGTGACCGTGCACGCCGCGGAGACGAGCACCGAGCAGCTGCTGCGCGACCACCTCCCGCAGCTGCTGCGCACCGCCGGCGACATCAGCGCCGAGTGGTCGCAGTGGCAGTCCCGCCCCTACCTCGAGGTGCCGGTGCGCACCGAGGGGTCCGCCGCCGGCTGACCGCGGCCGCACCCTGCCGGGCTCGCGGTGGGCCGGCCGCCGGCCGTGTGCCAGGGTTTCCGGCGTGACAGCTGTCCTCTCGATACAGTCGCACGTCACCTACGGCCACGTGGGCAACAGCTCGGCGGTGTTCCCGCTGCAGCGCCTCGGCATCGAGGTGTGGCCCGTGCACACCGTCCAGTTCTCCAACCACACCGGCTACGGCGAGTGGACCGGTCGCGTCTACGACGGCCAGTCGATCGACGAGCTGGTGCAGGGCGTCGCCGACCGCGGGGTGCTCGGCCGGTGCGACGCGGTGCTCTCGGGTTACCTCGGCTCGGCCGACATCGGTCACGCGGTGGTGGGCGCGGTCACGCGGGTGCGCGCGGTCAGTCCGCAGGCCGTGTACTGCTGCGACCCGGTGATCGGTGACGTCGGCCGAGGGGTGTTCGTGCGACCGGGCATCGAGGAGTTCATGCGCGAGGTGGCGGTACCCGCCGCCGACCTGGTCACCCCGAACCACTACGAGCTCGACCTGCTCTCCGGCACCACCACCCGGTCGCTGTCGTCGGTGAAGGACGCCGTCGCCGCCGTGCAGGCGCTGGGCCCGGCGGTCGTCCTCACCACGTCGCTGGTCGCCGAGGACACCCCGGACGACGCGGTCGACCTGCTGGCGTCGGCGGGCGGCCGGCACTTCCGGGTCCGCACGCCGCGGCTGGGCGTGGCGGTCAACGGCGCCGGCGACGCGATCGCCGCGCTCTTCCTCGCCCACTGGCTGGACACCCGGTCGGCCGCCGAGGCGCTGGCCCGGGCGTCGGCCTCGGTGTTCGGGCTGCTGGCCAGGACCGAGGCGGCCGGCTCGCGGGAGATCCTGCTGGTCGAGGCGCAGCAGGAGTTCGTCTCCCCCACGCGGGCGTTCGAGGTCGAGGAGGTCTGACCCCCCGGCGGGGCGCGCGCCGGCGCACCCCGCGGAGGCTCACCAGCCGGCGTCGGCCAGGAGCGCGGCCACCCGCTCCGCCGTCCCCGGCGCCAGCGGCAGGTCGGCGAGGATGCGGCGGATCTCGTCGGCCTCCAGGCCCTCGGCGCCGAACGCGTCGAGCAGCTCGTCGGAGGCCTCGGGGGGAACCGGCACCGGCAGCGCCGAGGAGCGCAGCGCCTGCTCGGCCAGGAACCGGGCGCCGATCAGCGAGGGGTCCGGACCCGCCGGCGGTTCGGCGGGCGCGGCCTGGCGGGCCAGCGCCTCCGCGGCCCGCACGAGGGACAGCGGCAGCCCCTCGGCCTCCACCTCGATCAGCGGCACCGTGCCGAGCGCCGCCAGCACGAGGTGCTCGGCGTCGATGCGCAGCGGGGCCTCCCAGCCCCCGGCCCGCACGACGCCGGCCGGATCGGCGGGGTCCTCCCCCAGGTCGTCGGCCAGCTCGACCCAGGCCGCGGCACGCGTCGTCCGCGCGCGCTCGGCGGCCAGCCGGCAGGTCTCGCGCACGAACGGGACCAGCACCTCGTCGTCGAACCGCTCGGCCTGCACCCGTCCGTCGCCGCCCACCATGTTGAGGGCGTCCTGGAAGCTGCCGGGCCGGGCGTCGCCCAGCTCCAGCCGGCCGTCCTCCTCCCCGGCCAGCGGGCGCCCGTGGGCCGCCCGCTCGCCCACCGTCAGACCGGTGGCCACCAGCCGGCCGGCCCGCCGCTCGTGGTGCGGCGCGTCGGACATGCCCACGGCCCAGGCGCAGCTCTCCGCGACGAGCGCACCGCCGCGCTCGCGCAGGACCTCGCGGGTCAGCAACCCCATCCAGTCGACGTCGAACACGCCTTCCACTGTGCCCCGCCGGCGCCCGCGTGCGCAGGAACGCAGGTCACTCGGCGGCGGCGCCGGCGGTGCTGCCCTTGGCCTGGTCGCTGCTGGGGCCACCGATCCACACGGTCTTGGCGTTCATGAACTCGTACATGCCCACCTCGGTCAGCTCCCGGCCGTAGCCGCTCTGCTTGACGCCGCCGAAGGGCAGGTCCGGATAGCTGGCCGTCATCCCGTTGATGAACGCCATGC
>NZ_POQT01000037.1 GCF_002938435.1 Blastococcus saxobsidens
CTGGTGAGTGCAGCGAGCCCCGCAGCAACCGAACCGACAGATCCGGATAAAGACCCGAAGTCAGTCTCCTGAAGGGTCAGGAACGGTCGCTGCGGGGCTCACCCACATCCTCACTGTCTCCTGATCATCATCGCGGTCGACCGGGGGCAACTGGGCCGCGCATGGACCTCGGGCAACCGCGGTACCTGCCAGCCATGGTCTTCATCTGGAGCAGTGGCTGGGGTCCCAGGCGGCGACGTTCGCGCCGGGGCTACGGCGGGTACCGCGGCCACTACGCCGGCCACTACGGCCGCGGGTACGGGCCACCGCGGGGGTACGGCCACGGCCGTCGCGAAGACTCCTGCTTCCGGGACCTGCTCTTCCTGAACACCGGGTGCTGCCTGGCCAACGCGATCGGGTGCGGCATGGAGCTGCTGCTCGTGGCGCCGCGGTCGCTGCCGGCCGTCCGGGCAGCACAGCGGGGGAGCGGCGCCGCGGCCCGGCTGGTGGCGGCGGTCCGGTACTACCAGCGGGAGATCAGCCCGAAGCGCCGGCCGTGCTGCCGGTTCACGCCCACCTGCTCGGCCTACGCGATCGAGGCGCTGGAGACGCACGGCGCGAGGCGCGGCACGTGGCTCACCGTGCGGCGGCTCCTCCGCTGCCGCCCGGGCGCCGCCGGGGGAGCCGATCCGGTCGGCGTTGCGTTCCCATGACGGATGAGAGATGGCGAGTGACCACGCCCGGCTCGCGGGTAACCCTCCCCGCGTCCGCCGCCGAGCCGCGGCGCCGCCTTCCCGACCCGAGGAGAACCGCCATGCGCACCCTTGCCCGACGCACCCCCCGAGCGATCGCGATCGCGATGGCGGTCGCGACCGCCGGGACGGTCGTCCTGGCCGGCTGCGGGGACGACGAGACGGCGACGGATCCCGAGCTCGAGGAGGAGGTCGCCGACGTGCGCGGCAGCGAGGACCTCGCCGACCCCTACACGGGCGTCTACGACGAGCAGTTCGCCGAGGACATCGAGGCCTACCACGGCCAGGAGGTCACCCTCCGCGGCGACGTGGGGGAGGTCCTCGGCCCCTCCACCTTCACCCTCACCGCGCCGGGCGGAGAGGACGTGACGCCGCTGCTCGTGGTGTCCGAGCAGCCCGTCGAGGACCTGACGGCGGGCGGCCAGGTCACCGTCGCCGCGACCCCGCAGGACGACTTCGACCCGGCGGAGGTCGGGTCCGAGTTCGACCTGGAGCTCGGCGACGAGGCCTACGAGGAGTGGGACGGCGACACGTACGTGACGGCCGTGGAGGTGCAGCCCGCGTAGCCGGGGGCTGAGCACCTGCGGTGCCCGGCACTACCGTCGTCCGGTGCTCGTCGACGGACCAGGGACGAGCGGCGCGGCCACCTGGCAGGACCAGCGGTGGCGGGATGCTGCCCTGTCCTGGGCCACCACCCACCTGGAGCGGGTCGGCCGGCCGCTCGCCGGCGGGCCGGAGCAGCCGCACGTCCGTGCCTGGTCGACGGTCTTCCGGCTGCCGGTGCGCGGTGGCCTCGCCTGGCTGAAGTCCGTCGGACCCGGCTCGGCGCAGGAGCCGCCGCTGGCGGAGGCGCTCGGCCGCTGGGTGCCCGACCGGGTGGTCGTTCCGCTGGCGGTCGACCGCGAGCGCCGGCTCGTGCTCCTGCCGGACGGCGGGCCGACCCTCCGCGCCGCCGGGACCGGCGGTCCGGCCGCCTGGGAGGTGATGGTGCGCGACCACGCGCGGCTGCAGATCGCGGTGGCACCGCACGCCGACGCCATGGTCGCGCTCGGGGTCCCCGACCACCGGCCCGAGCGGCTGCCCGCGCTGGTCGCCGAGCTGCTCGCCGACGACGAGGCGCAGCTCGTCGGGCAGCCCGGTGGGCTCACCGCGGAGGTCCGCGGGCAGTTGCGGGCCCGCCTCGGGAACTACGCCGACGCCTGCGGGCACCTGGCCGGGGGCCCGGTGCCGGGCAGCCTGCAGCACGACGACCTGCACGACGCGAACGTCTTCGTCGCCGCGGGCCGGCACCGGTTCTTCGACTGGGGCGACGCCTCGGTCGGGCACCCGTTCCTCGTCCTCCTGGTCGCGCTGCGGATGGTCGCCCACGGACTGGGTGTGCCGCACGGCGACCCGGTGCTCGTGCGGCTCCGCGACGCCTACCTGGACGAGTGGCGCAGCTTCGGCACGCCCGGCGAGCTCCGCGAGCTGTGCGTCCTGGCGCTGCGGGTCGGCCCGCTGCAGCGCGCGCTGACGTGGCGGCGCATCCTGCACGGCGTGCACGCCGACGAGCGCGCGGAGTGGGCCGACGCGGTGCCCGGCTGGACGGCCGAGCAGCTGGCGCCCGGCCCGCTGTCGGCGGAGCCGGACCGGCATCCGGGAGACTGACCGTCGTGCCCGCGATCGACGACGCCTCCGGTGACCTGCCGGTCACCGGTTCCCTGGTGGTCCCCGCGGGGCTCCTCTCCTGGCGCTTCTCCCGGTCCTCGGGTCCGGGCGGCCAGGGGGTCAACACGGCGGACTCGCGGGTCGAGCTGTCCGTCCGCCCGCTCGAGATCCCCGGGCTGAGCGACCCGCAGCGCGCCCGGCTGGCAGGTCGGCTCGGGAACCGGATGGTCGACGGCGTCCTCACCCTCGCCGCCAGCGAGCACCGGCAGCAGCTGCGCAACCGGCAGGCCGCGCGCGAGCGGATGGCCGCCGTGCTGCGCGCGGCGCTGGCGCCCCCGGCACCCGCCCGGCGGCGCACGAAGCCGACCAGGGGGTCCCAGGAGCGCCGGATCCAGGCCAAGAAGCAGCGCGGCCAGCTCAAGAAGCAGCGCGGCTCCTGGGACTAGGGCTCAGGCAAGCCGTTCGGTCAGGCGGACCGCGACGGTGTCGCCGGCGCCCTTGCCGATCGCCCGGCGGATGCCTGCGGCGACGGGCAGCTTGTGGGTGCCGTCGCCCAGCGCCATGAAGGAGGTGGTGAAGGGCTCGTCGTCGATGGTCCCGGCGACCTTGACCAGGCCCCGGGTGCCGAAGTACTCGGCGGAGCCCGGCATGACGACATAGGTCCAGCCGCCCTTGGCGCCGCTCTGCTGCAGGACGGCGGTGAATGCGCGGTCGAGGCGACCGGCGTCGTGCGCGTTGGTGTTCATGATCGGGGTCCTCTCCGGTGGTGACCGGCGTGGTGAGCTCCGGGGGCTAGCCCAGCCGCTGCCGCAGGTGGACGGTCACCTGCTCACCGGCGCGGTGCTTGCCGATCGCCGAGCAGATGGCCGCGCGCAGCGGCAGCCAGTGCGGTCCGGTGCCCGAGGGCATCAGGGTGGCCGCGAACTCGTGCCCGTCCGCGGTGCCGGTGACCTTCACCGCCCGTCGGGTGCCGAGCACGACGGCGGAACCGGGGACGACGAGATACGTCGGGAAGGCGCCGTCCTTCTCGATGGGTGCGGTGAAGGTGAGGTCCAGGGGGCTGCTCATGCATCCTCCGACCGGGCGCGCGCCGAGAACTCATCGCAGCGGCGTCGCACGGCCGCCGCGCCCAACCGGTGCCTCAGCCGGTGAGGACGTCGACGATCAGCCGTCGCGCCCGCCGGCCTTCCGGTACCGGCAGGAGCGCGTGCACGTGGACCAGCCCCTCCTCCTCGTGGTGGTCGACGTGCACACCGGCCGCACGCGCACGCTCGACCAGCAGCCGGGTGTCCGGGCTGGTGATGTCGCGGGTGCCGCTGAACACCGTCAGCGGGCCGAGCCCGGCCAGGTCCCCGAACAGCGGGCTGACCACCGGGTCGGTCCTCGGCAGGTCGCCCCGCCACAGGTCGATGGCCGCGTGCGTGCCGGGGCGGGCCAGCCAGGGATCGGTCGGCTCGACGAGGTCGATGCCGGGGTTGGCCAGGGTGAGGTCCAGCGCGGGGGAGATCAGCACGGTGCGGTGCGGCGGCACACCCCGGTCGCGCAGCAGCAGCGCCGCGGACAGCGCGATCTGCCCGCCGGCCGAGTCGCCCAGCACGGTGACCTGCCCGGCGCCGTGGCGGAGGACCAGCCCGCCGACCAGGTCGGCGACGGCGGGCACCACCACCGCCGCCGTCCCGATCGGCGCGAGCGGGTAGATCGGCACGGTGATCGCGGCGCCGCTGCGGGCGGCGAGGCCGGCGACCAGCCGCCAGTGCAGCGGGTGGATCTGGTTGACCCAGGCGCCGCCGTGGACGTAGACCGCCGCGCCGGTCGGCGTCCGGTTCCGGGGTAGCACCCGGTAGACCGGCCAGCCGGTCCCGTGCTCCACGTCCCGCTCGATCCGCACCGACCGCAACCCGCGCGGGGGCCCGTACGGGACCGGCCGCAGCAGCCGCTCCCGCACGCCCTCGAGCAAGGCCTCCGGGTGGTCGAACTCCCGCCGGAAGCCGAGCAGGCGGAACAGCGGGGGCAGCAGACGGCTGGCGGAACTGGGCACGAGGTCCTCTCGAGGGGAGGGTGATCAGCTCAGCGCGAGCGGCTCGCGCACGAGCACCCACAGCGGTAGTTCGTCGTCGGTGGTCCGGGTGGTCTCGGTGGGCTGGAAGCCGAACCCGCGGAAGAAGCGGACGTTGGCCCAGCTCGTCACGGCGACGGCGGCCTGGGTCTTCTCGGCGTCGCAGCGCACCAGCACCGGAGCGAGCACCGCGGCTGCCAGGCCCCGCCGGCGGGCGGACGGCCGCACCCCCAGGTGCCGCAGCCGCCAGTGCGGCCCGTCCGGCAGCGCCGCGGTCACCAGCGCCTCGGTCTCGGCCACGACCCGCGCACGGCCGGCGCCCAGGTAGGGCAGCTCCCGGGCGATCGCGGAGCGGACGTCGTCGGGCAGGGGGCGGGTGCCCTCGGCCCCGGCCGGTGGCTCCCACACGGCGACGGCGTCGACGTCCTCGGTGATCCAGGCGGTCTGCGTGGCCACCCCGCGGTGCGCCGCGTCGAGCTCGTTCAGGCGGGTCAGCCGCTGCATGCGGCCGTCGTCGGGCAGCGCCCAGCGGGTCCACCGGGAGTCGGCGAGGGCGACGGTCAACGTCGCGGCGATGGCCGGGACGTCGCGCTGCTCGGCGAGCCGGACGTCGGGCCCGGGCTCGTCCGGGTCGTCGATCCGCCGGACGATCGGTCCCATGGTCACCCCGGCATTCGACCACGGCCGCCCCGCACACCCGCGCGCCGGCCGCCGTGAGGTGAACGGAACCCAGCGTTGACGCCGGGGCCGTCACCGGGAAACGCCGTCGGCAGACGCTCGGTCCCGTGTCCGCTCCCGTCCCGCCCGCCGCCGTCCCCGGTGTCCGGGCGACCCGGACGACGGACACCCACTGCCCGTACTGCTCGCTGCAGTGCGGGATGGCCGTCACCGCGGGCGACCGCCCCGCGACCCTCGTGCCGCTGGACTTCCCGACCAACCGCGGCGGGCTGTGCTCCAAGGGCTGGTCGTCGGCCGAGCTGCTCGACCACCCCGAGCGGCTCACCCGCCCGCTGGTCCGGGCCGTCGCCGGGGACCGCACCAGCCCGCTGGTGGAGTCGACCTGGGACGAGGCGCTGGACCGGCTCGTCGGGGCCATCCGGCGCACCCAGGCCACCTCCGGTAACGACGCCGTGGGCTGCTTCGGCGGCGGCTCGCTGACCAACGAGCAGGCCTACCAGTTCGGCAAGTTCGCCCGCGTCGCGCTGCGCACCTCCGCCATCGACTACAACGGCCGGTTCTGCATGTCGTCGGCGGCGGGGGCGGCCAACCGCGCGTTCGGGCTGGACCGGGGGCTGCCGTTCCCGCTGAGCGACATCGCCGAGGCCGACGTCGTGGTGCTGGTGGGCAGCAACCCGGCCGACACGATGCCGCCGGCCATGCAGTGGTTCGACGCCGGCCGGGAGCGCGGAGCCCAGCACGTCGTCGTCGACCCCCGGCGCACGGCGACCGCCCGCAACGCGTCGCTGCACCTGCAGCCCCTGCCCGGCACCGACCTGGCGCTGGCCAACGGGCTGCTGCACATCGCCATCGCCGAGGGCCTGGTCGACACGGACTACGTCGCCGCGCGGACCACCGGCTTCGCCGAGGTGCGCGCCGGCGTGGCCGCGTACTGGCCGGACCGGGTCGAACGGCTGACCGGCGTGCCCGTCCCCGACCAGCGGCGCACCGTCTTCGCGCTCGCCCGCGCGGACAAGGCGATGATCCTCACCGCCCGCGGCGCCGAGCAGCACCGCTCGGGCACCGACACCGCCCAGGCCTGGATCAACCTGGCGCTCGCGCTCGGGCTGCCCGGCCGGCGGGGGAGCGGCTGGGGCACCGTCACCGGCCAGGGCAACGGTCAGGGCGGGCGCGAGCACGGGCAGAAGGCCGACCAGCTGCCGGGCTACCGCAGCCTCGCCGACGCCGCGGCCCGCGCGCACGTCGCCGCCGTCTGGGGGGTCGACCCCGACGACCTGCCGATGCCGGGGAGGAGCGCCTTCGAGCTGCTCGACGCGCTCGGCACCGACGGCGGCGTGCGGACGCTGCTGGTCCTCGCCTCCAACGTCGCGGTCAGCGCGCCGGACGCCCGCCGGGTCATCAGCCGGCTGCGCGACCTGGACTTCCTCGCCGTCAGCGACTTCTTCCTCTCCGAGACCGCCGAGCTCGCCGACGTCGTCCTGCCCAGCGCCATGTGGGCTGAGGAGGACGGCACGATGACCAACCTCGAGGGCCGGGTGATCCGCCGCCGCAAGGCGCTCGACCCGCCGGACGGCGTGCCCGACGACCTGCAGCTGCTGGCCACGCTGGCCGGGCGGCTGGGCGCCGGCCGGCACTTCAGCGGCGACCCCGAGACGGTGTTCGAGGAGCTCCGCCGGGCCAGCGCCGGGGGAGCGGCCGACTACTCCGGCATCAGCTACCGGCGCATCGAGGAGGAGCGGGGCGTCTTCTGGCCGTGCCCGGCCGACGACCACCCCGGCACGCCGCGGCTGTTCAGCGAGCGGTTCGCCACCCCCGACGGCCGGGCGAGGTTCGTCCGCGTCGAGCACGTCGACGCGCACGAGCGGCCCGACGCCGAGCACCCCTACGTGCTCACCACCGGCCGGGTCCTGGCCCAGTACCAGTCGGGCACCCAGACCCGGCGCACGCGCAGCCTCCAGCTGGTCGCCCCCACACCGCGGGCCGAGCTGCACCCCGACCTCGCCCGCGCGCTCGGCATCGCCCAGGACGACGTCGTCGAGCTGACCACCCGCCGGGGCCGCGCCCGCTTCCACGCCTCCGTCACCGACACCATCCGCCCCGACGTGGTGTTCGTGCCGTTCCACTGGGGCGGCGGGGCCAGCGCCAACGCGCTCACCGACGCCGGCGCCCTGGACCCGGTCTCGGGGATGCCGGCCTTCAAGGTCTGCGCCGTCGCCGTCCGGCGGGTGAGCGGACCCGAGGAACGCATCCCCCCGCCCCCCGCCGCCGCCCAGCCGCGACCGGCCGCCCACCGGGTCGCCGTCGCCCCGCGAGCCCATCCACCGTCCCGCTCGACCCCGACCGACCCGCTCACCAGGAGAACTCCCGTGAAGAGCACACCCCGCTTCCTGCAAGGCGTCTTCCCGCTCACCGGGGAGGGGCTGGCCAAGCCGGGCCCCATCGACCCGGCGCTGCGCTACACGGTGCCGGCCGGCTGCAGCGCGCAGGCGCTGTACTTCCGTGGCGGCAACTCCACCGGCGAGCTGGTCTACGTGCTCCTGGTCCGCGACGGCGAACCGATGCGCTGGTTCCCGATCGGGGCGAAGGCCGACACGCACGTGCCGCTGCGGGTGGTCGAGGACCTGGTCGGCGGTTCGGTCGTGGAGCTGCACGCCGCTGCCCCGGAGGGCGTCACCGGCGAGATCGTCGTGGACCTGGGTCTGGTGGAGGTCTGATGCGGGTCCTCGGGGCCCGCCCGGCCGGCGCCACCGCGCTCCACCTGGACGACGACCTCGACCCCCGCGGCCGGCTGGTCGTGGTGGGCAACGGCATGGCCGGTGCCCGCTTCGTGGAGGAGGTGCTCGAGCGGGGCGGCGGCGACCAGTTCCGCATCACCGTCTTCGGCGACGAGCCGCACGGCAACTACAACCGGATCATGCTGTCGCCGGTCCTGGCCGGTGAGTCGTCCGAGGACGAGATCGTGCTCAACCCCCACGACTGGTACACCGACAACGGCATCGACCTGCGGGCCGGCGTCCGGGTCGAGCGGATCGACACCGCCGCCAAGCAGGTGCACGCCGCCGACGGCAGCGTGACCGGCTACGACCACCTGGTGCTCGCCACGGGCAGCTACTCCTTCGTCCCGCCGATGGCCGGGGTCCGCCGGGACGATGGCTCGCTGCTGTCCGGCGTGTACGGCTTCCGCACCATCGACGAGACCCGGGCGATGCTCGAGGCGACCAGCCGGTGCACCCGCGCCGTGGTGATGGGCGGCGGGCTGCTCGGGCTGGAGGCGGCCCGTGCGCTGCAGGGCCACGGGCTGCAGGTCGAGCTCGTGCACGCGATGCCGTGGCTGATGAACGCCCAGCTCGACGCCGAGGCCGGCGCGATCCTCAAGCGGAGCGTGGAGTCCCTCGGCATCACCGTGCACCTCGACGTCCTGGCCACCGAGGTGCTCGGCGCGGACTCCGTCGAGGGCGTCGTGCTGAAGGACGGCCGGCGGCTGGACTGCGACCTGCTCGTCGTCGCCGCCGGCGTCCGGCCGCACACCGACGTCGCCGTCCGGTCCGGCCTCGAGGTGCAGCGGGCGATCGTCGTCGACGACCAGCTGCGCACCGACGACCCCGACGTCTACGCCATCGGCGAGTGCGCCCAGCACCGCGGCGAGGTCTACGGGTTGGTCGCGCCGGCCTGGGAGCACGCGAAGGTCCTCGCCGACGTGCTCACCGGCACCGACCCGGCCGCGGACTACACCGGCAGCCGGACGGCGACGAAGCTCAAGGTCGCCGGCGTCGACGTCGCCGTCATGGGCGTCAGCACCCCCGAGCGGGACGACGACGAGTTCCTGGTCATCTCCGAACCGAAGCGCGGCGTGCACCTCTCGGTGGTCATCCGCGACGACAGGCTGGTCGGCGCCACCCTGCTCGGCGACACCCGCAAGGTCGCCTTCCTCACCCAGGCCTTCGACCGCGGCGCGCCGCTGCCCGAGGAGCGGATCCGGCTGCTGGTCGACCTCTCCGACGGCGCGGCGGAGGTGGGGGTCGCCGAGATGCCCGCCGACTCGCAGGTCTGCAACTGCAACGGCGTCTCCAAGGGCGACATCTGCGGCGCCGTCGGCGGCGGCTGCGGCAGCGTCGGTGAGGTCATGGACCGCACGCGCGCCGGCAAGGGTTGTGGCTCCTGCACGTCCCTGGTGAAGCAGATCGTCGAGTGGGCGGCCGACGGCGAGCTCGCCGAGGACCCGGCCGCCTCGTACTACGTGCCGGGCGTCCCGATGCCCAAGCCCGAGCTGATCCGCGCCATCCGCGAGCACGACCTGCGCAGCGTGTCGGCGGTCTTCGCGACGCTGGCACCGAACGGCAAGGACGACGCGAGGTCGAAGATGGGCCTGACCTCGCTGCTCAAGATGGTCTGGGGCCACGACCACATCCCGGAGAAGGACGCCGAGTTCATCAACGACCGCGTCCACGGCAACATCCAGCGCGACGGCACGTTCTCCGTCGTCCCGCAGATGAAGGGCGGGGTGACGACGCCGGCGCAGCTGCGCCGCATCGCCGAGGTCGCCGAGAAGTACGAGGTGCCGATGGTCAAGGTGACCGGCGGCCAGCGGATCGACCTGCTCGGCGTCCGCAAGGAGGACCTGCCGGCCATGTGGTCGGACCTGGGCATGCCCAGCGGCTACGCCTACGGCAAGAGCATGCGCACGGTGAAGACCTGCGTCGGCTCGGACTTCTGCCGGTTCGGCCTCGACGACTCCACGCAGCTGGGGATCGACCTGGAGACCCGGTTCCAGGGCATCGAGAGCCCCGCGAAGATCAAGATGGCCGTGGTCGGCTGCCCCCGGAACTGCGCCGAGGCCTACGTGAAGGACGTGGGCGTCGTGGCCGTCGGCAGCGGCCGGTGGGAGGTCTACGTGGGCGGGGCGGCCGGCGCCACGGTGCGCAAGGGTGACCTGCTGGCCACCGTCGACTCCCCGCAGGCGGTGATGACCCTGACCGGCCGGTTCCTGCAGTACTACCGGGAGAACGCCAACTGGCTGGAGCGCACCTACGACTTCGTGCCGCGGGTCGGCCTGGACAAGATCAAGAGGGTGCTCCTCGAGGACGCCGAGGGCCTCTGCGCCGATCTCGACGCCGGGATCCAGCGGGCGATCGACGCCTACCGGGATCCGTGGGGCCAGGACGCCGCCGAACCCGCGACCCCCGGTCAGTTCCGGCCGGCCCTGCCGCTGGTCGCGCTGCCGAAGGTGCCGGTCCGATGAGCCTCACCGAGGAGCGGACCACCACTGCGCACGTCGTGGGACGGGTCGAGGACGTCCCGCCGGGGGAGGGGCGCACCTTCGTCGCCGGCGGGGAGCAGGTGGCCGTGTTCCGGCTGCGCGACGGCTCCCTGCACGCGACCCAGGCGGCCTGCCCGCACGCCGGCGGTCCGCTGGCCGACGGGCAGACCGACGTCGACGTGCTGGTCTGCCCGCTGCACCAGTACGCCTACCGGTGGGCCGACGGTTCCTCGACCAGCGGTACCGCCCCCATCAGGGTCTTCGCCGTCCACGAGGCGGACGGCGCGCTCGTCGTCACCCTCTGACCGGCGGTTAGTGCACTTTCCGCCGGGCAGTTAGTGCACTTTCGGTCTCAGGCGGGGCGAGCGCGGACGTGCATGCGCTCGCCCTGCGGGCCGAAGAGGACCAGCCCCTCGGCCGGCTCGGGGAACGGGTTGGAGAAGGCATGCGGCACCCGGGTGTCGAACTCGACGACCTCGCCCTGCCCGAGGACGAAGTCACGGGCGCCCAGCAGCAGCCGGATCCGGCCGGACAGCACGTACAGCCACTCGTAGCCCTCGTGCGTCTTCTGCTCGGTGTCGTCCACCCGCCACCGCGGCGGGAGGACCATCTTGTAGGACTGCAGCCCTCCGGCCTGCCGGGTCAGCGGCACCATCGTCATGCCGTCGTCCCGCGTGATCGGGCGGCCGTGCACCCGGGGATCGGCCGGTGCCGGGGTGTCCACCAGGTCGTCGATGGCGACGCCGTAGCTGCGCGCCAGCGGCAGCAGCAGCTCCAGGGTGGGACGGCGCCCGCCGGACTCCAGCCGGGACAGCGTGCTGACCGAGATGCCGGTCGTCTCCGCGACGTCGGTGAGGGTCGCCCCGCGCTCGGTGCGCAGCGCTCGCAGCCGTGGGCCGACGTTCTGCAGGACGTCGTCGTCGGTCATGGAGGGAGTTTGCCATATCGGCAAGCATGCTTGCCATAGTCGCGCTCCGGGCCGACAGTGGTCGGCATGGACGAGCGGTACGACGTGGTGGTCATCGGAGGCGGCGCGGCGGGGCTGAGCGGGGCACTGACCCTGGCCCGCGCGCGGCGGAGCGTGCTGGTGGTGGACGCGGGGCAGCCCCGCAACGCCCCGGCCGGGCACGTGCACAACTACCTGGGCCGGGAGGGCACGCCCCCGGCCGAGCTCCTGGCGATCGGGCGCGGTGAGGTCGAGGGCTACGGCGGCACGGTGGTCACCGGCCGGGTGGCCGCGGTGCACCGGGAGGACGACGGGTTCCGGGTCGAGCTGGACGGCGGGGCGGCCGCGCGGGCGCGCCGGCTGCTGCTGGCCACCGGGCTCACCGACGAGCTCCCGGACGTCCCGGGTGTCGCCGCGCGGTGGGGGAGCACGGTGCTGCACTGCCCGTACTGCCACGGCTGGGAGGCGCGCGACAGCGCCGTCGGCATCGTGAGCACCGGTGCGATGGGCGTGCACGCGGCGACGATGTGGCGGCAGTGGACCGACGACGTCGTCCTCTTCGTGCACACCGGCGTCGAGCCGACCGACGAGGAGATCGAGCAGCTGGCGGCCCGCGGCGTCCGCGTCGTGCGGGACCAGGTGACCGGCCTGGAGGGGGGCGCCGACGTGCGGCTGGCCTCCGGCGAGCTGGTGGCCCGCGACGCGGTGGTCGTCACCCCCCGGTTCACCGCCAACGCCGACCTGGTCGCCGGCCTGGGCGCGGTGCCGGTGCCGATGGAGATGAACGGCGTCGTCGTGGGCAGTTTCCTTCAGGCCGATCCGACCGGGCGCACCGACGTCCCGGGCGTCTGGGTGGCGGGCAACGTCGGCGACATGAGCGCCCAGGTGATCGTCGCGGCGGCCCAGGGGCTCAAGGCGGGCGCGATGCTGAACGCGGACCTCATCGAGGAGGAGACCGCGCACGCGGTGGCGCAGGAGCGGAGCGTGGCGGCATGAGCCAGCACGAGCACGAGCACGGGACGGCGCAGCAGCCCGCCGTCACCCGGGAGTCCTACGACGAGCTCTACCGGTCGGCCCCCGCGGTGTGGACCGGCCGGCCGAACCGGCAGCTCGTCGTCGAGGCCACCGATCTGCCGCCCGGCCGCGCGCTGGACGCCGGAGCCGGGGAGGGCGGTGACGCGCTCTGGCTGGCCTCCCGCGGGTGGCGGGTCACCGCCGTGGACTTCTCGCCCGTCGCCCTGGAGCGGGGTGCGGTCAAAGCCGCCGAGCTGGAGCTCGCCGACCGGATCGACTGGGTGCACGAGGACCTCGACGTCTGGACGCCGCCGGAGGGCTCCTACGACCTCGTGACGGCGCACTACCTGCACGCGACCTGGACCGACCGATCGCGCATGTTCCGGGGGCTGGCGGCGGCCGTCGCGCCGGGCGGCACCCTGCTCGTGGTCGGTCACCAGCACGGCGACGGGTGGGGTCACGGCCACGCGCACGCCCACGAGGCCGGTGCGCTCTACACCGCCGACGACGTCGCCGCGGTGCTGGAACCGGGGGAGTGGCGCGACGTCGTCACCGAGACGCGCGACCGCGACCACGCAGCGGCCGAGCGCACCGGCAACCCGGTGCCGGACACCGTGCTGGTCGCGCGGCGGTCAGGAACGCGGTAGGCCCAGGTCGGCGAGCGCGGCGGCGACGGCCTCGTCCCGCAGCACCTCCAGCACCAGCACGCGGTGCACCAGCACCCCGGAGCGGGTCAGCCGGAGGTCGGCGGGACGCAGCCGGGGGAGCGCAGCGCCACCCGGGCGCGGCTGGGCGGGGGGCGGGTCGAGCAGCCCGGCCCGCTGCAGGTCGGCCAGGTCCTCCCGGGCACCCCAGGCGGTCCAGGCGCGCGGCTCATCCTCCAGCGGGGTCATCGGCAGGGGCACCCGGTCCCGGCGTCCCACCGCGGCGAGCAGGGCCAGCTGCCGCCAGCTCAGCCACCCGGACAGCCGCAGCGCCCGGGTGACCAGGTCGGCGTCCAGATCGGCCGAGACGGTGACCTCGGCGAGCAGGTAGCCCAGGTGCCGGACCCGTCGTTCGTCGGTGGCGCGCCGGGCGGCGGCGGCGACGGCCTCGGTCAGCTCCTCGGCGACCGACCGGCTGCCCGGCCGCGGGGTGAAGTACCGGTCGGTGCGCACCGGCCGGCCGGCGCGGTGCACCGTGGCCGCGTGCTCGACGGCGAACGCGAGCACGGCGCCGGCGCGGACCCGCTCCCGTCCGACGACGACCCCCGCGGCGTCGTCCGCGGCCGCGCGCAGCACGGCGGCGAACTGCTCGTCCACCTGCACCCGGGCGGTCGCCGGCTCGAAGACCACCGCCGCCGCGGCGCGGCTCATCGAGCCGGCCACCGGCGTGCCGGCCTCGATCACGGCCCGCCCGGCGGGCGGCGTCTCGACGGCGGTCTGCTCGACGGGCTCCTCGGCGGCGGTCACCCGGCGATCTTCGCCGCTACCGGGGCGGTGGTGCGAGCCGGTCGGCCGCGGCCTCACCACAGCGGGGCAGCCGCGGTGAGCGAAACGGAACACGGGGTGTCCCGCGGGGCGACGCCGGGGAAACGCCGGGGCGTCACCGTCCTCGCATGACTGCTCCTCCCCGCCCGTCCTCCACCAGCAGCCCGGCCGCCCCGGTCGCGCCCCCCGCCCCGGTCCGGGCGGGTGGATGGATCGACGACTGGCGACCGGAGGACCCGCAGTTCTGGAAGTCCACCGGCCGCCGCGTGGCCCGCCGCAACCTGTTCTTCTCCGTCTTCTCCGAGCACGTCGGATTCTCGATCTGGAGCCTGTGGTCGGTGCTGGTGCTGTTCCTGCCCGAGGCGGTGTACGGCATCGATCCGGCCGGGAAGTTCCTGCTCACCACGCTGCCCACGGCCCTGGGCGCCTTCGTGCGCCTCCCGTACACCTTCGCCGTCGCGAAGTTCGGCGGCCGGAACTGGACGATCGTCAGCGCGGGGCTGCTGCTGGTGCCGACGATCGCGACGGCGGCCGTGCTCGAGCCCGGCGTCTCGTTCACGACCCTCCTGGTCGTCTCCTGCCTGGCCGGTGTCGGCGGCGGCAACTTCGCCAGCTCCATGGCCAACATCAACGCGTTCTACCCCGACCGGCTCAAGGGTTGGGCGCTCGGCCTGAACGCCGGCGGCGGCAACCTGGGGGTGCCGGTCATCCAGCTCGTCGGTCTGCTGGTGCTGGCCACCGCTGGGGCGGGCAACCCGCGGCTGGTCCTGTGGGTCTACGTGCCGCTGATCGTCGTCGCCGCCGTCGGCGCGGCCCTGCTCATGGACAACCTGACGACGGCGCGCAACCAGCCGCGGGCCATGCGCGAGGCGACCCGCGAGCCGCACACCTGGATCATGTCGTTCCTCTACATCGGCACGTTCGGCTCGTTCATCGGCTTCGGGTTCGCCTTCGGGCAGGTGCTGCAGAACCAGTTCACCGACTCCTTCGCCACCCCGCTGGCCGCCGCGTCGCTCACCTGGCTGGGGCCGCTGCTGGGCTCGCTGATCCGGCCGCTCGGCGGCTCGCTGGCCGACCGGTTCGGTGGCGCGCGCATCACCTGCTGGACCTTCGTCGCCATGGCGCTGGGGGCCGGTGTCGTCTGGACGGCCAGCCAGGTGCGGTCGCTGCCGTTGTTCGTCGTCGGCTTCGTCCTGCTCTTCGTGCTCAGCGGGGTGGGCAACGGGTCGACCTACAAGATGATCCCGGCGATCTTCCGGTCCCAGGCGCTCCAGCAGGTGGCCGACCGCGGGGACCCCGAGGCGGCCGAGCGGCACGCCCTGCGCATGTCCGGTGCGCTCATCGGCATCGCCGGCGCCGTCGGTGCCTTCGGCGGGGTGCTGGTGAACCTGGCGTTCCGGCAGTCCTTCATGACCACCGGTACCGGCGACTCCGCCTACCTGGTGTTCATCGCCTTCTACGTCGTCTGCGTGGCGGTCACCTGGGCGGTCTACCTGCGCCCGGGCCGCCCCCTCGGCCGCATCTGAACGACGTCCGCCCTCACCGTTCCGGGTCCTCCCTCACCGTCGACCGCGAGGGAGGACCGGAACGATCAGGTCCCCTGATCATCGATCCCGATGTCGATGGCCTACGTCGGCACCCGGTCCCTGTGCGAGCGGGCCGGCTTCACCAAGGCGGCGGACACGACGTCGGTGGCGGGCGGCTTCCCGCGGTGCTCATGCGCCTCGACCTCCGCTGAGCCCGGTCAGACCCTCAGCCGGTACCCGCGCTTGACGACGGTCTCGACGAGCGGGGCGCCGAGCGCCGCCCGCAGTCGGGTCACCGCCATCTCGACCGCGTGCTCGTCCCCGCCGCCGGGCAGGCCGGCCACCAGGTCGGGACGGGCGACGACGTGCCCTGGCCGGCGGGCCAGCTCCCGCAGCACCGCGAGCGCCCCGGGCGCCAGCTCCACCAGCCGGCCGTCGACGACGGCGGCGTGCCCGCGGACCTGCAGCGTGTGCGGGCCGACGGTGAGCACCGGGTCCCGCTCGGGGAGCCGGGCGACCACCTCGCGGGCCAGCGCGCCCAGCCGGGAGCGCTCGGGGTGCACGCTCGGGATCCCGGCGGCCGCCAGCGGGCCGGCGGTGACCGTGCCGACGGCGACGGCGAGCACCCGCCCGCGCAGGGCGGCGACCACGGCGTCCCGGTGGCCCATCTCCTCGGCCACCTGCAGCAGGCTCGCCGCGGCGGGGGCGCTGGTGAAGGTGACCGCGTCGATCCCGCCGCCGATGATCGCCGCGACGAGGCGTTGCAGCGGGCCGACGTCCTCGGGCAGCACCCAGCGGTAGACCGGGACGGTCAGCACGTCGGCGCCGGCCTCCCGCAGCCCCGAGACGAGCTCCGGCTGCGGATCGCCGTGCAGCTGGACGGCGATCCGCCGTCCCTCCAGCGGTCCCTCCGCCCCCGAGAGCAGGTGCTCGAGCACCTCGGCGGACGACTCGGACTCCGGGGACCACGCGTCCACCAGGCCGCCGCCGCGGATGGCGCCGCGGGCCTTGGGGCCGCGCGCCAGCACCCGGGCCCCGGTGAGGTGCTCGACCAGCGGCAGGTCCCAGGCGTCGGCGGCCTCCAGCCAGCCGCGGAAGCCGACCCCGGTCGTGGCCACCACCAGATCGACCGGCGCCGCCAGCACCCGCCGGGTGGCGGCCACGAGCTCCGTGTCGTCGGACAGCGGCACGATGCGGATCGCGGGGGCGTAGACCACCCGGGCCCCGCGCCGGTCCAGGAGCGCGCCGAGCTCCTCCTTGCGGCGGGCGGCGGTGACGGCCACCGTGTAGCCGGCCAGCGGCAGCTCCGCCGGGGCCGCCTGGTCCTGCTCGGTCACGGTCACGTCTTCCCCCTCGGTCCGGTGCCACCATGGTGAGGCCCCGCCGTTACGAGGATGTGTCCGGCACGGGCCGCGGGGTGCACCGGGTGAGGCGGGTCACGGCTGCTTCCACCGCGCGAGCAGGACCGACGCATCGTCCTGCAGGAGCCCGCCCTGGTGCTCGAGCACGGCGCTGGTGAGCCGGCGCACCGTCTCCGCGGGTGGGTGCCCGCCGGCGATCGCCCGGCGGAGGAACTCGGTGAGCCTCGCCTCCCCGAACCACGCGCCGGACGCGTCCCGCGCCTCGGTGATGCCGTCGGTGTACAGGGCCAGCCAGTCGCCGGGCTGCAGCACCTCCTCGCCGACCGTCAGCCCCGCGGTGTCCAACCCGAACGGCACCCGCCGGCCGCCGCCCAGCTCCTTGACCAGCCGGCCGTCGCGGAAGAGCAGCGGGGACGGGTGGCCGGCGTTGACGTAGCGCAGCCGGCCCGAGGGGATGTCGACCTCGGCGACCAGGCCGGTGACGAACTGGCTCCGGGGGAAGTTCTCCGACACCACGTCGTCGATGGCCCGGGCCTGGTCGAACACGCTGCGGCCGTCCCGCCGGGCACTCCGGTACGCGGCGAGCGTCGCCGCGGCGATGAGCGCGGCCGGTGTGCCGTGCCCCACCGCGTCGAAGATTCCGAGCGACACCGTCTGCTGCGACAGCGCGTAGTCGAAGACGTCACCGCCGATGTCGTAGCTCGGCTCCAGCCGGCCGGCGAGGACGAAGGAGTCCGTCGCGGCGGTGAGCGGGGGGAGCTGCTGCCACAG
Source organism: Blastococcus saxobsidens (assembly GCF_002938435.1). Lineage (GTDB taxonomy): Bacteria > Actinomycetota > Actinomycetes > Mycobacteriales > Geodermatophilaceae > Blastococcus > Blastococcus saxobsidens. The sequence goes on from NZ_POQT01000037.1 coordinate 17,457, forward strand.
GAGCTCGGCCGACGGTGACATGGCGCGCGAGCGGCGCGGGCTCTCCAGGCCGTCCCCGTAGGCCTCCATGGAGACCAGCAGGTGCCCCAGCAGGGAGGCCAGCGACCAGCACTGCTCGCGCAGCGCGGGATCGTGCAGCGCGGCCCGGTGCTGCACCCGGACCTCCAGCACACCGACCCGGTCAGCACCGTCGAGCACCGGGACCCACAGGCACGGGTGGCCCTCCCGGTCGGAGGCGACCACCTGCTGGGTCCGGAACGCCCGGCCGGCGATCGTGCTGTCGACCCCCAGCCGGCGTCTGCCCGACGCCCCCGAGGACCCCAGCCGGACGAGGCAGCGCTGCTCGTGGTCGATCCGGTGGATCGACACGTCGACGTCCATGAGCCGCCCCGCCTCGGCGACGAGGGCGGGGAGCCGCTCGGGCGGGGCGTCCCCGACCGCCTCGAGGAGGGTGGCGAGGGCGGCGAGGGTCCCGGTCGCGGGCCGGTTCTGCCGGATGGCCCGGGTGTAGGGCACCCGGTGCCGGGTGAAGAGTTCGTCCAGCCGCTCGTTGACGGCGTGGGCGAGCAGGTCGCACTGGGCGTCCGGCAGCGTCGACAGGCCGTGCAGGTAGGCATCGAGGTCGGTCAGGTCGGCGGTGCCGCCGAGGGCGAAGTAGCGCACCCACAGCTGCTCGAGGGTGAGCTCGGCGCGGGAGAACCCGGCCGTCACGGCCGATCGCTGGAGCCCCTCGGTCACGGCCGGCGCCGGCGGACGGCGGAGTCGACCACCGCTCGGGCGGCACCCGCGAGCAGGATCCCGTCGTGCTGGCTCCTGGCCACCAGCATGCGCAGGGCGGCCTCCTCGTCGATCCCGTGGCGACCGATCAGCACCCCCTTGGCGATCCCGACCAGGTCCCGGTCGCGGACCGCCTGCCGCATCGCCTCGGAGAGCCGCATGGCCCGCTCGGCGGACTGCACGTTCGCGACCAGGAGCGCCGCCTGGGCGGAGAACATGACCAGCAGCTCCCTGCTGCGGGTGTCGAAGGCGCCCGGATGGTCGGCGTACACCTTGATCGCCCCGACGGTGGTGTCGCCGGCGACCAGCGGCGCGCTGAGCGCGGCGTGCAGCCCGAGCGGGGCGACCGCCGCGGTCCAGCGCGGCCAGCGCCGTTCCGCCCGGAGATCGTCGACGACGACGAGCTCGCGCTGGGCCGTCGCCGCCAGGCAGGGACCCTCGTCGAGCTCGTACTGCAGGCCGTCGGCATCGCGCACCCGGTCGTCGGTGGAACCGGCGGAGGTCCGCCGGCCGCCCTCGATGACGGAGACCCCCGCGCCGCAGGACCCCGGCACCGTCTCGTGCGCCAGGGAGCTGAGCAGGGTCAGCGAGGTCTCGACCGTCTCCTCGGACAGCAGCAGGCCGGACATCCGCGCGAAGACCCCGGCGAGTTCCCGGGACAGCGGGATGCCCGGACCAGCCGGTCGGATCGTGTTCACGAGTCGCCCTCCGCCTGCAGCACCCGCGCGGCCGGCTGTTCGACTCGAGGTGGTCCTCGGGTGCGCAGAAAAGCGGTGCCCCAAACCTGGTCGACCGCGGTGGGACCCGCTCAGTCGAGCAGGCCCAGACCGTCCCAGGAGACGGCCGCCGTGCCGTCGATCCGCAGGTCCGCCCGCCCGCGGGTGTCCTCGCGGGCGAACTCGGCGGCCTCCGTGGCCAGCCACCGGTGCCAGTGCACGGCCATGCTCGCGCCGTCGCGCGCCAGGCCGCGGGCCACCCGCAGCGCGTCGGGTGCCTCGACCCACACGCGCCGCGTCGTCCACGGGTCCCACCGGCGGGGGGAGCTGCCGCAGCCCTCCACCAGCAGGACGGGAGCCGGCCGAACCGGCACCGGCTCCGGGGCGAAGCGGCCCGTGGTCCAGTCGTAGCGGTGGTAGGCGCCGGGACGTCCGGCGGTGAGCGGCCGCAGCACGCCGGCGCCCAGCCGGGCGATCGCCCCGGTGAGCGTCCAGCCGGCGTAGACGTCGTCCATGTGCACCACCTCGGCGGTCCCGCCGAGCGCCGCGGCCAGCCGGCCGGCGAGCGTCGTCTTCCCCGACCCGGCGGGCCCGTCGACGCAGACCAGCCGCGTGCCGCCGAGGAGCGGGGGAGCGGCCAGCAGCTCGTCGGCGAGCCCGCCGACGGTCAGCGGGCGGCGAGGGTCCACGTGGGCACCGGCCCGTCGCTGCCGACGACGAGCCCGCGCCGGGCCAGCAGCCGCACGTGGGCGTCGGTCTCGGTCACGGCGAAGATCCGCATCCGCCGGGCGTACTGCTCCCACGGCCGGGACCAGGTGAGGTGCGAGGCGAGGTCCCAGGGCGTCGAGTTCGGGTGGGCGCGGATGGCGTCCAGGAGCTCGGTGAGCCGGTGCTCGTGGTGGGCGGTGAGCGAGTCGACGCGGTCGGTCAGCCCCCGGAAACGCCACTCGTGGGCGGGCAGCACCTCGGTGGCCGCCACGTCGCGCACCGCCTGCAGGGAGGAGAGGAAGTCGCCCAGCGGGTCGCCGGTGGGGCCCGAGCCCGGGCCGCTGGAGATGTTGGGGCTGATCCGCGGCAGCACGTGGTCGCCGGAGAAGAAGAGGCCGGTGCGCCGCTCGGCGAAGCAGAGGTGCCCGGGGGTGTGGCCCGGCGTGTGCACGGCCCGCAGGTCCCATCCCGGGAAGTCCGCGCGGGCGCCGTCCTCCAGCAGCCGGTCGGCCACGGCCATGCGGTGGAAGCCGGCCAGGTTCTCCGCGCCGCCGACGTCGCTCAGCGCCTCCTCGCGGGGTGCGCCGAGGCCCACCAGGAAGTCCACCTCGCCGTCGACGGCGGACCGCGCCCCGGTGGTGGTGAGGCGGCGCACGATGTCGACGTCCGCAGGGTGCATGGCCACCCACGCGCCGCTCGCCTCCCGCACGCGCGCGGCCAGCCCGAGGTGGTCGAAGTGCAGATGGGTGACCAGCACCCCGCGGAGGTCGCCGACCCCGCCTCCGATGGAGGCCAGCCCCTCGGTGAGCGCCCGCCAGCCGTCGTCGCTCTCCCAGCCGGTGTCGAGGAGCCCGAGACCGCCGCCGTCGAGGGCGAACGCGTAGGTGCTGACGTAGCGCAGCGGGTTGTGCGGGATGGGGACCGGGATCGACCAGAGGTCGGGCCGCAGCTGCTCCACCGGGGGGAGGGTGCGCGCCTCCCAGGCCGCGTGCTGGGCGGTGCCGGTGATCTCCACGCCCGCGCACTCTGCCAGCCGGCTCCGGGGGCCCGGCTGGGAGAATGGCCGCGTGTCCGGTCCCGAGGTCCCTTCCCAGGTGTCCGCCGTCCCCCGGCGGATGCGGCAGCTGCTCGCTGTCCTGGCCGTGGTCGTCGTCGTCGTGATGGGCCTGGTGGCCCTGTCGCTGCCCTCGACGGAGAACACCGTCGTCAACTACGGCGTCGTGGACCAGGTCGCCATCGCCGGGCTCGGCCTCGTCCTCGGTGCCGGCCTGCTGTTCTTCGGGCGGTTCCGCGTGGACGCCGACGCCGAGGGTGTGCGGGTGCTCAACCTGGTCGTCCAGCACCACATCCCGTGGTCGGCGGTGCGGGCCGTGCGGTTCGACCGCAAGTCGGCCTGGGGCTCCCTGCTGCTGGAGAACGGCGACGAGGTCTCGCTGCTCGGCCTGCAGTCCTACGACAAGGAGCACGCGGTGCGCGCGGTCGAGGGGCTGCGGTCGTTGCGTGCGGCGGCCCGGGCGAACGACCCGGTCCGGCCTCCGCTGCTCTACGACGACTGAAGAAGGACCACCCTTCCCCCCACGCCTCGCACGCTCGGCGCGGGGCCCTGAAGGGTGGCCGTTCCATCACCTCACCACGCTCTGGGCGAGCCTCTGGACGGGGCCGTTCCAGCACGTCGCCGAGGGGGAATGCGCCGCCGGCCCCACGACGCTGTAGAGTGGGCGTGCCTCCCCGCTACATCGAGGCGCGCGAACCACCAGCGGCCCCGCCCCGGGCCGCTATCCAAGAGGAGCCCGCTCCCACCTGACGCCCTCCGGGGCGCCCAGGTCCCGGATCGCGAAGATCGGCCACCGGTCGGTCCTCGCGTGCGCACGCACCCTGACGGGTCGTGGGCCACCGGCGAGTGGGCCCCGTGAGCAGCTGCTCACGGGGCCTTCTGCCCGTCGGCGCCCGGGTGGGCCAGCGACTCCTCCCATGCTGCAGCAGAGGAGAGGCCATCACCGAGCCCCGCATCAACGACCGCATCCGCGTCCCCGAGGTCCGCCTGGTCGGTCCCGAGGGCGAGCAGGTCGGCATCGTGTCGATCGGCGAAGCACTGCGACTGGCCCAGGACTCCGAGCTCGACCTCGTCGAGGTCGCTCCCATGGCCCGGCCGCCGGTGTGCAAGCTCATGGATTACGGCAAGTTCAAGTACGAGGCCGCCCAGAAGGCGCGTGAGTCGCGGCGCAACCAGGCGCTCACCGTCATCAAGGAGATGCGGCTGCGCCTCAAGATCGACCCGCACGACTACGAGACCAAGAAGGGCCACGTCGAGCGCTTCCTCCGGGGCGGCGACAAGGTCAAGATCACCGTGATGTTCCGCGGCCGCGAGCAGTCGCGCCCGGAGATGGGCTACCGCCTCCTCCAGCGGCTGGCCGGCGACGTCAGCGAGCTGGGCGTCGTCGAGTCCAACCCGAAGCAGGACGGCCGGAACATGGTCATGGTGATCGCCCCGCACAAGAACGCACAGGCGCTGCAGCAGCAGGCACAGGCGGCCAAGGCCCGACCGGCCAAGGGCGAGCAGGCCGAGGAGCAGGCGCCCACCGCCTGAAAGAGGACCCCCTTCCCCCCACCGCTCGCGAGCTCGCGGTGGGCCCCTGAAGGGGGGCCGAAGACTGACGACAGACGAACAGGACGAGGGACATGCCGAAGCAGAAGACCCACAAGGGCACGGCGAAGCGCGTGCGCGTGACGGGTTCCGGGAAGCTCGTCCGCGAGCACACCAACAACCAGCACAAGTTCGAGGTCAAGTCCTCGGGTCGCAAGCGCCGCGTGAGCGGGATCGGCGTCCTGTCCAAGGCCGACGCGCCGCGGATGAAGAAGCTGCTCGGTCTCTGACCGCCCTTTACTGACGAGAAGACAGGAGCTCTCACGTGGCACGCGTGAAGCGGGCGGTCAACGCCCAGAAGAAGCGCCGGACGACCCTCGAGGCCGCCAGCGGCTACCGGGGACAGCGTTCGCGTCTGTACCGCAAGGCCAAGGAGCAGATCCTCCACTCCGCGACCTACAGCTACCGCGACCGCAAGGCGCGCAAGGGTGACTTCCGCAAGCTGTGGATCACCCGCATCAACGCGGCGGCTCGCCTCAACGACATGACCTACAACCGGTTCATGCAGGGCCTCAAGCTGGCCGGCATCGAGCTGGACCGCCGTGTCCTGGCCGAGCTCGCCGTGAACGAGCCGGCTGCCTTCGCCGCGCTCGTGGAGTCCGCCCGGGCCGCGCTCGCCGCGAACCCCGAGGCGACCGGCGCCCAGGCCGCCTGAGCCTGGACCTGCACCACCGCCCGACGCCGTCGGTGACGGTCCTCACGGGCCGGCACCGGCGGCGTCGGCGTCTGTCGGGCCGATCCCGGCGCACCGGGCTGCCGAGCGCGGCCACACCGCCGATCTCGCCGAGAAGGGGAACCGCATGGCCGAGCTGCTGACCGAGCGGTCCGGCCGGGTGGCCGCCGCCCGCAAGCTCACCCGTCGCAACGGGCGCGACGCCGCGGGGCTGTTCCTCGCCGAGGGACGTCAGGCCGTGGCCGAGGCGCTCGCCCGGCCGGACGGCGTCCGGGAGGTCTTCGCGACCGAGGTCGCCGCGGCCGCGCACCGCGACCTGCTGGCCGGCACCACGGTGCCGATCCGGTGGGTGACCGACAAGGCGGCCGCCGGCCTGTCGGAGACCGTCACCCCGCAGGGGCTGGTCGCCGTCTGCGAGCTGCGCGACGTATCCGCCGAGTCCCTGACGACGACGCCGCCGCCGCGGCTGTCGGTCGCCCTGGCCGAGCTCGCGGACCCGGGCAACGCCGGGACCGTGCTGCGCACCGCCGACGCCTGCGGCGCCGGCGCCGTGGTGTTCGGCGCCGGCTCGGCCGACCCGTACGGGGGCAAGGCCGTGCGGTCCAGCGCCGGCAGCCTCTTCCACGTCGACGTCGTCCGCGGTGCTCCGCTGGAGACGCTCCTGCCGGCGCTGCGGGCGGCCGGCGTCACCGTGCTGGCGGCCGACGGCGGGGGCGAGGTGGAGCTCCCCGCGCTCGTGGCCGACGGGCGGCTCGCCGGACCTGTCCTGTGGCTGTTCGGCAACGAGGCGCGCGGCGTGCCGGCGGAGCTCGCCGCCCTGGCCGACGCGCGGGTGCGGATCCCGATGCGCGGCCGCGCCGAGAGCCTCAACCTCGCGGCCGCCGCCGCCATCTGCCTCTACACCACCCAGCTCGCCCAGTAGAAGGACCCCGTCGCCCCCCACCACTCGCACGCTCGTGGCGGGCCCCTGCGACGGGGCCGCCCTCGCGCCTACAGCAACCCGGCGCGCTTCCAGAGCCGCTCGGACTGGCCGGCGATCAGGCCGACGTCGCGCAGGAACGACACGAGGCCGGCCGAGGCGTCCCGGAGCCTCGCGTTGTAGTGCTCGTTGCCCCGTGCTGCCGCCCGCGCCTCCTCGGGGTCGAGTCCCACAGCGGCGTACACCTGCGGCTGCACCAGGTTCTCCGCCACGATCGCGGCGCAGGCGGCCACCAGGGTCCGGTGCTTGCGGAGCTGCCAGGACGACAGCTCGGGCGTGCGCCGGGCGACCTCCTCGCGGGCGAAGCGCATGTGCCGCGCCTCCTCGACGACGTGGATCTGGCTGGTGGCCCGCGTGAGGGGCTGGACCCGCTCGTCCTTCATCAGGTCGCGCTGGAAGATGTCCAGGATCTCCTCGGCCACCAGGATCGCCGCGTAGGCGGCCGGGCCGTCGGCGCGGGCGGCGTACGCCTTGCCCAGCTTCAGCAGCGCCGGCGGCGGGCCGTAGGACGGCGCCCCGAAGGTCTGCGCGGTCCGCGCGAACATCACCGAGTGCCGGCACTCGTCGGCGATCTCGGTGAGCGCCCACTGCACGTGCGGCTGCGCCGGGTCGTCGCCGTAGATGTCGCGCAGCACGAGCTGCATGAGCAGGTGCTCGAACCAGATGCCGATGCCGGAGATCGAGCAGTACTCGTGGATGGTCAGCGTGACCCGCTCCGAGTGGTCCAGCCGGTCCCACAGCGGCGTGCCGTACAGCGTGGACCACTCCGGTGACAGACCGTAGAGGTCCTCGGGTACGGGGGCGCTCCAGTCGATGTCCACGACCGGGTCGTAGGACTTCTTGGCGGCGGAGCCGAGCAGGCGCGTGGACAGCGCCTGTCGGTCGACCGGTGCCTTGTTCGTCGCGCGGTTCGTGCCGGACGGAAGGATGGTGGTCATCGGCGGGCTCCCCAGGACGTCGTGGACGGCTGAACGGAAGGTAGCTGTTACCGTGAAACACATGCAACAGGTGGCCGGTGCCCCGGGCGTGTCCGGCACGCCCGACGCGCCGAAGGCCGCCCCCGACGGACGCCGGGCCCGCTGGACCGAGCACCGCCGTGCCCGCCGCGAGGACCTCGTCGACGCAGCCGTGGCCGCCGTCCGGGAGGTCGGTCCGGACTTCTCCGTCGACGACGTCGGCCGCAGCGCCGGGGTGTCCAAGACGGTCATCTACCGGTACTTCAGCGACAAGGACGAGCTGATCGACGCCGTCCTGGAGCGGATCTCGCGGGCCATCCTGCTGCCGCGGCTGCTCGGCGAGCTCGCCGTGGACCGGCGCGACGACCGCGAGCGCCTGCGCGCGGTCGTCGCCGCGTTCGTGGCGCTGATCGAGGACGAGCCGGCGCTCTACCGGTTCGCCTACGCCCAGACCGGCCGCGCGGGCCGGGCCGACCTGGTGGCGGCCACCGAGCACGCCGTCGCCACGGCGCTCGGTGGGCTGATCGCCGAGCGCCTGACGCAGGCCGGCCGCCCCGCAGAGGGCGCCATGACGTGGGCCTACGGCGTCGTCGGCATGGTGCAGCTCGCCGCGCACTGGTGGTCGGTCGCCCGCACCGTGCCCGCCGCCGACCTGGTCGACCAGCTCACCGCCCTGGCCGACGGCGGCCTGGGCACCTTGCTCCCACCGCGGAGCTGACCGAGGGGAGAGCCATGAGCGAGCACGAGGAGCCCGAGGGCTACGAGGGGCAGGCCGACGTCACGGTCGACGGCGTCACCCGTCCCGTCCGCGTCGCCCTGGGCGCGCGCTTCGACCCGCTCGCGGGCTCGGTGGTGTGGTCCGGCCGGGTCGCCCTCGAGGCCGCACCGCGCACCCGGCTGCGGATCGTCACCCCGCACGGCACGTCGGAGGCCGCGGCCACCGAGCGCGACCCGTGGGGCAACACCCGTGTCACCGGGGTCGGGCGCCCGCCGTTCCCGGTCGAGCTCCTGGACGAGACCGGCGGCGTGCCCACCCGCTGACGGTCAGCGGGCCGGCAGCCGCCCCGCGGCGCGATCGGCGGCGGCCAGCAGCCCGGCCACGTCGTCGGCGTCGGCCGGGAAGCAGCTGATGCCGGCCGAGGCGCCGACCACCACCGGGCAGCCGTCCACGACCACCGGCCCGCGCACCGCCTCCACCAGGCCGTCGCGCACCCGCTGGGCCTCGGGCCCGGCGGCCGCGGGGGTCAGCCCGGGCAGGACGACCACGAAGGAGTCCCGAGTCCAGCGCGCGACCAGGTCGCCGTGCCGCAGGCGGGCCCGCAGCCGCTCGGCCGCGGCGGCCATCAGGTCCTCGGCGGCGGCCGGCCCGTGCTGCGCCTCCACGGTGGCGACGTCGTCGACCGCGAGCACCACGAGCGCCACCGAGTGGCCGCCCGCCCGGGCGTTCCACAGCGACGTCTCGATCTGCTCCTGCAGGTACGCGCGGGTGGGCAGTCCGGTGAGCGGGTCGGTGACCGCCAGCTCCTGGATGCGCTGCAGGTAGGTCTGCGCGCGGTCCCGCTCCTGCTGGAGGGCCCGCTCCGCCTCGACGCGCTCGGTGACGTCCACCTGCACGCCGATGTACTGCACGACCGTGCCCGATTCGTCGGTCACCGGCGCCAGGTGCAGCTCGTTGTACCAGGGGTAGCGCTCGGCGCCCCGGTGGTTGAGCAGGACGACGCGGCACTCCTCGCCGGCGGCGACGGCGTCGCGGATGCGGGCCAGGGCGCCAGGGTCGGTGTCGGGGCCCTGCAGGAAGCGGCAGTTGCGGCCGAGCAGCTCCTCCCGGTCCAGACCGGCGAGGCGCTCGAAGGCGGGGTTGACGTAGACCAGGGGCTGGTCGGGCAGCCGGACGTCGACCAGGCACACCCCGCTGGGGGTGGCCTCGAGCGCGCGGCGGACGAGCACGTTGTCGCCGAGCAGCTCGGCGGCGTGCGGCGTCGCGGGCTGGTCGGACGCCGGCCGGGCGAGGCACGGCGTCGCGGCCGGTCCCGCGCCGGGGGCGACCCGCCCGATGAGGCTCCGGGCCGCCAGCACCGCGACGTCGCGGTCGTAGGTCAGCGCGTACTCGAACTCCCGCTCCAGGTCCGGTCCGGTGGTGCCCAGGTCCCTCGCCAGCAGGGCCACGCTGAAGTGCGGGGCGAGGACGACGACGTCCCACTCGCCGCGCACCGGGTCGGCGGGGGAGAGGTGGGCGCCGCGCAGCCCGGGGAGCGGCTCCACCGGCAGCCCCTCGCCGAGCGCGCAGACGAAGCCGGTGCGCTCGACCAGGTCGCGGTAGCGCTGGATGGTCGAGGGCGTGAAGTGCCGCGCCTCCTGGAAGGTCGCCGCCACCACGCAGGTCTCGCCCAGGCGCATCGCCTCCCGCTCCAGCTGCTTGCTCAGCTCGATCAGCAGGCTCTTCGGGGCTCGGCGCAACGGCGTGCCGGTGGGCAGGCACCCGAACGGCGAGTCCTGCGAGGAGCCGTCACCTGACTCGGGGGTCGGCGGTGGCAGCGCGCCGGCCGGCCGGTCGGTGCCGGGGACCGCGGACGGGCGGCCGAAGAGCCAGCCCTGCCCGAGGGTGGCGCCCAGGGCCTTCGCCATGGCCAGGTGCCGGTCGTCCTCGATGCCCTCGGCCAGCACGGCGGCGCCGGTGGCCTGGGCGTAGGCGTTGACCGCGTTCATGATCTGCGCGATGGCCGGACCGGGCCGCTCCTGCACCAGGCGGAGGTCGAGCTTGACCACGTCCGGGCGCAGCAGCGGCATGAACGCCAGGGACATCGGGTCGGCGCCGACGTCGTCCAGGGCGATGCCCCAGCCGAGCTCGCGCACCCGCGCGACCGTGCGTAGCAGCTCCGCGGGGCGGGCCGCCAGCGCGCGCTCGGTGATCTCCAGGACCACCCGCAGGGTGCCGGGCGCCGCCTCGGCGATGGCCAGCAGCTCGTCCAGCGGCGCGGTGTCGAGGACCTCGGGCTCGACGTTCACGAACAGCGCCAGGGGGGCGAGCACGCCGTGCCGGGTGGCGCCCTCGAACGCGGCGATGCGGCAGGCCTCGTCCAGCTCGGCCAGGAGCCCGGCCTCGCGGGCGGCGGCGAAGAGCAGGTCGGGGCGCTCCAGGGAGCTGCCCTGCGGGCCCCGGGCCAGCGCCTCGTGGGCGACGACGCGGCCGGTGTCGAGCTCCACGATGGGCTGGAACACGCTGCGCACCCCGCCGGGGCGCAGGGCCTGGGCGAGGGCGGGATCGGTCTGAGGGCGCACGGGGTCCACGACACGGGGATCGGCCGGCTGCGGGCGCGACCTCAGTGGAGCGGGCGGCTACCGCTCGAAAGGAGGAGGTCGCGAGCCGGCGGCCGCCGCCCCGGCCCGCGCACGCTCGTGATCAGGTCAGCTGGTCATCCCGGGTCCTGGCTCACGTTCGACGGTGAGCCAGGACCCGGAACGGTGAGCCAGGACGGCCGGTGCCGCGACCCGCGTGCGCCCTCCCGGCGGAACCCCGGCGCGGTCGGGACAAGGAGGCGGGCAGAATGGCCTCCCGTGTCTGGCGCCAACGATCCGTACGACCCGAAGCAGGTCGCCGCACTCTCCCAGGAGGCGCTGAGCTCCGCGCTCGCCGAGGGCGTCGCGGCCTTCGCGAACGCCGCCGACCTGGAGCAGCTCGCCGCCGTGCGCCCCGACCACCTCGGGGACCGGGCGCCCCTGCTGCTGGCCCGTCGCGAGCTGGGCGCCCTGCCGCCCGCGGCGCGCTCCGACGCCGGCAAGCGGCTCAACAGCGTGCTGGGCGACCTCAAGGCCTCCTACGCCACCCGGCTGGCCGAGCTGGAGGCCGAGCGCGACGCCCGGGTGCTGGCCGAGGAGCGGGTCGACGTCACGCTGCCGTGGGACCGCACCCCGCGCGGCGCCCGCCACCCGCTGACCACCCTCACCGACCGGATCGCCGACATCTTCGTCGGCATGGGCTACGAGGTGGCCGAGGGCCCGGAGGTGGAGGCCGAGTGGCTGAACTTCGACGCGCTCAACATCGGCCCCGACCACCCGTCGCGGTCGATGATGGACACCTTCTTCGTCGCGCCGGAGGACTCGGGCCTGGTGCTGCGCACGCACACCAGCCCGGTGCAGGCGCGCACCATGCTCGACCGGCAGCCCCCGATCTACGTCGTGGCGCCCGGCCGGGTCTACCGCACCGACGAGCTGGACGCGACGCACCTGCCGGTCTTCCACCAGGTCGAGGGCCTGGCCGTCGACGAGGGCCTGACCATGGCCCACCTGCGCGGCACGCTCGACCACCTGGCCCGCCAGCTGTTGGGCCCGGACGCCCGCACCCGGTGGCGGCCGCACTTCTTCCCCTTCACCGAGCCGTCGGCGGAGTTCGACGTCTGGTTCCCCGAGCACCGCGACGGGCCGCAGTGGGTCGAGTGGGGCGGCTGCGGAATGGTGAACCCGCGGGTGCTGCGCGCCTGCGGCATCGACCCCGACGTCTACTCCGGCTTCGCCTTCGGCATGGGCATCGAGCGGGCGCTGCAGTTCCGCTCCGCGGTCTCGGACATGCACGACATCGCCGAGGCCGACATCCGGTTCACCACCGCTTTCGGAGTCGAGCAGTGAACGGTTGGGGTCCGATGCCCGAGGTCACCCCCGTGCCCGCCGAAGGAGTCCAGCAGTGAAGGTCCCCGTCAGCTGGCTGTCCGAGCTCGTCGACCTCCCGGCGGGCATCACCGTCGAGCAGCTCGACGACGCCTTCGTCCGGCTGGGCTTCGAGGTCGAGGACGTCGTCCGCCCGCCGGTGACGACCGGCCCGCTCGTGGTCGCCCGGGTGCTGGAGATCGAGGAGCTGACCGGCTTCAAGAAGCCGATCCGCTACTGCCAGGTGGAGGTGGGGGAGGACGCCCCGCGCGGCATCGTCTGCGGCGCCCGCAACTTCGCCGTCGGAGACCTCGTGGTCGCCGCCCTCCCCGGCGCGGTCCTCCCCGGGGACTTCGCGATCGCCGCCCGGAAGACCTACGACCGCGTCTCCGACGGGATGATCTGCTCGGTTCGCGAGCTCGGCATCGGCGAGGACCACGCCGGCATCCTCGTGCTGGGCCGGGAGGGTTTCGAGCCGGGCACCCCGGCCGCCGACGTGCTGGGCCTGGACGACGTCGTCTTCGACCTCGAGGTGACCCCGGACCGCGGCTACGCCATGTCGATGCGCGGCATCGCCCGCGACCTCGCGGGCGTCCTGGGCGTCTCCTGGCGCGACCCGGCCGACCTGCCGCTGCCGGACTGGTCCGGCGCCCCGGCGTGGGACGTCACCGTCGCCGACCCCGATCGCTGCGACCGGTTCACGATGCTGGCGCTGGAAGGACTCGACCCCGCCGCGCCCAGCCCGTGGGCGCTGCGCCGGCGCCTGGCCCAGTGCGGCGTGCGCAGCATCTCGCTGGCCGTCGACGTCACGAACTACGTGATGCTCGAGCTCGGCCAGCCGATGCACGCCTTCGACCGGGACACCGTCCGCGGGTCCATCACGGTCCGTCGGGCGACGGCGGGGGAGCGGCTCACCACGCTCGACGGCGTCGACCGCGCGCTCACCGCCGACGACCTGCTGATCACCGACGGGTCGGGCCCCATCGGCATGGCCGGCGTCATGGGTGGCGCGTCCACCGAGATCGGCGACGCGACCACCGCGGTGCTGCTGGAGGCCGCGCACTGGGAGCAGACCGGGATCTCCCGCGGGGTCCGCCGGCACCGGCTGCCCAGCGAGGCCGGCAAGCGCTTCGAGCGCGGCACCGACGCCGAGGTCACCGTCGTGGCGCTGGCCCGCGCCGCCGCGCTGCTGGTCGAGCACGGCGGCGCCGCGGTGGCCGGCGCGCCGGTCGACGTCGACACCCGCGCGCCCCGCCCGGCCATCGCCCTGGACGCCGCACTGCCCGGCCGGATCGCCGGCGTCGGGTACACCCGCGAGCACGTGGTCGAGGTGCTGGCCGCCGTCGGCGCCGAGGTGGCCGGCGAGGGCGCCGCCCTGCGCGTCACCCCGCCGTCCTGGCGCGGCGACCTCCGCGAGCCGGCCGACCTGGTCGAGGAGGTGGTGCGGTTCCGCGGCTTCGACGAGATCCCCTCGATCCTGCCGACCGCCCCGCCCGGCCGCGGGCTCACCGAGCGGCAGCGCCGGCGGCGCAGCATCGGCCGCGCCCTGGCCGACGACGGCTACGTCGAGGCCCCGGCCTTCCCGTTCCTCGGCACCGCCCAGCTCGACGCGCTCGGCCTGCCCGACGACGACGAGCGGCGCCGGGTGACCACAGTGCGCAACCCGCTGTCGGAGGAGGCCCCGGCGTTGCGGACGACGCTGCTGCCCGGCCTGCTGGCGTCCCTGGCCCGCAACCTGGCGCGGGGGCAGCGCGATGTCGCCCTGTTCGAGCACGGCGCGGTCTTCCCCGGCGGGGAGCGCACCGCCGCCCCGCTGCCGGGGGTCGACCGCCGTCCCGACGACGCGACGCTGGCCGCCCTGCTGGGCGCGGTGCCGGCGCAGCCGTGGCACGTCGCCGTGGCGCTCACCGGTCAGCGCGAGCCGCGCGGCTGGTGGGGGCCCGGCCGTCCGGCGGAGTGGGCCGACGCGGTGCAGGCCGCACGCGTGGTGGCCGAGGCCGCCGGTGCGGAGCTGGCCGTGCGGGCCGGGGACCGGGCGCCGTGGCACCCCGGCCGGTGTGCCGAGCTGTTGGTCGGCGACCGGGTGATCGGCCACGCCGGTGAGCTGCACCCGAAGGTCTGCGAGACCCTCGGCCTGCCGCCGCGCACCTCGGTGATGGAGCTGGACGCCGACGCGCTGCCCGCGCCGACCGTGCCGCAGGCCCTGTCGATCTCCACGTTCCCGCCGGTGCTCATCGACCTCGCCCTGGTCGTCGCGGACGAGGTGCCGGCCGCCGACGTCGCCGACGCGCTGCGCGCCGGGGCGGGCGAGCTGCTGGAGTCGCTGCGGCTGTTCGACGTCTACACCGGCGTACCGGTGCCCGAGGGCTCCCGGTCGCTGGCCTACGCGCTCACGCTGCGCGCGCCGGACCGGACGCTGACCGGTGAGGAGGCGGCGGTCGTCCGGGAGGCCGCGGTGGCCATGGCCACCCTGCGGACCGGGGCGAGGCTCCGTGCCTGACGAAGGACCCCGTCCTCCCCGTCCTCCCCATCCTTCGCAGGCTCAGGGCGGGCCCCGGCACGGGGCCGCACTGTCGGGGGCGGTGGCGCTGGTGACCGGGGCCTCCACCGGCATCGGCCGGCACCTGGTCGAGGGGCTGGCCGCCCGCGGCATGGCCGTGGCCGGCCTCGCCCGGACCGAGGACCGGTTGCGGACGGCGATGGCCGAGGTGGCCGACGCCACCGGCGCCCGCACGCTGGCCGTGGCCGCCGACGTCACCGACCGCGCGTCGGTGGAGGCGGCCACCGCCCAGGTGGTGGCCGAGCTGGGCCAGGTCGACCTGCTGGTCAACAACGCCGGGCTCATCGACGAGTTCGAGGCGCCCGTCTGGGAGGCCGACGCCGACCAGTGGTGGGAGGTCGTGTCCAGCCACATCCGGGGCGCGCAGCTCACCATCCGGGCGCTGGTGCCGTGGATGGTGCTGCGCAACCGGGGCCGGGTGGTCAACATCGCCAGCGGCATGGGCACCAGGGGCGAGCCGGACTACTCGGCCTACTCGGTGGCCAAGACCGGGCTGATGCGGCTCACCGAGTCGCTGGCCGCCGCGTTGGAGGGCTCCGACGTGCGCGCCTTCGACGTCGCGCCCGGTGTCGTGGACACCCCGATGACCCGCTCGATGCACATGTGGCAGGGCTTCACGGACTGGACGCCGCCGGAGCGGGTCGTGGAGATCGTCGCGGCGATCGCCGCCGGTGAGCTCGACCAGTGGTCGGGCCGCTTCGTCCGCGCCGGCAAGGACGACCTCGACGTCCTGCGCTCGACCAGCCCGCAGGACGCCGCCCGGCAGCTGCGGCTGCGGCCCTACGGGGGCGCCGACCCGCTCGGCTGACCATTGCCCCTCGACGGGCCGGGTGCCACAGTCCGGTGGCATGGCGGCGTGGCGGGGGAGTCAGGCACTCGTCCTGCTCGCGCTGCTGCTCGTCGTCGTCGGCACGGCCCGGTACGGCCTCGAGGTGTGGCAGGACAGCGGCTCGTTCGTGCTAGCCCTGTTCGGCGTGCCCGCGCTGTGCGCGGTCGGTGCGCTGTGGGCCGAGCGGGCCGGGCGGTCGCTCCTGGCCACCACGGTCGTCGCAGCCCTCGGGCTGCTGTCGCTGGTGTGGTCCCTCCTCACCGGCCTGGGCCTGGGGCTGCTCTTCCTCCCGTCGTCGCTCCTGCTGCTCGGGGCGGCAGCGGTCTCCTGGACCGA
This sequence comes from Blastococcus saxobsidens, assembly GCF_002938435.1. Classification (GTDB taxonomy): domain Bacteria; phylum Actinomycetota; class Actinomycetes; order Mycobacteriales; family Geodermatophilaceae; genus Blastococcus; species Blastococcus saxobsidens. Next base: position 33,276 of record NZ_POQT01000037.1, read on the forward strand.
CCGCAGGCGCAACACCCCCCGGCCGGCAGGCGCCTGAGAAGCGGTCGAGCGGGTCAGGCGACCGTCGCGAACAGCGGTCCGGCGCCGGCGAGGTCCACCAGCCGGCGGATCGACGCGGAGGGGCGCCGCAGCTCCGGCAGGTGGCCCGACCGCCTGGCCGACTCGGTCTCGCGGACGACGAGCCGCAGACCGCGGGCGTCGAGGAACGTCGTCCCGGAGAGGTCCACCGCCACCGGTGCGCGACCGGTGCTGCGCTCCGTGGCGTCCCAGATCGCGACGACGGCGCTGTCCACCTCACCCCGCAGCCGGAGCACCGGGCCGGCCGCCTCGTCCACCAGCTCGATGTCGCCCAGCGGCTGGGCGACGGCGCTCGCATCGAAGATCTGCACGGTGGATTCCTCCCTGCCCGGCGACGTTCACCGGACAGCAGGGACTCTGCCTCTGGGTGCTGACAGTTTCGCGTCCCGTGACTGGACAGGACCTGGGAACGGCCGACAGCGGGAGCGCCGCCGGTGGGGCCGTCAGCTCCCCGGCCGGTCCAGCAGCTGCCGGACGTGCGCCAGCGCCGTCGCCAGCTCGGTGAACGAGGTGCTGAGGGGGGACAGGCCGATGCGCAGACCACGGGCGGGCCGGAAGTCGGGGATCACCCCGCGCGTCCACAGCTGCTCGACGACCGACCGCATCGCGTCGTGCTCGAGGGTCACGTGCGCACCCCGGCGCTCGGGGTCGCGGGGTGAGGCGACTCCCACGCCGCAGGGGGCGAGCACCTCGTCGGCCACGGCGACGGCGAACTCGGTGAGCAGGACGGACTTGGCGCGGACCGCCGGCATGCCCACCCGCTCGATCAACGCCAGCATGTCCTCGACGGGCAGCATGCCGACGATCGGCGGCGTGCCGCTGAGGAACCGGCGGATCCCGGCCGCGGGCACGTGGTCCGGGCCCATCGCGAACGGCTCGGCGTGCCCCATCCAGCCGGTGATCGGCTGCACCAGCTCCTCGTGCAGCCGCCGCGCCACGTAGCCGAACGCCTGTGCGCCCGGACCGCCGTTCAGGAACTTGTACCCGCAGCCGACGGCGAGGTCGACGTCCGCGGCGTCCAGCTGCACGTCCACCGCCCCCGCGGAGTGGCTGAGGTCCCAGAGCACCAGCGCGCCGGCCCGGTGCGCCGCCGTTGTGAAGGCCGGCAGGTCGGCGACGTACGCCGACCTGTAGGCCACGTGGCTGAGCAGCACCAGCGCCGTCCGGTCGCCGAGCAGCGCCGCCACCTCCTCCGGCTGCACCCCGGTCGCCGGGTCCGGTGAGATCCAGCGGATCGTGCGGCCGGTCTCGGCGGCGACCGCGGTCAGGATGAAACGGTCGGTGGGGAAGTTCTCGGTGTCGGCGACGATCTCGGTCCGGTCGGGGCGGGCGTCCACCGCGGCCCGGACCAGCTTGTAGAGCATCACCGTGGTGGAGTCGCCGACCACCGTCTGGCCCGGCGCCGCCCCGAGCACCACGCGGCCGATCGCGTCACCCACGGCCGTCGGGCGGTCCATCCAGCGCTCGTCCCAGGCGCGGATGAGCCGCTCGCCCCACTCCTCGTCCACGAACCGGGCGAGCCGGTCACGGGTGACCTTCAGCGGCCGGCCGAGCGAGTTGCCGTCCAGGTAGGCGACGACGCCGTCGGGCAGGACGAACTCCTCGCGGACGGCCGCCAGCGGGTCGCGCCGGTCCAGCTCGGCCGCCCGCTCCACGACCGGGGCGGGCAGGAGGTCGAGCACGGCAGGCCGGGACATGGGTTCCCTCGAGGTCGGCGACGGGCGCGGCGTCGCGGCCGGCCGGTGCGGTAGTACTACCGCATGAGCGACGCCGGGAACCGACCGGCCGCGGAGGTCGAGGACCGGTCGGTCCTCACGCTCCCGGCACCCCCGCCCGACGTCGTGCTCAGCTACGGGCCGGATCCCGACCACGTGGCCGACGTCCGGTTCCCCCGGGCGCCCCGGCCCGGCCGGCCGGTCGTGGTGGTGCTGCACGGCGGGTTCTGGCGCCCGCAGATCGACCGGATGAACGTCCGGCCGATGACCGCCGCGCTGGCCGAGGCCGGCTGGGCGACGGTCGCGCCGGAGTACCGCCGGGTGCCCGGCCGGCCGGACCTCACCGTGGAGGACGTGCAGGCAGCCGTCCGGGCGGTCGCCGTCGCGCCGGAGCTGGACCCCCTGCCCGACCGGCGGGTCGTGCTCGCCGGGCACTCCGCCGGGGGCCACCTCGCGCTGCTCGCCGCGACGACCCTGGGGCCGGACGCACCGCTCGGCATCCTGGGGCTCGCACCGGTGGCGGACCTCGGCGTGGCCGAGCAGCTCGGGCTGGGCGACGGCGCGGTCGGCGCGTTCCTCGGCCGGGACGCCGCCGCCCGTCCCGACCTGGATCCGGCCCGGCTGCCCGCACCCACCGGTGCCGTGCGGATCGTGCACGGGACGGCGGACGGCATCGTCCCGATCGAGGTCAGCGAGGCCTACCTGGTCCGGCACCCACACGGACGGCTGGTGGCGGTGCCGGGCGGGCACTTCGCCGTGATCGATCCGCGCACCGGCGCGTGGGCCGCCGTGCTGACCTCGCTCGATGAACTGGGGGTGGGCGCTGACCGGCGGTGAGCTCGTCGGCATGGCCGGTCATGGGTCGTGACCACGGGGCGGACGTCGCCGGCCTCACCGGCGCCCGCGGCCCGCTGGGGGGACGCGGTGCAGCACGCGCTCGCGGCGGCACGGCGCTCCCGTACCTTCTCAGGAAGTTCTGACGGCAGGTGCGTCTCCGCGCCGGTGGGGGCGTGGGTGCGATGGGCGAGGGTTCTCCGGGGCGGCCGGTGGTCGAGGAGCAGCTCCGGGACCTGGCGCTGCTGCGCGCCGCCGTCGAGGGCGGTCTGGACGGGATGGTCGTCGTCTCGGCCGACGGCGTCATGATCGCCTCGAACCGCAAGTTCCAGGAGATCTGGCCCATCCCCCCGGAGATCGTCGCCTCCGGTGACGACGACGCGGCGCTCGCCTCCGTGCTCGACAAGCTCGTGGATCCCGACTCCTTCCTGCCCCGGGTCCACGAGCTCTACGCCCAGGCCGCCGGGTCCGCACGTGACGAGCTGCTCCTGCTCGACGGCCGTGTCCTGGACCGCTACGGGACCGCGTTGCGCGGACCGCAGGGCGACTACATCGGATGGGCCTGGTACTTCCGCGACGTCACCGCGGATCGCGCCGCCGCGGTGGACGCCGAACGGCTCCGAGCCCTCGTCGCGGTGGCCCGGGCCCTCGCGGACGCGCGGTCGGAGCTGGACGTGCTCTCGGTGGTGAGCGGACGAGGTGCATCCGTGCTCGGCGCTCAGGGCGCGGCGCTGTGCCTCACGGAGCCGGACCGCGCCTCCGTGCGCATCCTGGGCACCACCTTCTTCGAGGAGGACCTGCGCGCCGACGTCGCCACCCTGCCGGCCGACGCCCCACTGCCGATCGTCCACGTCGCCGCGACCGGGGAGTCCCTGTTCCTGGCCGACCGTGCCGAGGGGTTGCGGCAGTTCCCCGGGGCCCTCGAGGTGTACGTCAGGGCCCGCACCGAGGCGACCGCCGCCGTCCCGCTGACCACGCACGGCACGGCCATCGGCGCGCTGGCCGTCGCATTCCAGGACCGCAAGTCGTGGCGGGAAGCGGACAAGGTGCTGATGTCGGCCCTGGCGGCGCTGACGGCGCTGGCGCTGGACCGGCTGGCCGCGCAGGGGGCGGAGCGGGAGGCCGTGCGGCACATCCGCCGGCTGTCCGAGACGTTGCAGCGCAGCCTGCTCACCGCGCTGCCGCAGTCCGGGCGGGTGCAGATCGCGGCCCGCTACCAGCCGGCCGCACGGGACGCGGAGGTCGGCGGTGACTGGTACGACGCGTTCTCCACGGCCGACGGGAGCACGAACCTGGTGGTCGGGGACGTGGCCGGGCACGACAGCACAGCGGCTGCCGCCATGGCCCAGGTCCGCAATGTGCTGCGTGGTGTCGCGCAGACGGTGCAGGCCTCACCGGCGGGGATCCTGTCCGCACTGGACGGCGCCCTGGATCGGCTCCGGATGACGACCTTGGCCACCGCGGTCCTCTGCCAGGTCCACCCCGTCCCCGAGGAACCGGACCGGAGCGCGCTGCGCCTGCGGTGGTCCAACGCCGGGCATCCACCGCCGCTGCTGCTGCATGCCGACGGTAGCTGTGAGCTGCTGGCCGACGGTCCCGCCGACGTGCTGCTCGGCGCGCACGTGGAAGGACGACGCACCGACCACGAGGTCGGCATGCCACCGGGCTCCACCCTGGTGCTCTACACGGACGGGCTGGTCGAACGGCGCAACAGGCTGCTGGACGACGGGATCGCCGCGCTCCGACGGGCGGCCGAGGAGCTGCACGGCCTGCCCGTCGAGGAGCTCTGCGACCGGCTGGTCGCCCGGCTCGGCGCGGAGGGGGAGGACGACGTCGTCCTGCTGGTGGCGCGCGTCGTCGGATAGCCCGGAACCGGAGTGAACGTTCATGCATGATCGTGTATGGTCATGCAGCGTGAGCACAGGGCAGACGTGGACGGTCGGGGTCACCGGCGCCACCGGGTACGCCGGGGGTGAGGTGTGCCGGCTGCTGGCCGGGCACCCGCAGCTCCGGCTGGCCGGGGTGCATGCCAACTCGAGCGCCGGTCGACGCCTGGGTGAGCTGCAGCCCCACCTGCTGCCCTTCGCCGACCTGACCGTGCAGGCCAGCGACGCGGCGAGCCTCGCCGGGTACGACGTCGTCGTCCTGGCCCTCCCGCACGGGGAGTCCGCGGCCATCGCCGACCAGCTGCCGGCCGAGACCCTGGTCATCGACTGCGGCGCCGACCACCGGCTGAACGACCCGGCCGCGTGGGCCCGCTGGTACGGGAGCGTGCACGCCGGCACCTGGCCCTACGGCCTGCCCGAGCTGCCCGGCCAGCGGGAGAAGCTGGTCGGCGCCACGCGGATCGCCGTCCCCGGCTGCTACCCGACCTCGGTCACCCTCGCGATGGCCCCGGCGCTGGCCGCCGGCCTCGTCGAGCCCGACGTCGTGGTCGTCGCCGCCAGCGGTACCTCCGGCGCGGGCAAGTCGCCCAAGGCGCACCTGCTCGGCAGCGAGGTCATGGGCTCCGCCAGCGCCTACGGCGTCGGCGGGGTGCACCGGCACACCCCCGAGATGATCCAGGGGCTGTCGCAGGCCGCCGGGGGACCGGTCGGCGTCAGCTTCACCCCGACCCTGGTGCCGATGAGCCGCGGCATCCTGGCCACCTGCTCGGCACCCCTGAAGCCCGGCATCGACGCCGAGGCGGCCCGCGCCGCCTACGCCGACGCTTACGCCGACGAGCCGTTCGTGCACCTGCTGCCCGAGGGCCAGTGGCCCACCACCGCGCAGGTGCTGGGCGCCAACACCGTCGCCCTCCAGGTCGCCGTCGACGCCGACGCCCACCGGCTGGTCGTCGTCGCCGCCGTCGACAACCTCACCAAGGGCACCGGGGGAGCGGCGGTCCAGTGCGCCAACCTCGCCCTCGGACTGCCCGAGACCACCGGTCTCCCGCTCGTAGGAGTAGCACCGTGACCGTCACCGCCCCGCAGGGGTTCTCCGCGGCCGGCGTCGCGGCCGGCCTCAAGTCCTCCGGCGACCCCGACGTCGCCGTCGTCCTCAACACCGGGCCGGACGACGCCGCGGCCGCCGTCTTCACCACCAACCGCTTCCCGGCCGCGCCCGTGCAGTGGAGCCGCCAGGTGCTGGCCGGGCAGCGGGCGCGCGCGGTGGTCCTCAACTCCGGCGGGGCCAACGCCTGCACCGGCCCGGAGGGCTTCCAGGACACCCACGCCACCGCCGAGCACGCCGCGGCCCAGTTGGACATCGGCGCGATCGACGTCGCCGTCGCGAGCACCGGCCTGATCGGCGTCCGGCTGCCCATGGACAAGCTCACGGCCGGTGTCACCGCCGCGGCGGCGGCCCTGAGCGCGGACGGCGGCGCCGACGCCGCACGCGCGATCATGACCACCGACTCGGTGCCGAAGACGACGGCGCAGCAGCGCCAGGGCTGGACCGTCGGAGGCATGGCCAAGGGCGCGGGCATGCTTGCCCCCAGCCTGGCCACGATGCTCGTGGTCCTCACCACCGACGCGACCGCCGACCCCGGGGTCCTGCAGCGGGCGCTGCGGACGGCCACCGCCGTCAGCTTCGAGCGGGTCGACTCCGACGGGTGCCTCTCCACCAACGACACGGTCGTCGTGCTGGCCAACGGGGCCTCCGGCGTCACCCCGTCCGAGGAGGAGCTGACCGAGGCCCTCACCGCGGCCGCGACCGACCTGGCCATGCAGCTGCTCGCCGACGCGGAGGGCTCCACGAAGGACATCGCGATCACCGTCCGCAACGCGGCCACGGTCACCGACGCCCTCACCGCCGGTCGCGCCTGCGCCCGCAACAACCTGCTCAAGACGGCGCTGTTCGGCAACGACCCCAACTGGGGCCGGGTGCTCGCGGCCATCGGCACGACCGACGCCGCGTTCGAGGCCGACCAGGTCGACGTCACGATCAACGGCGTGACCGTGTGCCGCGGCGGCGCGATCGGTGACCCGCGCGAGGGCGTGGACCTCAGCGGCCGGGCGATCACCATCGACGTCGACCTCCGGGCCGGCACCGAGCAGGCCACGATCTGGACCAACGACCTGTCCATCGCCTACGTGCACGAGAACTCGGCGTACTCGACATGAGCCAGCAGGACCCCACCCCGCCCGACGTGCGGATCGACGAGCCCGCCCCGCCGCCGCGGCTGCCGCGCACGGTCGGCACCCGGCGGGTCATGCGGAAGAACGACCCCGAGGGCGACGCCGCCAAGGTCGCCGTCCTCACCGGGGCGCTGCCGTGGCTCAAGGAGTTCCACGGCAACGTCGTCGTCATCAAGTACGGCGGTCATGCCATGGTCGACGACGAGTGCCGCCGCGCCTTCGCCGAGGACATGGTCTTCCTGCGGACCTGCGGCATCCTGCCCGTCGTCGTGCACGGCGGTGGGCCGCAGATCAGCGCCATGCTCGCGAAGCTCGGCATCGGCAGCGAGTTCCGCGGCGGCCTGCGGGTGACCACTCCCGAGACGATCGACGTCGTCCGCATGGTGCTCACCGGCCAGATCGGCCCTGACATCGTCGGCCTGATCAACCAGCACGGCCCGATGGCGGTGCACCTGTCGGGCGAGGACGGCGGGCTGTTCACCGCGCAGCGGACCACCGCCGTGGTGGACGGCGAGCCGGTGGACGTCGGGCTGGTCGGCGACGTGGTGGCGGTCGACACCACGCCGGTCACCGCGCTGCTGGAGGCCGGGCACATCCCGGTCGTCGCCAGCGTCGCGCCGGACGCGAACGGGGTCGTGCACAACGTGAACGCCGACACCGCCGCTGCCGCGCTGGCCGCCGCGCTCGGTGCGGTGAAGATGGTCGTCCTCACCGACGTCGAGGGCCTCTACGCCGACTGGCCCGACCGCGACTCCCTGGTGCAGCAGATCGACGCGACCGAGCTGGCCGCGATCCTGCCCACGCTCGACGCCGGGATGATCCCGAAGATGGCCGCCTGCCTGCGGGCGGTCGAGGGCGGGGTGAAGCGGGCGACCGTCGTCGACGGCCGGACGCCCCACGCCCTGCTGCTGGAGACGTTCACCACCGAGGGCACCGGGACGATGGTCGTCCCGGCGAAGGACCAGAAGGAGGGCACGGCATGACGACGCACACGGAGGAGCTGGCCCGCCGCTGGTCGGCCGTGATGATGAACAACTACAAGGCGCCGCCGGTCGCCCTCGCCTCCGGTGCCGGTGCCACCGTCACCGACGTCGACGGCCGCGAGTACGTCGACCTGCTCGGCGGCATCGCGACGACGATCCTCGGCCACGCGCACCCGAAGGTCCTCGAGGCGATCACCACCCAGGCGGCCACGCTGGGGCACGTCTCCAACCTGGCCATGCACGAGCCGGGCATCACGCTGGCCGAGCGGCTGCTCGACCTCGCGGGCCGGCCCGGGCGGGTCTTCTTCTGCAACTCCGGCGCCGAGGCCAACGAGGCCGCGTTCAAGCTGAGCCGGCTCACCGGCCGCCCGCAGGTGATCACCGCCGAGGGCGCCTTCCACGGGCGCACCATGGGCGCGCTGGCGCTCACCGGCCAGCCCGCCAAGGCGGCCGCGTTCGCCCCGCTGCCCGGCGGGGTCTCCTACGTGCCCTACGGCGACGTCGAGGCGCTGACCGGCGCGGTGGGGGAGAGCACCGCGATGGTGCTGCTGGAGCCGATGCTGGGCGAGGGCGGCGTGCTGCCCGCCCCGGCCGGCTACCTGCCCGCCGCCGCGAACGCCGCCTCCGCCGCCGGCGCGTTGTTCGCCGTCGACGAGGTGCAGACCGGCATCGGCCGCACCGGCCACTGGTTCGCCCACCACGCCGACGGGCTGCACCCCGACGTCGTCACCCTGGCCAAGGCGCTCGGTGGCGGGCTGCCCATCGGCGCCATGCTGGCCTTCGGCGACGCCGCCGACCTGCTGACCGCCGGCTCGCACGGCTCCACCTTCGGTGGCAACCCGATCGCCGCGGCCGCCGCGCTCGCGGTGCTGGACACCATCCGCGACGAGGGCCTGCTGGAGCGCGCCAAGGAGCTCGAGCACCGGTTCACCACCGGCATCGAGGCGCTCGGCCACGCCGGCATCCGCGGCGTCCGGGGGAGGGGTGCGCTGCTCGGCGTCGTCCTCACCGCCGACGTCGCCGCGGAGGTGGAGACCCAGCTGCGGACCGCCGGTTTCCTCACCAACGCGGTCGCACCCGGCGTGCTGCGGCTCGCCCCGCCCCTCGTCCTCACCGACGCCCAGGTCGACGCGTTCGTCGCGGCCCTGCCTGCGGCCCTCGACACCGCACTGGAGAACGGCTCGTGACCCGGCACTTCCTCAAGGACGACGACCTCAGCCCGGCCGAGCAGGCCGAGGTGCTGGCGCTGGCCGCCTCGCTCAAGGCGAGCCGGCACACCGCGGAGGCGCCCACCCCGCTGCGCGCGGCGAACGGCGCCCCGCTCGGCGTCGCCGTCCTGTTCGACAAGCCCTCGACTCGTACCCGGGTGTCCTTCTCGGTGGGCGTGGCCGAGCTCGGCGGCTACCCGCTGGTCGTCGACGCCGGCACCAGCCAGCTGGGCCGAGGCGAGTCGGTCGAGGACACCACCCGGGTCCTGGACCGCCAGGTCGCCGCGATCGTCTGGCGAACCTTCGGGCAGGAGCGCATCGACGCCATGGCCGCGGTCAGCCGCGTCCCGGTCATCAACGCGCTCACCGACGAGTACCACCCCTGCCAGATCCTCGCGGACCTGCAGACGGTGATCGAGCACAAGGGCTCGCTGGCCGGCCGCTCGATGACCTACCTCGGCGACGGCGCCAACAACATGGCCCACTCCTACCTGCTGGGGGGCGCGACCGCCGGCATGCACGTGCGGATCGGCTCGCCGGAGACCTTCCAGCCCGACCCCGCGGTGCTCGAGCGGGCCGCGGCGATCGCCGCGGAGACCGGTGGCTCGGTCGGCTGGACCGCCGACGCCGACGCGGCCGCCGACGGCGCGGACGTCCTGGTCACCGACACCTGGGTGTCGATGGGCCAGGAGGACGAGTACGACGCCCGCGTGGCGCCGTTCCTGCCGTACGCGCTCGACGAGGGGGTGCTGGGCCGGGCCGCCGACGACGCCGTCGTCCTGCACTGCCTGCCCGCCTACCGCGGCAAGGAGATCGCCGCCGGGGTCATCGACGGGCCGCAGAGCGTCGTGTGGGACGAGGCGGAGAACCGCCTGCACGCCCAGAAGGCAGTGCTCATCTGGCTGCTGGAGAAGAACGCGTGACCGCCACCGGCCGCACGTGCCGGCTCCGACGACCCCGGGAGGGATCGTGACCTCCGCGCTGACCCGCTCGGCCCGCCAGGCGCGGGTCCGGGAGCTCATCGAGGCCCAGCCGGTCACCTCCCAGACCCAGCTGGCCGCGCTGCTGGCCGGGTCCGGCATCGAGGTCACCCAGGCGACGCTGTCCCGGGACCTCGAGGAGCTCGGCGCGGTGAAGATGCGCGGCTCCGACGGCGCGCCGGCGTCCTACGTGCTGCCGCCGGAGAACGCCCCGCTCCGCCCGGCGCAGACCGCCCCCGCGCGGCTCACCCGCCTGCTGGCCGACCTGCTCACCAGCGCCGAGGGCAGCGCCAACCTCGCGGTGCTGCGCACCCCGCCGGGCGCGGCCCAGTTCCTGGCCTCGGCGCTGGACAAGGTCGGCCTCCCCGACGTCCTGGGCACGATCGCGGGGGACGACACTCTGCTGGTCGTCTCGCGACAGCCCGACGGCGGTGCGGCGCTGGCCGACCGGTTGCGGTCGCTCGCGCAGCGCACCCCCGCCGTCTACCCCGAACTGAGCGCCGACCTGGAAGAGGACCCCGGCACGTGAGCACCGCACCTGGATCGCAGACCCGCCTCTGGGGTGGCCGCTTCGGCGGCGGTCCGTCGCCGGCGATGGCCGCCCTGTCGAAGTCCACCCACTTCGACTGGCAGCTCGCGCCCTTCGACCTGGCCGGGTCCCGCGCCCACGCCCGCGTGCTGCACCGCGCCGGGCTGCTGGCCGACGACGAGCTGGAGCAGATGCTCGGCGCGCTGCGCGAGCTCTCCACGGAGGTCGAGGCCGGCACGTTCCTGCCGATCGAGAGCGACGAGGACGTGCACGAGGCGCTCGAGCGCGGCCTCACCGAGAAGCTCGGCGGGCTCGGCGGGAAGCTGCGCGCCGGCCGCAGCCGCAACGACCAGATCGCCACCGACCTCCGGCTCTACCTGCGCCACCACGTGCGCACGCTGGTCGGCGAGCTCTCCTCCCTGGAGTTCGCGCTGCTCGGTCTGGCCGAGCGCTACCAGGACGTGGCCGCGCCGGGCATGACCCACCTGCAGCACGCCCAGCCGGTGCTCATCGCCCACCAGCTCCTGGCGCACGCCCACTCGATCGCCCGCGACGTCGACCGGTTGCGCGACTGGGACGCGCGGGCCGCCGTCAGCCCCTACGGCTCCGGCGCGCTGGCCGGCTCCTCGCTGCCGCTGGACCCCGACGCGGTCGCCGCCGAGCTCGGGTTCGACCGGTCGTGCGAGAACTCGATCGACGGTGTCAGCGACCGCGACTTCGCCGCGGAGTTCTGCTTCGTCGCCGCTCTCCTCGGCGTCCACCTGTCCCGGCTGGGGGAGGAGGTCGTGCTCTGGACGTCGACCGAGTTCGGCTGGGCGCGCCTGGACGACGCCTGGGCCACCGGTTCGTCGATCATGCCGCAGAAGAAGAATCCCGACATCGCCGAGCTGGCCCGTGGCAAGTCGGGCCGGTTCGTGGGCAATCTGACCGGCATCCTCACGATGCTCAAGGGCCTGCCGCTGGCCTACGACCGCGACCTGCAGGAGGACAAGGAGCCGGTCTTCGACTCCATGGAGCAGCTGCTCCTGCTGCTGCCCGCGGTCACCGGGATGATGGCCACCCTGACGCTGCGCCCGGAGGTGCTCGAGGCCGCCGCTCCCCAGGGCTTCGCGCTGGCCACCGACGTGGCCGAGTGGCTGGTTCGCCAGGGCGTGCCGTTCCGGTCGGCGCACGAGATCAGCGGTGCGATGGTCGCCTTCTGCGAGGAGGCCGGGCTCGAGCTCGACCAGCTCGACGACGACCAGCTCGCCGGCATCGACGAGCGCCTGACGCCGGACGTGCGGTCGGTGCTGTCGGTCAGCGGCGCGCTGGCGGCCCGCAGCACCCGCGGGGGGACGGCGCCGGCGCGGGTGGCCGAGCAGATGGACGGGCTCAAGGCACTGGCCACCGAGCACGCCGACTGGGCCACGTCGTCGCCGGTGGCGCCGGCGCTCTGAGCATGTCGGTTCCTCCCCGGCCCGAGCCGGGTCCCCTCGTGTCCGAGCGGGACCTGCTCGGGCCGGTCGACGTCGTGGCGCGGTCGTTGCTCGGCTGCTGGGTGGTGGCCGACCGCCCGGAGGGCACGGTGGCGCTGCGCCTGACCGAGGTCGAGGCGTACTCCGGTTCCGGAATCGACCCCGCGGCCCACTCGCACCGGGGCCCCACGCCCCGGGCGGCCATCATGTTCGGCCCGCCCGGGCGTCTCTACGTGTACTTCTCCTACGGCGTGCACTGGTGCGCCAACGTCGTCGTGGGGCCGGACGGCCACGGCGAGGCGGTCCTGATGCGGGCCGGGGAGGTCGTCGTGGGGGAGGAGCTCGCCCGTGCCCGCCGCCCGGCCGCGCGCACGCCGCGCGACCTGGCCGGCGGCCCCGCACGACTCACCCAGGCGCTGGGCATCGGGCGCGCCGACCTCGGCACCGACCTGCTGCACCCGTCGTCGTCCGTGCGGCTCCACCGGGGGACGCCACCCTCGGCCGTCTCGGCCGGGCCCCGGGTGGGGATCAGCGTGGCGACGGAGCTGCCGTGGCGGTTCTGGGAGTCCGACGCCCCGTCGGTGAGCGGCTTCCGGGCGGGTGGCAAGCCCCGTCGCAAGCGGCCCGGGCAGGATGGACTCCCGTGACCACGTCTTCCGCCTCCGGAGTCATCGACGAGCTGCACCGGCGCGGGCTGATCGCCCAGAGCACCGACGAGGCCGCGCTGCGGGCCCACCTCGCCGAGGGGCCGGTCGCCTTCTACTGCGGGGTGGACCCCACCGCGCCGAGCCTGCACGTCGGGCACCTCGTGCAGTACATGGTCATGCGGGCCCTGCAGCGCGCCGGCCACCAGCCCGTCGTCCTCGTCGGCGGCGCGACGGGTCTGATCGGCGACCCGCGGCCGACGGCCGAGCGGCAGCTGAACGACCCCGAGGTCGTGGCCGGCTGGGTGGCGAGCATCCGCAAGCAGGTGGCGCCGCTGCTCGAGCTGCCCGCGGAGGCAGACGGTCTGAAGGGGCCGATCTACGTCGACAACCTCGACTGGACCGGGCCCCTCTCGGCCATCGACTTCCTCCGCGACATCGGCAAGCACTTCCGCGTCAGCCAGATGCTGGCCAAGGAGGCGGTGTCGGCCCGGCTGAACTCCGAGGCCGGGATCAGCTACACCGAGTTCAGCTACCAGATCCTGCAGGCCAACGACTTCCGCGAGCTGCACCGCCGGCACGGCGTGACGCTGCAGACCGGCGGCTCGGACCAGTGGGGCAACCTGACCGCCGGCATCGACCTCGTCCGGCGGACGTCGGGGGCGAAGGTGCACGCCCTCTCCACTCCGCTGGTGACCAAGTCCGACGGGACCAAGTTCGGCAAGACCGAGGGCGGCGCCGTCTGGCTGGACCCGGAACTCACCTCGCCGTACGCCTTCTTCCAGTTCTGGCTCAACGCCGACGACGCCGACGCCCGGGCCTGGCTGCCGCTGTACTCCGAGCGCCCGGCCGAGGAGCTGGCGGCCCTGATCACGGAGAGCCTCGAGCGCCCGGCGGCGCGGACCGCCCAGCGGGCGCTCGCCGAGGAGCTCACCCTGCTCGTGCACGGTCCCGACCAGCTCCGCCAGGCCGAGGCGGCCGGCCGGGCGCTGTTCGGTCGGGAGGACCTCGCGACGCTGGACGCCGGCACCCTCGGCTCCGCGCTCCAGGAGGCCGGCAGCATCACCGTCGACGGCGACGTCCCCACGGTGGCGCAGCTGCTGCAGCAGACCGGCCTGGTGGGTTCGCTGTCGGACGCGCGGCGCACGGTGAAGGAGGGCGGCGCCTACCTCAACAACGAGCGGGTCACGGACGCCGACCTGGTCCCCGGGGAGGACGCCTGGCTGCCCGGCGGCTGGCTCGTCCTGCGCCGTGGACGGCGCTCCATCGCCGGGGTCCGCAGGGGCTCCTGAGGCCTCCGACCCCGGCCCCGGAGGGCGTGTCGGGCGTCACCGACCCCCGGGTTTGACCCGGCCGACACCTCCGTGTAACTTTCTCTTTGCGCCGCGCGGCCCGGAAGGGCCGCCGGACCAGACCCCGCTGGACGGGCATCTGGAAACCGGCGTAGAGTTGGACATCCAGCCAGGGACGGAGCCCGGAAGGGTCGAGTTTCTGCGCGTCCGCTCCTTGAGAACTCAACAGCGTGCCGAAAGTCAGTGCCAAGTAATACCCCGTGCCGCGGCTCGTGCAGTCGTGGCAGGGATTCCTTTGGTTGATTGATATCGC
>NZ_POQT01000038.1 GCF_002938435.1 Blastococcus saxobsidens
GGCCGGCCTGCGGCTGCGCGGGCTCATGGCGGTGGCGCCCCGCGACGGTGACCCCGCGCCCGCCTTCGCCCGGCTCGCGGCGCTCGCCGAGCGGGTGCGCGCCGACCACCCGGAGGCCGACGCGCTGTCCGCGGGCATGAGCGGCGACCTCGAGGCGGCCGTCGCCGCCGGCGCCACGCTGGTGCGTGTCGGTACCGCGTTGTTCGGTTCGCGCCCCCTACCCTGCGGTGAGTTCGAGGAACACCAGCCACGCGAGTCACAGCAGTCACACGGGGCGCATCCGAACCGGACCACCGGGGACGATGCGACGACCACGGTGCCGACGCGACGCTGAGGACGCCAGTAGAAGGGGAGGTCCGATGGCTGGAGCCATGCGGAGGATGGGGATCTACCTGGGGCTCGTCGAGGACGACGACACCCGGGCCTACGGCCGGTACGACTCCCGGGCGTCCGACGAGCTCGACGACCGCCGGTACGGCCGGTACGCCGACGAGCGCTACGACGACGCCTACAGCGACCGGCCCTACGCCGACGACGACTACCCTCGCGGCGGCTACGCCGAGGAGGAGCTCGCCCCGGCCGAGCCGGCCGTGCGCGACCCCGAGCCGCTCGCGGTGCGCCGGGTCGCCCCGCGCACCCTGGGACTGGCTCCCAGCGGTGCGTCGTCGGGCCCGGTCGGTGGCCGCGTGGGCAGCCTGAGCAGCGGCCCGGTGGCCGCGGCCGGTCTGGCCATGCGCGAGCCGGTGGCCGAGCCGGAGCCCGCGCCCGCCCCGGCGGCCGCGCCGGCGGCGAAGAACTACCGGATCACCACGCTGAACCCGCGCACCTACAACGAGGCGCGGACCATCGGTGAGCGGTTCCGGGACGGCATGCCGGTCATCATGAACCTGACCGAGATGGACGACGCCGACGCCAAGCGGCTCGTCGACTTCGCCGCCGGTCTGAGCTTCGGCCTGCGCGGTAGTATCGAGCGCGTCACGGCCAAGGTGTTCCTGCTCAGCCCGCAGGACGTCGCCGTCACCGCCGAGGACAAGGCGAAGATCCGCGAGGGCGGGTTCTCCGACAAGTCCTGATCGGTGGCGGAGTCGTGACACCGGTGGAGGCGGCACCCGAGGTGCCCTGAACGAACGAGGACTGTGGCTCTCTTCTGGCAGATCGTCTCGTCGGTGCTGCTCGTCTTCCTCGTGCTGCTCTTCGCGCGGTTCGTCGTGGACTGGGTGATGGTGCTGGCGCGCAGCTGGCGTCCCTCCGGTCTCGTCGCCGCGGGGCTGGAGGTCGTGTACTCCACGACCGACCCGCCGCTCAAGGCGGTGCGCAAGGTCATCCCGCCGCTGAACCTGGGGTCGATCCGTCTGGACCTCGGGTTTATGGTGCTGCTGATCGCCGTGGTGCTCCTCCGGAGCATCACGACATCGCTGGCCGTCGCGTGATCGCTGAATCCCCCGGGACCCAGGACCGCACGACGCGCGGGGTACGGCCCCGCACGTCCGAGTTCCTTGCTCCCGCCGTCCGACCCGAGGTGACCCGATGCCATTGACGCCTGCCGACGTGCACAACGTCGTGTTCAAGAAGCCGCCGATCGGCAAGCGGGGCTACGACGAGGACGAGGTCGACGCCTTCCTCGACGTCGTGGAGGCCGAGCTGGCCCGCTTGATCGAGGAGAACAACGAGCTGCGCGCCGGCGCCGGCCGGGCCGTTGCCCGCGCCGAGGAGCGGCCTGAGCCGCCTGCTCCCGCGCCCGCCCCCGTCGTCGCCGCGCCGCCACCGGTCCAGCAGCCCCGCGAGGACGACAGCGCCCGCGCCTCCCGGATGCTGGCCCTGGCCACCGAGACGGCCGACCGGTACGTCAACGAGGCCAAGACGCAGGCCGAGCAGATGCTCGGCAGCGCCAAGACCAACAGCGAGCGGCTCATGACCGAGGCGCGCGCCAAGAGCGAGCAGATGGTCACCGAGGCCAAGCACCGCGCGGACTCGATGATCGGTGACGCCCGCACCCGGGCCGAGACGGTGGAGCGCGAGGCCCGGGCCAAGGCCGCGGCTCTCGAGCAGGACGCCGAGCGCCGGCACGGCGAGGTCATGGGCACCCTCGAGGAGAAGCGCAACAGCCTCGACCGCAAGATCGAGGAGCTGCGCACCTTCGAGCGGGAGTACCGCACCCGCCTGCGCTCCTACCTGGAGTCGCACCTGCGCGACCTGGACACCCGCGGCTCCGCCGAGCCGGCCGGCGCGGGCCGGCAGAACCAGCACGCGCCGGCCTGACGCCGGTCGGCAGCTGAGCACGGCCCCCGCCGAAGGGGGATCGAGAGGGTCACCGGAGTCCGCTCCGGTGACCCTCTCGTCGTTCCCGCACCTCGCTGCACCGTCCGACGGGCGACTGCGCCGCCTCGCACCCTAAGGTGCAGGCGTGATCCTCGGCGCCGGTCTGCTCGTGCTCGCGGGTCTCGGCCTGTTCGTGGCCGCACTCCTCACCGGCGTCGACGCGCTCTACTGGGCCTGCATCGCCGCCTGCGTGGCGGCCGCTGCCCTGCTGGTCGTCGCCCGCCGGGAGATCGCGGCGCGCGCCACGCCGTCCGGGTCGGCCGCCCGGGGTGCCGGGGGCCGGGACGACGTCGTGGACCCGGCGAGCCAGGGAGCGACGGTCGCCTCCGCCTCCGCCGCCGGTGCGCGGGGTGCCACGAACGCCGCCGCCGCGGACTCCCGCGCCCCCGAGCCCGCCCATGACCGCGCCGGAGCGGTCGTGCAGGACGAGGCCGATCCGGAGGTCGAGGAGGTGGAGGTCACCGACCTGCTGCTGGTCGTCGACCTCACCGACGAGGTGCTCGTCGTCGACGAGCACCCGCGCTACCACGTGGCGGGGTGCACCTGGGTCGGCCGGCGCGAGACGATCCCGATCCCGGTGGACGAGGCCCGAACGGACGGGTTCACGCCGTGCGCGGTCTGCCGGCCCGATCGGACGCTCGCCGACCGGACCCGCTCCCGCCGTTAGGCCTTCGCCACCCAGAACCGGGAGCCCTCGGGCCCTTCGACGCCGTCGCCGGTGCCCGTGGTGCCCGGGTGCACGGCCACGGCCAGCACCTCACCGGCCAGCTGCTCGGCGTGCTCGTCGAGGGCCTGCGCGAGGCGGCCGTCGGCCGTCCAGCGCAGCTCGATCCGGTCGCTGACCTCCAGGCCGGAGTTCTTGCGCGCCTCCTGCACCAGGCGGACGACCTCGCGCACCAACCCGGCGCGCTCGAGTGCCGGGGTGAGCGTCAGGTCCAGCGCCACGGTGAGACCGCCGGTGCTGGCCACCGTCCACCCCTCGCGCGGCGTCTCGGTCACGATCAGTTCCCCGTCCTCCAGTGCGACCGGCGCGCCGTCGACCTCGACGGTCGCCGTCCCGGCCCGGTAGTCGGCAACGAGGGCCGGGGCGTCGGCGGCCGCGACGGCCTGGGCCACCGCCTGGACCTGCTTGCCCAGCCGGCGGCCGACCGCGCGGAAGTCGATCTTCACGCTGACGTCGACCAGCTCGCCGCCCACGGCGGCCAGCTCCAGGACCTCCGCCACGTTCAGCTCGTCGGCCACCTCGGCGACCAGGTCGCGGGGGAGCGCCGACCAGCCCGGCGCGGCGACGACGGCGCTGGCCAGCGGCTGGCGGGTGCGCACCTTGGCGGAGGTGCGGGCCGAGCGGCCCAGCTCCACCAGCCGGCGGACGAGCGTCATCTGCTCGACCAGCGTGTCGTCCAGGGCATCGGCGTCCACCTCGGGCCAGGAGGCGAGGTGGACGGAGTCGACCGCGTCGGCCCGCCCGGGCACGACGGCGCGCACCCACACCTCGTCGGTGACGAACGGTGTGAACGGCGCCATGAGGCGGGTCAGCCCGTCGAGCACCTCGTGCAGCGTGCCCAGGGCGGCGGGGTCGCCGTCCCAGAAGCGGCGGCGGGAGCGGCGGACGTACCAGTTGGAGAGGTCGTCGACGAACGCGGCGAGCAGCCGGCCGGCGCCCTGGGTGTCGAACTCCTCCAGCGCCGCGGTGACGTCCCGGGTGACCGCGGCCAGCTCGGCCAGCGCCCACCGGTCGAGCAGCGGTCGGTCGGCGCGCGCCGGCGCGGGAGCCGAGGCCGGGTCCCAGCCGTTGGTCTCGGCGTACAGGGTGAAGAAGCTCGCGGTGTTCCAGTAGGTGAGCAACACCTTGCGGACCACCTCGGACAGCGTCTCGTGGCCCACCCTGCGGGCCGACCACGGCGAGCCGCCGGCGAGCATGAACCAGCGGACGGCGTCGGCGCCGTGCCGGTCCATCAGCGGGATGGGCTCCAGGATGTTGCCCAGGTGCTTGCTCATCTTGCGGCCGTCCTCGGCCAGGATGTGGCCCAGGCACAGCACGTTCTCGTAGGAGCTCTGCTCGAACACCAGGGTGCCGACGGCCATGAGCGAGTAGAACCAGCCGCGGGTCTGGTCGATCGCCTCGGCGATGAACTGCGCCGGGTAGGCGGCCTCGAACTGCTCCTGGTTGCGGTAGGGCGCGCCCCACTGGGCGAACGGCATCGAGCCGGAGTCGTACCAGGCGTCGATGACCTGCGGCACGCGCCGGTAGGTGCCGTCGGTGCCGGGCAGCGTGAAGGTGATCTCGTCGATGAACGGCCGGTGCGGGTCGAGGTCGGACAGGTCCCGGCCGGTCAGCTGCGAGAGCTCGGCGAGCGAGCCGACGACGACCATCTGCTTCGGGTCGGCGTCGTTGCGCCACACCGGCAGCGGGGTGCCCCAGTACCGGTCGCGCGACAGCGCCCAGTCGACGTTGTTGTCCAGCCAGTCGCCGTAGCGGCCGGTCTTGATGCTCTCGGGGAACCAGTTCGTCTTCTCGTTCTCCGCGAGCAGCTGGTCCTTGATCGCGCTGGTGCGGATGTACCAGGACGGCTGGGCGTAGTACATGAGCGGCGTGTGGCAGCGCCAGCAATGCGGGTAGCTGTGCTCGTACCGGATCTCGCGGAACAGCACGCCGCGCGCCTTCAGGTCCTCGACCAGCCCGGCGTCGGCGGCCTTGAAGAAATGCCCGCCGACCAGCGGCACCTCGGGCAGGAAGTGGCCGGTCGCGTCGATCGGGTTCACGACGGGCAGGCCGTAGCCCCGGCACACGACGAGGTCGTCGGCGCCGAACGCGGGGGACTGGTGCACCAGGCCGGTGCCGTCGTCGGTCGTGACGTACTCGGCCAGGACGACGAAGTGGGCGTCGACCTGCTGACCGTCGGGGCCCGCGGGGAAGTCGACCAGCTCGAAGGGCCGCTGGTAGTGGGTGCGCTCCCAGTCCCGGCCGGGTGCCCGGCCGAGCACCTCGGCCTCCTCGCCGAGGACGGCGGCCAGCAGCGGCTCGGCGACCACGACGGGTACGTCGTCGGAGCCGGCGGCGCGGGCGACGACGTAGGGCACCTCGGGGTGCACGGCGACGGCGGTGTTGCTGGGCAGCGTCCACGGCGTCGTCGTCCAGACCAGCAGGTCGGCCCTGCCCGCCCACTCGCCGTCGACGATCGGCAGGCGCACGTAGACCGAGGGGTCGGTGATCGTCTCGTACCCCTGGGCGACCTCGTGGTCGGAGAGGCCGGTGCCGCAGCGCGGGCAGTAGGGCGCGACGCGGTGGTCCTCGACCAGCAGGCCCTTGCCGTGCACCTGCTTGAGGGACCACCAGACGCTCTCGATGTAGGACGGGTCCATCGTCCAGTAGGCCTGGGAGAAGTCGACCCAGTAGCCCATCCGGCGGGTGAGGTCGGCGAAGTCGGCGACGTGCTTCTCCACCGACTCGCGGCACCGGGCGTTGAACTCCGCGATGCCGTAGCGCTCGATGTCGGGCTTGCCGGCGAAGCCCAGCTGCTGCTCGACGGCGATCTCGACGGGCAGGCCGTGGCAGTCCCAGCCGGCGCGGCGGGGCACGTGCCAGCCCTGCATCGTCTTGAACCGGGGGAAGACGTCCTTGAACGCCCGGGCCTCGATGTGGTGGGTGCCGGGGCGGCCGTTGGCGGTCGGCGGGCCCTCGTAGACGTTCCACTGCGGCCGGCCCTGCGAGGCCTCCAGCGACCGGTCGAAGACCTTCTCGCTCTCCCAGCGCTCCAGGATGCGGTGCTCGAGTTCGGGGAGGTCGACCTGCGGGGGCAGCGCGGCGAAGGGACCGGTGGGGGCGCTCACGCACGCCATTCTCCCCGAACCGGCAAACGGGTTCGCCGGTGCGTCCCCCTCGGCCCGCGAGCCGGTACGGGAGACTCCCCCCATGGAGGGCGGGCGGTGAACACGACGGTCACGGTCGCCCTCGCCATCGGGGCGGGCGTGGTCCTGCTCGCGGCGATCGCGCTGCGGCTGGCGGACAAGCTCGGCCTGCCCAGCCTCCTGCTCTACCTGGCCATCGGGGTGCTCCTGGGGGAGAGCGGCCTGGGTGTGGAGTTCGAGGACTACTGGCTGGCGCAGACGCTCGGTGTCGCCGCGCTCCTGGTGATCCTCGCCGAGGGTGGGCTCACCACCCGCTGGGCCGACGTCCGCCGCGCACTCGGGCCCGGGCTGAGCCTGGCGACCGTCGGCGTCATGGTCAGCATCGGCGTCACCGGGGCGGTGACCGTCTGGCTGCTGGGCTGGACCTGGGGGTTCGCGCTCCTGGTGGCGGCGGTCATCAGCTCGACCGACGCCGCCGCCGTGTTCGCCACCCTCCGCCGGCTGCCGCTGCCCCGGCGCCTGGCCGCCTCCTTGGAGACCGAGAGCGGCCTGAACGACGCCCCGGTCATCCTGCTCGTCGTCGTGCTCTCCGACGTGCTCACCGGTGAGGCCTCGGGGCCGTACTGGCTCGTGCCCGTGGTGGTCGTGGCCGAGCTGGTCGGGGGAGCGGCGCTGGGTCTGGCAGTCGGCTTCGGTGGCGCGGAGCTGCTCCGCCGGGTCGCGCTGCCGCTGTCGGGCTTCTACCCGCTGGCCACCCTGGCGCTGTGCGTGCTGGCCTTCGCCGGCGCCGACCTGCTGCACGCCTCCGGTTTCGTGGCCGTCTACCTGTGCGGGCTGGTGCTCGGCAACGCCACGCTGCCGCACCGCTCGGCCAGCATCGGGTTCGCCGAGGGCATGGCCTCGCTCGCCCAGATCGGTCTGTTCGTGATGCTGGGGCTGCTGGTGTCGCCGTCCCGGCTGCCCGACGCCGTCGGCCCGGCGCTGGTGGTGGGCGGTGCGCTGCTGCTGCTGGCCCGGCCGCTGTCGGTGCTGGCCAGCCTCGTGTGGTTCCGCTTCCCGGCCCGCCAGCAGGCGTTCATCGCCTGGGCCGGGCTGCGCGGCGCCGTCCCGATCGTCGTCGCCACCTTTCCGCTGACCGCCCGGGTCCCCGGTGCCACGACGGTGTTCGACACGGTGTTCGTGCTGGTGCTCGTCTTCACGCTGGTGCAGGGCTGGTCGCTGCCCTGGGTGGCCCGGCGGCTGGGCATCGCCGCGCCGCTGGCCCCGCGGGAGATCCAGGTGGAGGCCGCGCCGCTGGAGGAGCTGGACGCCGAGCTCATGCAGATGACCGTGCCGGCCGGATCACGGCTGCACGGCGTCTACCTCCCCGAGCTGCGGCTGCCCGAGGACGCCGCGGTCGTGCTGATCGTGCGCGACGGCCGGTCCTTCGTGCCCGACGAGACGACGCGGCTCATGCGCGGGGACCAGGCGCTGCTGGTGTCGGCCCGGCGCTCCCGCCCCGAGGCCGAGCGCCGGCTGCGCGCCGTCAGCCGCGCCGGCCGACTGGCCATGTGGCGCGGCGAGACCGGCCGCCCCGACGACGAGGACTAGCTCCCGCGCGACGTGTCCTGGCTGCCCTCGGACTGGTACGGCGATCCGGACTCCGTCCCGTACTGAGACAGGGGGCGGGCGCTGTCCCGGAACCCGACATTCCCCGGTCGCGGCTGTCCGCTGGAGGGGTAACGCCTCCGCCCGCAGGCGGTCGGGCGCCGCGACGACGCGCCCTGCAGGCGGCGGCGCTCGTCCCGTGGCATCGTGACCACACCGGCACCGGGCGGCGGTCGCCGTGCCGGGACCCATGGAGCGACACCATGCGCTACCTCTTCCGGCCACCGGCCGCGGACGCGACGGGCCTTCTGCTGCTGCCGTGGGACCAGCCGCTGGAGGAGTGGGACCACGACCTCTTGCTCGACGTGCCCTCGCGCGGCATCTCCCGGCACGTCGTCCGGTTCGTCGCCGTCGAGGACCGGGTCTACGCGCTCAAGGAGATCGACGAGCGGCTGGCACGGCACGAGTACGCGCTGCTGGCCCAGTTCGAGGGCGAGGGCCTGCCCGCGGTGTCGGTGCTCGGCATCTGCGTCGACCGGCCGGACGAGCAGCCCGCCGTGCTGGTCACCCGCTACCTCGAGTACTCGATGTCCTACCGGTGGCTGTTCTCCCGCCCGCGCGGCGAGCGCTCGGCGGAGCAGTTGCTGGACACGATGGTCGTGCTGCTCGTGCGGCTGCACCTGGCGGGGGTCTTCTGGGGTGACTGCTCGCTGTCCAACACCCTCTTCCGGCTCGACGCCGGCACCTTCGCCGCGTACCTGGTCGACGCCGAGACGGTCGAGCGCCACCCGAGCCTGTCGCCGGGCCAGCGGGCCTACGACGTCGACCTCGCGCGCGAGCGGGTCGGCGCCGAGCTGCTGGACCTGCAGTTCGGCGGTCTGCTGCCCGCCGACATCGACCCGATCGAGGTGGCCGACAGCCTCCCGCCGCGCTACGAGTCGCTGTGGGAGGAGGTCACGCGCGAGGAGGTATTCCGCACCGACGAGCAGCGCTACCGCGTCGCCGAGCGGCTCCAGCGGCTCAACGACCTCGGCTTCGACGTCGGCGAGGTGGAGCTGAAGACCACCGACGGGGGCACCCGGCTGCGGGTGGAGACCCGGGTGGCCGGACCGGGGCACAACCGGCACGAGCTGTTCCGCCTCGCCGGCCTGGAGGTGCAGGAGCGGCAGGCCCAGCGGCTGCTCAACGACGTCCGGGCCTTCCGCGCCTACCTGGAGCAGAAGTCGGGCAGCCCGGTTCCGGAGACGATCGCCGGGCACCGCTGGCTCGCCGAGGTCTACCAGCCCGTCGTCGACGCGATCCCCGAGGACCTGCGCGGCCGGCTGGAGCCGGCCGAGGTGTTCCACGAGGTGCTCGAGCACCGGTGGTTCCTGTCGGAGCAGGCCGGCCGGGACGTCGGGACGACGAAGGCGGCGCGGTCCTACTTCGACACCGTGCTGCCGCGCACGCCGCAGGAGCTGACGACGCCGTCGGTCATCGCCGGCCGCGGCTGAGACCGCATCAGGAAGCCGGCCGGCACCACCCCGGCGCCCGTGGCACGTCTCGGTCCGGACGCGATCCGCGGTCCGGCGCCGGTTCGAATTGACACCCTTTGTGAGCTGCACCACGCTCCGAAGATCACGGCGACCAACCGTCGCCGTCGCGCCAACGGAGGCGATGCACCGTGCCCTACGCGGCTGGCAGACCAGGGCCCGAGAAGCGGGCGACCACGATCCGACCGGCCGCGCGGAGGACACGGGGCAGACCCGTCGCCGCGGCCGCCTCCCTCCTGGTCACGGCCGGGACGCTCGTCGCCTGCGGCGGTGACAGCGGAGGCGCCTCCTCCCTCACCTGGTACATCAACCCCGACGCCGGCGGGCAGGCCGAGATCGCCGCCCGGTGCACCGAGGCGTCCGAGGGCCGCTACACGATCGAGACGGCGCTGCTGCCGCGCGACGCGGCGTCCCAGCGCGAGCAGCTGATCCGGCGCCTCGCGGCCAACGACGACTCCATCGACCTGATGAGCCTGGACCCCCCGTTCATCCCCGAGTTCGCGCAGGCCGGCTTCCTGGCCCCCGTGCCCGAGGACGTCGCCCAGCGGGTCACCGAGGACGTCGTCGAGAGCGCCGTCGAGGGATCGACCTGGGACGACGAGCTCGTCGCGATCCCGTTCTGGGCCAACACCCAGGTGCTCTGGTACCGCAAGTCCGTCGCCGAGGCGGCGGGGCTGGACATGGAGGAGCCGGTGACCTGGGAGCAGATCGTCCAGGCCGCCGAGGAGACCGGCACGCTGGTCGGTGCCCAGGGCGCCCGGGCCGAGTCGCTCACCGTCTGGTTCAACGCCCTCATCGAGTCCGCCGGCGGCTCGATCATCACCGACGCCTCACCGGAGGACCCCGCGCAGATCGAACTGGGACTCGACACCGAGGCGGGCCAGCGGGCCACCGAGGTGATGAAGATGGTGGCCGAGTCCGAGGCGGCCGGGGCGGCGTTCTCCACGTCCAACGAGGACTCCAGCGCCACCGGGCTGGAGAGCGAGAACGGCGGGTTCAACGTCAACTACCCGTTCGTCTACCCCCGTGCGCTGGGCGCCGTCGAGGCCGGGACGATGGATGCCTCCGTTCCCGAGGACTACGCCGCGGCGATCTACCCCCGGGTGGACGAGGACGAGCCGGCCGCACCGCCCTACGGCGGGATCAACCTCGGGGTGGGTGCCTTCAGCGAGAGCCCCGAGCTGGCCTACGAGGCCGCCGAGTGCATCGTCTCCGACGAGAACCAGGCGTACTACTTCGTGACCAACGGCAACCCGGCGTCGGCCACCTCGGTGTACGACGACCCGGAGGTGCTGGAGGCGTTCCCGATGGCCCCGGTCATCCGGGAGTCCCTGGAGCTGGCCGCCCCCCGGCCGCAGACGCCGTACTACAACGAGATCTCGGTCGGCATCCAGCGCAGCTACCACCCGCCGTCGGGCGTGGACCCGGGCCGGACCGGCGAGAGGGCCACCGAGCTGATCAAGGCGGTTCTGGCGAAGGAGGACCTGCTGTGACGACGACGACGCTCCCGCCGGGCAAGAAGACCGAACCGGTCTCCGCGCCCGACAAGGGGATCACCGACCGGGCACGCAGCGAGCGGAAGCTCGGCTGGCTGCTGGCCGGTCCGGCGTTCGCGGTGATGCTGCTGGTCACCGCCTACCCGATCCTGCAGGCCACCTACGAGTCGCTGTTCGACTACCGGCTCACCGACCCGGAGAACCGCTCCTTCGTCGGGCTGACCAACTACTGGGTCATCCTCACCGACTCGCTCTGGTGGGAGTCGATCGGCGTGACGGCGTTCATCACGCTGGTCACCGTCGCGGTCGAGCTGGTCCTCGGCTTCGGCCTCGCGCTGGTGATGGTCAAGGCACTGCGGGCGCTGCGGCCGGTGCTGCGGGCGGCGATCCTCATCCCGTACGCGGTCATCACCGTGGTGTCGGCCTTCGCCTGGCAGTTCGCCTTCGACATCAACTCCGGCTTCGTGAACTCCTGGTTCACCTGGCTGCCCGGCGTCGCCGCCGACACCGACTGGTTCGGTGACCGGTGGACGGCCATCCTGGTCATCTGCCTCGCCGAGATCTGGAAGACCACCCCGTTCATCTCGCTGCTCCTCCTGGCGGGCCTGGCCCAGGTGCCCGAGGTGCTCCAGGAGGCGGCCAAGGTGGACGGCGCCACGCGGTGGCAGCGGATGTGGCGGGTGACCATCCCGAACATGAAGGCGGCGATCATGGTCGCGCTGCTCTTCCGCACCCTGGACGCATTCCGGGTCTTCGACACCATCTTCATCATGACCAACGGGGCCAACGGCACCGAGTCGGTGTCGTTCCTCGCCTACCGGCAGACCATCGCCCGGTTGGAGATCGGGCTGGGGTCGGCGGTGTCGGTGCTGCTCTTCCTGTGCGTGGTCGCGATCGCCTTCTCCTTCATCAAGCTCTTCAAGGTCGACCTGGCCCAGGCCCGGGGGGAGTAGTCCATGTCCACGCGGAAGAAGCTCGTCTGGGGCCTCGGCGGCGCGCTCATCGTCGTCTACTGCCTGTTCCCGATCGCCTGGATCGTCTCGGTGTCGTTCAAGGCGCCCAGCGACCTCGCCAACGGCAGCTTCCTGCCGACCGAGCTCACCTGGCAGAACTACGACCTGATCCTGTTCGGCGGGGCCAGCGACCTGTTCCTCCCGGCGCTGGTGAACTCCTTCGGCATCTGCCTGATCGCCACGGCGATCTCCTGCCTGCTGGCCATGTTCGCCGCCTACGCGATCGCGCGGCTGGACTTCCCCGGCAAGAAGCTGATCCTGTCCACGGCGCTGGCGGTGGCGATCTTCCCGGTCATCTCGATCGTGACGCCGCTGTTCAACCTGTGGCGCAACATCGGCCTGTACGACACCTGGCCGGGGCTGATCATCCCGTACCTGTCGCTGACGCTGCCGATCTCGATCTGGACCATGTCGGCGTTCTTCCGGGAGATCCCCTGGGAGATGGAGCAGGCGGCCCAGGTGGACGGCGCCACCACGTGGCAGGCGTTCCGCAAGGTGATCGTGCCGCTGGCGGCGCCGGGTGTGTTCACCACGGCGATCATCGCCTTCTTCATCGCCTGGAACGACTTCATCTACGGGATCTCGCTGACCTCCACCGAGGCGGCCCGCCCGGTGCCCGCGGCGCTCGGTCTGTTCACCGGCGCCTCGCAGTTCGAGGAGCCCACCGGCGCCATCTCGGCGGCGGCGGTCATCGTGACGATCCCGGTCGTCGTCCTCGTCCTGCTCTTCCAGCGGCGCATCGTCGCCGGTCTCACCAACGGCGCGGTCAAGGGCTGACCGCCATGACCCCGACCTGCCTTCCCTCATCGACCTCCCGAGAGGACGAACACTGATGGCCTCCATCGAGATGAACAACATCGTCAAGAAGTACGGCGACGGGTTCCCGGCGGTCAACGACGTCAGCCTGGACATCGCCGACGGGGAGTTCATGATCCTCGTCGGGCCCTCCGGCTGCGGTAAGTCGACGCTGCTGCGGATGATCGTCGGGCTGGAGGACATCACCAGCGGCGACATGGTCATCGGTGGCAAGCGGGTCAACGACCTGGCGCCCCGCGACCGCAACCTGTCGATGGTCTTCCAGAACTACGCCCTGTACCCGCACATGACGGTGTACGAGAACATCGCCTTCCCGCTGCGGCTGTCCAAGACCCCCGACGACGAGGTCCGCCGCCGCGTCACCGAGGCCTCCGACGTGCTGGAGCTCGAGGAGCACCTGGAGCGCAAGCCGGCCAACCTCTCCGGTGGTCAGCGCCAGCGGGTCGCCATGGGGCGGGCCATCGTCCGGCAGGCCGATGCGTTCCTCTTCGACGAGCCGCTGTCCAACCTGGACGCCAAGCTGCGCGGCCAGATGCGCACCGAGATCTCCCGGCTGCAGCGCCGGCTGGGGATCACCACCGTCTACGTCACCCACGACCAGACCGAGGCCATGACTCTCGGCGACCGGGTCTGCGTGCTGCGGAAGGGCAAGATCCAGCAGGTCGCCTCCCCGCGGGAGCTCTACGAGCAGCCGGTCAACCTCTTCGTCGCCGGTTTCATCGGCTCCCCGCCGATGAACTTCCTCCCGGCGACGCCGGAGGGCAACCGGCTGCGCACACCGTTCGGCGAGATCGAGCTGGACGAGAAGCGGGCGGCCGCGGTGGCCGGCCACGACCTGCTGCTGGTCGGCATCCGCCCCGAGTACTTCGACGACGCCTCGCTCGTCGACGAGGCGAAGCTGCCGCTCGGCTCGACGTTCCGGGCGAAGGTCGACGTGACCGAGTGGCTGGGCGACTCGCAGTACGCCTACATCCCCTACGACGCCCCCGACTCGATCCGCACGCAGCTGCGCGACCTGTCCAAGGAGCTGGACTCCGAGGAGCTGCGCACCCAGGCGATCGTCTCCATCGACGCCACCAGTCGCATCCGGGAGGGGCGCGAGGCGGAGTTCTGGCTGGACAGTCGGAAGATCCACGTGTTCGACCCGCAGTCGGGGGAGAACCTGACCCGGGACGCGGAAGCCGGCGCGGAGCTGACCCGGCTCGCCACGCAGGACCGGATGGAGCAGGCGGAGGAGGCCCGCGGCCGGGACACCGACGCACGCGGGGGCGCGACGGCCGTGGGCGTCGGCTGACCGGTCCCGCGTCCCGGCGCGGCTATCGTCGTCGGTACCGGGGGCCGTCCGCCCCCGGTGCCGACCGATCGAGGAGACCCCGCTGACCGAGCACGCCGAGCCGGTGGACGAGCCGACGGGTGGCGCCTCCGCCGTGGCCGAGCCGCAACGCGGTCGCTTGCGGACGCGGCTGCTGCTCTCGCTGGCCGCGGTCGTGCTGCTGGCCGACCTGATGACCAAGCTCGTCGTGGTCGCCAGGATCGAGCCGGGCGAGGACATCCGTGTCCTCGGCGGCGCCCTCTACCTCACGAACCTGCGCAACACCGGTGCCGCCTTCTCCTTCGCCGAGGGGTTCACCGTGGTGTTCAGCCTGGTCGCGCTGGTGGTCGTCGTCGTCATCGTGCGGACCGCGCGCCGGCTGTTCTCCACCGGCTGGGCCGTGGCCCTGGGTCTCGTGCTCGGTGGCGCGCTCGGCAACCTGGTCGACCGCGTCTTCCGCCACCCCGGCTTCCTGCGCGGCGGCGTCGTCGACTTCCTGTCCGTGTTCGGCCCCGACGGTCGGATCTGGCCGGTGTTCAACGTGGCTGACTCGGCCATCGTCTGCGGCGGCATCCTGGGGGTGTTCCTGGCGCTGCGCGGCATCGAGTTCGACGGCACCCGGAGCAGTGGCGAGGACCGCGCCGACACCGCCTGACCTCCGGCTGCACCCTCCCGTCCGGCCCGACCCGCACAATGGGTGCCGTGACCAGCACTCCCGGCCTGCACCGGGCCCTTCCGGTGCCCGACGGGCTCGAGGGGCAGCGGGTGGACCAGGCGCTGTCCCGGCTCTTCGGGCTGTCCCGCACGACTGCCGCCGAGGTGGCCGACGCCGGCCTGGTGGTGGTCGACGGCCGCGTCCGCGGCAAGGGCGACCGGCTCACCGGTGGCAGCTGGCTGGAGGTGGAGCTGCCGGCCCCGCCCGGCGAGCCGGCCCCGCCCAAGCCCGTCGAGGGCATGACGATCCTGCACGACGACGACGACCTGGTGGTCGTCGACAAGCCCGTCGGGGTCGCCGCCCACCCCAGCCCCGGCTGGGACGGCCCGACCGTGATCGGCGGGCTGGCCGCGGCCGGCTACCGGATCTCCACGTCGGGGGCGGCCGAGCGGCAGGGCGTGGTCCACCGCCTGGACGCCGCCACCACGGGGGTGATGGTGGTGGCCAAGAGCGAGCGGGCCTACACCGCGCTCAAGGCCGCGTTCAAGGAACGCACGGTCGAGAAGGGGTACAACGCCCTGGTCCAGGGCCACCCCGACCCCTCCCGCGGCACCATCGACGCCCCGATCGACCGGCACCCGAAGCACGACTGGCGGTTCGCGGTGGTCCAGGGCGGTCGCCCCTCGGTCACCCACTACGAGGTCATGGAGGCCTTCGCCGCCGCCAGCCTGGTCGACATCCGGCTCGAGACCGGTCGCACCCACCAGATCCGGGTGCACTTCTCCGCGCTGCGCCACCCCTGCGTCGGCGACACGACCTACGGCGCCGACCCCACGCTGGCCGCGCGGCTGGGGGTGTCGCGCCAGTGGCTGCACGCGGTCCGCCTGGGATTCCCGCACCCGGCCGACGGGAGCTGGGCGGAGTTCACCAGCGAGTACCCGCCCGACCTCGCCGGCGCGCTGGCCGTCCTGCGCGCCGAGGCCTGATCCACCCGCGGTGACCGGTCTGCCGGACTCCCTCGCCGACTTCGGGCCCGCCGCCCTGGCGGCGGTCGTGGTCGCGGCCTACCTGGTCGTGGGAGAGCCGGTGGCCGGGCACGTCCTGCACCGGCGGTTCGAGGGGCGGCTGCGCAGCGACGCCGGGGCGCGGCGCTCGTTCTACCGGCGGCTGCTGGTCCTCGAGTGGGGCCTGGCGGTGCTGGCGTTCATCGTCTGGGCGTTCGCGACCGACGTCTCCGCCGGGGCGGTGGGGCTGCGCTGGCCGCAGAGCTGGCCCGGTCCGTTCACCGCGGTCGTCGTGGTCGTGGTGCTGCTGTTCGTCGTCGCCTCCACCCGGCAGCTGCGCGCGGGGGCGCTGCTGGAGATGACCCGACCCGCCCGCCGGCCGGGCGAGGGCCGGCACACCGAGCCGCCGGGGCAGTCGACGTTGGCGCTGCTCCCGCGCACCGACGACGAGCGGCGGCTGTTCACCGTCGTCGGGATCACCGCCGGCGTCTGCGAGGAGTGGCTCTACCGCGGCTTCTTCCTGGCCGTGGTCGCGGCGGTGCTGGGGGGAGCGACGTCGTTCGTGCTCGTCGTCGTCGCCGCGGTCGCCTTCGGGCTGGCGCACGCCTACCAGGGGCGGGCGGGGATCGTCCTCACCGGCGCGCTCGGCGGGGTGATGGCCGCCCTCTACCTGGACACCGGGTCGCTGCTGTGGCCGGTCCTGCTGCACGCCGTCATCGACCTGCGCTTCCTCCTGGTCCCCGCGAGCGCCCTGCCCGCCTCGTCGCGGGGTGCGCAGGAGCCCCCGGAGGACTGAGCGGTGGGCGCGCGGAGAATGTCTCCGTGCCCAGCCCCACCGCCCGTGTCGCCACCTCCACGGACTGGCCGGAGGTCGCCGCGCTCCGCACGCGGGTGTTCGTCGAGGAGCAGGGCGTGCCGGCCGAGATCGAGCAGGACGCCGCCGACGCGACCGCCGTCCATGTGCTCAGCCGCGACGACGCCGGCCGGGTGGTGGCCACCGGCCGGTTGCTGCTCGACGGGACGACGGCGCGGATCGGCCGGATGGCTGCGGACGCCGAGGTCCGTGGACGGGGGCACGGGGCGGCCGTGCTCGCCGAGCTGCACCGCCAGGCGGTCGCCCGTGGCGCCTCGGAGGTCGAGCTGCACGCCCAGCTGCCGGCCCGCCGCTTCTACGAGCGCGAGGGTTACTCCGCCGTCGGCGACGTGTACGAGGAGGCGGGTATCGCGCACGTGACGATGGTGCGGCGTCTCTGACACGGCCCCCTGCAGGGGCCCGCGGCGAGCGTGCGAGTCGTGGGGGGCAGGGGGTCCTTACTGTGAGCAGACACGTCCTGTCAGACCCTCGGCGTAGAACCCAACCAGTGCGAGGATCGGGGCACCCCCGCAGGACCCGCCCGAGGTGCCCGTCACCCGGTGCTCGCACCACCGGTCTTCCCCGCCGGTCGCCAGCCGCGGTCCTCGCCGGCCGGCACGCACGACCAGTTGAGGAGCACGACCGCACCGTGAGCGAGCTTGCGAGCGAACGCATGAGCAGAGCAGCCCAGCGAACGGGATCGACGAGCGCCAGCGAGGAGAGCCCGTGAGCAGCAGTACGCCGTCCGATTCCTTCGTGCACCTGCACGTGCACACCGAGTACTCGATGCTCGACGGCGCGGCCAAGCTGCCCGAGGTCACCAAGGCCGCCGCCGAGCAGGGGATGCCGGCGCTGGCGATGACCGACCACGGCAACGTCTTCGGCGCCTACGACTTCTACAAGCAGGCCAAGAACGCCGGCGTCAAGCCGATCATCGGCATGGAGGGCTACTACACCCCGGGCTCGCGCTTCGACCGTGCGCCGTTCGACTTCGGCGACAACCTCATCGACGAGGAGGGCGACGGCGGCTCCAACCGCGGCAAGGCGGCCTACACGCACATGACGCTGCTGGCCCGCACCACCGAGGGGATGCACAACCTCTTCCGCATCTCCTCGCTGGCCAGCCTCGAGGGCCAGTACCGCAAGCCGCGGTTCGACCGCGACCTGCTGGAGAAGTACGGCAAGGGCCTCATCGCCACCACCGGCTGCCCGTCGGGCGAGGTGAACATGTGGCTGCGCGCCGGCAAGGAGGACAAGGCCCGCCAGGCCGCGGCCGACTTCCAGGACATCTTCGGGCGGGAGAACTTCTACGCCGAGCTGATGGACCACGGGCTCTCGATCGAGAAGAAGACCCGCCCGGCGCTGATGGCCATCGCCAAGGACCTCGGCATCCCGCTGCTGGCCACCAACGACCTGCACTACACGCACAAGGAGGACGCCGACGCCCACGACGCTCTCCTGTGCATCCAGACCGGGTCGCGGCTCAACGAGACCAACCGCTTCCGCTTCAATGGCGACGGCTACTACCTGAAGTCCGCCGCCGAGATGCGGGCGCTGTTCACCGGTGACCTGGCGGTGGCCTGCGACAACACGCTGCTGGTCGCCGAGCAGTGCGCGGTGGAGTTCACCGAGGGCGCGGACCTGATGCCGCGCTTCCCGCTGCCGCCGGGGGAGGACGAGACCTCCTGGTTCATCAAGGAGGTCGAGCGCGGGCTGCACAAGCGGTACCCGAACGGCATCCCCGACCACGTGCGCAAGCAGGCCGACTACGAGACCGGGATCATCTGCCAGATGGGCTTCCCGGGGTACTTCCTCGTGGTCGCCGACTTCATCAACTGGGCCAAGGACAACGGCATCCGCGTCGGTCCGGGCCGTGGCTCGGCCGCCGGCTCGCTGGCCGCCTTCGCCATGGGCATCACCGACCTCGACCCGCTGCAGCACGGCCTGATCTTCGAGCGGTTCCTCAACCCCGAGCGCGTCTCGATGCCCGATGTCGACATCGACTTCGACGACCGCCGCCGCGGCGAGGTCATCCAGTACGTGTCGCAGAAGTACGGCGAGGAGCGGGTCAGCCAGATCGTCACGTACGGCACGATCAAGGCCAAGGCCGCGATCAAGGACGCCGCCCGCGTGCTCGACCGCCCCTACTCGGTGGGCGACGAGCTGACCAAGCTGATGCCGCCGGACGTGATGGGCAAGGGCATCCCGCTGTCCGGGGTGTTCGACCCGGCGCACCCGCGCTACAAGGAGGCCACCGAGTTCCGGGCCCGCTACGAGTCCGACCCGGGCGCGGCGGAGGTCGTCGACCAGGCCCGCAAGCTCGAGGGCCTGAAGCGCCAGTGGGGCGTGCACGCCGCCGGCGTCATCATCGGCCGCTACCCGCTGATCGACTCCATCCCGATCATGCGGCGCGAGGCCGACGGCGCGATCATCACGCAGTTCGACTACCCGACCTGCGAGACGCTCGGGCTGCTCAAGATGGACTTCCTGGGCCTGCGCAACCTCACGGTCATCGACGACGCGCTGCGCAACATCGTGATCAACGGCAAGGAGCCGGTCGACCTCGACGAGATCAGCAAGGACCTCACCGACCCGGCGACCTACGCCTTGCTCTCCCGCGGCGACACCCTGGGCGTGTTCCAGTTCGACGGCGGCCCGATGCGGTCGCTGCTGCGGCTCATGCGGCCGGACAACTTCGAGGACATCTCGGCCGTCGGCGCGCTCTACCGGCCCGGCCCGATGGGTGCCAACTCGCACACCAACTACGCGCTGCGCAAGAACGGCCAGCAGGAGATCACGCCGATCCACCCGGAGCTGGCCGAGCCGCTGGAGGAGATCCTCGGCCAGACCTACGGCCTGATCGTCTACCAGGAGCAGGTCATGGCGATCGCGCAGAAGGTCGCCGGGTACTCGCTCGGCAAGGCCGACCTGCTGCGCCGCGCGATGGGCAAGAAGAAGAAGTCGGTGCTGGACGCCGAGTTCGTCGGCTTCGAGGCCGGCATGAAGGCCAACGGCTTCTCCGCGGCCGCGATCAAGACGCTGTGGGACATCCTCGTCCCGTTCGCCGACTACGCGTTCAACAAGGCACACTCGGCCGCCTACGGGCTGGTGTCATACTGGACCGCCTACCTCAAGGCCAACTACCCGGCCGAGTACATGGCCGGGCTGCTGACCAGCGTCCAGGACGACAAGGACCGCCGGCCGATCTACCTGGCCGAGTGCCGCCGCATGGGCATCAAGGTGCTCCCGCCGGACGTCAACGAGTCCTCCTGGGACTTCACCGCCGTCGGCACCGACATCCGCTTCGGGCTGGCATCGGTGCGCAACGTCGGCACCAACGTCGTGGAGTCGATCGTCAAGGCGCGCGAGGAGAAGGGCGCCTTCAAGGACTTCGCCGACTTCATGCGCAAGATCGACACGGTGGCCTGCAACAAAAAGGTCATCGAGTCCCTCGCCAAGGCCGGCGCGTTCGACTCCCTGGGGCACTCCCGGCAGGGCATCGTCGCCATCCACGCCCAGGCCGTCGACTCCGCGATGGGCCTCAAGCGCAAGGAGGCCGAGGGCCAGTTCGACCTCTTCGGCAGCTTCGGGGGCGAGGCGGCGGCCGACGACCCGTTCGCCGGCGCCCTCGACATCGCCATCCCCACCGCGGACTGGTCGAAGAGCGAGCGGCTGATGTTCGAGCGCGACATGCTCGGGCTCTACGTCTCCGACCACCCGCTGCACGGGGTCGAGCACGTGCTGACCTCGCACGCCGACACCCCGATCGCCGAGATCAACGCCGGAGGGGTCGAGGACGGCGCCAACGTCACGATCGCCGGCATCCTCACGTCGGTCTCCCCGCGCACCAACAAGCAGGGCGCGCCCTGGGCGATCGCCACCGTGGAGGACCTCGAGTCCGGCATCGAGGTGCTGTTCTTCCCCAAGACCTGGATCGAGGTCTCGGAGAAGGTGGTCCGCGACCAGATCGTCGTGGTCAAGGGGCGGATCAGCCGGCGTGACGACCAGCCCTCGCTGTTCGGTTCCGAGGTCACCATCCCCGAGCTCACCGAGGGCCCGCGCGGGCCGGTGCTGGTGTCGATGGCCGCGGCCCGGTGCACCCCTCCGGTGGTCGAGCGGCTGCGCGAGGTGCTGGGCAGCCACCCCGGCACCACCGAGGTACAGCTGAAGCTGGTCAACGGCAGCCGGGAGACGGTGCTGCGACTGGACCAGGGCCTCCGCGTCCGTCCCAGCACCGCGCTCATGGGTGACATCAAGGCGCTGCTCGGTCCGACCAGCGTGGCGCTGCTCTGATGAAGGACCCCCTGCCCCCCGCCACTCGCGAGCTCGCGGCGGGGCCCTGCAGGGGGCCATGGGGTTCACTGGACCGGTGAGCACACCGCCGATCCCGGCTCCACCCCTGGAGGCCCCGCCGGGTCCCGCACCGCACCGGGACGTCCACTGGCGCGGCTGGCCTGAGGTCCGGCAGGACCTGGGCGGCGGGCTCGGGGTGTTCGCCGCGCTGGCCGTCAGCGGCGTCCCGGCCGGTGTGCTGTGGTGGCTGCTGGCCCCGCGGGCCGACTACCGCGTCACCGCTGACGGTCCGGTGGCCGTCGGCCTGCCCGCTGCCGAGGTGCCCGTCGGCGTCGACTCGGTGCTGCTGCTCGTGCTGCTAGGCCTGGGCGTGCTCGCCGGGGGTCTGGCCTGGCTGCGACGTCGCACCCGCGGCGTCGGGATGCTCGTCGTCCTCACCCTGGGCGCGACCCTGGCGGCCGTCGGCGCCTGGCAGGTCGGCGCGCTGCTGGGGCAGCCGCCCACCGAGGCCGAGCTCACGGCCGTCGGGTCGACGGTGACGACGGGTCTGGGCCTGCGCGCCCTGCCGGTGCTCGCCGGCGCCCCGTTCGCCGCGCTGCTGACCTACCTCGCCTGCGTGCTCGTCACCGCCGACGACGGGCTGGGCCGGGAATCCGGCTGAGCCGCGGCGCTCAGTTGACCGTCATGGGCGAGGTGAACTGCTGCAGCGGCGCCGGCACGGCACCCAGCGTCTGCAGCAGCGTCAGCTCGCGCCGCAGCAGCCGGGACTCGACCGCCAGCCGCCGCCGGGTGGCCGACTCCGCCAGCAGCGCCTGGCGGTCCTCGGTGGTCAGCAGGGCCGACGACGCCACCAGCCAGGACAGCGCGCTCGGGTCGTCGGCGGCCGCCGCCAGCCGCACCGCGGCCTCGGCCTCGTCGCCGGTGGCCCCGGCGCCGAGGTCGGCCACCTCCGCCACGTAGCGGGTGAAGAGGTCGCCCACCCCGCGGGCGAGCACGTCCAGCGAGCCCCGGGCCACCTCGGTGGCGAGGTCGTCGACCGATGGCAGTGCGCCGGCCGACCCGTCGGCGACTGACGCGACGTCCCCCGCGGCCTCCTCGGCCGCCTCCTCCTCGGCCAGCCACTCGACCTCGGCCTGCAGGTAGGGCGGCTCCTCACCGACGACGACGTCGAGCAGCCGGAACCGCTCACCGCCCACGGTGACGACCCGGAAACCACCGTCGGGCTGGGCCTGGACGCGGCGCAGCCGGGCGGTGCAGCCGATGTCGTAGAGCGCCGCGGCGGGGGCCACCCGCTCGACCTCCCAGCCCTGCCGGATCGCGACCACGCCGAAGAACCTGCGGTCGCCGTGCTCGGGCAGCGCCATGAGGTCGCGGATCAGCCGGCGGTACCGCGGCTCGAAGATCTGCAGGGGCAGCACCGCCCCGGGGAACAGCGGCCGGCCCAGCGGGAACAGCGGGATCAGCTCACCCATCCCGGCAAGCGTACGGGCCCCTGCGGCCAGGCCCACCCAGGCGCCCCCGGGGTGACCCGCGCCGCTGGCTACGCTGGGAACCCGCCGCACCGCACCGGTGCCCGTCCCGCCCGCCTCCGGAGGTGGCCCGTGCTCGCCCGCATCGACCTGCGCGGAAACGCGTTGCCCGGCGTCCGGGAGTTGACCGGCCTGCTGCCGCGGGCGGCCACCGACATCGACTCGGTGCTGGCCACGGTCCGCCCGCTGTGCGAGGACGTGCGGGTGCGCGGCGCCCAGGCGGTCCGCGAGATCACAGCCCGGCTCGACGGCGTGGACGCCGAGGACTTCGCCGTGCCGCAGGAGGCGCTCGACCGCGCGCTGGCCGAGTGCGACCCGACACTGCGCGCGGCGCTGGAGGAGGCCATCTCCCGGGTGCAGCGCGTGCACGCCGACCAGCGCCGCACCGACGTCACCACGCAGGTGGTCCGCGGGGGCACCGTCACCGAGCGCTGGCTCCCGGTCCGCCGGGTCGGCCTCTACGTGCCCGGCGGCCTCGCCCCGCTGCTGTCCAGCGTCGTGATGAACGTCGTGCCCGCCCAGATCGCCGGCGTGGAGTCCATCGCCGTGGCCTCCCCGCCGCAGCGCGACCACGGCGGCCTGCCCGACCCCGGCGTGCTCGCCGCGTGCGCGCTGCTCGGCGTCACCGAGGTCTACGCCGTCGGCGGGGCCCAGGCGATCGCCGTCTTCGGCTACGGCGCGGGCTCCTGCGAGCCGGTCGACATGGTCACCGGCCCGGGCAACGTCTACGTCACCGCCGCCAAGCGGCTGCTGCGCGGGATGATCGGCATCGACTCCGAGGCCGGCCCCACCGAGGTCGCGATCCTCGCCGACGACACCGCCGACCCGGCGCACGTCGCCGCCGACCTGATCAGCCAGGCCGAGCACGATCCGCTGGCCGGCGCCGTGCTGGTCACCACCAGCGAGGAGCTCGCCGACGCGGTGCTGGCGCTCGTGCCCGGTCAGGTGGCGGCCACCAAGCACTCCGACCGGATCACCACCGCGCTCGACGGCACCCAGTCCGGCGTCGTGCTCGTCGACGACCTGGAGGACGGGCTGCGCGTCGTCGACGCCTACGCCGCCGAGCACCTGGAGATCCAGACGCGCAACCCGCGCGAGATCGCCGACCGGGTGCGCAACGCCGGCGCGATCTTCGTGGGCGCCTGGTCCCCGGTGTCGCTCGGCGACTACGCCGCCGGGTCCAACCACGTGCTGCCCACCGGCGGCTGCGCCCGTCACCAGAGCGGCCTGTCGGTGCAGTCCTTCCTGCGCGGCATCCACGTGGTCGAGTACGACGAGCAGGCGCTGGCCGAGGTCGCCCCGCACATCGACGCCCTCGCGGGTGCGGAGGACCTGCCGGCGCACGCCGCGGCGGTGCGGATCCGGCAGACGCGATGACGTCGCTGGACGACCTCCCGCTGCGGCCGGAGCTGCGGGGCCGCACGCCCTACGGAGCCCCGCAGGTGCCGGCCGCCCACCGGCTCAACACCAACGAGAACCCGCACCCGCTGCCCGACGAGCTGCTCGCCGACCTCGGCGCCGCGCTCGGCTCCGCGGCGCTGGACCTCAACCGCTACCCCGACCGCGATGCCGTCGCGCTGCGCGCCGACCTGGCCACCTACCTGACCCGCACCGGCGGTCAGCCGATCGAGCCGGGCCAGGTGTGGGCGGGCAACGGCTCCAACGAGGTGCTCCAGCAGATCCTGCAGGCGTTCGGCGGAGCGGGCCGGACCGCGCTGGGCTTCACGCCCTCGTACTCGATGCACCCGATCATCGCCGCGGGTACCGGCACCGGCTGGGTCGACGGCCACCGTGCCGCCGACTTCACCATCGACCCGGGAGCGGCTGTCGCCCAGCTGCGCGAGGCCGCGCCCGACGTCGTCTTCGTGACCAGCCCGAACAACCCGACCGGCACCGCCGTCGACCTGGACACGGTCGCCGCCCTGTACGAGGCGACCCCCGGGGTGCTGGTGGTCGACGAGGCCTACGCCGAATTCGCCCGGACCGGCACCCCCTCGGCGCTCACCCTGCTGCCGGGCCGTCCGCGGCTGGTCGTCAGCCGCACCATGAGCAAGGCGTTCGGCATGGCCGGCCTGCGGCTGGGCTACCTGGCCGCCGACCCGGCCGTCGTGGACGCGATCCAGCTGGTGCGGCTGCCGTACCACCTCGGCTCGCTCACCCAGGCCGCCGCGCGAGCCGCCCTGGCGCACACCGATGCGCTGCTGGCTACCGTCGACGCCGTCAAGGCGCAGCGCGACCGCATCGTCGACGCGCTGCCGTCGATGGGCCTGACCAGCGTGCCGAGCGACGCGAACTTCGTGCTCTTCGGCCACGTCGCCGACGCCTCCGCCGCGTGGCGGGCGCTGCTCGACCGCGGTGTGCTCGTCCGCGACGTCGGGCTGCCCGGCTGGCTCCGGGTGACCGCCGGGACACCGGCGGAGACCGACGCGTTCCTCACCGCGCTGGGTGAGATCGCGCCGGACCACCGCACGACTCTGGGAGACTGACGCACATGACCCGCACCGCACGCGTCGAGCGACAGACCAACGAGACCAAGCTCGTGGTCGAGCTCGACCTCGACGGCACCGGCACCAGCTCGATCAGCACGGGCGTGGGGTTCTACGACCACATGCTCACCGCGCTGAGCAAGCACAGCGGGATCGACCTCACCGTGCAGGCCGACGGTGAC
The DNA here is from genome assembly GCF_002938435.1 of Blastococcus saxobsidens. GTDB lineage: Bacteria > Actinomycetota > Actinomycetes > Mycobacteriales > Geodermatophilaceae > Blastococcus > Blastococcus saxobsidens. The sequence goes on from NZ_POQT01000038.1 coordinate 24,927, forward strand.
CTGCACATCGATGCCCACCACACCGTCGAGGACGTCGCGATCGCGCTCGGGCAGGCCTTCGCCGAGGCGCTGGGTGACAAGCGGGGGATCACCCGCTACGGCGACGCCACCATCCCGATGGACGAGGTGCTCGCGCAGGCCGCCGTCGACCTCTCCGGCCGGCCCTACTTCGTGCACGCCGAGCCCGAGAGCATGACGCCGATGATCGGGCCGGACTACCCGACGAGCCTCACCAAGCACGTGCTGGAGTCCTTCGCGTTCAACGCCCGGATCAGCCTGCACGTGCGGGTGCTGTACGCCGGCCGCGACGCCCACCACATCGTCGAGGGCCAGTTCAAGGCGCTGGCGCGTGCGCTGCGCCAGGCGGTGGCCATCGACCCACGGGTCACCGACGTGCCCTCCACCAAGGGCGCGCTGTAGCCGGTGGACTTCGGTCTGGTCCTGCTCCTGCTGGGCGGTTTCCTCCTCGGCGGCGCCTGGAGCATCTGGCGTGCGGACTCCGACACCGAGGGGCGCACCGGCCCGCAGGTGGTCTTCGCGGTCATCCTGCTGACGGCGGCTCTGCTGGCCAGCGTGTCGGGCATCCTCTACCTCGTGTGAGCGCGGCGGAGGAGGAGCGCTTCCTCGCCCTGGTCACCACCGATCCGACCGTCCGGGCGGTGCTCGAACGGGCACCGGCCCTCGGGCTGCCAGACTCGTGGCTCACCGCCGGGGTGCTCTTCCAGACCGTGTGGAACGAGCTCACCGGTCAACCGGCGGGCACCGGCATCCGCGACGCCGACTTCTTCTACTTCGACGCCGACACCTCCTGGGCGGCGGAGGACGCGGTCATCCGGGCCGGGGCGGTGCTGTTCGCCGACCTGCCGGTGCCGGTGGAGATCCGCAACGAGGCCCGCGTGCACCTCTGGTACGAGCAGCGGTTCGGGGTCCCGGCCGCGCCGTTCCGCGACTGCGCCGACGCCATCGACCATTTCGCCGCAGTCTGCTGCTGCTACGGCGTCCGCGTGGACACCGCCGGCGCGGTCGAGGTCTACGCACCGCACGGCTACGACGACCTGTTCGGGCTCGTGGTGCGTCCCAACCGGCGCCTGGCACCCCGGCACGTCTACGAGGCCAAGACCGCGCGCTGGCAGCAGCAGTGGCCCGAGCTCACCGTCGTGCCGTGGGACGGGCCGACCGACTGAAAGTGCGAGTCAGCCTGCTCGTGACCTCGTGGTCCGGTCGGGGATGCGGGGCAGGACCAGGATCTCGGTGCCGTCGGGGCGCCAGGTGCGCCACCGGCCGTCGGTTTGTCGTTCCACCCGGAAGCCGTGGTGCACCAACGTGCGAGTGGCGTTCGCACAACAGGGCGGAGTTCTCGAGGTTGGTCTGGCCGCCGTCGATCCAGTGCAGGAGGTGGTGGACGTCGCACCAGTGGGCGGGGGCGTCGCAGCCGGTGCTCTGCACACTCAACTACGCCGCAGCCGCGGTCGCGGTAGTCGATGGCGCGGCGCAGCTGGGGCGGGGAGACCCGCTGGCGGCGGCCGTAGTCCAGGATCTGGCCGTCGGGGCCGATGACGATGCGGTTGATGCCGCCGTCGCAGGCCAGCCAGCGGGCCCGGGCGGCGGAGATCAGGGTGCCGAAGCCGGTCTGGGCGGCGCCGGGTCCGGTGGCGGGGTCGACCAGGTCTTGCAGGTCCACGCGGACCACGACGTGGGGTTTCTGGGTGCGCAGGATCGGCAGGTTGCCGGCGGCGAGTGCGTTGTCGCACAGCTGGACGAGGGCGTCGGCGGACTGCTGGGCGCGGGTGCGGGTGTCCCCGGCGGGGCGGGAGGCCTGCAGGATGGATTCCAGCGCGGCCTGGAACTTCTCCCCGCCGACGGCGTCGAGCTCGCCGCGGAAGGACAGGCTGCCGTCGGCGTGCTTGGCCATGGTCAGCGACCGCTGTTCGGTGGGGTCGGGTTCGGGGCCGTCGGGGTCCAGGCGGGTGAGGTAGTGGTTCACGACCTGCCGGAGTTCGGCGTGCGGGCGGGTGGCCGCGACCTCGGCGAGGGTCGCATCGACGCCGGGCAGGTCGACGCCCTGGGCGTGGGCGGCGGCCAGGTTCTCCGGCGCCACGACCGGCGCGATCGCCGACACCGCCTCCGGGCTCACGTCTCCGCGGGCCGCCGCCGAGGCCACGGCCGGCAGCTGGGCGAGGGTGCGGCCGTTGCGGACCAGCTGGTTGGCCGCGGCCGCCGACAGCCGGCCGTGCCCGCGCAGCCAGGAGGCCATCGAGGCCTTGCCGTCGTGCTCGGTGGAGCCGGCCAGCTCGCACTGCCGCACCGTGCGCGCCAGCTCGGCGGCCAGCCGGTTCTGCATCGCCAGCAGCGGGGCCAGGCGTTCCAGCAGCGCCGGGCCGAACAGGCCCTCGATCCGCTCGGCGGCGAGCACGTCGAGTGCTACGTCCAGCTGCTCCACGACACCTCCCACCGGTTCGATCATACGTTCGAATACTACCGCCCGTCGAGCCGTCCGGCAGCACGAAAGCCCAGCTCCAGCTGCCTGTCCACAGATTCGACGGAGGCGTTGACGCCGTCGGCGACGGCCGCTCGAGGGCTGGCGCGGGAGCGACGTCGAGAGGCGGGACGGGAACACAACCGGGCCTTCCCGTGCTGGTCGGTACCGTGGCAGGCGTGAAGAAGGTGGCGGTTCTCGACTACGGGTCGGGCAACCTGCGGTCGGCCGAGCGGGCGCTGTCCCGCGTCGGCGCGGACGTGACGGTGACCTCCGACATGGACGTGGCCCTGGCGGCCGACGGGCTCGTCGTCCCGGGCGTCGGCGCGTTCGCCGCCTGCATGACCGGCCTGGACGCCGTCCAGGGACGGCGCATCATCGGCCGCCGCCTCGCCGGCGGGCGCCCGGTGCTCGGCATCTGCGTCGGCATGCAGATCCTGTTCGAGCGGGGCGTGGAGCACGGCGTGGACGCCGAGGGCTGCGGCGAGTGGCCCGGCGTCGTCGAGCAGCTGAAGGCCCCCGTCCTGCCGCACATGGGGTGGAACACCGTGCAGGCGGCTCCCGGCAGCACGCTGTTCGCCGGGCTCGAGGACCAGCGCTTCTACTTCGTGCACTCCTACGGGGTCCGCGAGTTCCCGCTGGGCTCCGACGGCGGCAGGTCGCCCCTGGCGCCTCCGAAGGTCACCTGGGCCGAGCACGGCGACCGGTTCGTGGCCGGCGTGGAGAACGGCGCGCTGTCGGCCACCCAGTTCCACCCGGAGAAGAGCGGCGACGCCGGCGCGCAGCTGCTCACCAACTGGCTCGGCACTCTCCGCTGACGTCCGGGCCAGCCTGCCCGGCATCGGGATGATGCTCACCTAGGGTCACCGGAACCTGTCCCGGTGTCCCCAGGAGGTCGGTGTGCCCGCCGAGCGTTCCCGCCGGAGCAGCCAGGCCACCCGGACCGGGCAGGCCACCCAGAGCAGTCGGAGCGACCGCACCGACCTGACCGGCCGGCCCGGTCGGCTCGCCGGTCTCGTCGTCGCGGTGCTGCTGCTGGGCCTGGCCGCCTGGACCGTGGTGGGTCTGCAGCCCCCGGACCCGCGCCCCGCTGACGCGCCCGCCGGCGAGTTCAGCGCCGCCCGGGCGTTCGCCCACGTCCAGCGCATCGCGGCCGACGTCCACGTGACCGGCAGCCCCGAGAACGACCGGGTGGTCGAGGATCTGGTCGCCACGCTGACCGGGCTGGGCCTGGACACCCGCGTGCAGAACGCCGTCGGCGTGCGCGAGGGCGGTGCGGGCGAGATCCGCATGGCCCGGGTGCGCAACGTCGTCGGCGTCCTCCCCGGGGCCGACCCCACCGGCCGGCTCTACCTGATGGCGCACCACGACTCCGCCGATGCCGGGCCCGGCGCCGCGGACGACGCCGCCGGCGTCGCCGCGCTCCTGGAGTCGGTGCGGGCCCTGACGGCCGGGCCGCGGCTGAGCAACGACGTCGTCGTCGTCCTCACCGACGCCGAGGAGGCGTGCCTGTGCGGCGCCGAGGCGTTCGCCGCCTCGCACCCGCTGGCCGGCGGGGGAGTGGTGCTGAACTTCGAGGCCCGCGGCACCAGCGGCCCGCCCATCATGTTCGAGACGTCGCCGCGCAACGCCGACCTGGCGGCCGTCTTCGCCGAGGCGGCGCCGCACCCGGTGGCGAGCAGCTTCGCCGTCGAGGTCTACCGGGCGCTGCCGAACGACACCGACTTCAGCGTGCTGCTCGACGACGGCGACTTCGCCGGCATGAACACCGCCTTCATCGACGGCGCCGCCGGCTACCACTCACCGCAGGACACCCCCGAGCGGCTCGACCGGCGCACCCTGCAGGCCCTCGGCGACAACGCCCTCGCCCTGGCCCGGGAGCTGGGCGACCGGGACCTGGCGGCGCTGGCCCGGCCGGCCGCCGAGGACGCCACGTACTTCCCGCTGCCCGGGTCGCTGGTGCGCTATCCCGGCACCGCCGTGTGGCCGCTGGCCGCAGCCGCGCTCGTCGCCGTCGCCGGCCTGGCGCTCACCCTGCGCGCCCGAGGGACCAGCTCGCTGCGCCGGACCGGCGGGGCGGCGCTGCTGGCACTGGTCCCGCTCGCGCTGGCCCCGCTGGCCGCCCAGGGGATGTGGGCGGCGCTCGTCGCGGTGCGCCCCGGGTACGCCGGCATGCTCGACCCGTGGCGCCCGGGCTGGTTCCGGCTGGCCGCCGTCGCGGTCGTGCTCGCCGTCGTCCTGGTCTGGTACGCGCTGCTGCGCCGCCGGGTGGGCCCGGCGCCGCTCGCGGCCGGCGCGCTGGTCTGGCTCGCCGTGCTCGCGGTGGTCCTGGCCGCCGTCGCACCCGGCGGCTCCTACCTGGCGGCGTGGCCGGCGCTGGTCGGGGCGCTCACCGGCATCCTCGCCGCGCTGGCCCGGTCCCGGGCGGTGCAGGTCCTCGCCGCGCTGCTCACCGGCGCCGCGGCGGTGCTCGTCCTCGCGCCCACGGCGGCACTGTTCTTCCCGGCGTTGGGGCTCTCGCAGGCCGCGGCGCCCTCGGTCGTCGTCGTCCTGGCGGCGCTGGCGCTGCTGCCGGCGGCCGAGCTGCTGTTCCCCGACCCCGAGGCGGACCCGTCGCGGCGGACCGCGCCGGCCGCGGTCGCGGTCCCCGCGACGGCGGTCGTCCTGGCCGCGGCCTGCGCGTTCGCCGGGCTGACGGTCGACCGGTTCGACGCCGCCCACCCGGTCCCGTCCCGGCTGGCCTACCTGCTCGACGCCGACCGGGGCGAGGCGCGGTGGGTGAGCACCGAGACGACGCCGGGGGAGTGGACCGGCCGCTTCGTCGACGGGCCCGGGACGCTCGGGTCCGACTACCCGTACCTGGCCGGGCGGGACGTGCTCACCGGACCGGCGGAGGCGGCCGCCCTGCCGGCACCGGAGGTCACCGTGCTCTCCGACGAGGAGCTGGGTGGACGGCGGGAGCTCAGCCTGCGCGTGCGGCCCCGGCGCGAGGACGTCCGGCTGGTCGACCTGACCGTCACCGTCGACGCCGGCACCGTGATGCGCGGCCGCATCGGCGGGCGGGCGCTGCCCGACACGGCCGTGGGCGGCGGCTCGCTGCGGGTCACCTTCCACGCGCCCCCGGCGGACGGGCTGCAGGTGGCCCTGTCGGTGGAGGGCGACGGGCCGGTGCGGCTGCGCGTGACCGATGCCGTCGACGGGCTCACGGGGCTGCCCGGCCACGAGCCGCGCCCCGAGGGCGTCGACGTGGCCGGCGCGCACGGCTCGGACCTGGTGCTGGTCACCGCCACCACCGACCTGGGCTGAGCGCCGCGACTCACCACCGGCCGTGGTGCACGACCTCCTCGACCCCGCGCCGGCCACGGCGCAGCGACGGCGACCGGCGGTCCTCGCCACCCGGGTAGCCGACCGACACGCAGCCCACGGGCCGGTACTCCTCGGGCACGCCGAACGCGGCGCGGAAGGCGGTCACCCGCTCGGCGGGGACGCCGAAGAAGCAGGCGCCCAGCCCCTCGTCGACCGCGGTGAGCAGCACCAGCAGGCTGGCCATGCCCGCGTCGACGTCCCAGTAGGGCACCGGCCAGCGCGCCTCGTCCCGGTCGGTCCAGCCCTTGTCCGGCTCGGCGTAGCGGTCGAGGTAGGCGGACTTGTTGGCCAGCGGCACGACCAGCAGAGGTGCGCGGCGCATGCGGGTCAGCCAGCCGTCGGGGGCGCCGTCGGAGGTCGTGGCCGACCAGAAGCGGTCGCGCTCCTCCGGCGTCTCCAGGACGAGGAACGCCCAGCCCTGGCTGAACCCCGCCGACGGCGCCCGGATGGCGTGCTCCAGCAGGCGCTCGCGCACCTCCGGGGGCACCGGGCGGACGGGGTCGTAGTCGCGCACCATGCGGCGACGGCGGACGACGTCGGCGAACTCCACGCCGCCAGCCTGTCACCCCGCGGGCGGGGTCAGGCGGCCCGGCCCAGCCGGGCCAGCGCACGCGACGGGAGCTGACGCCGGGCACCGCGGAGCCGGTCCCTAGGCTGGACCCCGTGCCGAAGCTGCAGCTGCTCCCCGCCGTCGACGTCGCCGACGGCCAGGCCGTCCGTCTGGTGCAGGGGGAGGCCGGGAGCGAGACCTCCTACGGTGACCCCCTCGAGGCCGCGATGCAGTGGCAGCGCGACGGCGCCGAGTGGGTGCACCTGGTCGACCTCGACGCCGCGTTCGGCCGTGGGACCAACCGCGAGCTGCTGGCCCGCGTCGTCGGTGAGCTGGACGTCGACGTCGAGCTGTCCGGCGGGATCCGGGACGACGAGTCGCTGGCCGCAGCCCTGGCCACCGGCTGCCGCCGGGTGAACCTGGGCACCGCGGCCCTGGAGTCGCCGGAGTGGTGCGCCCGCGCCATCGCCGAGCACGGCGACCGGATCGCCGTCGGGCTGGACGTGCGCGGCACCCGGCTGGCCGCGCGCGGGTGGACCAAGGAGGGCGGGGAGCTCTACGAGACCCTCGCCCGTCTCGACGCCGAGGGCTGCGCCCGCTACGTGGTCACCGACATCACCAAGGACGGCACGCTCCGCGGCCCGAACCTGGATCTGCTGCGCGAGGTCTGCGCCGCCACGCCGCGACCCGTCGTCGCCTCCGGCGGCGTGAGCTCGCTGGACGACATCCGCGCGCTCGCCGGGCTCACCGCCATCGGCGTCGAGGGGGCCATCGTCGGCAAGGCGCTCTACGCCGGTGCCTTCACGCTCCCGGAGGCGCTGAGGATCACGGAGGAGCTCGCATGAGCGTCATCCGGCTGGGCTCGGGGGCCCCGTGGGAGGCGACCGTCGGCTACAGCCGGGTCGTCGTCCGCGGGGAGACCGCCTGGGTCAGCGGGACGACGGCCGTCGTCGACGGAACGGTCGCGCACCCGGGTGACGCCGCCGCCCAGACGCGGCACATCCTGGCGACGATCGAGCGCTCCCTCGAGCGCGCGGGCTTCACCCTGAACGACGTCGTCCGGACCCGGATGTTCGTCACCGACATCTCCCGGTGGGAGGAGGTCGGCCGGGCGCACGGCGAGGTGTTCGGCGACATCCGGCCGGCCACCACGATGGTGCAGGTGTCCGCGCTGATCGACCCGGCGATGCTGGTGGAGATCGAGGCCGACGCGGTCCGCGGGGTGCCGGCGTGAGTCTGGCGGTCCGCGTCATCCCGTGCCTGGACGTCGACGCCGGCCGGGTCGTGAAGGGCGTGAACTTCGTCGACCTGCGCGACGCCGGCGACCCGGTGGAGATGGCCCGGGTCTACGACGCCGAGGGTGCCGACGAGCTGACCTTCCTGGACATCACCGCCAGCTCCGGGAACCGGGAGACGACCTACGACGTCGTCCGCCGCACCGCCGAGAGCGTGTTCATCCCGCTCACCGTCGGCGGGGGCGTGCGCAGCGTCGAGGACGTCGACCGCCTGCTGCGCGCCGGCGCCGACAAGGTCGCGGTCAACACCGCCGCCGTGGCCCGGCCCGAGCTGATCGCCGAGATCGCGCACCGCTTCGGCAACCAGGTGCTGGTGCTGTCGCTGGACGCCCGGCACGTGCGCGCCGGCGCCGTCACCGACTCCGGCTACGAGATCACCACGCACGGCGGCCGCCGGGGCACCGGCCGCGATGCCGTCGAGTGGTGCGTACGGGCCGCCGAGCTCGGGGTCGGGGAGATCCTGCTCAACTCCATGGACGCCGACGGCACCCGCGCCGGCTTCGACACCGACCTCATCCGGATGGCGCGCCGCGCGGTCGACGTGCCGCTGATCGCCAGCGGGGGAGCGGGGGCGGTCGAGCACTTCCCGCCCGCCGTCGAGGCCGGGGCCGACGCCGTGCTGGCCGCCAGCGTCTTCCACTTCGGCCAGCTGCGCGTCGGCGACGTGAAGGCCGGGCTCGCCGCCGCCGGCGTCCCGGTCCGCCACGAGGCGGACACCCCGCTCAGCTGACCGCGACCTCCACGCGGGCGACGTCCCGGCGGCCGGAGACCCACAGCATGAGCTCCAGCGGCTCACCGGTCACCGTGCGACCACCGGCACCCAGGCGCCGCTCGACACCGGCCACGTCGCTGCGGCGCAGCGCGAGGCCACGTCTGCCGGCGGCGCGGCGGGCGTGGAGCGCCATGCCCGACCACAGCTGGTCCTGCTCCTCCCGCGACAGCCGCCGCGGCTCCCAGCCCGGCTGGGCACGGCGGACGTCCTCGTGGTGGATGGCGAACTCGGCCACGTTGAACGCCTTCGCCGCGGCCGGCAGGGCCATCGGGGACCACGACGGCGGCCCCGTGCGCACCTGCCGCACCACCTCGGCGTAGGGGGTGGAGGTGCGCAGCCGGTCCTCCAGGCGGTGCGACCACCCGGCCAGCCGCTGGCCCCCGGGGAGCATCTCCAGCCCGTAGCCGGGCAGGGCGTCGGGCCGGCGGTCCCGGACGGCGAGGTGCGCGGCGAGGTGGGCGGTGGTCCACCCCGCGCAGCACGTGGGTGCGTCGGGCCCCAGCTCGTCCAGCAGGTCGGCCAGCGCCGATCGTTCGCGATCGGGCAGGGACGGCGGCGTGGCGTTCATCGGGCGAAGTTACCGAGGAGCACCACCCGCCGCACCCGGCCGCCGGTCAGCGCCCCGCCGAACCCCCCTGAACGGTGTAGGTGTGCTCGCCGGCCACGACCGGCAGCACGAGCCCGGTGCGGTCCACGATCGCCTCCACCGGGCGGCCGTCGCGCAGCACCCGGGTGCCGTCGGGGAAGTGCCCGGCCAGCCGCACGGTGCCGTCCCGGTCCGCGGTGGTGACGACGGTCAGCTCCCGCTCCGGGTCGAGCCGGGCCCGCGCGAGGTCGATCGACGCGCTCCCGACGTTGGTCAGCCGCAGGTCCAGCCGGTTGGCCACCGGCCTCTCCGGCTCGGGGCCCCACGAGCGGTTGACCTCGGTGTAGGGCAGCGCACCGCCGACGACGCCGGCGCCGGTGCCCGGGGTGCTGGGGGCGTCCCCCCGGCCGAAGCCGTGGCTGAACGCGTCCACCAGCGCCTTGGCCGGCAGGGAGCCGCCGGTCCCGGCACCGGGCGCGGTGGACCCGGGCCGGACCCCGGACACCCAGTAGGCGTGGTCGTGGACCAGGCCGAGCGCGGCGTCGTCGGCGGCCGGCACGTAGCCGAACGAGACGTGGTGCGGATTCCGGTCGACCCTTGACTCGCCGAGGAACTGCGTCGCGATCGGGATGTCGTAGCCGCGCACGGCGAGGGTGAAGTGCTCGGCGGCCGGCACGACGACGAAGCGGTACCGGTAGCCCAGCTGCTCGAAACCGCCCACCCCCACCTCCGGGGCGCCGAGGTTCTGCGCCCGCGGCCCGACGATCGGCACGAGCTCGTCCGCACCCGCCGCCACGTTGAGGTAGGGCAGGTTGCGGGCGTTCTCCAGCCACAGGTTGGACAGCGTCTCGACGCCCCCGGTGGGCGCCGCCGGCGGCACCCAGATCCCGTCACCGGGCGGGCCGACGGCGGTGAACGCGCGGCCGAACAGGTCGGGGTAGAGCGTGCCGAGCCGGTAGGTGGCGTACCCGCCCATGGAGTAGCCGCTGATCGCCGTCCGGTCCCGATCGAGGGAGAAGTGCCGCGCGACGTCGTTCCACATCTCGAAGACGTCGTACTCGGCCTCGTGCTGGTACCAGCCGTCCGGCCCGCGGGACAGCGAGGTGGCCACGATGTCCTGGCGCGCCTCGCCGATCTGCTGGATGCCCGTCGAGCCGTTGTACTGCCAGTGCTGCTGGCCGAGCGAGTGCAGGGCGAGGGTGAAGCCGGCCGGCTGCCCGGGCCGGTAGCCCGACGGCACGTAGAGGCTGTAGGGCTGCAGCTGGCCGTGGTACTGCGGGAAGCCGCCGTCCAGGTCCCGGCCCTCGCCCAGCTGCAGCCGGCTCGGGAAGATCCGGATCGTCGTGCCGGTCGCCGGCACCGTGGTGCGGTCCCGCCGGGCGGCGAGCGCGGCGAAGTCGATGTCCCGGGCGTGGCGCGTGGGCTCGTCCCGGGTCAGTGCCGGGGCCTGCGCGGTGTCCGGCGGGGTGTTCGCCCCGGTCACGGGCTCGTCGAAGCGGAAGCCGAGGTTGAAGATCCCGTTGGGGGCGGGGGCCAGCGGTCCGGCGCCACCGGGGGTGTCGGCCGTGGCCGCGGGCTGCGGACGCAGCCAGCCGCCGGTCGCCCGGTCGTGGAGCCCCGTCGCCAGCGTCGCGCGCCAGGTGCCGGACGGGTCGCTGACGTCGCGCGGCACCGTGACCGTGAGCTGGTTGGCCTCGAGGTCGGTGCGGACCTCCACGGCGCGGGTGGCCCGCAGCGTGCCGTCGGACGCGAAGGAGCTGTGCTCGGCGCCGCTGCCCCAGACCGTGAGCACCTCGTCGGTGCCGGGGAACGGTGCCCCGGGGTCGCGGGGCAGCGTGGCGGTGCCGGTGACGGCGTCCCGGTCGGTGTCGAAGGCGACGGTGAGGATCGTCGAGTCCGCCTGCAGCAGGGTGTTCAGCGTGAACCGGTAGGACACCCGGTCGCGCTCCGGTGCGATCCGGAACTCCACCAGGTCGGCGGCGTTGCCCCCGTAGCGGCCGGCGTCGGTCGGGTAGGTGATGTCACCGGCCCGCTCGGACAGCGAGCTGCCGCCCTGGCCGTCCGTGTCGGCGCCGTAGTCGTCGTAGAGGTGGTCCTGGTAGACGTACTCGCCACCCACGTAGGCCTCGTGCCCGGACACCAGCAACGGCGCGGCACGGAACCGCGGGTCGCGGTTCTCCAGCTGCGGCGCGCGGGGCGGCGGGGCGTACAGGACGTCGGGTCCCGGGCGGGCGCCGCTGGTCACCGACGGCAGCGATGCCGACCCGGCACCCTGCCGCGGCTTCCCGTCGCCGGTCGCGGCCGCGGGCTGGCCGAGCGCGATGGTGGACAGGGCGACCATCGTGGCGCACGCGACGGGGAGTGGCGCTCTGCTCATGTCCCGGTAACGAGCGGACCGGCCGTCGGTTGCGACCTGCGTCACGTCGCCGCGCCCGGGCCAGGAAGAAGACGGCGCCGGGCGGTGTTGGTCCGCAGGCCCGCTCAGCGGTCTGACGACCGACGGTCATGCTGGACGGGCCCCGACCCCGAGGAGTTCCGTGTCCCGCCGCCGAGACGCCGTCGTGCGACGCGGGCTCCGCCACATCGGCCGGGCCGTGCGCGAGCAGCCGGGCATGTTCACTCTCGCCCTGGTGGCCAGCAGCCTCTACGGCGCCATGACCGTCGCCAGCGCCTGGGTCATCGGCGAGATCACCGACCGGGTGCTGCTGCCGTCCTTCGAGGACGGCGTCACGACCGCAGCCGCGCTCACCCTCGCCGCACTGGCCATCCTCGGCGTCGCCGTCCTCAAGATCGTCGGCATCGTCGGACGGCGGTTGTTCGCCGGCGTCATGAGCTTCCGGCTGCAGGCGGAGTACCGCCGCCGCGTCACCGGCCAGTACCTGCGGCTGCCGCTGTCGTGGCACCAGCGGCACCCGACCGGCCAGCTGTTGTCCAACGCGAACTCCGACGTCGAGGCGTCCTGGTTCTTCGTCGCGCCGCTGCCCTTCGCCTGCGGGGCGCTGGTCATGATCGTCATCACCAGCGTCGCGCTGGTGCTCACCGACCCGCTGCTGGCCCTGGTCGGGCTGGTCGTCTTCCCGCTCGTCTTCGTGGCCAACGTCGTGTACTCGCAGGTCATGAGCCCGCGCATGCAGCGGGCCCAGCAGCTGCGCGCCGAGGTCAGCGAGATCGCCCACGAGAGCTTCGACGCCGGGCTGGTGGTGAAGACCCTCGGCCGCGAGGACAGCGAGACCACCCGCTTCGGCGCCCGCGCCGAGGAGCTGCGCGACGGCCTGGTCGCCGTCGGCCGCGTGCGTGGGCTGTTCGACCCGATGATGGAGGCGCTGCCCAACCTGGGCACCCTCGCCGTGCTGCTGATCGGCGCCGGCCGGGTCGCCGACGGCACCACCGACGCCGGCAGCCTCGTCTCCATCGCCTACCTGTTCACCCTGCTCGCGCTGCCCATCCGGGCCATCGGCTGGGTGCTGGCCGACCTGCCCCGGGCGCTGGCCGGTTTCGACCGGGTCACCCCGGTGCTGGAGGCCACCGGCGAGACGCCGCACGGCGCCGACGCCGCGACCGCGCACGCCGGCGGGGCCGGCGTCGCGCTGCGCGAGGTGGGGTTCGCCTTCGACGGCACCGACCGCCCGACCCTGCAGGGGGTCACCTTCGACGTGGCCGCCGGGCGCACCGTCGCGGTCGTCGGCCCGACCGGCTCGGGGAAGTCGACGCTCGCCGGGCTGCTCGTGCGCCTGGTCGACCCGACCGACGGCGAGGTGCTGCTCGACGGCGTCGACGTCCGCCGCCTGCGCGAGGGCGAGGTCAGCGGCCAGGCCGCCTTCGTCGCCCAGAGCGCCTTCCTCTTCGACGACACCGTGCGTGACAACGTCACCCTGGGCGGCCCCTACACCGACGACGAGGTCTGGGCGGCGCTGCGCGTGGCGGCTGCCGACGAGTTCGTCGCCGCCCTGCCCGAGGGGCTGGACACCCAGGTGGGGGAGCGCGGCGCCTCGCTCTCCGGTGGGCAGCGGCAGCGGCTGGCGCTCGCGCGGGCCGTCGTCCGCAAGCCCCGGCTGCTGGTCCTCGACGACGCCACCAGCGCCGTCGACCCCTCGGTCGAGGCCCGCATCCTCGACGCGCTGCGCGGCAGCGAGACGCCGACGACGGTCGTCGTGGTCGCCTACCGCCAGGCGACGATCGCCCTGGCCGACGAGGTGGTGTGGCTGGCCGACGGCCGGGCCGTCGCCCGGGGCAGTCACGACGAGCTGCTCGCCCAGGTGCCCGGGTACACCGCCCTGGTCCGCGCCTACTCACAGGTCGAGGAGGTGCCGGCGTGAGCCTCGCGGCGACCGGGGAGCGCACCGAGGGCAGCATGGCCACGCTGCGCCGCGGGCTGCGCATGATGCCGGAGTTCCGCCGCGGCCTGCCCGCCACCTTCGCCCTCGCCCTGGCCGCCACGGCCGGCCGGGTCGTCGTGCCGATCGCCGTCCAGCAGGTCATCGACCGCGGACTGAGCGACGGCGGCGCCGACCTCGACCTCGTCCGCAACCTCGTCCTGGTCTGCGCGCTCGTCGTCGTGCTCACCGCCGTCGCCGTCTACCGCATGAACGTCCGGCTCTTCCGGACGACGGAGACCGCGCTCGCCGGCCTGCGGGTGCGCGCCTTCCGCCACGTCCACGACCTGTCGGTGCTCCACCAGCAGGGCGAGCGGCGCGGGTCGCTGGTCTCGCGCGTGACCAGCGACGTCGACCAGCTGTCTGTGTTCATGCAGTGGGGCGGCGTGCTCGGCCTGGTGAGCGTCGGTCAGCTCGTCGTCGCCACCGTGGTCATGAGCGTCTACTCCTGGCAGCTGACCCTGCTGGTCCTGGTCTGCTTCGTGCCGCTGGCGATCGCGATCCGGGCCTTCGCGCGGCGGCTGGTCCGCGTCTACGGCGTGGTCCGGGCCCGGGTCGGCGACGTGCTGGCCGCCGTCGCCGAGTCGGTCGTCGGTGCCCCGACGGTGCGCGCCTACGGCGTGCGGGCCCGCACCGCCGCCCGGATCGACGCGGCGATCGACCGGCACTACCGGGCGCAGGTCGACGCGCAGAAGGTCACCGCGGCGATCTTCGTCAGCGGGGAGTTCGTCGCGGCGCTGGCCAACGCCGCCGTGGTCGTGGTCGGCGTCCTGCTCGGTCTGGCCGGCGACATCACCCCGGGCACGCTGGTCGCGTTCCTCTTCCTCGTCACGCTGTTCGTCGCGCCGGTGCAGACCGCCAGCGAGGTGCTCAACGAGGCGCAGAACGCCGTGGCCGGGTTCCGGCGGGTGCTGGACGTGCTGGACACCGAGCCCGACGTCCGCGACCCGGCCGTGGCCACCCCGGGGCGTGCCCGGCAGCTGCCGGACGGTCCGCTGGGCGTCCGGTTCGAGTCGGTCGCCTTCCGCTACGCGCCCGGGGCGCGACCGGCGCTCGACGGCGTCGACCTGACCATCGAGCCGCGCAGCCGGGTGGCGATCGTGGGCGAGACCGGCTCGGGCAAGACGACCCTCGCCAAGCTGGTCACCCGGCTGATGGACCCGGTGGAGGGCCGGGTGCTGCTCGGCTCGGACGCCGCCGGCTGGGTCCCGCTGGCCGACGTCGCCTTCTCGTCGCTGCGGTCGCGGGTGGTCATGGTCCCGCAGGACGGCTTCCTCTTCGACGCCTCGGTGGCCGAGAACGTGCGCTACGGGCGGCCCGGCATGACCGACGCCGAGGTGTCCACCGCGTTCGACGAGCTCGGGCTCACCGACTGGGTGCAGGGCCTGGCGGCCGGGGTGTCGACGCCGGTCGGCCAGCGGGGCGAGTCGCTGTCGGCGGGGGAGCGGCAGCTGGTCGCCGTCGCGCGTGCCTACGTCGCCGACCCCCACCTGCTGGTGCTCGACGAGGCGACCAGCGCGGTCGACCCGGCCACCGAGCAGCGCCTCACCCGCGCGCTGGACACCCTGACCGCCGGCCGGACGACGCTCACCATCGCCCACCGGCTGTCCACCGCCGAGCGGGCCGACGAGGTGCTGGTCGTCGACGCCGGCCACGTGGTGCAGCGGGGCACGCACGCCGAGCTGGTGGACGCCGACGGCCCCTACGCGCGGCTGCACGCCTCGTGGCGCCGGTCCTCAGCGGGCGAGCCGGAGCCGGTGGCCTGACGGCGCGGCCCTACGCTGCGCCCGTGCATCCCACCGAGACGACCCGCCGGACGCCGCCCGGAGCGGCGGTCGCCGCCACCGTGCTGGGGCTGCTCAGCGCCGCGCTGCCCGCGCTCATCGCGCTGCTCGCCCTCGCGTTCTCCGGCGGCCGGTTCGAGGGTGGGGGCTGGGCGGTCGTCCTCGTGCCGGTGGTCCTCGTGGTGGGGCTGGTGGTCGGGGCGGTGCTGCTGCTGATCGGCCGCTCCTGGCTGGTGCTCGCGCTGTTCTCCGGCGTGCTGGCCGCGCTGGCGGGCGTCGGCTACGTCTCGGGTGGCTGGGGCGGTGGCGGCCTCCTCGAGCTGGCGCTCGTGCTGCCGTTGCTCACCCTCGTGCTGGCGGTCCTGCCGGGGGTGCGCCGGTGGGTGGCCGCGCGGCGCGCGGCGCGCGCCGGCCGCTGAGCGCCCGGGTGCCGCCGGGCAACTCGCCCGGCAGGGGGGACGCGCGCCACCCGCCGTGCCCGCTAGCGTCCCTGGTGTGAGCGCGCACCCCGACAGCTTCGAGGCCGACGTCGTCGTGGTGGGGGCCGGCCTGGCAGGCCTGGCCGCCACCGCCGAGCTCGCCGACGCCGGCAAGCGGGTGATCCTGGTCGACCAGGAACCCGAGCAGTCCCTCGGCGGGCAGGCCTGGTGGTCCTTCGGCGGGCTGTTCCTCGTCGACTCCCCGGAGCAGCGCCGGCTGCGGGTGCACGACTCCCTCGAGCTCGCCCGGCAGGACTGGTTCGGCACCGCCGGCTTCGACCGGGACAGCGACCACTGGCCCCGGCAGTGGGCCGAGGCCTACCTGCAGTTCGCCGCAGGGGAGAAGCGTTCCTGGCTCAAGGAGCAGGGCATCGGCTTCTTCCCGATCGTCGGCTGGGCCGAGCGCGGTGGCTACACCGCCACCGGCCACGGCAACTCGGTGCCCCGCTTCCACATCGTCTGGGGCACCGGCCCCGCCATCGTCGCGCCGTTCGAGCGCCGGGTGCGCGCCGCCGCGGAGGCCGGCCTCGTGCAGCTGCGCTTCCGCCACCGGGTCTCCGACCTCGTCGTCAGCGGGGGCGCGGTCACCGGCGTGCGGGGCTCGGTCCTGGAGCCCAGCGAGGTCGCCCGCGGCGAGGCCAGCTCGCGCACCGGGGTCGGCGAGTTCGAGATCGCCGCGCAGGCCGTCGTCGTCACCTCCGGCGGCATCGGCGGCAACCACGAGCTGGTCCGGCAGAACTGGCCCGCCCGCCTGGGCCCTGCACCGCAGCGGATGCTCTCCGGCGTGCCCGCGCACGTCGACGGCCACATGCAGCAGGCCACCGTGGCGGCCGGCGCGAGCATGGTGAACAGCGACCGGATGTGGCACTACACCGAGGGCATCGCCAACCACTCGCCGGTCTGGGCCCAGCACGGCATCCGGATCCTGCCGGGCCCCTCGTCGATGTGGTTCGACGCGACCGGCAACCGCCTCCCGGTGCCGCTGTTCCCCGGGTTCGACACGCTCGGCACCCTCGCCCACATCGGGACCACGGGCCACGAGCACACCTGGTTCATCGCGACCCAGAAGATCGTCGAGAAGGAGTTCGGCCTCTCCGGCTCCGAGCAGAACCCCGACCTCACCGGCAAGGACGTCCGGCTGCTCGCCACCCGGGTCAAGGCCGGCATGGCAGCGCCGGTGAAGGCCTTCCTCGACAAGGGCGAGGACTTCGTCGTCGCCCGCACCCTGCCCGAGCTGGTCGCCGGGATGAACCGGATCACCGGCGGCACCCCGGAGCTGGACCTGGCCCGGATCGAGCGGGAGATCGTCGCCCGCGACCGCGAGATCGCGCACGAGTTCGGCAAGGACATGCAGATCAACGCGATGCGTGCGGCGCGGAACTACCTCGGCGACAAGCTGATCCGGGTGGCGCAGCCGCACCGGATCCTGGACCCGGAGGCCGGGCCGCTCATCGCGGTGCGGCTCACCATCATCACCCGCAAGACCCTCGGCGGTCTGGAGACCGACCTCTCCGGCCGGGTGCTGCGCCCCGGCGGCGAGGTCTTCCCCGGCCTGTACGCGGCCGGCGAGGTGGCCGGCTTCGGCGGTGGCGGCGTGCACGGCTACCGGTCGCTGGAGGGCACCTTCCTCGGCGGCTGCCTGTTCAGCGGACGGACGGCCGGCCGGGCACTCGCGGCGGCCCTGTGAGCGCACCCCGCGATCCCTGGGCCGATCCGTCGACCCAGGCCGAGCCCGGGTACGCCGGGCCGCCGCCCACCGCGCCCCCGCCCGGCTACGGCCCGTCGTACGGCTGGGCCCCGCCCGCGCCGTACGGAGCGCCCGCCCCCTACGGCGTCCCCCACGGCCCGCCCTACGGACCTCCGCCGCCCTACCCGCCCTACGGGCCGCCGGCGTGGGCCACCCGCCCGCGCGGACCGCAGCGTCCCGGGCAGGTGGTCGGCGCCGCGGTGCTCAGCTTCGTGCAGGGCGCCCTGGTGACCATCGCGTCGCTGTACGTCTGGTTCTTCGCGTCGATCGCCGGCCTGGCGGTCGAGCAGAACCCCGGCGCCGCCCCGGCCATGGCCCACGAGTTCACCCGGCTGGGTTCCACCCTCTCGATCATCCAGCTCGGCACGGTCGTGCTGCTCGTCGTCGGCGGCATCCTGGCGTTGACCCGGCGCTCCCGGGTCGCCTTCCTCACCGTGATCGCGGCGCACGCCATCCAGGTGGGCCTCGCGCTGTACTGGCTGATGCGGCTGGGCGACCTCCTCGGTCCGGCCGCGGCGGCCGAGGGGATCGGCGGGGTGCTCGGCGTGTTCGCGCTGTTCTTCTCCGCGCTCCCGCTGGTGGCGCTGGGACTGCTGCTGATCGGCACCGGACGGCGCTGGTTCACCGCCCCGCAGGGCTGAGCGGCCCGCACGGCACACTGGCGGCATGTCCGCCGTTCCGCCCCCCGAACCCGCGCTCGACCCGCAGGTCGCCGAACTGCTCTCCCGGGACCCGGCCGGTCTCGTCGCCGCGGTCGTCCAGCAGCACGACACCCGCGAGGTGCTCATGGTCGCCTGGATGGACGACGAGGCGCTGCGGCGCACGCTCACGACCGGCCGGGCCACGTACTGGTCGCGCAGCCGCGGCGAGTACTGGGTGAAGGGCGAGACCTCCGGCAACCGCCAGTGGGTGCGCGAGGTGCGCGTGGACTGCGACGGCGACGCCCTGCTCGTGGTCGTCGACCAGGAGGGCGCCGCCTGCCACACCGGCGAGCGCAGCTGCTTCTTCCGGGCCCTGCCCGCGGTGGCGGGGGAGCGGTCATGAGGTTCGGGACCACCAGCCCGGGCCGCGAGGAGTTCGCGGCCGCCGAGGGACCGGTCGTCCCGGTGACCCGCCGGCTCCTGGCCGACGGGCAGACCGCCGTCGGCATCTACCGGGCGCTGGCCGGCAACCGGCCGGGGACCGTGCTGCTGGAGTCTGCCGAGCAGGGCAAGCGCTGGGCCCGGTACAGCTTCGTCGGCGTGCGCAGCGCGGGCGTCCTGACCGAGCGCGACGGCCGCACCCAGTGGCTGGGCGAGTCCGTGCCCGGCCTCACCGACGACCTGCCGACCGATCCGCTGGACGCCGTCCGCGTGCTGGCCCGCCGCTTGCGCAGCCCGCGCCGGGAGGGGCTCCCGCCGCTCACCGGCGGCCTGGTGGGCTACCTCGGCTACGACGTCGTCCGGCGGCTGGAGCGGCTGCCGGAGACCAGCGCCGACGACCTGGGCATGCCCGAGCTGGCGATGATGCTGGTGACCGACCTCGTCGTCCTGGACCACAGCGACGGCTCGGTCCTGCTGATCGCCAACGTGCTCGGCGGCGCGAGCGAGCAGGGGTACGACGACGCCGTCGCCCGGCTCGACGAGATGACGGCTGCCCTCACCGCGGCCGGCGCGCCCGGGGTCGCGGTGTTCGAGCGGGCCGACGCCCCGGAGGTGCGCAGCAACCTCGCCCCGGGGGAGTACGAGGCCGGCGTCGAGCGGGTGCGCGAGCACATCCGCGCCGGTGACGCGTTCCAGGTGGTGCTCGCGCAGCGGTTCGAGCTGGAGACCGACGTCGAGGCGCTGGACCTCTACCGGGTGCTGCGCGCGACCAACCCCTCGCCGTACATGTACCTGCTGCGGTTCGCCGGCCGGGAGACGCCGTTCGACGTGGTCGGCTCCTCGCCGGAGGCGCTGGTCACCGTGACCGGCTCCTCCGCCGTCGTGCACCCGCCGGCCGGCACGCGCCCCCGGGGTGCGACCGAGGAGGAGGACCTGCGGCTGGCCGAGGGCCTGCTGGCCGACCCCAAGGAGCGCGCCGAGCACGTGATGCTGGTCGACCTGGCGCGCAACGACCTGGGACGCGTCTGCGTGCCGGGCAGCGTCGAGGTGCCCGACTTCATGCGGGTCGAGCTCTACAGCCACGTGATGCACCTGGTGTCGACCGTCGCCGGCGAGGTCAGCCCCGGCTGCGACGCGCTCGACGTCTTCGACGCCACCTTCCCCGCCGGCACCGTCTCGGGCGCGCCCAAGCCGAGCGCGATGACCATCATCGAGTCCCTGGAGCCGACCCGGCGGGCGCTCTACGCGGGCACCGTCGGCTACGTCGACGCCAGCGGCGACATGGACATGGCGATCGCCATCCGCACCGCCGTGCTGCACGAGGGGCGGGCGTACGTCCAGGCCGGCGCGGGCGTCGTGGCCGACAGCGACGCGGCGACGGAGGAGGCTGAGACCCGGCACAAGGCCCGGGCCGTGCTGTCGGCCATCGCGACGGCGGAGAGCCTGCGGGAGCTGCCGTGAGCGACGGTGCCCGGCGGGAGCTGACGGGCGCGGTGCTGGGTTGCCTGGTGGCCGGGGCGCTCGTGCTCTCGGCCTCGGGCCAGCGCTGGGCCGACGTCACCGCCGAGCGCCGTTCCCCCCTGCCGCCGGTGTCCGCCGCGCTGTCCGGTGGCGACGTCGCACCGCTGGCGACGGCGGCGGGGCTCGTCCTGCTGGCGGCGGCCGTGGCGCTGCTCGCCGTCCGCGGCGCCGGTCGCGCCGCCGTCGGGCTGGTGACGGCGGCTGCCGGTGGCGCGCTGGTGTGGTCCGGCGTCCGCGTGCTCGCCGGGGGAGTGGCCGACGCCGCGGCCGACCTGCCGGGCCTGACCGGCAGCAGCGTCGTCTCGACGGCCGTCGACGTCTCGCCGGTCTGGCCGGCGCTGTCGCTGCTGGCGGGCCTGCTCGCGCTCGTCGTCGGCCTGCTGACCGCCGTGCGGGGACGGACCTGGCCGGCCATGGGACGCCGGTACGAGCGGACGGCGACGACGGCGACGCCGGCGCGTCCGCGCACCGACGAGGACCGCGCCCAGGACGCCTGGAAGGCCCTCGACCGCGGCGAGGACCCGACCGAGCCGCCCCCGCCTGCCCGCAGCGGTGACCCCCTATAGCGGAACGGCGTTGGATCGGCACTTCCGGCCCCCGGGCCGGGGGCCGGAAGTGGCCCTTCTAGAGTGGGTCGACGAGCCGCCCCGGAGGGGACCGA
Source organism: Blastococcus saxobsidens (assembly GCF_002938435.1). GTDB lineage: Bacteria > Actinomycetota > Actinomycetes > Mycobacteriales > Geodermatophilaceae > Blastococcus > Blastococcus saxobsidens. The sequence continues at coordinate 45,619 of NZ_POQT01000038.1, forward strand.
CGTGCGAGAGGGAGTGGTGCCGATGAGCGACCACCGGACCTCACTCGAGAGTGGGACCGCGTCGTGAACGTGCTCGACGAGATCGTCGCCGGTGTCCGCGCCGACCTGGCCGCCCGTGAGGGCGTCACACCGTTCGACGAGGTGAAGGCCGCCGCGCAGGCGGCCCGCCCGGCGCTCGACGCCCTCGCCGCGCTGCGTGCCCCCGGCGTCGGCGTGATCGCCGAGGTGAAGCGCCGGAGCCCCAGCAAGGGCGACCTGGCCGACATCGCCGACCCCGCCGAGCTGGCCCGCCAGTACGCCGCCGGCGGCGCGCGGGTCATCTCCGTGCTCACCGAGCGCCGCCGCTTCGGCGGCTCGCACGCGGACCTCACGGCCGTGAAGGCGGTCGTCGACGTCCCGGTGCTGTGCAAGGACTTCATCGTCAGCAGCTACCAGGTCCACGAGGCCCGGGCGCACGGCGCCGACGTCGTCCTGCTGATCGTGGCGGCGCTGGAGCAGAACGTGCTCGTCGGGCTGCTGGAGCGGGTGGAGTCCCTCGGGATGACCGCGCTGGTCGAGGTGCACACCGAGGCCGAGGCCGACCGGGCCATGGCAGCGGGTGCGTCGGTCATCGGGGTCAACGCCCGCGACCTCACCACGCTCGAGGTCGACCGGTCGAGCTTCGAGAAGATCGCCCCGGGGCTCCCGTCGGAGGTCGTGAAGGTCGCCGAGTCCGGCGTCCGCGGCCCGCACGACCTGATCAGCTACGCCGCGGCCGGGGCCGACGCCGTCCTGGTCGGCGAGGGTCTCGTCACCGCCCGGGACGCCCGCCAGGCCGTGGCCGACCTGGTCACCGCCGGCGCGCACCCGGCCACCCCGCGCACCACCCGCTGACGGCCGCCGCGACGCGCGGCACACTGCGGCGGTGCGCGCGGAGGAGGCGGCGGAGCCGCTGCCGGGACTGACGCTGATGCCCGAGTACGGCGTCGAGGTGCCGGTCTGGCACGGTCCCGACAGCCAGCACTCCGGGAACGTGGGGGCCGAGGAGCTGCTGGCCATGGGCGTGTCCAGCGGGCTCGCCGAGAGGTTGCGCGCGTGGCAAGAGGGCTGGGAGCACGACCCTTCGCGCGGATGGGTCCTCCGAGGGAGCTCCGGCCGGGCAGCCCGATGCCGGTGCGGCTGGCGAGGCACCTGCAGGCGGAGCTGAGCGGGTACCGGATCTTCCTGGCCGTCGTAGCGGAGCCCCGCCCCCTGGACGACATGCGCGGATGACCGGCCGTGGCCGGAGGTCGGGAGGGCGAGGGTCGCCTCGTTCCGGGAACTGTCGTACCCCCTCCCTAGCCTGCGGGTATGTCGTCGGGTGGCGGGTTCGCGGTCGGGGTGACCGTGCTGCCGGTGGACCCGGTGGCCCTCGCCGTGGGAGCTGATGGATCCGGATCCGTCGCCGTGTATCGAGCCGTTGAGCGCCTGGTTGCCGGCCCGGCGCAGCGCGTCGGAGGCGGCGGCGCTGCTGGAGCAGATCGTGGCGGCGGAG
>NZ_POQT01000039.1 GCF_002938435.1 Blastococcus saxobsidens
GCGCCGAGCCGGACCCGGCGAGGCCGGCCACCGCCTCGGCGACCGCGCGGCCGGCCCGCGCCAGCGGGGTCTCCTCGGCCGGCGTCGTCGCCGGTGGGGCGACCGGCCGTGGGGGCGGGACGTCACGGGGCGCGCCGGTGCGCGCCGATCCGTCGGTCATCGGTTCCCCAGGTGAGGTGTTGGAACGGCCCCTTGCCGGGCTTGCGGTTCGGCCCCGTCCCGGGTCCCACCCTGAGCCTGCGAAGGGTGGGGAGGACGGGGTCCTTCTAGGCGCAGTCGCGGCAGAACGTCTGGTCGCCACGCGTGGAGGCGAGCCGGGTGCGGTGCTGCACCAGGAAGCACCGCGAGCAGGTGAACTCGTCCTCCTGCTTCGGGAGCACGCGGACGGTCAGCTCCTCACCGGACAGGTCGGCACCGGGGAGCTCGAGGTTCTCGTTGAAGTCGGTCTCGTCGACGTCGACGGACGAGGACTGCGCCTCGGCCCGCCGCGCCTTGAGCTCTTCCAGCGAGTCCTCGCCGAGCTCGTCGGTCTCGTTGCGGCGCGGGGCGTCGTAGTCGGTGGCCATGGGTGTGCCCCTCCTCCGGGGTTCGTGCGGGTGTCGTCCCGCTCGTCTGACGCGGCGCCGGGTGCGCGCCGTCGTCCTTCCGGTCGCCGGTGGGCGATCGGTGGTCTGCGTGGGGCCCGTTGCTGGGGCACCCGGTCCAGCCGGTCCCCCTCGCAGAGCACCGGCAGCCCGCCAACGCTGCAAGGGCCCGATTTGTGCCCGCCCCCGGAGAGGCGACACATCGGACCCGTGCGCGGTCGGGCGGGCGGCGGAGCGCCAGAGGTTACCCTGCCGCCGTGGCGACTCCCGCAGGTGCCGATCCCGCCGTCGTCGGCCCGTACCTGGCCTCGGTCCTCGGGCACGACCGCTGGCGGTCGGTGACCGTCGAGCTGATCGCCGCGGGCATGTCGAACCTCACCTACGTGGTGACCCCGGAGGGCGGGTCGGCGGACGACGCCGTGATCCTCCGGCGACCACCCACCGGGGCCGTCCTGGCCACCGCGCACGACATGGCCCGCGAGCACCGGGTGATCTCGGCGCTGGGTCCCACGCCGGTCCCGGTCCCCCGCACGCTGCACCTGTGCACCGACACCTCCGTGCTGGGGGCACCGTTCTACGTGATGGAGCGCGTCGTCGGCCTGCACGTCATCGACCGGATCCCGGAGGGCTACGCCGACGACCCCGCCCGGCGGCGCGCGATCGGCGAGGGTTTGGTCGACGTCCTGGCCGACCTGCACTCCGTCGACCACGTCGCGGTGGGCCTGGCCGACTTCGGCCGCCCGGAGGGCTTCATGGGCCGCCAGGTGCGCCGCTGGACCCAGCAGTGGGAGGCGACCCGCGACCGCGAGCGCCCGGGCCTGGACGCCCTCGCCGCACGGCTGGCGGAGACCGTGCCCACGACGCAGCGGCACGGGATCGTCCACGGCGACTTCCGGCTGGACAACTGCCTGCTCGACCCGGGGGTCCCCGGCCGCGTCCGCGCGGTGCTGGACTGGGAGATGTCGACCCTGGGCGACCCGCTGGCCGACCTGGGCATGCTCCACGTCTACTGGCCGCAGGCCGGCGAGCGCAGCGTCGCGGGGCAGAGCACCGTGACGGCGCTGGAGGGCTTCCCCACCCGCGCGGAGGTCGCGGCGCGCTACGCCGAGCGCAGCGGGCTGGACCTCTCCGACCTGTCCTGGTACGTGGGCTTCGCCTACTTCAAGTTCGCGGCGATCGTCGCCGGGATCGTCGCCCGCTCGGCCGCCGGGGCCATGGCCGGCAAGGACACCACCGGCTACGCCGAGCGGATCGATCCCTGCGTGGAGCGGGGACGCGCCGCGCTGGACGACGGTGCGATCTAGCGGCGCGCCCCGCCCCTAAGCTCCAGCCGACAGCCGTCCGCACCAGGTCGCGGGCCGTCCGGTCGCACCGTGGACCGGGCAGACGCCGCGCCTGCCGGATGCAACACCCGAGGAGCATCACCGTGACCGAGCGCACCGCCGCCCGCCCCCCGGTGCGCCCCCGCAGTGGCCGCCGGCCGCTTCCTCCGCTGATCTTCCTGCTCGTGCTGGCCCTCGCCGCCGGTGCCGTCTGGTGGACCGTGGTGCGCCAGGACCGCGCCCGGGAGGCCGCGCAGGCCCAGGCCTGCGCCAGCGCCGAGGCCGCGCCGCCGTCGCTCGAGCCGAGCAGCGTCCTGGTCCGCGTGTTCAACGCGACGGACTCCAGCGGCCTGGCCGGCCAGGTGGCCGAGGAACTGCGGGCGCGCGGCCTCACGGTGAACGAGGTGGCCAACGACTCCGGCCGGCGCCAGGTCGAGGGCGTCGGGGAGATCCGGTTCGGCGCCCGCGGCCGCGACCAGGCCCGCTACCTGTCGGCCTACCTCCCGGGTGCCGGCGAGCACCAGGACACCCGCGCCACGGCGGAGGTCGACCTGGTCCTGGGGCCGCAGTTCACCGGCCTCGCCACCGTCGAGGACGTCGAGGCGGCGCTGGTCCCCGACGAGGACGTCCCCACCGGCTGCTGACCGGGCGCGGCTGTCAGCGGTGCAGCTCGGCCACCAGGTCCAGGAACTCCTCGGCCACCGCGGGTGCGGCCGCGATCACCATCGGATCCCCGGGGGACGTACCCGGGAGCCCGGCGACCACGGCCCCCGCCTCGGCGGCGACCAGCGCGCCCGCCGCGTGGTCCCAGGGGTTGAGGCCCAGCTCGTAGTAGGCGTCGAGACGGCCGGCCGCGACGGCGCAGAGGTCCAGGGCCGCGCTCCCGTACCGGCGGATGTCGCGCACCCGCGGCAACAGGCGGGCGACGACCTCGCCCTGGGCGCGGCGCTGCTCCGCCCGGTAGCCGAAGCCGGTGCCCACGAGGGTGCGGTCCAGCGCGGACGGCCCGGTGACCGCGAGCCGGCGCACCGGCCGCCCCGGAGCGGCCAGCCACGCTCCGCCTCCGGACGTGGCGGTGAAGAGCTCGCCGGTGGCCACGTTCAGCACCACCCCGGCCCGGACCACGCCGTCGACCTCCGCGGCGACCGACACCGCGTAGGCGGGGAGGTCGTAGAGGAAGTTGACCGTGCCGTCGATGGGGTCCACGACCCAGCGCACCCCGCTGGTCCCGTCCCGGGACGCACCCTCCTCCCCCAGGACGCCGTCGTCCGGCCGGGCCCCGAGCAGCCGGTCCACCAGCAGCGCCTCGCTGGCCGCGTCCACCGCGGTCACGACGTCGACCGGGCTGGACTTGGTGCCGACGTGCTCCCCCGCGCCGTCGCGTCCGCGGGCCACCAGGTCGGCCGCCTCACGGGCGGCCGCGACGGCCAGTTCGAGGAGCTGGGAAGGGAGGACGTCGGCCCGGCCGGAGGAGCTCATGACCAAGATCCTGCCGCAGGGCGCACCGCCGTGAGGTGTTGGAACGGCCACCCTCAGGGTCCCGTGGCGAGCCAGCGAGGCGCGGGGGGAGGGTGGTCCTTCTACTAACCTGTCGGCGTGCAGGGCTTCGGGGTGGACATCGGCGGCAGCGGCATCAAGGGCTGCCTGGTCGATCTGGACGAGGGGCGGCTCGTCGGCGAGCGGGTGCGGATCGAGACCCCGCAGCCGTCGCTTCCGGAGCCGGTCTACGACGTCGTCGCGACGATCGTGAACACCTTCGGCTGGACCGGCCAGGTCGGCGTGACGTTCCCGGGGGTGATGAAGTCCGGGGTCGCGCACACGGCGGCGAACGTGGACAAGAGCTGGATCGGGACCGATGTCGACGCCGGTCTGTCCCGGTACATCCCCGGCGAGGTGACGACGCTCAACGACGCCGACGCCGCGGGCCTGGCGGAGATGCGCTACGGCGCCGGCCGGGACCGCAGCGGCGTCGTGCTGATGCTCACCTTCGGCACCGGCATCGGCAGCGCCCTGTTCGTGGACGGCCGGCTGGTGCCCAACACCGAGTTCGGGCACATCCAGGTCGACGGCGAGGGCGGTGAGCGGCGCGCGTCCGCGGCCGCCCGGGAGCGCGAGGAGCTCAGCTACCCGGAATGGGCCGCGCGCGTGGACCGCTACCTGGACGTCCTCGAGGCGGGCCTGTGGCCGGACCTGATCATCGTCGGTGGCGGGGTGAGCAAGAAGGCCCACAAGTGGGTGCCGCTGCTCACCACCCGGACCCCGGTCGTGCCGGCCGAGCTGCAGAACGACGCCGGGATCGTCGGGGCCGCCCTGGCGGCGGCCGAGCAGCTGGAGCCCTGACCGGCGTGCCCCCGGAACGGCGCGTTCCCCTCCCGGGTCGACCCGGTCCGCCCCGTCGGAGCGAGGAGCTCCGATCCGAGGCGATGGAAACGCGGCGGGACGCCGTTACAATGGGGAAGCCCCAGCCCGTCGCCCTCCAGCCGGGAGGGATCCCCTGCCCCGAACGCGGTCAAACGCCGCGCCGGATTGCCGGGCCCTCCCCCGCCTCGGGGCACTGGCCGGAGCCGCTGCCCGCGGACCACACGGTCCCCCGGGGAACGAACCCAGTACGGGAAGGAACCTGAGTGCCCGCCGACCAGCCAGCACCGGAAGCAGCCGCAGCGAGCACCTCTCCGCGCGCCAGGACGGCCGCGGCCGGTACCCGTGCGAAGAAGGCCGTCGAGCCGGCGGCCGCCCGGAAGAAGGCACCGGCCAAGTCCGCCGCCGCGAAGGCGCCGGCCAAGAGCCGCACCAAGCCGGCGATCACCCCCTCCACCGCCGTTGGTGAGGGCACCGTCCTCACGGCCGTGGCCACCGACGGCGCCGCCGCCGCCGCCGTCGCCGTCGTCGACGCCGGGAGCGAGGGTCTCAAGCTCGACGAGACCGTCGTCACCGGCAAGGACGGCGTCGAGGTCGCTCCCGACGAGGAGACCGCCGAGGGCGGCACCGACTTCGAGTGGGACGAGGAGGAGGAGTCCGAGGCCCTCCGCCAGGCCCGCAAGGACGCCGAGCTCACCGCGTCGGCCGACTCCGTCCGCGCCTACCTCAAGCAGATCGGCAAGGTCGCGCTCCTCAACGCCGAGGAGGAGGTCGACCTCGCCAAGCGGATCGAGGCCGGTCTCTACGGCTCCGAGCGGCTGCGCCAGGTCGAGGAGGAGGGCCAGAAGATCTCGCCGCAGATGCGCCGGGACCTCAACTGGATCGTCCGCGACGGCGAGCGCGCCAAGAACCACCTGCTCGAGGCCAACCTCCGCCTCGTGGTCTCCCTCGCCAAGCGCTACACCGGCCGCGGCATGGCCTTCCTGGACCTGATCCAGGAGGGCAACCTCGGTCTGATCCGCGCCGTCGAGAAGTTCGACTACACCAAGGGCTACAAGTTCTCGACCTACGCGACGTGGTGGATCCGCCAGGCCATCACCCGCGCCATGGCCGACCAGGCCCGCACCATCCGCATCCCGGTGCACATGGTCGAGGTCATCAACAAGCTCGGCCGCATCCAGCGCGAGCTGCTCCAGGACCTGGGCCGCGAGCCCACGCCGGAGGAGCTGGCCAAGGAGATGGACATCACCCCGGACAAGGTGCTGGAGATCCAGCAGTACGCCCGGGAGCCGATCAGCCTCGACCAGACCATCGGCGACGAGGGCGACAGCCAGCTCGGCGACTTCATCGAGGACTCCGAGGCCGTCGTGGCCGTCGACGGGGTCAGCTTCACCCTCATGCAGGACCAGCTGACCAGCGTGCTCCAGACGCTGTCGGAGCGGGAGGCCGGCGTGGTCCGGCTGCGGTTCGGCCTGACCGACGGCCAGCCGCGCACCCTGGACGAGATCGGACAGGTCTACGGGGTCACCCGTGAGCGGATCCGCCAGATCGAGTCCAAGACCATGTCGAAGCTGCGCCACCCCAGCCGCTCCCAGGTGCTGCGCGACTACCTGGACTAGGACATCGTCGTCCTCCGGACGACACCGCAGCCACGAGCCGTCCTCCTGCTGCGCCGAGCCGGCCCATCGTCCCTGCGCGGACCCCTCCGGGGCCCACTCGGGACGATCGTGCCGAGGGGTGGGGCTCACTCGTGCGGGCGAGCACATGGTGTCGGTTGGGTGACGACCGGTGTACGACGGCATCGCTCGGGTAGACGGCGTAGCGTGGGAGAGGCAAGGCAGCAGAGGACAGACGGTCGTCCCGGACTCCCACCCGGGGCTCCGATGACGACCAGTACGTGCTCCACCAGTTCCAACCCAGTGATGTCCCCTGCTGGACCCGGCCACGGTGCCCCCGTCGGTCACGGACTCATCTCTTTCGGCGAGTCCGCGACGATGGCATCGAGAACGGGAACACGAGGGGCCATCCTGGCGCTGTGCAGGAGGCCGATCCGCAGCCGCGGGTCCGTGCGGTAGAGAGCGAGTGATGAGCCAGATGACCCAGACGCTGACGTCGACCCCGCCCACCGATGACCTCGTCGTCCCGTTCCACTGCGACCGCTGTGGAGCCCTGGCAAAGGTTCGTGTCGTTCTCGCGAGCGGTAGCGACCTGGTCTTCTGCGGGCACCACGCCCGCGAATACGAGAGCAAGCTCCGTGACATCGCCGTCGACATCATCGACACAGAGGGCGACCAGCGCGTAACTGCATGAGCGAGGCGATATCGTCGCGCCCGCGATGACTGCCTCACCCGACGACGCCGCCGCGTCCGACTCCCCGCCCCGTGCGGGGGTCGGGCCGGCGGCTCCGTCGTTCCCGGGGACCCCCGGCCAGCGGCGACCGGAGGAAGACCCGATGTCCCAGCAGTACCCCGTATCGGACGAGACCGTCCGCATGCCTGCGGACGGTGGCGACGGACGACCGGCACCGACGACCCCGGATCAGGGCTTCGGTGCCGAGCCCGATGACACCCGCCCCGTCGGCCGGGAATGGCAGCGCGGGGGTCCGGAGACCCCGCCGGTCGCCGCCCAGCCGCCTCCCGCCCCGTCGCCGGCCGCGCAGCCGCCCGCCGAGCCCGCCGTGGTCCAGCCGCCGTCGGCTGCCCCCTCCTCCGAGGTGCCTGCGCACGCCGGAGCAACTCCGTCCGGGACCGCGCCGGCCCCGGAGGACCTGGAGGGCACCCAGCGACTGGACCTGTCCGGTCACGCCCTGGAGGACTCGGAGCACCCGACCGCCGTCGTCCCCCCGCTGGCGGACGGCCACCGCACCGGCACGGCCGACGGCACGCCGCCCGCGCAGCCTCGTGCGGGCGGCCCCGGCGGTCCGTGGTGGCGTCGCCGCGCCGTGCTGATCCCCGCCGGCGCTGTCGCGGTGCTCGCCGCGACCTACGGCGCCGACCTGGCCCTCGCCTCCGGGGACGTGCCGCGGTCCACCGTGGTGGCCGGCGTCGAGGTCGGCGGCCTCTCCCCCGCCCGGGCAGCCGCAGTCCTGGAGGAGCAGCTGGCCCCCCGGATCGACGCGGAGCACCAGGTGCGCGCCGACGACGTCACCCTCCCCTTCTCCCCGGCCACCGCCGGCATCGGCCTCGACGTCGACGCGACGGTCGACGTCGCCGACGACCAGCCGCTGAACCTTTGGACCCGCGTGGTCACCCTGTTCTCCGACCGCGAGGTCGACCCGGTCCTCACCGGCGAGGACACCGCGCTGGCCGCGCAGATGGACACGCTGGCCGAGCAGGTCGACCGCGCGCCCGTGGACGCCACGATCGCGATCGAGGGGACCACCGCATCCGTGGTCGCTCCCCAGGACGGCCGCACCCTGGACCGCGACGGTGCCGCGGAGGCGATCACCGAGGCGCTGACGGCCGGGAGCGACCCGGCGACGCCGATCGAGCTCCCCGTCGACGTCGCGGCCGTGACGGTGGACCAGGCCGAGGCGCAGCGTGTCCTCGACGAGACCGTCACCCCCGGCCTCGCCGCGCCGGTGGCCGTGGTCAGCCAGGACGGCGGCACGACGGCGGAGGTGTCGGCGGAGGCGATCGCGGCGTCCCTGACCTTCACGCCGGAGCAGGACGGCACGCTGACCGTGGGCATCGACCCCGCACAGCTCCAGACGGCTCTCGGCGACGAGCTCGGGCGCTTCGGCACCCCCGCCGAGGACGCCACCTTCCAGATCTCCGGCGGGTCCGTCTCGGTCGTCCCGTCCGTGGACGGCACCGGCATCGACCCGGCCGTGCTGTCCGAGCAGCTGCTCGCCGTGCTACCCGACCCCGCTCCGCGGTCGGTGACGGCGGAACTGGGCCCGGTCCCGGCCGACCTCACCACCGAGGAGGCCGAGGCGCTGGGCATCCGCGAGGAGGTCAGCAGCTTCACGACGCGGATCTCCAACCCCGCCAGCGGCACCAACATCCGCGTGGTGGCCGCGGAGGTCGACGGCGCCCTGGTCCTGCCGGGCGAGACGTTCAGCCTGAACGGCTACACCGGCCCCCGCGGCGTCCCGCAGGGCTACGTGGAGGCCACCGTGATCAGCGGCGGCCAGCTGTCCAAGGCCGTCGGCGGCGGGGTCAGCCAGTTCGCCACCACGATGTTCAACGCGGTCTTCTTCGCCGGCCTCGAGGACGTCTACCACAAGCCGCACAGTTTCTACATCGACCGCTACCCCGCCGGCCGGGAGGCCACCGTCTACGAGGGCCTCATCGACCTGCAGTGGCGCAATGACAGCGACACCGGCATCTACGTCGACACCGCCACGACCAGCGGATCGCTGACGGTGACCTTCTACGGGACGAAGCGGTACGAGATCCAGGCGATCGAGGGCCCGCGCACCAACCGTCGGGAGCCCGCCGAGCTGGAGAAGCCCGACGACGGCGACTGCATCCCGCAGTCGGGGGTCCCCGGCTTCGACGTGACCGTCACGCGGGTGTTCCGCGACCTGACGACGGGCTCGGAGATCAAGCGGGAGCAGTTCAACACCCGCTACGCGGCCGAGGCCGTCATCCGGTGCGTTCCCCCGGAGCCCGCCGCCCCCCCGGCGGGTCCGGCCGGTACGACCCCCGGCAGCCCGCCGTCACCGGGTGGCCGTCGACCGCGCCCGCGGGCGGCCTGACCAGCACTCCTCCCGCACCGCGGCCGCTGTGCGGCACGGTGGCGTGCACACTGTTGTAGTGAGCACCGTCCTGCCCGGCGGCTCGGCCGCGCAGGCCGAGCGGGACGGTGCTGCCGGGCAGCCGCCCACGGAGGCTCCCGAAGCTCCCCGCGGCGAGGAGCCCGGGCCGTCGCGGCTGCGGCGCTGGCCCGCGGTGCTGCGCGTACCGCTGCAGGTGCTGGGCCGGACGGCGTCGAAGGCCTGGCAGGACCGCATCCTGGGGCTGTCGGCCGAGGCGGCCTTCTGGCAGATCCTGTCGGTGCCACCGCTGCTGATCGGCCTGCTCGGCTCCCTGGGCTACCTGGGCGCCGTCATCGGCAGTGACACGGTGCTCCGGATCGAGGAGCAGCTGCTCGACGCCTCGTCCGAGGCGCTCACGCCGGGCGTGGTCGACTCGCTGGTGGCACCCACGCTCGACGACATCCTCCGGTCAGGCCGGCTGGACGTGGTGAGCCTGGGCTTCCTCGTGTCGCTGTGGGCGGGCTCGTCGGCCACGGCCACGTTCATGAACACGATCGTGATCGCCTACGACCAGCGCGACGTGCGCGGCCCGATCCGTACCCGGCTCAAGGCCCTCTGGCTGTTCGTCGTCGGGATGATCATGGCGGTGCTCACCCTGCCGCTGCTCGTCCTGGGCCGGGAGACCCTGACCGGGCTGGCCCCCGCGGACTGGCGGGACACCACGGCGATGCTCATCGACGCCGTCTACTGGCCGCTCGTCCTCGTCGGGTTGCTGCTGGCCCTCACCAGCTTCTTCCACGTGGTGCTGCCCCACCGGCTCCCGTGGCGCCGGCACCTGCCGGGTGCGCTGCTGGCCCTGGGCTTCTTCCTCGTCGCGGCGCTCCTGCTGCGCGCCTACATCGGCGACATCCTGACCACGGCGCTGCCCTACGGGGCGCTCGCGGCGCCGATCGGCGCGCTGCTGTTCTGCTTCTTCTTCGGGATGGCAGTGCTGCTGGGCGCCGAGCTCAACACCACCATCCAGGCGCGCTGGCCTGCCCCGCTGCGCCGGCACGACCGCCGTCGGCGGGCCCGGCGGGCGGCCAAGCTCGAGGAAGAGGCGCGGCGGCTCGGCCTGCGGCCGTGACATGGCGGCCTCCGGACCGGCACCGCGGCCTCCGGACCGGCACCGCGGCCAGGTGCCTCCCCGGCCGCCGATGAACCGCCGCGTCGTCCCTGCGCGGACCCTCCGGCCCGCTCGGGACGACAGCGCGAAGGCTTCGGCGCTCAGTCCTTCTTGAGCTGCTCGTAGACCTCTTTGCACGCGGGGCAGACCGGGCTGCCCGGCTTCGGGCTCTTCGTCACCGGGAAGACCTCGCCGCACAGCGCCTCGACCATCGTGCCCATCACGGCACTCTCGGCGATCTTGTTCTTGCGCACGTAGTGAAAGACCTCGTTGGCGTTGCCGGTGTCGGCGTCTCGGACGTCCGGGCGCTCGAGGATGTCGCTGCTGCTCATGCGGGCTCCCTGCTCGACGATGTGTCCTGCGGCGGGCCGCAGCCGAGGCCGGGCACCGCCGCCGACCATGATGACACCGGCGGCGAGACGCCTCCCGGCGCAGTGCAGCCGGCGGGAGCGCGGACGTGCGGTCAGACGTCGATGACCCGCACCTTCGCTGCCGCCGGGCTCTCCAGCTGGCGGTCCGGCCGCGGGGTGTAGCCCCGCATGTCCTTCTTCTTCTTCGGCGGCCGGTCGTTGGCCATGAGGACCGCGATCCAGGGCAGCACCGTGCCGAGGAACGCGAAGATCAGCATCAGCCAGACGACCTGGTAGAACGTCGCCGCCAGGATGACGAACACCGCCCTGATGACCATGGTGATCGCGTAGCGGCGCTTGCGGGCGGCGTGCTGCTCGGCGGGGCTGATCTCGGCCTCGGTGATGAGGACCGGCTCCGGCCTGCGCGACCGCGGGAACTGCTGGCTCGAGGCCACGGGCTCCATCCCTCCACGACCGTGCGCCCTGGGGACCCCGGGCTTTGCGCGGTGCACAACCCATCGTGCCACCGCGGGAGGCCCGACGCTCGTGTCCTCCGCTACTTCCCGGTCGGCTGCCTCGCCGCCTTGGCCGCCTGCTTCTGCTCCTGCTTGAACGCCCGCACCTCGGCCAGGCTCTCGGGGCCGGTGATGTCGGCGACCGACCGCCGGGAACCGTCCGCGCCGTAGTCCCCGGCGGCCTCCCGCCACCCGTCGGGCGTCACGCCGTACTGCTTGCCGAGCAGGGCGAGGAAGATCCTGGACTTCTGCGCACCGAACCCCGGTAGCGCCTGGAGCCGCTTCAGCAGCACGGCACCGGTCGGCTCGTCGGCCCAGAGCCCGGGCACCTGGCCGTCGTGGTCGGCGACCAGCGCCCGGCACACCTGCTGCGTGCGGCCGGCCATCGAACCCGGGTAGCGGTGCAGCGCCGGCGGCCCCTGGAAGATGCCGACCAGCTCGTCGGGGTCCATCGACGCCAACTGCTCGGCCGACAGCGTGTCGACGCCCAGCCGGTCCGCGAGCAGGCGAGGGGCGCCGAAGGCCCGCTCCATGGGGAACTGCTGGTCCAGCAGCATGCCGATCAGCAGCGCGAGCGGGTCGCGGCTCAGCAGCTCGTCGGCGGCGGCATCCTGGGCGATGCGGAGGGTCGGCACACGGAGATGGTGCCGCAGGGCTGTCCGGCCGAGGTGACCCGCCGGCACGAGTTCGCCCCTCCGGTGCACCCGAGCCGGAGGCAGCCGCTGGAAGCCGGTGCCCCGGCCAGGCCCCGAGCGCACCCGAGGGCGGCGTCCCGGCTCCGAGGCCGGCGGCCCCGGCGCGCCGCTCACCTGCGATCCTGCCTCGGCGGGGTGTCGGTCCCGGCGTCCGCGCGCGATCGGGGCACCCCGCCGGGATGGGACACGTGGCCCGTCTGGTGCTCGGGGTGCTCCTCGCCGCGCTGGTCGCCGCGGGTCGCGTAGAGGCTGGTCGCGGTCACCAGGGCGAGGACCACCACGATCACGCCCAGGGAGAGCAGGGTGGGAATCTCCGGAACCCCGGGCCAGACCCCGTGTGCCCAGTGGAGGACGAGCTTGGTGCCGATGAAGGCCAGGATGGCGGCCAGGCCGTAGCCCAGGTGCACCAGCCTGCTGAGCGCCCCCTCCAGGACGAAGTAGAGCGCCCGCAGCCCGAGCAGTGCGAAGGCGTTGGTGGCGAAGAGCAGGTACGGGTCCCCAGTGATGCCGTAGACGGCGGGGACCGAGTCCACGGCGAAGACGACGTCGGTCACCAGGACGGCGCTCACCACGAGCGCGAACGGGGTCGCCGCCCGCCGGCCACCCTGCTGCACGAACATCCGCGGGCCCTGGTACGTGTCGGTGACCGGCATGAACCGGCGCAACAACTTCACCGACCGCATCGAGGACACGTCGACGTCGTTGCCGTGCCCGGATGCCTGGTCCCGGAGGATCTTCACGGCGGTGACCAGCAGGATGGCCCCGAACAGCAGGAAGGCCCAGCTCTGGTTCGCCAGGACCGCCGCACCCAGCGCGATGAAGATGCCGCGCAGCACCAGCGCGCCGACGATGCCGTAGAGCAGGACCCGCTGCTGCAGCTCGGCCGGCACCGCGAACGCTGACAACAGCAGCATGAAGACGAACAGGTTGTCCACCGACGGGGACTTTCTCCACGAGGTACCCGGTCAGGTACTCGAGGCCCGTCTGGGAGCCGTACTGGCCCCAGACGAAGACGGCAAAGGCCAACGGCAACGCCACCTAGAAGACCGGCCAGCCCACCGCCTCGCGCAGCGAGACGGCGTGCGGCCGGCGGGTGATCGCGAAGTCCAGGGGCAGCAGGGCGATGACGACAGCGATGGTCGCCGTCCAGAGAACGGGTGTCCCGATCGTCTCCAGGGATCCCACCGGTGCCTCTGGCAGCGCGGCGAGCACCACGTCGCCGGGCGCGCTGACCATCACGTCCCTCCGATCCTCGTGACCCTCCGGCACGGTTCCGCCAGGTGCCCCGGCGGGCCGCGACCGAACTGCGGCTGCGTCCTCCTTGCTGTCCGCACGGCGACCGCTCTCGAACGAGGCCCCGGTGGGAGCCGAGGTGTTCCTGCGCCGGCCGGTCGTCACGGAGAAGGTCGTCATGGCAATGCAGAGGAGCAGCGACACCGCTGCTCAGGCTCCATCCCGATCACGTCCTCGGAGCAGCCCCTGGTGCCGAGGGCGAGCCGGCGGTCGAGAACCTCCCCGCCACGCTGCTCGCCGCGGAACTATGTCCACGTTCACCCCGACTTCTCTTGACCGTTTCAAGGAAAGCCAGCAGGATCGATCCGTGCCCGACCCCGCAGGACTCGAACGCGCGCTGCGCGCCGTCGGCCTGCGCGTCACCCGCCCGCGCCTGGCGGTCCTGGACGCCGTGCACGCGCACCCCCACCTGGACACCGACGCGCTGATCACCGCCGCGCGCACCCGGCTGGACGCGATCTCCCACCAGGCCGTCTACGACGTCCTGCGGGTGCTCACCGACACCGGCCTGGTGCGGCGCATCCAGCCGCAGGGCTCGGCGGCGCGCTACGAGGCACGCGTCGGCGACAACCACCACCACCTGGTCTGCCGCGACTGCGGTGCGATCGTCGACGTCGACTGCACGGTCGGGGCCGCCCCGTGCCTCACCCCGTCCGACGACGCAGGTTTCGTCGTCGACGAGGCCGAGGTCGTCTTCTGGGGCCGCTGCCCCGCCTGCGCCACCCGCCCGTCCGCTCCCTGATTCCCCGCCAGATCCGCAGCACAGAGAGGCACACCGTGAAGGACGAGACCAACAAGGTCCAGACCGAGAGCACCAGCGAGAGCGAGAACCCGGCGATCCCGTCGCCGGAGGCGCACACCGGGGGGCGCCCGCACACCAACCGCGACTGGTGGCCCAACCAGGTCGACCTGCAGGTGCTGAACAAGCCCTCGAAGGACTCCGACCCACTGGGTGTGGACTTCGACTACAAGGCGGCCTTCGCGCAGCTGGACGTCGAGGCGGTCAAGCGCGACGTCGTCGAGGTCATGCGCACCTCGCAGGACTGGTGGCCGGCCGACTGGGGCCACTACGGCCCGCTGTTCATCCGCATGTCGTGGCACGCGGCCGGCACCTACCGGATCGCCGACGGCCGCGGCGGTGGCGGCGAGGGCGGCCAGCGGTTCGCCCCCCTCAACAGCTGGCCGGACAACGCCAACCTCGACAAGGCCCGCCGCCTGCTGCTGCCGATCAAGCAGAAGTACGGCCGCAAGCTCTCCTGGGCCGACCTGCTGGTTCTCGCCGGCAACGTCGCCCACGACGACATGGGCCTGCCGACCTTCGGCTTCGCCTTCGGCCGCGAGGACAGCTGGCAGCCTCAGGAGGTCTTCTGGGGTCCCGAGGACACCTGGCTCGGCGACGAGCGCTACGCCGGCGACGACCCGCTGGACCTCGACGAGGGCCCCCTGGCCAACGTGACCATGGGCCTGATCTACGTCAACCCGGAGGGCCCGAAGGGCAAGCCCGACCCGCTGGGCTCCGGCCACGACATCAAGCAGACCTTCCGCCGCATGGGCATGACCGACGAGGAGACCGTCGCGCTCATCGCCGGTGGCCACACCTTCGGCAAGACCCACGGCGCGGGCAACCCCGAGCTCGTCGGTCCGGAGCCCGAGGGCTGCCCGGTGCACGGCAACGGCATCGGCTGGATCAGCCAGCACGGCACCGGCAAGGGTGCCGACACCATCACCAGCGGCCTCGAGGGCGCCTGGACCCCGACGCCGACCCAGTGGGACAACACCTACTGGGACATGCTCTTCGGCTTCGACTGGGAGCTCGTCGAGAGCCCGGCAGGCGCCAAGCAGTGGCAGCCCAAGGAGCCCGAGGCTCAGGAGCTCGTCCCTGACGCGCACATCGAGGGCAAGAAGAACCCCCCGATGATGTCCACCGCGGACATGGCGCTGAAGGTCGACCCGGAGCTGCGCGCGTACGCGGAGCGCTTCCGGGACGACCCGGAGTACTTCGCCGACCAGTACGCCCGCGCCTGGTTCAAGCTGCTGCACCGCGACATGGGGCCGAAGGTGCGCTACCTGGGACCCGACGTCCCGGCGGAGGACCTGATCTGGCAGGACCCGGTCCCCGCCGTCGACCACGAACTCGTGGGCGAGGCCGAGATCGCCGACCTGAAGCAGCGGCTGCTGTCCTCCGGCCTGACCGTCTCCCAGCTGGTGCACACGGCCTGGTCGGCCGCCGCGTCCTACCGCGGCACGGACAAGCGCGGTGGCGCCAACGGCGCCCGGATCCGCCTCGAGCCGCAGATCAACTGGGCGGCCAACGAGGGCGTCCGGGACGTGCTGCCGGTGCTGGAGCGGGTCAAGGGCGAGTTCGAGCAGCAGACCGGGAAGAAGGTCTCGCTGGCCGACCTGATCGTCCTCGGCGGCAGTGCCGCCGTGGAGAAGGCGGCGGCGGACGCCGGCGTGCAGGTGACCGTGCCGTTCCACCCCGGCCGCACCGACGCCTCGCAGGTGCAGACGGACGTCGACAACTTCCGCTGGCTGGAGACGCGGGCCGACGGCTTCCGCAACTGGATCGCGCCGGGCAGCAAGCTGCAGCCGGAGACGCTCCTGGTGGACAAGGCGTACATGCTGGAGCTCACCGCCAAGGAGATGACGCTCCTGGTCGGCGGCCTCCGGGTGCTCGGCGCCAACACCGGCGGCGTGCAGCACGGCGTCTTCACCGACCGCCCGGGCGTCCTGTCGCAGGACTTCTTCCGCAACCTGCTCGACCTGGGCATCTCGTGGCGCACCGCCGCCGAGGGCGAGGGCGTCTACGAGGGGCTGGACGCCGACGGCAACGTCGTGCGCACGGCCACCGCGGTCGACCTGGTGTTCAACTCGAACTCGATCCTGCGCGGCATCGTCGAGGTCTACTCGGCCGACGACGCGCAGGAGGCCTTCGTGCGGGACTTCACCGCCGCCTGGGTCAAGGTGATGGAGCTGGACCGCTTCGACCTGCGGTAGGCACCCCGCTGCCGGACGCCCCGGTCCGCCCCGTGCGGACCGGGGCGTCCGCGCCTCAGCTCGGGCAGCGGCGCTCGACATGGCGTCGGACGTCCATGCTGCCCGTCCACGACACGACCGATCGCGCCAGCACAGGGCGCACCGAGGCCGCCAGGATGGTCCGGGCACCCCGACGTCGGACCACCGACGTGGGGACGACGGAGCGGGCGGGGAGGCAGGCATGGCGGAGCGGACGGCGGCCTCCGCCGGGGAACCCACCGAGGCGCGGCACGGCCCGCCCCGCCCGACGGCGCTCCCGCCGCCGGACCGCGTGACGCTGCTGCAGCGCGAGGCGACGATCGCCGGACGGTTCCTGGTGCTCGGGCTGGCCGCCGTCGGAGCGATCTGGCTGGTGCTGCAGGTGCAGTTCGTCGCCGCAGCCGTCGTCCTCGGGCTCGCCCAGGTGGCGATGCTGTGGCCGATCGCCCGCCGGCTGCGGCGGCACGGCGTCCCTCCCGCGCTCGCCGCGATCCTGTGCGTCGTCGCCTACCTGGCCTTCTTCGTCAGCGTCCTGGGCTTCCTCGTGCTCCAGCTGATCGGCGCATGGCCCGGGCTCGTCGACGCGGGCATCGACGCCGTCGACTCGGTCGCCGAGTGGACGCAGGACCGGACCGACGACCTCAACAACGCCGGGCTCGAGCAGGTGCTCGGTCAGCTGGAGGACTCGGTGAACGCCGCGCTCGGCGGGCTCGGCGGGGCCGCGGCGCAGGGCCTGAATGCGGCGAGCCAGGTGGTCACCGTCCTGGTCATCGCCCTGTTCTTCACCCTCTTCGGGCTCACCAGCGGCGACCGCCTGTGGCGGCAGTTCGTCCGGGTGCTCTCCGTCGAGCACCGGGCGCCCACCGAGGCCGCGTTCCGCGCCGGTATGCGGACGGCGGGCGCGTGGTTCTACGCGGCCACCGCCACCGGCCTGATCGACGGGGTGCTCATCGGCGCCGGGCTGTGGGCGCTCGGGGTTCCGCTGGCCCTGCCGATCGGCGCGCTGACCTTCCTGTTCGGCTACGTCCCCCTGGTGGGGGCGACCATCGCCGGGGCGGTGGCGGTCGCGGTCGCCGGCGTCACCGGCGGCTGGACGACGGCGCTGTGGGCGCTGCTCATCGTCGTGGTGGTGCAGCAGATCGAGGGCAACGTGCTGGCACCGCTGCTGCTGTCCCGCGCGATCAGCTTCCACCCGCTCGTGGTCCTGCTGCTGACCACCGGGGCCGCCTCCGCCTTCGGGCTGCTGGGGCTGTTCCTGGCGGTGCCCGTCGCCGGGGTTCTGGCCGCCGCGGTCCAGGCCTGGCGCCGGGAGGTGCGCCGCCCGGTCGAGGAACCGGCCGCCGACCTCGACGCCGAAGCCGGGTCCCCGGGTGCGGACGGTCCGCACACCGCCCGGCCGGCGGCGCACACGCCCTGAGCCGCAGCCACGCGGCGCGCCACCAGGGATTCGGCGCGTCCGGACGGGCCGTCCCGCCGGCATGACGTTCTCCATCGTGGCCCGCTGCCCGCGTACCGGACAGGTCGGCGTCGGCGCGCTCACCGCCATGGTGGGCGTCGGCAAGATCGCCTGCCACGCCGGGACGGGAGCGGGTGCCGTGAGCAGCCAGGCCGCGGGCCCGCATGTCTCCGGTCCCGGCGGGTAGCTGCGCGGGCATGACCGACGAGAAGAAGATCGCCCACAAGATCGACGAACTTGCCGGCAAGGGCAAGGAGACGCTCGGCCGGGCCACCGGCAACCCGGACCTGGAGGCCCAGGGCAGGAACGAGCAGGCCAGGAGCAACCTCCAGCAGGCCGGGGACAAGATCAAGGACGCGCTCAGGTAGGCGGCGCAAGCCACCCACCCGCGCCGCCGGATCTCGTCGATCGCCCGGAGGTCACCCGGGAGAGGCCATGGCACGGCCGGGGGCCCGACCGGTAGCGGGAGCAGCTCGTTACAACGGCTGCACCGGATGCGCCCCGACCGGACCGCCGCCGGCATGATCGTGATCGGGGCCGGTCGGTCGTCCGGGTCACCCCGTCGCCCGTCATCCCGACGCCACAGGGAGGATGCCGAGATGCGCGCCGTGGTCAGCCGGGTCAGTACAGCCGCTGTAACCGTCGCCGGGGAGGTGGTCGGCGAGATCGGCCCCGGGTTGCTGGCCCTCGTCGGGGTGGGCCGGGTCGACGACGTGGCCCGGGCGCACGCGCTGGCGCGCAAGATCCACGAGCTGCGCATCTTCCCCGGCGACGAGGGCGAGGTGGCGGCCGCTGATCTGGGGCTGCCGCTGCTCGTCGTCAGCCAGTTCACGCTCTACGCCGACACCCGCAAGGGCCGCCGCCCCTCGTGGCAGGACGCCGCCCCCGGCGAGCTGGCCGAACCGCTCGTGGACGAGGTGGTGGCCGAGCTCCGCCGGCGTGGTGCGACGGTGGACACCGGTCGCTTCGGGGCGCGGATGCAGGTGTCGTCGGTCAACGAGGGGCCGATGACACTGCTCCTGGAGGTCTGACCTCGCCCTTCGTCCGGGTGGGAATGACATGACTGGAACTGTCGGTGCCGGGTACCGGTGGGTGACCGAAGACACTCCCTGTCGGTTTGCTGTGAAGCGTGGGTTCGTGGAACACCGGACCCCCTGGCGGCCGTTGTGCAGGGCGTACCACACCGGACAGAGAAGGGTGGGACCGGCCGGAGATCCCGTCGCCGAGGGCCCACCCGACGCCTGGATGGACATCGCCGCCCATCGATGACCGGCGGATGCATCCGAATCGAAGGCAAGGACGAAGACTCATCGTGACGCTGCTGCAGTCCTCCCCCAATGACACCCTGGACGTGCGCTCTCCTCGGCGCGAGCCCGACGCCAGCGGCCTGGTCTCGACCGACCTCGTCCGCGTCTACCTCAACACCATCGGCAAGACCGCTCTGCTCACCGCGGAGCAGGAGGTCGAGCTGGCCAAGCGGATCGAGGCCGGCCTCTACGCCGAGCGGCTCCTCGCCGAGCAGCAGGGGCTCACCCCCGCCCGCAAGCGGGACTACAGGATCCTGGCCACCGACGGCAAGGCCGCGAAGGCCCACCTCCTGGAGGCCAACCTCCGGCTGGTCGTGTCGGTCGCCAAGCGCTACACCGGCCACGGCATGACGTTCCTGGACCTCATCCAGGAGGGGAACGTCGGGCTGATCCGCGCCGTGGAGAAGTTCGACTACACCAAGGGCTTCAAGTTCTCGACCTACGCCACCTGGTGGATCCGTCAGGCCATCACCCGCGCGATGGCCGACTCCGGTCGCACCATCCGGCTGCCCGTCCACCTCGCGGAGCAGGTCAACAAGGTGGTGCGGACCCGCCGCCGGATGCACCAGGAGCTCGAGCGCGAGCCCACCCCCGAGGAGGTCGGCCTCGAGCTCGACCTGCCCGAGGAGCGCATCGTCGAGCTGCTCGAGTACAGCCGTGACCTGGTCAGCCTCGACCAGACGGTCGGCACCGACGAGGAGTCCCGCCTGGGTGACTTCATCGAGGACGCCGACGCCGCGGTCGCCGAGGACGCGGTCGCCTTCCAGATGATGAAGGGCGACGTCCGGCACGTGCTGGACACGCTGGAGGAGCGCGAGCGCGACGTCGTCGTCCTCCGCTTCGGCCTCGACGGAGGCCAGCCGCGGACGCTGGAGCAGATCGGCAAGCAGTTCGGGCTGTCCCGTGAGCGGGTCCGCCAGATCGAGCGGGAGACGATGACCAAGCTGCGCGACCCGCAGCGGGCCGACGCCCTGCGCGACTACCTGGC
The DNA here is from genome assembly GCF_002938435.1 of Blastococcus saxobsidens. Classification (GTDB taxonomy): domain Bacteria; phylum Actinomycetota; class Actinomycetes; order Mycobacteriales; family Geodermatophilaceae; genus Blastococcus; species Blastococcus saxobsidens. Next base: position 19,751 of record NZ_POQT01000039.1, read on the forward strand.
CTGAGTACAGCCACACCGAGAGCCCGCCCCCGACCCGGGGGCGGGCTCTCGCTCATCCACGATCAGGTTCCCTGATCGTGGAGCGTCCTCCCTCGCGGTGCACGGTGAGGGAGGACGCGTTCCGGTCAGGGAGGACGCGTTCCGGTCAGGGAGGACGCGTTCCGGTCAGGGAGGACGCGTTCCGGTGAGGGAGGACGGCGCGGTCAGACCGCCGAGCGCATGCGCCGGGGGCCCGGGTCCACGCGCGCGGTCGGCGGTCCCACCAGCGCCGTCCCCCCGGCGACGACGAGCGATCGGCCCCCGTGCCACGGCTCGGCCGGACCGACGATCACCGGCTCCAGGTCCAACCGCAGCACCTCGGGGAGGTCGTCGGCCAGCCGGGCGACGCGCAGCAGCAGGTCCTCCAGCGCGGCGACGTCGACCGGCTCCGAGCCTCGCCAGCCGTTGAGCAGCGGCCACGCCCGCGGGGCCCGGACCAGCTCGGCGGCGTCGAGATCGGTGAGCGGCAGCGTGCGGAAGGCGCGGTCACCCAGCAGATCGGTCGCCACTCCCCCGACGCCGAAGCTCACCAGCGCGCCGAACGACGGGTCGTCGACGATCTCCACCACGGTGGGCACGCCCGGGGCCGCCATCTCCTGCACGATCACCGGGTCCCCCGAGGGGATGGCGGCGAAGGCGCCGCGCACGGCGTCGGCGTCGATCAGGTCCAGCCGCACGCCGCCCAGGTCCGACCGGTGCCGCAGCCACGGCGCGGTCGACTTCAGCACGACGGGGTAGCCGATCTCCTCCGCGGCGGCCACCGCCGCCTCGGCGTCGGCGACCGTGCGGGTGCCCAGCAGCGGCACACCGTAGGCGCCCAGCAGGGCCATCAGCTCGCCGTCGGTGAGCTCGCGCCCCCCGGGGCTCTCGGCCAGCACCCCGCGGACGACGGACTGCGCGGTGGCCTCGTCGACGTCCGGCAGCTCCGGCAGGTCCCCGACCGGCCGGCGCCGCCACTCCGCGTACTGGACGGCCTTGGCCAGCGCGATCACCGCTCGCTCCGGCGTGGAGTAGGACGGCACCGAGCCGCGGCCGGGCACCCCGTTGTCGTCGAGCACGGCGAGGTCCTCCGGGACGCCCTCGGTGGAGAGGAAGCTCGCCACGATCGGCTTGCCCGACCGGCGCGCGACGTCGCGCAGCGCCGGCCCGAACTCCGCCGAGCCGGCCATGAGCGGCGGGAGGAAGACGGCGACGACGGCGTCGACTCCCTCGTCGTCCACCGCCGCCTGCAGCGCGGCGCTGAAGTCCTCCGGCGTGCCCACCGCCCCGATGTCCACGGGCTCCTCGCGGGCCAGCTCCAGCCCCTCCTCCAGCACGGCGTCCGCGACGAGCCAGCCGATCGCCGTGGAGTTGCCCACGATGGCCACGCGCCTGCCCGCCGGCAACGGCTGGTGCGCCAGCAGGGTGCCGACGTCGAACATCTGCGCCACGGTCTCGACCCGGATCACGCCGGCCGAGGCGAACAGCGCCGCGACCGACTGCTCGGGCACCGCCACCGAGGTGCCGGCGAGCCCGCGGGTGACCTGCACGTGGCGGCCGCTCTTCACCGCCACCACCGGCTTGGTGCGCCCGACGGTGCGCGCCAGCCGGGCGAACTTGCGCGGGTTGCCGAAGCTCTCCAGGTGCAGCAGCACGACCTCGGTGCCGGGGTCGGTGGCCCAGTACTGCAGGAGGTCGTTGCCGCTCACGTCGGCGCGGTTGCCCGCGGACACGAAGGAGGACAGCCCCAGGTTGCGGCTCCGGGCGCTCTCGAGCAGGGCGACACCCAGCGAGCCGGACTGGGCGAAGAAGCCCACCCGGCCGCGACCGGGCACCATCGGCGCGAGGCTGGCGTTGAGCCGCACCTCCGGGTCGGTGTTGACGACGCCGAGGCAGTTGGGGCCGACGACGCGCATGCCCGACGCCCGGGCCGCGGCGACCAGCTGCCGCTCGCGCTCCCGGCCCGCGGAGCCGGTCTCGCCGAAGCCGCCGGAGATGACGACGAGGCCGCGCACCCGCTTGCGCCGGCAGGCCTCCACCACGCCGGCCACCTCGTCGGCGGGCACGGCCAGGACCGCCAGGTCGACGTCGTTCGGGATCGACTCGATGTCGGCGTAGGCCGGGACACCCCGGACGTGCCGGGCGCCGGGGTTGACCGGGTAGACGGGGCCGGCGAAGCCGTAGTCGAGCAGGTGACGCAGGACGGCGTTGCCGATCTTGCCCGGGTCGTTGCTCGCGCCGACCACGGCGACCGACGACGGCGTGAGCAGCCGGCCGATGGAGCGGGACTCGCTGCGCTGCTCCCGCTCGTAGGCGACGGCGAGGGCGTCCTCGGTCTGCTCGATCGGGAAGGTGAGGTGGACGACGCCGTCCTCGTAGGAGCGCTCGGCGTCGTAGCCGGCGTCGCGGAAGACGCGCACCATCTTGCTGTTCTGGGCCAGCACCTCGGCGACGAAGCGACGGATGCCGCGCTCCCGGGCCGCGGCGGCCAGGTGCTCCAGCAGCACCGATCCCAGCCCGCGGCCCTGGTGGGCGTCCTCGACGAGGAACGCGACCTCCGCGTCGTCGGTGCCCGGGTACCGGTCGTAGCGGCCCACCGCGATGATCTGGTCGCCGAGCAGGATGACGAAGGCCACCCGCTTGTCGTGGTCGACGTGGGTGAACCGGTGCAGGTCCTTGTCCGACAGCCGCTTCATCGGGCCGAAGAAGCGGTAGTAGCGGGTCTGGTCGCTGCTGCGCTCCATGAGGCCGGTCAGGCCATCGCGGTCCTCCGGGCAGATCGGGCGCAGGTGGACCGTCCCGCCGTCGGCCGCCACGATGTCGGCCTCCCAGCCCGGGGGCGGGGTGAGGACGGTCTCCTCGTCGGTGCCCGTGGGGGTGCTGGGAGGGGTGCCGGGGGGCTGTTCAGTCACGGGGGTCGTCCGGGTCCAGTCCGAAGTAGGGGAAGCTGGCGCGGCGGGTGCGCATGATCGCCCGGTCCACGCCGGACTCGGTGAAGGTGTCCCAGCGGGAGAAACCGGTGTACCCGCCCTCGGTCATGTGCGTGGGCGGCAGCACCCGGAGCCCGCGCTTCACGACGTCGTCCCGCCAGGACTCCGGGATCTCGGTGGCCGGGTCGAGCGGGGTGCCGCTGACCTCGGCGAGCAGGTGGGTCCAGGCCCGCGGCACGCACCGCACCAGGCCGTAGCCACCGCCGCCGAGCGCGATCCAGCGGCCGTCGCACAGCTGGTGGGCCAGCTCGTGCATGGCCTTGTAGCTGGCCCGCTGCCCGTCGATGGTGAGCGCGAGGTCGGCGAGCGGGTCCTCGTGGTGGGCGTCGCAGCCGCACTGGGTCACGATGATCTGCGGCTCGAACGCCTTCAGCACGCTCGGCACGACGGCGGTGAAGGCCCGCAGCCAGGCGGAGTCGTCGGTGCCGTTGGGCAGGGGCAGGTTGACCGCGCTGCCGAGCGCCTTCTCCGCGTCCCCGGTCTCCTCCGGGTAGCCGGTGCCGGGGAACAGGGTCAGCGGCGTCTGGTGGATGCTCACCGTCAGAACCCGCGGGTCCTCGTAGAAGGCGGCCTGGACGCCGTCCCCGTGGTGGACGTCGAGGTCGACGTAGGCGATCCGCTCGTAGCCCTGGCCGAGCAACCAGGCGATCGCGACCGCGGCGTCGTTGAAGACGCAGAAGCCCGAGGCGCTGCCCCGCATCGCGTGGTGCAGGCCGCCGGAGATGTTGACCGCGTGCTGGGCGGCCCCGCTGTGCACCTGCTGGGCGGCCAGGACGCTGCCGCCGGTGATGAGCGCCGCGGCGTCGTACATGCCCTCGAAGATCGGGTTGTCCGCGGTGCCCAGCCCGTGGCCGACCCCCGGGTCCGTGGGCGCCCGGCGCACCGCCTCCAGGTAGGCGGGGTCGTGCACGAGGGTCAGCAGCCCGGTGTCGGCCGGCATCGGCTGCAGCACGCGGAGCCGGTCGGTGGCCAGCACGCCGAGGCTGTCGGCCAGCCGCATCGTCAGGTCGAGGCGGACCGGGTGCAGGGGGTGGTCGCCGCCCATGGTGTAGCCCAGCAGCGCGTCGTCCCAGACGACGGTGATCGAGTCGCTCACGGGCCCCCTCCCCTACCGGCGCCCGGGCGCGCCGCTCGGGCCGGACGCTACCGGGTGACCGCCCTCGCCGTGGGTCGCCGGGACCACTCTCCGGTGCGACGGCCGGCCACCCCCGGGCCTCTAGACTGACGGCCGACACCGAGGAGTGGTTGTGAACGACCTCATCGACACCACGGAGATGTACCTCCGCACCATCTTCGAGCTGGAGGAGGAGGGGATCACCCCGCTGCGGGCCCGCATCGCCGAGCGCCTGCACCAGAGCGGCCCGACGGTCAGCCAGACCGTCGCGCGCATGGAGCGCGACGGCCTGCTCACCGTGGAGGGCGACCGCCACCTGCAGCTCTCCGAGGAGGGCCGCCAGCTCGCCACCGCGGTCATGCGCAAGCACCGGCTGGCCGAGTGCCTGCTCGTCGACGTCATCGGCCTGGACTACGCCGACGTCCACGAGGAGGCGTGCCGCTGGGAGCACGTCATGAGCGAGGCCGTGGAGCGGCGGCTGCTGTCGCTGCTCGGCAACCCGACCGTGTCGCCCTTCGGCAACCCGATTCCGGGCCTGGAGGCGCTGCGCGGCGAGGAAGCGCTGGGCGGCGAGACGTCGGCCGTCCTGGACTCCCTCACCCTGCTCTCCACGACGGCGACGGGCGAGGGCCGCCCGGTCGTCGTGCGGCGGATCAGCGAGCAGCTGCAGGAGAACGCCGAGCTGCTCCGGGCGCTGGCCGACCACGGCGTGCGGCCCGGCGTCACGATGACCGCCCGGCTGGTCGAGGGCTCGGTCAGCCTGGACGGGTACGTGCTACCGGTCGGCGTGGCCCAGCACATGTTCGTCAGCGCGGTCGACGAGGAGCTGACCCCCTTCGAGGCGGCCCCGCTCCTCTGACCGGCCGGCCGGGCGAGGGCAGGGCGGCTGTGAAGCCGCGGGCACGGACCGGCAGGAACCCGCCGGTGCCCCGGTACCGGCGGTGGACGTCTTCTCGGCGCAGCTCCTCCCCCGCGCCGCCGGCCCCGTCCTCCGCCGGGCCCGGATCGCAGGCTCCCTGCTCCCGGGGATGGTGAGCGGGGTGTTCCCGGCCGCCGCGGAGGACGACCTCGTCGTCGCCCGCCGGGCCGACGGCACCGAGGGGCTCCGGGTGCCGGCGGGCGACCCGGAGGTCGCCGCCGTCCTGCTGCAGGCGGTCCGGAGGGAGCTGCGGGAGGTCGCGCCGGAGGCGTTCCTGCAGGCCTGGGGCGTGCGCTGACCGGTTCCCGGCGTGGACGACGCCGCCGGTGGGAGCGCGGTGGCGGCCCGCAGCTCACTACGGTGGGAGCGTCCCCGCTGCCGCGTGAGAGAAGGCCCCGGTGAGCTCGTCCGCTCCGGCACCTGCCGACCCCTCCCCCGAGCCGACGCCCAGCCCGTTCCACCGGCTGGCCGACTTCGTCGCCATCCCGCGGATCGGGTCGCTGGCGCTCTCGCCCGGGGGCGACCGCCTGGCCGTCTCGCTGCACACGCTCGACCGCGAGGGCAAGAAATGGCGGTCGGCGCTGTGGGAGCTCGACCCGGCGGGGCGGCGCCCCGCCCGGCGGCTGACCCGCAGCGCTCCGGGCGAGTCCCCGCCCGTCTGGGCTCACGACGGCTCGTTGCTGTTCACCTCCGCGCGCCCCGACCCGGGCGTGCCGGCGGCGGACGAGCCCACGCCCGGTCTGTGGCGCCTGCCCGCGGACGGCGGCGAGGCACGGCCCGTCCTGGCCCGCCCGGGTGGGGTCGACTCCTTCGCCGTCGCCGCAGACAGCGGTGACGTGGTGGTGGTGGCCTCGGTCCTGCCGGGTGGGTCCGACCCGGCCGCCGACGAGGAGCTGCGCAAGAAGCGCGCCGACGCCGGGGTGACGGCGGTCCTGCACGAGGCCTTTCCCGTGCGGTACTGGGACCACGACCTGGGACCGGCGGCGCCGCACGTGTTCTGGGCAGGCCGCCTGCCGGCCGACGAGGAGCCCACCGGCCCGGCGCCCGTGGAGCTGCGCGACCTGACGCCGGACGCGGCGCCGCCCACGGGGGCCGGGGACGACCTCACCCTGTCCCCCGACGGCTCCTGGCTGGCCCGCGCGGAGGACGTGCCCGACGGCCCGGCGGGCCGGCGCACCCGGCTGGTGCTGACCGACACGGCCACCGGGAACACCCGGGCGCTCGTCGACGACCCGCTGGCCGACGTGTACGGCGCCGCGTTCTCCCCCGACGGCGAGCGGCTGGTCTGCGTGCGCGAGTCGCTGTCCACCTACGCCGACCCGCCGGACTACACCCTGCTGCTCGTCGACGTCGCCGACGGAGCGGCACGCGAGCTCACGCCGGACTTCGACCGCTGGCCCAGCGCACCGCAGTTCTCCGCCGACGGCACCGCGGTCTACTTCCTCGCCGACGACGACGGGCGGCACGCGGTGTTCCGGGTGCCGGTGGACGGCGGCGCGCCGGTGCGGCTGACCGGCGACGGCGCCTACGCCGACCTGCAGGTGGCACGGGACGGCAGCGCCCTGTACGCGCTCCGCTCCGCCTACGACACCCCGCCCGTGCCCGTCCGGCTCGACCCGGCGGCGCCGATGCAGGACCCCGAGCCGATCCCGAGCCCGGCGACGGTGGAGCGGCTGCCCGGCACGCTCCAGGAGCTCAGGACCACCGCCCCCGACGGCGCGCAGGTGCAGTCCTGGCTGGTCCTCCCCGAGGGTGCCTCCGCCGAGTCCCCGGCGCCGCTGGTGCTCTGGATCCACGGCGGCCCGCTGATGAGCTGGAACTCGTGGTCGTGGCGCTGGTGCCCGTGGGCGCTGGCCGCCCGCGGCTACGCGGTGCTGCTGCCCAACCCGGCGCTGTCCCAGGGCTGGGGCATGGACTTCGTGCGCCGCGGCTGGGGCACCTGGGGCGAGGCGCCCTACACCGACCTCATGGCGGCGGTGGACGCCGCCGAGCAGCGCCCGGAGATCGACGCCTCCCGGACCGCGGCCATGGGCGGCTCGTTCGGCGGTTACATGGCCAACTGGGTGGCCACGCAGACCGACCGCTTCCGGGCGATCGTCACCCACGCCAGCCTGTGGAACCTCGAGGGCTTCGTGGGCACCACCGACGCGGCCTACTACTGGGAGAAGGAGTGGGGCGACCCGCTCACCGAGCCCAAGCGCTACGAGCAGAACTCGCCGCACCGCTTCGCCGACGCCATCCGCACGCCGATGCTGGTCATCCACGGGGACAAGGACTACCGGGTGCCGATCGGCGAGGCGCTCGCCCTCTGGTACGCGCTGCAGAAGCGCGGCGTGCCGTCGAGGTTCCTGTACTTCCCCGACGAGAACCACTGGGTGCTGAACCCGGGGAACAGCCAGGTCTGGTACGACGCGGTGCTGGCGTTCCTCGACGAGCACGTCCTCGGCCAGGAGTGGCGGCGACCCGAGCTGCTGTGAAGGAAGCCGGCGACTTCCACCGTTCGAGGCGACCGAAGGCCATGGGGTCTCTGAGCGGCACACCTCCGGTCACCGCGGCGCGTCGGCGGCCACGGCCTGCTCGATCAACTCGCGCAGGTCGGCGGGGATGAGGCACGCGGCGAGGCCCCGGGCGAGCAACCGGGCCAGCCCGTGGTCGGGGTCGCCGTCCAGGGCCCGGTCCAGGGCGATGCCGGCCATCGCGCCGTCGCCCCGCAGCCACACGCTGACCGCCAGGAGGGTCGCCGGGGCCGCGTCCAGCGGCGCCGGGGCCCGTCGGGTGCACTCGGTCCACAGCGCCTCGGCGGCCGCGGCGTCGGCGCCCAGCGCCAGGCCCAGTGCGCGGTCGCGGACCCGCGTGTCCCGCAGCGCCCACACCACCCAGGCGACGTCGTCGTCGCTCAGTGGTGCGGGCGGTGGGACCGTGCCGGGGCGGCAGCGGGCCAGGGCCTCGCCGAGGGCGGTCCACGACTCCTCGACCAGCGCAGCCTCCCCGACGGCGCGCAGCCGGGCGACCCGCTCCCCCGCCGTGCGCACGCAGGCCGCGACCATCGCCGCACGGGCGCCCGGTGGGGCGTCGAGACGGGCGGCCAGCGCCGCCCGGTCCGGAGCCACCACCTGCCCGGTGGTCACCGCCGCGGCGGCGAGGGCGCTCACCCCGCCGGGCAGCGGTGTGCCCGCCAAGGGCAGGCAGCAGGGGTGCGGGCAGTCGTAGGACCACCAGCGCCCCCGGCGCACGAGGAGCGCGTCGCGCACCGGCACGTGCTCGGCCGAGAGCGCGACCACCAGCTCGTGCACCAGCTCCCGGTGCGGGAGCTCGGCGGCCGGTACGAGGGCGCCGTCCGCCTCGTGCCCGATCGCCCACGGATCGAGCTCGTCGGCCGGTACCAGGGCGCCGTCCGCCTCGTGCCCGATCGCCCACGGATCGACCTCGTCGGGGGCCTCGGAGACCACGGCCAGCAGGGCCGCGGCCGGCCGGTCGGTGCGCAGGCTGCGCACCAGCTGCGCCGCGGCGGCCGCCCGGTCCCGGGGGGCGGGGAGGTCTGCCCGGACGGTCAGACCCACCCGGCCGCCGGACGCTCCGCCGAGGCCGATGAGGACCACCGACTCCTGCGGCCGGAAGCCGAGCAGCTGCGGCAGCGCCGCGGCGACCTCACCGGGATCGGAGATCCGCACCTGGGGTCGGTCGGGGCGGTGCTGCGCGAGAGGAACGTCCATGGGCCGACCCTGGCGGTCCGCCGGCGGGTCCGGCGGAGGCCGGAGCCATCTGTGGACAGTGATGATGGGTGTGCACAACCAGCACCGGCTGCCGGGCCTGACCCCTCTGTGGACGACGCCGGGGCTGTGGACGGCGGGCTCAGCCCAGCGCGTCGGCCTGCGTCTCGTATGCCTGCGCGAGCAGCGCGGCGAACTCGGCCGGGTCGGTGCCGGCCGCCTCGCCCTGCGTCGGGTCCACGACGACGGAGACCAGCACGACCAGCCGGTCGCCGTCCTCGACCATGCCGATCAGCGTGGGCACCGAGATCCGGGTGCCGTCGGGTGCGGCGATCGCCGTCGTGAGGCGCGCGAGGGCGGCGCCGTCCCCCAGGTCGTCGACCGGCAGGTCCTCGAACGTGAGGGTGGCCTGGCCGAACTCCGGGGAGGAGATCGCGGCTTCCGGACAGCGCTCGGCGGCCTCGCTCAGCGAGGCCGTGACGTCCTCGATCGGGCCACCGCGGAGCAGCATCTCCACCGTGGCCACGGGGCCCGCGGACGCGCTCTGCGCGGCCACGTCGTCGAACGCGGAGAGGTCGGGCTGCGTGCTCTCCACCGATGCACGGCAGTTCTCCGGCTGGATCTCCACGTCCTGACCCGCGACCAGGCCCGCGCCCGACTCCAGCTGCTCCGGGGACACCGCGACGACCGTGGCGTCGGGGCCGAACGCCTCGGCGGGCAGCAGGCCCTGGGCGAGGTCGGACCCCTCGGCCGGCTCCTCCGACTCCGCCACCGACGACGTCGCCGCGCTGGACGACGCGGCCTCCTCGGAGTCCCCACCGCCGCAGCCGACGAGCAGGACGGCCGCGGCGATGCCGGCCGACAGGCGAGGGAGGCGACGCGACAGTGCAGTGGTCATGCGAGGACGGTAACCGCTGCGACGCGGCCCCGGCGCCCGCGTCAGATGCGGTACTGCACCGCGCTGCGCGCGGCCAGGATGGGCCGCACGTGCTCGGCGATGACCGCCAGGTGCACCGGGTCCTCCGCGTACCGGAGGAAGGCCTCCGCGTCCGGGAACTCCGCGACGAGGACGGCATCGGCGTTGCCGTCGCGGAGGCCGGCGTCCTCCGCGACGACGAGGGAGGTCATGCCACCCACCTGCGTCCGGAGGTCGCGCAGCGCGGCGACGGTGGCGGCCCGGCGGTCGGCGTCGGCGTCCGGGGACCAGGTGAAGACCACGACGTGTCGGATCATGCGGTCACTGTGCCAGTCGCCGCGGCGGGCCGTCGGGCCGCGGCGTTACCAGCTGGTAGCCGGGGTCGCCCACCGGCTCGTTAGAGTCCGACCCATGGGACGGTCGCTGCGCATCGCACTGCTGTCCTACCGGAGCAAGCCGCACAGCGGTGGCCAGGGCATCTACGTCCGCGCCCTCTCCCGGGAGCTGGCCGAGCTGGGCCACCGGGTGGAGGTGCTCAGCGGGCAGCCCTACCCCGAGCTCGACGACGGCGTGCCGCTCACCCGCGTGCCGAGCCTGGACCTCTACCGGGAGCCCGATCCGTTCCGCACCCCGCGGCCGTCGGAGATCCGCGACTGGATCGACGTCGCGGAGTGGGCCACGATGTGCACCGCCGGCTTCCCGGAACCCCTCACCTTCACGCTGCGCGCCGCCCGGCACCTGCTCCCCCGGCGCGGGGAGTTCGACGTCGTCCACGACAACCAGTCGCTGGGCTACGGCCTGCTCCGGCTGGTGGACGCCGGCATCCCGACCGTGGCGACCGTCCACCACCCGATCGCGATCGACCGCGAGCTGGAGCTGGCCGCCGCACAGTCGCTGCGCCGGAAGCTGACCCTGCGCCGCTGGTACGCCTTCACCGGCATGCAGGCACGCGTCGTCCAGCGGCTGGACGGCGTGACCACCGTGTCGGAGAACTCCCGCCGCGACATCACCACGCACATGGGGCTGGCTCCGGAGCGGATGCAGGTCATCCCCGTCGGCATCGACCCGGACCGCTTCACCCCGCCTCCGGCCGGCCGGCCGCGCGACAGCGACTCCGTCCTGGCGATCACCAGCGCCGACGTCCCGCTCAAGGGCCTGGTGCACCTGCTGGAGGCCGTGGCCAAGCTGCGCACCGAGCGTCCGGTCCGGCTCACCGTCGTGGGCACCGCCCGCCCCGGCGGGCCCGCCGAGGCAGCCCTGGACCGGCTGGGCCTGGGCGACGCGGTCCGCTTCACCGGCTCCGTGCCCGAGGACGAGCTGGTCGCCCTGTTCCAGCAGGCCACCGTGGTGGCGATCCCGTCCCTCTACGAGGGGTTCTCGCTGCCCGCCGTCGAGGCGATGGCGTGCGCCACCCCGCTGGTCACCACGGACGCCGGCGCCCTGCCCGAGGTCGTCGGCACCAAGGCCGGCCTGCGGGTGCGGGCGGGCGACGTCGGCGAGCTGACCGCCGCCCTGCAGCTGGTGCTCGACTCCCCCTCCCTCGCCGAGCAGCTCGGCCGCGCGGGCCGGCGGCGGGTCCTCGACACCTTCACCTGGCGGGCCACCGCCGAGCGCACGGCCGACTGGTACGCGCAGATCCTGGACCGGAAGGGACGTCCTTGCTGACCGTCGACTACGACCAGCTCGGCCTGCGGCCGGGGATGACGGTCCTGGATCTGGGCTGCGGCGAAGGCCGGCACGCCTTCGAGGCCTACCGGCGCGGCGGCCGCGTGGTCGCCGTCGACTGGGGCCGGCACGAGGTCGAGACGACGAAGCGCTGGCTGGGCGCCATCGCCGAGGCCGGCGAGGCCCCGGAGGGCGCCCGGTACGAGGTCGTCCGCGGCGACCTGCTGCACCTGCCCTTCCCCGACGCCAGCGTCGACCGGGTCATGGCCTCGGAGGTGCTGGAGCACATCCCCGACGACGCCACGGCGATGCGGGAGATCTTCCGGGTGCTCAAGCCGGGCGGCCGAGCGGTCGTCACCGTGCCGCGCTACGGCCCGGAGCGGGTCTGCTGGGCGCTGTCGGACGAGTACCACGCCAACGAGGGCGGGCACATCCGGATCTACCGCGGCGACGTGCTGCGCGCCCGGCTGTCCAGCGCGGGCCTGGTGCCGGGCCGCAGCCACCACGCGCACGCGCTGCACGCCCCGTTCTGGTGGCTCAAGTGCGCCGTCGGCGTGGACAGGGACTCGGCCCTGGTCCGCGCCTACCACCGGCTCCTGGTGTGGGACCTGACCACGCGTCCGCTGGTCACCCGCCTCGCCGAGAAGGTGCTGGACCCGCTGTTCGGCAAGAGCTTCGTGGTCTACGCCGACAAGCCGGCGGGCGCGGCGTCCACCGGCTTGTCGGCCGAGGTCTTCGGCGTCGTCGGGCAGCGGGAGCGGTCCACTGCCACCGGCTGACCGTCCGGCAGCGCTGCCGGACCTGCCCGGGGTGCTCTCCGCCGCCCAGGTACGGCAGACGGTCGACTGGATCGCCGGGGAGCAGTACTCCGACGGCGGGCTCCCCTGGTTCCGCGACGGTCAGCTGGACCCGTGGGACTCCGTGGAGGCCGCCATGGCCCTCGACGTGGGCGGCCGGCACGAGCGGGCACGCGCGGCCTACCGGTGGCTGGCCGGCCGTCAGCGACCCGACGGCAGCTGGGCGGCCGAGTACCGGGCAGGTGCGGAGACGGCGCCGGCCGCGGAGAGCAACCACGCCGGCTACCTCGCCGTCGGCCTGTGGCACTCCTGGCTGAGCACCGGCGACGAGCAGTTCGTCACCGAGCTCTGGCCCGCGGTGCGCCGCGCGCTGGACCTGGTGACCCGCATGCAACTGCCCGGCGGCGCGATCAGCTGGGCGCTGCGGCCCGACGGCACCCCGGACGACCTCGCGCTGCTCACCGGCAACGCCAGCCTGTTCCAGGCGCTGCGCTGCGGGCTGGCCCTGGCCGACCTGACCGGTGAGGCGCAGCCGGACTGGGAGCTCGCCGTCGCCGACCTCGGGACGGCGCTGCGGGAGCGGCCGGATGCCTTCGCCGACCGCGGCCGGTTCTCGATGGACTGGTACTACCCGGTGCTGGGCGGGGCGCTCACCGGCGCGGCGGCGCAGGACCGGCTGGCCGCCGGCTGGGACCGCTTCGTCGTGCCGGGCCTGGGCATCCGCTGCGTGTCCGACCGCCCCTGGGTGACCGGCGCGGAGACCTGCGAGCTGGCGCTCGCCCTGGTGGCGGCCGGCCGGACCGACGAGGCGCTCGAGCAGCTGGCCGCCATGCAGCACCTGCGCCACGACGACGGCTCGTACTGGACGGGCTTCGTCTACCCCGACGACGCCCGGTGGCCCGTCGAGCGCACCACCTGGACGGCGGCCGCGGTGGTCCTCGCCGCCGATGCGCTGGCCGGGGCGACGCCGGCCGCCGGCCTGTTCGCCGACCCCGGGGTGCTGCCCTCCCCGGGCATCCCCGCACCCGCCCCCTCCGTGACCCCGTTCGCCGGGCACGCGGAGCCGAGCCGGCGCTGACCGGCGGGTCCGACCGCACCACTCCGCGCGCGCGAACACCCGCCAGAGGCCTCACAGTCGGCTACGCGGTGTGATCGTCGGGCGTCCCTCGCCGACCTCACCTCGCCGTCCCGCCATGGGCGGCGCCACGTCGCATCTTGTGACTCTCCGTCATGACGTGGAAGTTTTCAGTGCGCCGATGTCCCCCGGACGGCGGAATTGTCCGACGTCAGGCTGCGGAGAGTAACGACCCTGGCCCTACTGGTCCCACAAGCATCCACGCCTCGGGACCGAGGCATGCACGACCGCTTCCGGCTCGGACCGGCCCGGTCGAACACAGGGGGTAACCATGACCAGCACTGTCACACCCGCTCGGGCACGTCTGACGTCCACGGCCTCGGGGCGGCTCTCGCTCCTCGCCGCCTCCGCCACCCTCCTGGCCGTTCCGCTGGTGCCCGGCGTGGCCGCCGCCAGCAGCGACCCGCAGGTGACGCTGTGCCACGCGACCGAGTCCGCGACGAATCCGTACGTGCAGATCACCGTGGACGCAGCAGGTGCCTACAACGCCCACTTCAAGCAGCACGCGGACCTCGGCGCGGGCGACATCATCCCGCCGTCGGTGTACAAGGGCGAGCAGTTCCAGTTGAACTGGGATGCCGAGGGTCAGGCCATCTTCGCCGCCGACTGCGGGGACCCGCAGACGCCGGACGAGCCGAAGAACCCCGACGAGCCCAAGAACCCCGACGAGCCCAAGAATCCCGACGAGCCGAAGAATCCCGACGAGCCCAAGAACCCCGACGAGCCCAAGAACCCCGACGAGCCCAAGAACCCCGACGAGCCCAAGAACCCCGACGAGCCCAAGAACCCCGAGACCCCGGACAAGCCGGAGAGCCCGGACAAGCCGGAGACCCCGGAGACGCCTGTCGGACCCGGGAACCCCGCGGGCGGGGGCGCGCCGGCCGCGCCGGAGAGCGCCCAGGGCCGGGCCGACACCGGAACCCGGGCGGCGTCCGAGGTCGGACCCATTCCCGGCGCGGCGGACGCCGGTGACGGGCCGGTCAGCACCTGGCAGCTGACCACCGGGCTCGCGCTCGTCTCGGCGGGTGCGCTCACCGGCGGCTTCACCTTCTTCCGGCGCCTCACTGCCGGCAGCTGAGGCGAGCGTCGTGCGCCGGCTGACGTCGGTCGTCCTGAGTCTGCTGCTGTCCCTCGCGGGCGCCGCCCTCCTGGTGAACCATGCGTGGGGGCCGCAGACTGAGTCCGGTCCGGGCTCGGACATACCGACGTCGGCCGGCGCCGCCGCGCACACCGTCGCACCTGCGGCGGGCACGCGAACGGATCCCGCGCGCCCGGGGGTCCCGGTACGGCTGGAGATCCCGCTGCCCAGCAGGAACCATCCCGGCGGGGTGTCTGCCCTCGTCACCGCAGACCCCCTCACCGAGGCGGGTGACCTCTTCGTCCCGGCGGACCCCCGCGTCGTCAGCTGGGCCGAGGAGGACGCGGCACCCGGCGCTGCCCGGGGCACCGCGATCCTCGTGGGGCACATCAATTCCGTGGTCGACGGTGAACTGGTGCGCGGCGCCCTGTCGGACCTGGCGGAGTACGCCGTCGAGCACGTGGGCGAGGAGTTCACGGTGGTCCTGGCCGACGGCCGTGAGCTGGCCTACCGCATCACCGGCGGGGAGCAGTACGACAAGGACGAACTGGCCGCGCGACCGGAGCTGAGGGCCGCGCTCTACGACCAGCAGAGCGCGTTCGGCCCAGCCCCCGGCACCGGGCGGCTGGTGCTCGTCTCCTGCGGCGGCGCCTTCGACCGGACGACGGGCAGCTACGAGGACAACGTCTTCCTGTACGCGCTGCCGGTAGGTACCGGCACCTCGGCGTCGCACGAGCCGGCCACGGTTGGCTTCCGGTAACCGCGGGCACGGTGTCCCCCGTGCCCACAGCCAACCCTGACGTCACCCTCGTCGTCATGTCCCGCGACCGGCGGGAGGAGCTGCTCGCCAGCCTGCCCCGGCACGAGGCACCGGTGATCCTGGTGGACAACGCCTCCACCGACGGCACTGCGGAGGCGGTGCGGGCCGCGCGGCCCGAGGTCACCGTGCTCGGCCTGGAGGAGAACGTCGGCTCCTACGCCCGCACCATGGGGGTGGAGCACGCCGGCACGCCGTTCGTGGCCTTCGCCGACGACGACTCCTGGTGGGCACCGGGCGACCTGGCCCGGGCCGCGGCCGTCATGCGGGCACACCCGCGGCTGGCGGTGCTCAACGCCCGCATCCTCGTCGGCCCGGAGGAGCGGCTGGACCCGGTGTGCCGGGAGATGGCCGCCAGCGCGCTGGGCACCCCGGCCGACCTGCCCGGCCCCGCGCTGCTCGGCTTCGTCGCCTGCGGCGCCATGGTGCGCACCGAGGCGTTCCTGCAGGTCGGCGGCTTCGACCGGGTCGTGCGGTTCCCCGGCGAGGAGGAGCGGCTGGCCCTGGACCTCGCGGCGGCGGGCTGGGGCATCGCCTACGTCGACGAGGTCACCGTCCACCACCACCCCTCGCCCCGCCGGTCGGCCCCCGAGCACCGCCGCGCGGCGATCTGGCGCAGCCGGGTGCTGACCGCGGTCATGCGCCAGCCGGCGCCCGAGGTGGGACGGGTGGTCCTGCGCGCCCTGCGCACCGGCACGGCCGAGCGGCGGGGACTGGTGCACGCCCTTCCGGACGTGCCGGCCGCCCTGCGCGCCCGCCGTCCGGTGCCGGAACAGGTGCGCGCCGATCTGCGCCTCCTCGCCGGGGATCCGGCATGACGGCGTCCGCGGGGCCGGATCCCCGGGTGGCCGTCGTGGTCATCACCCACCAGCGCCGCGACGAGCTGCTGCTGGCGCTCGACCGCCTGGTCTCGCTGCCCGAGCAGCCGCAGGTCGTCGTGGTGGACAACGGCTCGACCGACGGCACCGCCGCTGCGGTCCGCGAGCGCTTTCCGCAGCTGGCGTTGATCGCCAGCCCGGAGAACCTGGGCGCGATCGGCCGCAACCTCGGCGTCGCCCGGCTGGACACCCCCTACGTCGCGTTCTGCGACGACGACACGTGGTGGGAACCGGGCTCGCTGCGGACGGCGGCCGACGTCCTCGACACCCACCCGCGGCTGGCGGTGGTCACCGCGCGGATCCTCGTCGAGCCCGGGAGCACCGAGGACCCGATCGTCGCCGAGCTCCGCGACTCCCCCGTGCGCGGCGCCGGCTGGTTGCCCGGGCCGGCGCTCGGGTCCTTCCTCGCCGGCGCCTCGGTGCTGCGGCGCGAGGCGTTCGACGAGGTCGGCGGCTTCTCCGAGCGGCTGTGGCTGGGCGGTGAGGAGGAGCTGATGGCCGCTGACCTGGCCCCCCGCGGCTGGGAGCTGTGCTACCTGCCGGCGCTCACCGTGCACCACCAGGCCAGCCGCGCCCGCGACCCGCACAAGCGGCGGGCCGACGGCATCCGCAACACGCTGTGGACCACGTGGCTGCGCCGGCCCGTGCGGCCCGCGCTGCGCCGCACGGTCCAGCTGCTGCGCACGGTGCCGCGCGACCGGGTGACCGCCCGGGGGCTGGTGGCCGCGGTGCGCGGGATGCCGTGGGTGCTGCGCGAGCGCCGGGTGCTGCCGGCCCACGCCGAGGCCCGCTTCGCCGCCCTCGAGCACGCCCAGCGCACCTCGACCGCACGCAGGTACGTCTCCTGAACCCGGCGGTTCGTGCACTTTCTGCCCGGCGGTTCGTGCACTTTCTGCCCGGCGGTTCGTGCACTTTCCGCCGGGTTCAGTGGGCGCAGTCGATGCAGGTGCGGGCGGTCGGGCGGGCGGCCAGCCGCTCGGCGGCGATCGGGTGCCCGCAGGACTCGCAGCGGCCGTAGGTGCCGGCCTCCCAGGCGGTGACGGCGGCGTCGGCGTCGGCCAGCCGGCGCCGGGCCTGCTCCAGCAGCGCGACGACCTGCTGCCGCTCGAAGGCGATGGTGGCGCCCTCGGGGTCGTGCTCGTCGTCGGCGTTGGAGGCCTGGGAGGCCGCCACGATCTCGTCGAACTGGCGGGTCAGCGCCTCGATCTGGGCCTGGGCGGCGGCCCGCTCGGCACCCAGCGGGTCCCTGCCCACCCGCTCACCGCTCACGGCGCAGCAGCCGCAGCGAACCGGTGCCGGGCAGCTCGGCGAAGTCGCCGGACCCCACCACCCGCCGGTAGACCGCGTAGGGCGCCTGCCCGCCGTCGGCCGGGTCGGGGAAGACGTCGTGGATGGCGAGCGTGCCCCCGACGGCGAGCTTGGCGACCCACGCGTCCTGGTCGCGCCGAGCGGACTCCTCGGTGTGGCTGCCGTCGAGGAAGAGCAGCGCCAGCGGCGTGGTCCACAGCGGGGCCAGCGTCTCCGAGCGGGTGACGACGGCGATCACGACGTCCTCGGCCCCGGCGTCGGCGACGGTCCGGCGGAAGTGCGGCAGGGTGTCGATCCGGCCGACGGCGGGGTCGACCAGCGACGGGTCGTGGTACTCCCAGCCGGGCTGGTGCTCCTCCGACCCCCGGTGGTGGTCGACGGTCACCACCTGGCGGCCGGTCTCGCGGGCCGCCGCGGCCAGGTAGAGCGCGGACCTGCCCATCCAGCTGCCCACCTCGAGCAGCGGCCCGGGGACGGCGACGGCGCGGGCGGCCTCGTAGAGCGCCCGGCCCTCGTCGTCGGGCATGAACCCGGGGGCGGCCTGGGCGGCGGCGAGGAGTGAAAGGACCCCGTCCTCCTCCCCCCTCGCAAGCTCGGGGCGAGCCTCGGGACGGGGCCGCTTGATCATCATCGTGAGAACCTAGCCCGCAGCGAGACCAGCCGGCGCTCGGTGGCAGCACCCGCCTCGGTGTCGGCCGCCTTGGCGAAGAAGGCCCCGGCGGCCGTGGTCACCGGCACCGCCAGCACCAGGGCGATCGCGCCGACGAGGGTGCGGATCACCTCCTCGGCGAGCGCCGAGCTGGTGAGCACCACCCAGCCGGGCTGGTCGTAGAGCTCGAAGAGCAGCAGCAGCGGGAGCGCGGCCCCGGCGTAGGCGAAGACGATCGTGTAGACGGTCGACGCGATGTGGTCTCGCCCCACGGCCATGCCGCGGGTGTACAGCTCCTTCCACGTCATGGAGGAGTCCACCTCGTGCAGCTGCCAGATGGCGGATGCCTGGGTGATCGTGACGTCGTTGAGCACGCCGAGCCCGGCGACGACGATGCCGGCGAGGACCAGCCCGGAGAAGCTCAGGGTCGGGTCGAAGTTGTTCAGGGTCGTCGTCTCCTCGCTGGTGAGGCCGGTGAGCCGGGCCGTCGCCACGGCGACCGAGCCCATGATCGCCACCAGCGCGAGCCCGAAGAGCGTGCCCACCAGTGCCGTGGTGGTGCGGGCCGAGAACCCGTGCGCCAGGTAGAGGACGACGAACATGATCGCCGCGGAGCCGACGAGGCTGACGAGCACCGGGGAGTCGTCCGTGAGCAACCCGGGGATCACGAACTGGAGGAGGACGAGGAAGGCGAAGGCGAGGCCGACCAGCGAGGCCAGCCCCCGCCACCGGGCCACCAGTCCCACCACGAGGGCGAACGCGACGGCGAGGGTGATGATCGGCACGTCGCGCTCGTAGTCGTAGAAGGCGTAGGACGGCCCGCCCTCGGTCGCCGGGTCACGGGTGAGGACGAGGGTGTCGCCCTCCTCGACACCGTTGGTCACGACGACGGCGTCCAGCTCCACCTGGACGTAGTCACCGGCGCCGTCGCCGTCCAGCACCTCCGCCACCGCCCGGGCGCACTCGGCCGCGGCGCCGGAGGGGTCGCCGCAGTCGTAGGTCTCGACCGACACCACCCGTCCGTCGGGGTAGGTGGTGCCCGGCGGGAGGTAGGTGGCGGCGACCTGCTGGGCGCGGGTGGGCTCGCCGTCGGGCCACATGACCAGGAGCCCGATGACGGTGGCCAGACCGACGGGGACCAGCAGCAGGAGCATGAGCCACACCGCCCGCCGGCGGCGGCTCAGCGCCTCGTCGCTGGGCGGCGGCGCATCCGGATCGGGACCGTGGGAGTGAGCGGGTGACGACGGCACCCGGTCAGGCTAGGAGGACGGCGGCCGCCCGGCCGCCCCGACACCGGTCAGGAGTGCTGACGCGGTCCGGGGCGGGGCACTCCCTCGCCGTAGGGCTCCGACACCTCGCCGCCGGCCTGGACGACGGTGAACCGGTGCCACAGCCCGGTGAGCTGCAGCGAGCGCGACACCGGCAGGGTCGGCTCCACGAGCACCATCTCGATCCCCCGGGGCACCGCGAGCTTCTGCAGCTGCACCAGCACGGCCAGCCCCGCGGAGTTCATGAAGCCGACGTCCCGCAGGTGCAGTTCCACCCGCTGCAGCGAGTGCTCCGCCAGCAGGATGTCGGTCAGGGTGCGCACCAGCGGGCGTCGCGCGACGTCGGTCAGCTCGCCGCTGACGGTCAGCCGGGCCGTCTCTCCGTCGATCTCGTGGACGACGGTCGGCTCGTGGCCCGGGGCGTCCCCGGCGGACGAGGTCTGCGGCGTGGCATCGGTCGGCTTGTCCACACCTCGCCTCTGCCCCACGCGGTCGGGGTTCACGCACGCTTTCGCCGCCGGACCCGCCGCACCGCCGGGAACATTTTCCACCGGCAGACGTTTACCTGGGTGCGCAACCGAGGTAATCTTCAGTCGCCACTAGAGGTTCTACCTCGGGCAGCGAACACCAGCACCGACGTCACAGGAGGTTCCAGCCATGATGCTGACCGCTTACGACCCGTTCGCCGCCACGTCCGCCGCGTTCCGAGCGCTCGACCAGCTCACCGGCCGTGCCGGCGCCGGCACGGCCCGCCCGCTGTCGGGCATGCCGATGGACGCGTACCGGGTTGGCGACAACTTCGTCGCCCACTTCGACCTGCCCGGCGTCGACCCGGGTTCGATCGACCTGTCGGTCGAGGGCAACACCCTGACCATCAGCGCCGAACGGTCCGTGCCGCAGCTGGAGAACGCGGAGTGGACCGTCGCCGAGCGCCCGTTCGGTAGCTACACCCGCCAGCTGGTGCTCGGCCGCAGCCTCGACACCGAGCGCCTGGAAGCCAGCTACCACGACGGCGTGCTGACCATCAGCATCCCCGTCGCGGAGAAGGCGAAGGCCCGCAAGATCACGGTGAGCCGGGCCGACGCGCCGGCCGCCGTCGAGGCGCGCACCATCGAGGGCGAGCAGCCCGCGGTCGAGAGCTGATCGGCTCCCGCACCCCCAGCACGGCAGGGGCCGGGCCCGCACGGGGCCCGGCCCCTGCGTCGTACCCCACGCAGGACGCCCGGACGGGATCCGGGCACCCCCTCCACGACGACGGGAGCGCGGCACGATGGCAGCCGAGGCCCAGGACCCGCTCCGCCGGCTGGACGACCCGGACTACCCGGCGCTGACCATGAGCCAGGCCGCGGAGCTGCTCGGGGTCCAGGCCGCGTTCCTGCGCAGCCTCGACAGCGCGGGGGTGCTGCACCCCTCCCGCTCCCCCGGCGGGCACCGCCGGTACTCCCGGCAGCAGCTGGTCCTCGCGGCTCGCGTGCGGGTACTCCTGGACGACGGGCACCCGCTCGGCTCCGCCGAGGTGATCGTCGGCCTGCAGGACGAGCTCGCGTCCGCGCGGGCGGATCTGGAGCGGGCGCGCGGGCGGTCGCGCCGCGATCCACGCCCCCTTGACAGATAACCCTAGGGGGGTATGGTTCCTGGTGCCGTCGCACCGCGCGGCACGACAGGAAGGACGACGTGGACACGACCGAGGGCGGCTGCACCGGCCACGACCACGAGCACGGCTACATCCACCGCAAGGACGACTACCTCAAGCGGCTGCGCCGCATCGAGGGGCAGGCCCGGGGCCTGCAGCGCATGGTCGAGGACGAGAAGTACTGCATCGACATCCTCACCCAGGTCTCGGCCATGACGAAGGCGCTCCAGGCGGTCTCGCTGGGCCTGCTCGAGGAACACCTCAGCCACTGCGTCGTCGACGCCGCGAGGGCCGGCGGCCGCGAGGCCGAGGAGAAGGTCCGCGAGGCCACCGACGCCATCGCCCGTCTCGTCCGCTCCTGACCCCCTACGCCCGAGAGGACCCCCCGTGACCACCACCGCCAGCTACACCGTCACCGGCATGACCTGCGGCCACTGCGTCAGCGCCGTCACCGAGGAGGTCTCCGCCGTGCCCGGCGTGACCGACGTCGAGGTCGACCTGGCCACCGGCGGGCTCACCGTCACCAGCGAGCAGCCGGTCGACGAGTCCGCAGTCCGCGCCGCCGTCGAGGAAGCCGGTTACGAGGTGAGCGGCCGCTGACGCGGCCGGCGCCATGAACACTCCCACCCGGATCGCCGCGTTCGCGCTCGGCCTGGTCGTCGTCTTCGGCGGTGCGGTCGGCGTGGGTGCGGCGGTCGGCCCGGTCGGGCCGGCCGACTCCTCCGCACCCGCGCACGGGGCCGCCGGGCAGACCGGCGGCGGCCACGGCGACGGCGGGCACAGCGCCCCCGCCGCGGTCCCGGCCACCCCGGGCGGCCTGCAGACGACCCAGGACGGCTACACCCTGTCCCTCGCGGACGCCGTCGCCCCCGCCGGTCCCGCCGTGCCCGTCGCCTTCGAGGTCCTCGGGCCCGACGGGCACGCCGTGACCGGGTACGAGACCGACCACGACGTCGACCTGCACCTCGTCGCCGTCCGCCGCGACCTGAGCGGCTACCAGCACGTGCACCCCGAGCTCGGTGCCGACGGCGTCTGGCGGACCGAGCTGGCCCTCGACCCGGGCAGCTGGCGGCTGTTCGCCGACTTCACGCCCGAGGCCGACGGCGCCAACCGCATCCTGGGCACCGACCTCGCCGTGGCCGGCTCCTACGAGCCCCGCCCGCTGCCCGCACCGGCCGCCGTGGCCGAGGTCGACGGCTACACCGTGGTGCTCTCCGGCGAGCTGTCCCCCGGGCAGGAGTCCGAGCTCGCCCTGAGCGTCAGCCGCGACGGCGTCCCGGTTCCCGACCTGCAGCCCTACCTGGGCGCCTACGGGCACCTGGTCGCGCTGCGTGCCGGCGATCTCGCCTACCTGCACGTGCACCCGGCCGAGTCGCGCGACGGCACCGCCGCCGCCCCAGGCCCGCACGTCCGCTTCGTCACCACCGCACCGTCGGTGGGCACCTACCGGCTGTTCCTGGACTTCAAGCACGGCGACGTCGTCCGGACGGCCGCGTTCACGGTGCCCGTCGAGGCCTCAGAGGAGCACGGCTCGTGACCACCGCACCCCCTTCCACCGACGTCGAGCTGCTGATCGGCGGGATGACCTGCGCCTCGTGCGCGGCCCGCGTGGAGAAGAAGCTCAACAAGCTCGACGGCGTCACCGCCACCGTCAACTACGCCACGGAGAAGGCGAAGGTCACCGTCGCCGGCGACGTGACCACCGACGAGCTGATCGCGACCGTGGAGAAGACCGGCTACACGGCAACCATTCCTCGGCCCCGTCCAGAGGCTCGTCCCGAGCCTGCGAGGGATGAGGAGGACGGGGTCCTTTCACCGCTCGCCCCGCTCCGCACCCGGCTGCTCGTCTCCACGCTGCTCAGCATCCCGGTGATCGCGCTGGCCATGGTCCCGGCGCTGCAGTTCGAGTACTGGCAGTGGCTGTCGCTGACCCTGGCCGCACCGGTGGTGGTCTGGGGCGGGCTACCCTTCCACCGCGCCGCCTGGACCAACCTGCGGCACGGCGCGGCCACGATGGACACCCTCGTCTCCCTCGGCACCCTCGCCGCGCTCGGCTGGTCGCTGTACGCACTGTTCTGGGGCACCGCCGGCATACCCGGGATGACGCACCCGTTCGAGCTCACGATCGCCCGCTCCGACGGCGCGGCCAACATCTACCTGGAGGCCGCGGCCGGGGTGACGGCGTTCCTGCTGGCCGGGCGGTACGCCGAGGCCCGCTCCAAGCGCCGGGCCGGGGCCGCGCTGCGCGCCCTGCTCGAGCTCGGCGCCAAGGACGTCGCGGTGCTCCGGGGTGGCAGCGAACGGCGGGTGCCGATCGACCAGCTGGTCCCGGGCGACCTGTTCGTCGTGCGACCGGGCGAGAAGATCGCCGCCGACGGCGAGGTGACCGACGGCTCGTCCGCGGTGGACGCCTCGATGCTCACCGGCGAGTCGGTGCCCGTGGAGGTCTCCCCCGGCGACCCGGTGACCGGCGGCACCGTGAACGCCGGCGGCCGCCTGGTCGTCCGCGCCACCCGCGTCGGCTCGGAGACCCAGCTGGCCCAGATGGCCCGGCTGGTCGAGGACGCGCAGAACGGCAAGGCCGACGTGCAGCGGCTGGCCGACCGGGTGTCCGGCGTCTTCGTGCCGGTCGTGCTCGCGCTGGCCGCGGCGACGCTGGGGTTCTGGATCGGCACCGGCGCCGGGCTGCCGGCCGCGTTCACCGCGGCCGTCGCCGTCCTGATCATCGCCTGCCCCTGCGCGCTCGGGCTGGCCACGCCCACCGCGCTCATGGTGGGGACCGGCCGCGGCGCGCAGCTCGGCATCCTGATCAAGGGCCCCGAGGTGCTGGAGTCCACCCGGCTGGTGGACACCGTCGTGCTGGACAAGACCGGCACGGTCACCACCGGCCGGATGACCCTGCTGGACGTCGTCCCCGCGGACGGCGAGGACGCCGACCGGCTGCTGCGGCTCGCCGGGGCGCTGGAGGCTGCCTCGGAGCACCCGATCGCCCGTGCCGTGGCCGGCGCCGCCGCCGAGCGCGGCGCGCTGCCCACCGTCGCGGACTTCGCCAACGTCCCGGGCCTCGGCGTCCAGGGCGTCGTGGAGGGCTCCGCGGTGGTCGCCGGCCGGCCGCGCCTGCTGGCCGACTGGTCCATGCCGTTGGGCGCCGACCTGACCCGTGCGGTGACCGACGCCGAGGAGGCGGGCCGCACCGCGATCGCGGTCGGCTGGGACGGCGCCGCGCGTGGCGTCCTGGTCGTCGCGGACACCGTGAAGGACACCTCGGCCGCCGCCGTCCGCCAGCTGCGCGCCCTGGGGCTCACCCCCGTCCTGCTCACCGGCGACAACGAGCGGGCGGCCCGCGCCGTCGCCGCGCAGGTGGGCATCGACGAGGTGATCGCCGACGTGCTGCCGCAGGACAAGGTGGCGGTGGTGCAGCGGCTCCAGGCCGACGGTCGCGGGGTCGCCATGGTCGGCGACGGCGTCAACGACGCCCCGGCCCTGGCCCAGGCCGATCTCGGCCTGGCGATGGGCACCGGCACCGACGTCGCCATCCAGGCCAGCGACCTGACGCTGGTCCGCGGGGACCTGCGCGCGGCCGCCGACGCGATCCGGCTGTCCCGCCGGACGCTGGCGGTCATCAAGGGCAACCTGTTCTGGGCCTTCGCCTACAACGTGGCCGCGCTCCCCCTGGCCGCGGCCGGGCTGCTCAACCCGATGATCGCCGGAGCGGCGATGGCGTTCAGCTCGGTCTTCGTCGTCACCAACAGCCTGCGGCTGCGCGGATTCGCGCCCCTGGCGGAGAACCGGGACGCGACCAGCGCGGTGCCCGCCGATCCGGCACCGCTGGAGGGCGCCACCCGGGGCTGAGCAACACGTCCAGCACGCCGTGGTCCCTGCTCCGCCTGGTAAGCAGGGACCACGGCGTTCGCGGATGCATGCTGGTCCCCCGGAGGAGGCACGGTGAGCACGGAACTGGACGACGGCCGACGACGGGTGGCCCGGGTGGTCTCGGCGGCAGGGGTCGTCGCGGGGCTGCTGCTGCTGACCCACCCGGACGGCGTCGCCGCCGCCGTGGCGCCGGAGTTCCCACGCGAGCGCCTGTGGATCGCGCGGGTGCTCGGCGCCCGCCTGGTCGCCCAGCACGCGCTCGTCCTGGCGGCTCCGACGGCGGCCGCGGTCCGGCTGTCGGCAGCGGTCGACGGCCTGCACGCGGCGAGCATGCTGCCGGTGCTGGCGCTCCCCCGCTACCGCCGCGCGGCACTGCTCACCGGTGGGCCGGCCGCCGCCTCCGCCCTGGCCGGCCGTTCCGCTGCCGCGTCACTGCCCCGCTAGCAGCAGCACCTTGCCCACGTGGCTGCTGGCCTCCAGCAGCTCGTGCGCCTCCGCCGCCCGGCTCATCGGCAGCTGCCGGTCCACGACCGGCCGGATCACGCCGGCCGCCACGTCGGGCCACACGTCGGCGAGCACGGCGGCGACCACCTCGGCCTTGCTGCCCGGGCCGGTGGCGGGGCGCCCGCGCAGCGTGGTGGCGTGCACGGTCCCCCGCTTGCGCATCAGGACGCCGAAGTCGAGCTCCCCGCGGGTCCCGCCCTGCAACCCGATGGTCACCAGCTGCCCGCCGGTGGCCAGGACGTCGACGTTGCGCCCGAGGTAGGCCGCGCCCATGTTGTCCAGCACGACGTCGGCGCCGTGGCCGTCCGTGGCCTCCCGGACCGCGGCGACGAAGTCCTGCTCGCGGTAGTTCACGACGATCTCCGCGCCCAGCTCCCGGCACACCTCCAGCTTCGCCGCGCTGCCGGCCGTGGTGGCCACCCGCGCCCCGGCGCGCGCGGCGAGCTGGATCGCCATCGTCCCGATCCCGCTGGAGCCGCCGTGCACGAGGAACACCTGCCCGGCCCGGAGTCCGGCGAGCAGGAAGACGTTCGACCACACCGTGCACACCACCTCGGGCAGCGCCGCGGCGGTGACGAGGTCGATGCCCTCGGGCGGCGGCAGCAGCTGACCGGCGGGGACGGCGACCCGCTCGGCGTAGCCGCCACCGGACAGCAGCGCGCAGACCGGGTCACCGACGGACCAGCCGGGAACCTCGTCCCCGACCTCGCTGATGACGCCGCTGCACTCCAGCCCGAGGATCTGGCTGGCGCCGGGCGGCGGCGGGTAGTTCCCCTCCCGCTGCATCACGTCGGCCCGGTTGACGGCCGCCGCGACGACGTCCACGACCACCTCACCGGGGCCGCACACCGGGTCCGGGGCCTCCCCCCAGCCGAGCACCTCCGGGCCACCGGACCCCGTCATCGTCACCGCGCGCATCCACCGCTCCCTCGTCCACCTGCACCTGCACTGCCACCGGACCTGCCCGCGGGGTCACTCCGCGGCGGCTCCGGCGGTGCTGCCCTTGGCCTGCCCGCTGCTGGGGCCACCGATCCAGACGGTCTTGGCGTTCATGAACTCGTACATGCCCACCTCGGTCAGCTCCCGGCCGTAGCCGCTCTGCTTGACGCCGCCGAAGGGCAGGTCCGGATAGCTGGCCGTCATCCCGTTGATGAACGCCATGC
>NZ_POQT01000040.1 GCF_002938435.1 Blastococcus saxobsidens
CGGGGTCGCCGTCCCGTCGTCCGGCCGCACGTCGTCGGTCGTGGCCGGCGCCGTGCCGGGCTCGTCGCGCTCCCGGCGGGCGCCGGCGACGCGCGCGCGGGGGCTCGGACGGGCGCCCGCGGCCGGCCGCGGGCGCGGGGTCGGGCGGGCGCGGTTGCCGGAGTTCTCGCTCATGCCCGCGTCACCGCCCCGTGATCCCGGACAGCCGCCACTGGTCGTCCACCTTCTCGAGCTCCACCTGGATGCGGTACTTGACGATCTGCGCCTGCTCGCTGGCGTTGGACTGCTGGCTGGACTGGATGAGCAGCGCGACGGTGGCGCTGTCCTCGTCGGCCGCGGTCACGCCGGCGCCCACCACCTCCGTGCTGACGACGGCCTCCGACTCGACGATCTGCTGCCGGCGGCTCTCGAGCTGCTCGACCGCCTCCTCGCGGAGATCGCCCACGGCGACCCGCCGGATCTGCTCGATGTCGTCGTCGATGGTCAGGTGGTCGAAGGACGTCACGTCCACGACCCCCGACCGCGCGGCCTGCAGCGCGCCGGCGTAGTCGGCGGTGCGGATGTCGGAGGTCCCGGGGCGGGTGGACCACAGGAAGGCGACGGCGGCCAGCAGCAGCACCAGCAGCCCGCCGAGCACCGGCACGAGCGGCAGCGCCGGCCGCGGTCCGCGCGGACCGGGGTGGTCGTTCCCCGTCGGCTCGTCCCCCGCCCCGACGTCGGCGCCGTCCGTGCCGGTCCCGTCGGGGGCGACCGGCGACGGACCGGCGCCGGCCGTGGGACCGTCGTCGACCGTCCGGGTCGTGTCCTCCGCCTCCGGCGGGTGGGCCCGCGCGTCACTCTTCACCCGCGAGGTCCTCCTTGTCGTCGTCGACGTGGCAGTCGGGGACGGCGTGCCGTCGTCCGGGCGGGCGAGCATGCCACGCTCAGCCCTGCACCGTGGCCACCGGGGTGGCGCGCAGCAGTTCGCTCAGCAGATCGGTGATCGGGCTGAGCGGGTTGGGCCCACCGCCGCCGCCGGCGGGAACTCCGCCGCCCGGCTGCGCGGCCCCGCGTCCGCCGTCGCTGCCGATGTTCTGCTCGCCGCGGATGCTCGAGCCGTTCTCGTCGTAGCCGTCCTCGGGCCGCGGGTCCACGCCGTCGAAGACCTGGCAGGACACGGAGTCGGTGTCGACCGCCGCCACCGCCCCCTGGCTCGGCGTCCGGCTCGTCGGCACGTAGCCGGTCACGCAGGAGTGCGGCTGCTGGGTGAGGACCAGGCCGAAGTGCGAGCGCAGCACCCCGTCCTCGTCCCGCCGGACGACCGTGAAGCCACCCGTGACCGCGTCGGGGTAGGTCACCAGCATCTGCTGGATCCCGTCCAGCCGCGGGATCTGGACCTTGTTGAGGATGTCCAGGTTCCGGACGAGGGAACCCAGACCCGGACCGGCGTCCTCCACCAGGCGCTGCAGCGCCTCCCCCGAGGCGGGCGCGCTCACCAGCAGACCCCGCAGCTGCGGGTCCAGCTCGACCAGCGTGTCGGTGAAGAGCCGGAGGTCGGCCGCCCACTGCCGGATGGCCGTACGACTGGCGCGCTGGGTGTCCAGCACCGCCTGGCCGTCGGTGATGAGTTTCAGCGTCTGCGGCAATGATTCCTGCGCGCGGGCCAGCAGCAGGTCGCCGTTGTCGATGAGACGCCCGAGATCGTCACCGGAGCCGGCGAAGGCCCGGCCGAGCTCGTCGACCACGATCCGGAGGCTCTCCGCGTCGATGGACCCGACCAGCTCGTCGATGTTGAGCAGCATCTGCTCGACGGGCACCGGGATGCTGGTCCGCTCCTGCACGATGACCGCGCCGTCCTCGAGGTAGGGCTCCCCCTCGCTGCGTGGGCGCAGGATCACGTACTGCTCCCCCACCGCGCTGCGGGTGGCCACGACCGCATCGGTGTCGGCCGGGATGGGGTCGGTCCCCGGGTCGATGCTGAGCTCGACCCGGACCCCGTCGTCGACCAGTTCCATGTCCGTCACCCGCCCCACGGCGACCCCGCGGTAGGTGACCTCGGCGTTGACGAAGATCCCGCCGGAGTCGTCGAAATCGGCAGCGACCTCGTACCCGCTGCCCAGCAGGAGGCGGTCCAGACCCACGTAGTTGAAGCCGAGGTAGGCCGTTCCCAGGATTGCGACGGTGAGGAAGGCCAACAGTTTGATCTTGGTCGCGCGGGTGATCACCGACCCACCTCCGGAATTGCGGGGAGACCGGCGCGACCGGCCCGATCGACGCTTCCGGGTACCGCGTCGACCACGGTGCCGGGCAAGCCCTCCAGCCCGGACGGTGATGTCGCCGTCGTGGTCGAGCCGCCGCCTCCCCCACCGCCACCGCCGGTACCGGTGTCGCCTTCCACTCCACAGCCGTCACCCACGAGGACGTCGGTCACGGCCAGCTCCCGCAGTGAGCCGTCCTGGTCGACGACGAAGCGGCACAAGATCGTGGTGAGGTCGAGGTCGATGGTGGCGGTCATGTTCGTGAACAGCGCCGTGCCGCCGGACTGCGCCTGCCGGTAGTTCAGCGCCGACAGGGAGCTGTCCGGGAACGGGTAGGTGAGCAGCAGCTCCAGGGAACCGGCCAGGTCCGGCCCCGCGGCGGCCAGCTGGGTGAGCACCGGCTGCAGCAGCTGCAGGTCGGCGACGGTGTTGGCCGCCGACTGCTCGATGACCCTGGTGCCGACGTCGCCCAGCCGGGCCAGACCCTCGAGCATGGAGACCAGCAGGTCGCGCTGCTGGTTGATCACGTCGAGGCCCGGGCCGATGGTGTCGAGCGCGGTCTCGATCGTCGCCGTGCGCTCCGCCAGGGTCGCGGCGAGCGCGTCGGCGTTGTCGAGAGCACGGTTGATCTCCGCCTTCTGCTCGTCGAGGCCACCGATGAACGTGTCGAGCTGCGTGAGCGTCTCCTTGATGGCCGACTCCCGACCCTCCAGCGCGTTCCCGAGTTCCCGGTTGATCGTCTGGAGCTGTGCCAGGCCGCCACCGTTGAGCACCAGGGACATCGCGCCGAGCAGTTCCTCGACCTCGACGTTGCGGTTGGTGCGCTCGAGCGGGATCCGGTCACCGTCGCCGAGGCTGCCCCGCGGCTCCACCTCGCCGCCCGGCGGGGCCAGCTCGACGTACTTCTCCCCCAGCAGCGACGACTGCTGGATGGCCGCCACGGAGTTGGCCGGCAGCTCGACGTCGCCGTTGACGGTGACCGTGACCACCGCGGTCCAGTCCTCGCCGAGCTCGATCTCCTCGACCCGGCCCACGGGGACGTCGGCCACCCGCACACCGGACTGCGGCACCAGGTCCAGCACGTCGAGGAACTCGATCTGCACCGTGTACGGCTCGTCCCCGAGGTCGGCCCCACCGGGGAGACTGAACGAGTAGGCGCCGCGGAAGCCGCAACCGGTCAGCAGGAGCAGCCCGGCGCTGAGCGCCACGAGCCGCCGGGTCCGGGTCATTCCGCAGCCTCCGTCGCGACGGGAACGAAGCCGACCGGCAGTGGCGGTGCGCCGCCACCGCCACCGCCGCCGCCGCCGCCGAAGATCGCCTCCCAGATCTCGTCGCGATCCGCGACGCCGTTGCCGTTGAGGTCGTCCGGGCCGTTGGCGTTGTCGGCATCGCCCGAGAGCAGGCGGGAGCAGATGTCCTGCACGCTGTTACGCAACGGCGCCGTCGGCTCGACCGGCAGCGGCAGCACCTCGAGGTCGACGCGGCCGAGCTGGTAGAGCGCTCCGCAGACGACCACCTCGGGCGTCATGGAGCCGAAACCGTTGTCCCTGGTGTCCAGGGTGCCGTAGTCGGGGTTGTACGCCCGGGCCAGGTTGCCCAGCGCGGCCGGCGCCACGTCGAGCACCTCGGCGAGCGCGTTGCGCTGCTGCACGAGCACGAGGGTGACGTCGGCCAGCCGGTCGACGTTCGTGGTGAGCAGCGCGGTGTTGTCACGCACGAAGCCGGCAACGTCGGCGAGCGCGTCGTTGAGCAGGGTGATCGCCTCCGCAAGGTCCTCCCGCTCAGCGGCCAGCAGGTCGGTCACCGCCGCCATGTTGTCGTTGAACTGGCCTACCTGGGCATCGATGGTGGCCAGCGCGGAGGTGAAGACCTGCAGGTTGTCCAGCGACCCGAACAGGTCCTCGCGGTTCTCCGCCAGTGTCTCCACCGCCTGGGAGAACCCGGTGAGGGTCCGGTTCAGCGCCTCGCCGTTGCCCTCGAGATTGGCCGCACCCACGTCGACGAGGTCCGACAGCGCCCCGTTCGCGTTGGCGCCGGTCGGGCCGAGCGCGGCCGACAGCTCGTCGAGCGCCGCGTAGACGGCGTCGAGCTCCACCGGGATGGCGGTGCGCTCGAGCGACAGCTCGTCGCCGTCCTGCATCTTCGGGCCGCCGTCGTAGACCGGGGCGAACTGCACGTACCGGTCGGACACCAGCGACGGGGCGAGCACCACGGCATCCGCGTCCGCGGGGATCGCGTAGTCGTCGTCGATGCTCATCTCGACGCGGACGCGGTCACCGAGCGGGACGATGTCGTCGATGGTGCCGATCGGGATGCCGAGCACCCGGACGTCCGACCCCGGGTAGAGGCCGACCGTCTCGGTGAAGTACGCCGTCACCCGGTACTGGCCGGCCGGCCGCAGGATCGTCCAGCCCAGCGCGGCGAGCAGCACCAGCGCGGCTGCCAGTGCGATCCCGCGCTGCAGCGTGCCGCTCATCACTGACCTCCCGGGGTGCAGCCGGTGACGGGCGTGGACCCCGCCGGCGTGCAGATGGCTGCGCCGACAACCGTCGGCAGCAGGTCGTTGACGAAGCTGTCGAACCAGCGGCCGTTGCCGAGGGTGTTGGTGAACACCCGGACGAACGGCGCCAGCTCGTTGACCGTCTGGGCCAGCGCTGCCCGGTTGCGCGACAGGATGTCGGTGACCCGCGACAGCTGCTGCAGCGCCGGGGTGAGCGCCTCACGGTTGTCCGCGACCAGCCCCGACAGCTGCCGCGAGAGCTCCTGCGTGCTGGTCAGGATCGAGTCGATGAGCTCCCGCCGCTCCTGCACCTCGGTGAGCAGGGTGTTGGAGTCGAGGATCAGCCGGGTGAACTCGCCGTTGCGATCGGCGAGCACCTGGGTGACGTCCCGCGTCGCTGACAGCAGCTCCCGCAGCTGGGCGTCGCGGGAGGCGATCGTGTCCGACAACCGGGCCAAGCCCTGCAGGGAGGACCGGACCTCCTCCGGCGTCTCGGCGAAGGTCTCCGACAGCACCTCGAAGGATCTCGCCATCTGAGCGGTGTCGATCTCCTGCACCGTGCTGGAGAGGTCCGCGAAGGCCTCGACGACGTCGTAGGGGGACGCGGTGCGCTCCAGCGGGATCGGCTCCTCGGGGTCGAGCTCCCCGGACCCACGGGGCACGAGGGCCACGTACTTCGCCCCGAGCACCGTCTCGATCTTGATGGCGGCCTCCGAGCGGTCCCCGACGAAGGTGTCCTTGATCCGGAACTCGACCATCACTGCGCCGCCCTCCAGGGCCAGGCTCTCCACGCTGCCGACCTTGACGCCGGCGACCCGGACCGGGTCGTCCGCCTGCAATCCGGCGGCCTCGGAGAACTGCGCCCGGTACACGGTGCCGCCGCCGACGAGTGGCAGGGACTGGGCGTTGAAGG
Source organism: Blastococcus saxobsidens (assembly GCF_002938435.1). Lineage (GTDB taxonomy): Bacteria > Actinomycetota > Actinomycetes > Mycobacteriales > Geodermatophilaceae > Blastococcus > Blastococcus saxobsidens. Next base: position 5,651 of record NZ_POQT01000040.1, read on the forward strand.
CCAGGAACACCAGTACGGCGATCACGGTCAGGCTCACGGCCCCGACGACGACCGGGTTCTTGTCGCGGAAGTTCGCGGAGCGCGCCATCACCCACACCCCTCCGCACCGCTGTCGAACTCGAACTCACGGGCGATGGGCTCCTGGCCCGGAAGCGGTGCCGGCAGGGTGACGGTTCCGCCGGACCGGCACATGAAGAAGTTGAACCAGCTGCCGTTGATGGCCGTCCGGGTCGTCAGGTCCAGCTTGGTCGGTGCCAGCTGGAGGAACTCCTCGACGAGGTCACCGCTGTCGGCGACGTTGCGGGACAGGTCCTCCAGAGCCCGGATGTCAGCGGCCAGCGGCGGTCGGACCTCCTCGAGGAAGCCGCTGGTCGCGACAGCGAGCTGGTCGATCGTCTGCAGCGAGTCGAAGATGGCCTCGCGGTCACCGGCCAGGCCGGTGACGAACTGCTGCAGGCTGACCACCAGGTCGGACAGCTGCTGGTCGCGGGCGGCCACCGTGCTCATGACGGTGGTCAGGTTGTCGATGACGCTGCCGATCACCGCGTCCTTGTCGGCGAGGGACTCGGTCAGCGAGGCGACGTGCGCGAGCAGGCTCTCCATGGTCCCGCCCTCGCCCTGGAACACCTGGATGATCTCGAACGACACCCGGTTGACGTCCTGCGGGGAGAGCGCCTGCAGCAGCGGCTGGAAGCCGCCGAACAGGGTGGTGAGGTCCAGCGCCTCGGTGGTGCGGTCGAGCGGGATGGCCTCGTCCTCCCGCAGCGTCGCGCCGGAGGAACCATCCCCCTCGGTCAGGGCGATGTACCGCTGCCCGACGAGGTTGCGGTAGCGGATGGTCGCCTCGACGCCCGCGGGGAGCGGGACGTCGGCGGTCACCTCGAACCCCACCTCGGCCACCGGCCGGGCGTTCCGGTCGGACTGGTCCGCCACCCCGATGGTCGTCACCTGCCCCACCCGGACCCCGGCGATCCGCACCTCGTCGCCCTCGACGAGCCCGGCGACATCGGTGAACTGCGCCCGGTAGGCCGTCTGATCCCCGTAACCGGCGTTGGTGATCGTCGTGACGAGCACGTAGGCAGCCATCATCGTCACGACCGCGAACACGACCAGCTTGATCAGCGGCGCGGCCAGGCCGCGGAGCTGCCCCTTCATCGGATCACCACGCTCTTCCCCCGCAGGATGGGTGCCAGGCTGGACGCCGACAGGTCGGACACCTCACCGGGCTCTGCCCCGGTCTGGTAGGCCAGCAGGCTCCGGACGAAGTCGAGTTCGGCCAACGAGCCGGCCAGGGTGCCGGGCACCGAGTTGCCACCGGTGGTCCTGCCCGGCGGCGGGTTGCCACCGTCGTCGGGGCCGCCGCGGTAGCAGGCGGGTTCCGGACGCTCCTGGCTCTCCGGCGACTCGACGCCGTCGTTGGGCGGGAACGGGCAGTAGTACTCCCCCGAGGCCGCCTGTGCGATCTCGCCGTCGATGTCGTCGAGGCCGCGGCAGTCCGGCGCGGACATGTCCTGGTAGGCGGGCTGGTCGCCCGGCTGGTATCCGTTGCGCGGCGGCAGCACGACCTGGATGTTGAGGTTCAGGGCCGGATCCCCGTCGGCACCGAAGGTCTCACCGATCCGGGGCACGGACCGGGTCAGTCCCTCGAGCAGGCAGGGGTAGATCGGCGAGTACTCGGCGAAGAGACCGAGGACGGGACGCGAGGTCTCGGCCAGCGAGATCAGGTTCCGCTCGTTGGTCTCGAGGAAGCCGGCGGTGACGTTGGCGGAGCTGGCGCCCACCGTGAACGTGCGGCGCAGCTGCTCCTCCTGGTCGACCACCGTCGTATTGGTGACCGCCAGGTTGTCGAGCACGGCGAGCAGGTCGTCGGCCGCGCCCTCGTAGGTCTCGGCGAAGTCGGCCAGCCCGGAGATGTCGGCCTGCAGCTCCGGCAGCACGGTGCTGATCTCCCCGAAGTACTCGCCGGTGGCGGCAAGGTTCGCGCCGAGCGAGTCGCCGCGCCCGCGCAGTGCGTCGGCGACGGCGCCGAGGGTGTAGGAGAGGTCCTGCGGTTGCACGGCCTGGAGCAGCGGAAGCGTGTCGTCGATGACGCGCTGCAGCTCGATGGCGTTCTCGCTGCGGTCCTGGCCGATGACGTCACCGTCGGCGAGGCGCTCGGCACTCGGCTGCTCGGGGAGCTCGAGGGAGACGAAGCGCTCACCGAAGAGCGTCTTGGGCAGCAGCCGGGCGGTGACGTCGGCCGGGATCTGGTCGAGGTACTCGGGGTTGATGGCCAGCTCGATGGTGGCGCCGTCGACGTCGGCCTCGACCTCACGCACGTCCCCCACGATGACCCCGCGCACCTTGACGTCGGAAGCCTCCTGCAGCTGGTTGCCGGCCGTGTCGACGAGCAGCGTCACCCGCGCCACGTCGGTGAACACCTTCTTGTAGGTGGCCACCGACAGACCCAGCAGCAGCGCCAGCACGACGAGGAAGGCCAGTCCCTGCACCCGGCGCCGGATCACGCGCCCCTTGGCCGTGGACATCAGGCCCTCACCCCGCAATCCGGACGGTCGTCGTCGAGCCCCAGATGGCCAGCGACAGGAACAGGTCGACGATGTTGATGGCCACGATGGAGAAGCGCACCGCCCGGCCGACGGCCATGCCCACGCCCGCCGGCCCACCGCTGGCGCGGTAGCCGTAGTAGCAGTGCGTCAGGATGATGATCACGGCGAAGACGAGCACCTTGAGGAACGACCACAGCACGTCCTGCGGTGGCAGGAACAGGTTGAAGTAGTGGTCGTAGGTCCCGGTCGACTGCCCGTACGCCTGGGTGGCGATGGTCCGGGTGGCGAAGTAGCTCGTCAGGAGCCCCAGCACGTACAGCGGGACGACGGCGATGAAGCCGGCGATGATGCGCGTGGTCACCAGGAACGGCAGCGACGGCACGCCCATGACCTCGAGCGCGTCGATCTCCTCGTTGATCCGCATCGCGCCGATCTGCGCGGTGAACCCGCAGCCGACCGTCGCCGAGAGGGCCAGCCCGGCCACCAGGGGCGCGATCTCGCGGGTGTTGAAGTAGGCGGAGAGGAAGCCGGTGAAGGCGGAGGTGCCGAGCTGGTCCAGGGCGGCGTAGCCCTGGAGCCCGACCTCGGTGCCGGTGAAGAAGGAGAGGAAGGCGATGACGCCGACCGTGCCGCCGATGACCGCGAGCGCGCCGGTGCCGAACGTGACCTCCGCGAGCAGCCGGAACGTCTCCCGCTTGTAGCGGCGCAGGGTGCGCGGCACCCAGCCCAGCGCGCGGCCGTAGAAGCCGAGCTGGTCCCCGAGATCGTCGAGGGTGTCCAGCGGCTTCTGGTAGCCCTTCTTGAGCTTGCGCAGGCCGACCCGGACCCGGTCGGTGGGCGAGAGAAGGGCCATCACTGCCCCTTCGGCGGGACGAGCTGGAAGTACAGGGCGGTGATCACGAAGTTGACCGCGAACAGCAGGAGGAAGGTGATGACGACGGACTGGTTCACCGCGTCGCCGACTCCCTTGGGTCCCCCGCCGGCGTTGAGTCCCTTGTAGGAAGCGACGACGCCTGCGATGAGACCGAAGATCAGCGCTTTGAGCTCGCCGGACCAGAAGTCCTCGACCTGTGCGAGGGCGCTGAACGATGCGAGATAGGCACCTGGCGTGCCACCTTGGAGAACGACGTTGAAGAAGTAGCCGCCCGCGACACCGACGACGCTGACCAGTCCGTTGAGCAGGACCGCGACGAGCATGGAAGCCAGGACCCGGGGGACGACGAGCCGCTGGATCGGGCTGATTCCCAGCACCTCCATGGCATCGATCTCGTCGCGGATCTTGCGGGCACCCAGGTCAGCACAGATGGCCGAGCCGCCGGCTCCGGCGATCAGCAGCGCGGTCACGATCGGGCTGGCCTCGCGGAGCACCGCGAGGACCGACGCGGACCCGGTGAAGGACTGGGCGCCGAGCTGCCGGGTGAGCGATCCCAGCTGGAGCGCGATGATCGCGCCGAACGGGATGGCCACCAGAGCCGTGGGCAGGATCGTGACGCTGGCGACGAACCAGGTCTGCTGGATGAACTCCCGCAGCTGGAAGGGCCGCTTCGGGAGCGCGCGGACCACGTCCAGGGCGAAGGCGAAGAGGTTGCCGCTGACCGCGAGCGGACGGGTCGGGGAGAACTTCCCGTCCAGCAGACCGGGCGCCTTCGGTTCGTCGGTCGCCGTCATCCCTCACCACCCTGCCGGGGAAGGACGGCGGTGGCGGTGGAGCCCGAGGGGCTGGCGTCGGGCTCGGGGGCCCAGTGCCGACCACCGGCACCCCGGGTCGGCTCGAAGGCACCGGAGTCGGCGCGGGTGAGCAGGTCCTCGGGGAGAGACGCGCGGATGGCCTCCTGCGTCCCCTCGTCGAACTCGTGCAGCATGCGGGCGACCCGCTCCTGCCGCCGGCGCTCGGCCTTCCGCTCGGGCAGCCCCTCGGTGGGCGTCAGCTGCGGCGGGACGGCGTCCCCACCGGAGGCGCCCTTGGGGCCGACGCCGTTGTGCGAGTCCCCGCCCCGGGCCTCCAGGGCCGCCATCTCGGCCTCCACCTGGGCGACGTCCTTCTCCTCGCTCATCCCGATCGGACCCTCGCGCCGACCGTTGAGGAACTGCCGGACGACCGGCTCCTGCGACGTGAGCAGCTGCTCGCGGGGGCCGAACATGACCAGGTTGCGGCGGAAGAGCAGCCCCAGGTTGTCCGGAACCGTACGGGCGGTGCCGATGTCGTGGGTGACGATGAGGAAGGTCGCGTCGATCTGGGCGTTGAGGTCGACGATCAGCTGGTTCAGGTAGGCCACGCGGACCGGGTCCAGCCCCGAGTCCGGCTCGTCGAAGAGGATGATCTCGGGGTCGAGCACCAGGGCTCGAGCCAGGCCGGCGCGCTTGCGCATGCCGCCGGAGATCTCGCCGGGCAGCTTCCCCTCGGCGCCCTGGAGACCGACCATCTCCATCTTCTCGAGGACGATCGACCTGACCTCCGACTCGGTCTTCTTCGTGTGCTCCCGCAACGGGAAGGCGATGTTGTCGAAGAGGTTCATCGAGCCGAAGAGGGCGCCGTCCTGGAACAGGACCCCGAACAGCTTCCGGATCTCGTAGAGCTTGTGCTCGCTGGTCGTCACGAGGTCGACGTCGTTGATGACGATCGAGCCCTTCTCGGGCTTGAGCAGGCCGACCAGCGACTTGAGGAACACCGACTTGCCGGTGCCCGAGGGGCCGAGCAGCACCGAGATCTCCCCCGGCGGCAACGTCAGGGTCACGTCGCTCCAGATGTTCTGGCTGCCGAACGACTTGCTCAGCCCCGAGACCTCGACTGCGACGCCCACGTGTCTCCTGCCTCCCGTTCCGGTCGCACCGCCGGTTCCCCGCCCCGCCGCACTGACGGGCCCCGGCAGTGTGCGATAGCTAGATCAACTCCGCCACAGGAACCGATCACCACGCATCACTACTGGTCAGTAACGAACGTGCGGGCGTCAGGTTACGTGTGTCACGCGGTTTACGTGACCCCGGTTACGCCCAGGCGGTCGAAACCACCCGGAAACGCGACAGGGGCCGTCCTCCGTGCGGAGGACGGCCCCTGTGCAGGGGTGGTGCTTCCCCGGCTAGGCCGGGGAGGGGGTCACTTGACGGTGACGGTGGCGCCGGCGCCCTCGAGAGCGGCCTTGGCCTTCTCGGCGGCGTCCTTGGCGACCTTCTCCAGGATCGGCTTCGGGGCGTTGTCGACCAGGTCCTTGGCCTCCTTGAGGCCGAGCGAGGTCAGACCGCGCACCTCCTTGATGACCTGGATCTTCTTGTCGCCGGCAGCCTCGAGGATGACGTCGAACTCGTCCTGCTCCTCGGCGGCGGCAGCGCCACCGTCGCCGCCACCGGCGGCCGGGGCGGCCGCGACGGCGACGGGAGCAGCCGCGGTGACCTCGAAGGTCTCCTCGAACTGCTTCACGAAGTCGGACAGCTCGAGGAGGGTCATCTCCTTGAACGCGTCGAGCAGCTCGGCGCTGGAAAGCTTGGCCATGGTGTCTCCTTCTGGGATCAGTTACCGGCCGCGTCGGCGGCCTGGTCATCGGTGGCCGGGGCGGCCGTCTCGGGGGTGGTGTCAGCAGCAGCGGTGTCGGCGGCGGGAGCCTCGGCGGCCGGAGCGTCGGCGGCCTTCTTCTCCTGCAGCGCGGCGGCCAGGCGGGCGACCTGCGACAGCGGGGCCTGGAACAGCCCGGCAGCCTTGGTCAGGTTGCCCTTCATCGCGCCGGCCAGCTTGGCGAGGAGAACCTCACGGCTCTCGACGTCGGCGAGGCGGGTGACCTCGGCGGCATCGACCGTGCGGCCCTCGACCACGCCGCCCTTGACGACGAGCAGCGGGTTGGCGCGCGCGAAGTCACGGATGGCCTTGGCCGCGTTCACCGGGTCGCCCTCGATGAAGGCGATCGCGGTGGGACCGTTGAGCAGCGGGGCGAGGTCGGAGAATCCGACCTGGTCCGCTGCCCGCTTCGTCAGGGTGTTCTTGACGACGGCGTAGCTGCTGCCCTCACCGAGGGAACGGCGTAGCTGGGTCAGCTGCGCCACGGTCAGCCCGCGGTACTCGGTGAGCACCGCCGCACTCGAGTTCTGGAACCGCTCGGTGATCTCGTCGATCACCGCGGCCTTCGCCTGCGTGGGCATGGGCCTCCTCTCGTCTGTCGGGCGACCACTGGACGCTGCACGACGACGGGCGATCGACGCCCCGGAGACGCAGAACGCCCCGGCGCAGGGCGCACGGGGCGAACATCGGGCGCGCGGTGGCGCCCGGCTGTCGATCCGTCCTCCTGCGCGGGCGCCCGGTGATCCGGGACCTTCGATCGCACGCGGACGTGCGACGACCAGCGGTCTTGGGGGGAACGCGCACCAGGGTACGCCATGTCGACGCGGGGGTGGCGGCCGGCCACCTGAACAGGCGGCGGACGACGGAGGCCCCGCAGCGAACGTCGTCGCTGCGGGGCCTCCGAGGTGGCGCGGGAACCGCTTACGCGGTCGGCTCGTCCACCGTCAGGTTGCGGGTGCGGTTCGGGTCGACCGGGATGCCCGGGCCCATCGTCGTGGAGATGGTGACCTTCTTGACGTACCGGCCCTTGGCCGAGGACGGCTTGGCGCGGAGCACCTCGTCCAGGGCGGCGGCGTAGTTCTCGACCAGCTTGGCCTCGTCGAACGACGTCTTGCCGATCACCAGGTGCAGGTTGGCCTGCTTGTCGACGCGGAAGTTGATCTTCCCGCCCTTGATGTCGTTGACGGCCTTGGTGACGTCGGGGGTGACGGTGCCGGTCTTCGGGTTCGGCATCAGGCCGCGGGGACCGAGGATGCGGGCGATGCGACCGACCTTGGCCATCTGGTCCGGCGTCGCGATCGCGGCGTCGAAGTCCAGGAAACCGCCCTGGATCCGCTCGATCAGGTCGTCGGAGCCCACGACGTCGGCGCCGGCGGCCTCGGCCTCGGCGGCCTTGTCGCCGGTCGCGAAGACGATGACGCGGGCGGTCTTGCCGGTGCCGTGCGGCAGGTTGACCGTGCCGCGGACCATCTGGTCGGCCTTGCGCGGGTCGACGCCCAGGCGCATGGCGACCTCGACGGTGGCGTCGTAGGCGGTCGTCGACGTCTGCTTGGCCAGACCGGCGGCCTGGAGCGGGGTGTAGAGGTTGTCGCGGTCGACCTTCTCGGCCGCGGCGCGGAACTTCTTGCCGTGCTTCGCCATGGTGGTTCCTCTCCCCCGGACGTCGCCGGGGATCGCGTGGTGACCGGGCCAGGCGCGGCCCTCCCACGAGTGCTGGTCGAAGGACCTCGTTCTCCTCACCCCTCGCACGCTCGGGGTGAGCCTCGGAACGAGGCCGTTACTGCCCTCAGCCCTGGACTGTGATGCCCATCGACCGGGCGGTGCCGGCGATGATCTTCTCGGCCTGGTCCAGGTCGTTGGCGTTGAGGTCGGTCATCTTGGTCTGGGCGATCGCGCGGACCTGGTCACGGGTGACCGTGGCGACCTTGGTCTTGTGCGGCTCGCCCGAGCCCTTCTCGACACCGGCGGCCTTGAGCAGCATGCGCGCGGCCGGCGGGGTCTTGGTGATGAAGGTGAAGGACCGGTCCTCGAAGACCGAGATCTCCACCGGGACGACGTCGCCGCGCTGCGACTCGGTCGCCGCGTTGTACGCCTTGCAGAACTCCATGATGTTGACGCCGTGCTGGCCGAGCGCCGGACCCACGGGCGGCGCGGGGGTGGCCGCGCCGGCCTTGATCTGGAGCTTGATGACCGCGGTCAACCGCTTCCTGGGGGGCATGACTTCCTTCTATCTCTGGTCGATCTATCTCTGGTCGATCAGCTGGTGCTCCGAACGCCGTCGAGCGCTCAGATCTTGCTGACCTGGTTGAACGACAGCTCGACGGGCGTCTCGCGGCCGAAGATGGAGACCAGCACCTGCAGCTTCTGCTGCTCGGCGTTGATCTCGTTGATGGTGGCGGGCAGCGTCGCGAACGGGCCGTCCATGACGGTGACCGACTCGCCGACCTCGAAATCGACGACGGTGGCCGCGGCGGCGGCGGCACCGCCGGAGGCCGCGGCCGACTCGGTGGTCCGCGGGGCCTGCGGCGCGGTGGCCGGCACGAGGATCTTGACGACCTCGTCGAGGGTCAGCGGCGAGGGCTTGGAGGTGGCGCCGACGAAACCGGTGACGCCGGGGGTGTTGCGCACCGCGCCCCAGGACTCGTCGTTGAGCTCCATCCGGACCAGCAGGTAGCCCGGCAGGACCTTGCGGTTGACCTGCGAGCGCTTGCCGTTCTTGATCTCGGTGACCTCCTCGGTGGGCACCTCGATCTGGTAGATGTAGTCCTCCACGTCCAGGGACTGGATGCGCGCCTCGAGGTTGGTCTTCACCTTGTTCTCGTAGCCCGCGTAGGAGTGCACGACGTACCAGTCGCCGGGGGCGATCCGCAGCGCCTTCTTCATCGCCTCGGCCGGGTCCTCGTCCTCCTCCGGCTCGGCGTCGGAAGCAGGGGCCGGCGCGGCCAGGGGATCGGCGGCCAGGCTGCCGGGCTCCCCGGTCTCGACCTCGGGGGTCACGTCGGACACCTCGGTGCCGGTCTGCAGGTCCGCGGTGTCGCTGGACCCCTCGGCGGCGCCGGTCTCGCCGGCACCGGTCTCGACGTCGGCGGAGCCGCGCTCGTCGAAACGGGCGTCGTCCAGATCGATGCCTTCGACCGCGTTGTCGGTGTCGAAGGGCTCGCGGGGGTCTGTCACAGAGGTCTCTTCCTTGTTCAGGGGGCGGTGCGGCGCGGGACGGAGGTCAGCCGAAGACGGCGATCACGCCCTGGGAGAAGAGCAGGTCGAGCCCGGCCACCAGCGCAACCATGAAGGCCACGAAGACGATGACCACGGTGGTGTAGGTGATGAGCTCGCGCCGGCCGGGCCAGATGACCTTGCGCAGCTCGGCGACGACCTCGCGGAGGAAGCGCGCGAGCGAGCGACGGGGCCGGTTCTCCTCGGCCCGGGCCCGCTCGGCCGCGGCACGCGAGCGCGTCCCGGAGCCCTCGCGGGCCGGGGGCGTGGCCGCACGGGCGGCCCGCCGGGTGCGAGTGGCCGGCTCGTCGTCCTCGTCCGGGTCGCCGGCGGTGATCCGGCCACGGCCTCGGCCACGGGCCGGCGTGGCCACGACCTTGTCCTCCTCGGACTGCGCCTCGCCGGCGACCTCGTCCTCGGCCGCCTCGAGGGCGCCTGCGTCGTCGACGCCCGGCGCCTCGTGATCGAGCTGCTCGTCGGTGAGCTCTGCGTCGGAGGCGGCGCGCGCGTCGTCCTCGCGGCCCGGCTTCTCGTCGCTCACTGCGCCTCGCTCGCCTCGTCGTGGTGGCCTCTCCCGCGAGGGCCGTCGGTCGGTGCTGCTGGATGCCTGCTGTGGTGCGGTGCTGCGGACGTGCTCGTCGCCGGCGGGCCGGCGGCACGGGCAGGGGTGACAGGACTTGAACCTGCAGCCTGCGGTTTTGGAGACCGCTGCTCTGCCAATTGAGCTACACCCCTGTGCCCTGGGTGGGCCCCGGGACAGCCTGCTCGCCGTGGGCGCGCCCGAACTCCTGGAGAAGATCCGGGGCACGCCGGTGGCGGGGTCAACTGCCCCAGGGTTGCAAGTGTACGGGACGCCCGCGCCCGCCAGCCAACCTCCCGGGCAGCGGGCGGACCGACGGGTCCGCCCGCCGGGCGGGCCGGCGCCCTCCGCCACTGCGGAGGCGGACCGGTGGTCCCGCCAGGACGGCCTGGACCCGGCTCCGTCGCCGTCCACCGGCGACTTTGACACGATGGCCCCATGCCCGCGCACCCGGAGACCGCCGCCTCCGCCCCGGAGTCCGCCGCCCCGTCCACCGAGCTGCCGCCCGCCGGGCGCCGCATCTCCCGTCGCATCGGCTCCATCGCCGAGTCCGCGACCCTCGCCGTGGATGCCAAGGCCAAGGCCCTCAAGGCGGCCGGCAAGCCGGTCATCGGGTTCGGTGCCGGCGAGCCCGACTTCCCGACCCCGGACTACATCGTCGATGCGGCGATCACCGCGGCCCGCACGCCGGCCATGCACCGGTACACCCCGGCCGGTGGCCTGCCCGCGCTGAAGGAGGCCATCGTCGCCAAGACGGCCCGGGACTCCGGGCTGCAGCTCACCCCCGCGCAGGTGCTGGTCACCAACGGGGGCAAGCAGGCGGTGTACGAGGCGTTCGCGACGATGCTCGACCCGGGCGACGAGGTGATCGTGCCCGCGCCGTACTGGACCACCTACCCGGAGGCCATCCGGCTGGCCGGTGGCGTACCGGTGCCCGTGGTCGCGGACGAGCAGAGCGGTTACCTGGTGTCGGCCGCCCAGCTGGAGGCGGCACGCACGCCGCGCACCAAGGCGCTGCTCTTCTGCTCCCCCTCCAACCCGACCGGCGCGGTGTACCCGGCCGAGCAGGTCGAGGAGATCGGCCGCTGGGCCCTCGAGGCGGGCCTGTGGGTGCTGACCGACGAGATCTACGAGCACCTCACCTACGGCGGGGCCGGCGCACCTTCGATGCCGGTGCTGGTCCCCGAGCTCGCCGACCGCTGCGTGGTGGTGAACGGCGTGGCCAAGACCTACGCCATGACCGGCTGGCGGGTGGGCTGGATCGCCGGGCCCGCGGACGTGGTGAAGGCCGCGACCAACCTGCAGTCGCACGCGACGTCGAACGTCGCGAACGTCTCCCAGGCCGCGGCGATCGCCGCCCTGACCGGCGACCTCTCGGCCGTCGGGGTCATGCGCGAGGCCTTCGACCGGCGCCGGACGACGATCGTGTCGATGCTCCGGGAGATCCCCGGCATCGCCTGCCCCGAACCGCAGGGTGCCTTCTACGTCTACCCCTCGGTGAAGGGTCTGCTCGGCCGGTCCATCGGAGGGCGCACCGCGCAGACCAGCGCGGAGCTGGCCGAGCTGATCCTGGAGCAGGCGGAGGTCGCGGTCGTCCCCGGCGAGGCTTTCGGCACCCCGGGCTACGTCCGGATGTCCTACGCCCTGGGCGACGACGACCTCGTCGAGGGCGTCACGCGGATGCAGCGGCTGCTGACCTCCGCCGGCTGACGCGGGGCATGCCCCGGCTTCAGCGGGGGAGGTCGTCCTCGTCCAGCGCCCCCGCGCGGACGAGGACGTCGACCGCCGCGGGCAGGGCGGCGAGGGCCGCGCCGACGTCCTCCGGGGTGGCGATCGACCAGGCCGTCGCATCGAGGTAGCAGCGGACGGCCGCATCGAACGCCTCGGCGCCGGCGGCCTCCCGCGCCGCCAGCAGTGCGGCGCCACCCTTGCCGTACACGGTGCGCACGTACGGGCCGTCGCCGTCGAAGCCGTCCATGGCCGCGCCGACCGCGCCATCGCTCCCCAGCAGCGCGTCCAGCACCTGCGCCGGTGGAGGTCCGGGGACCGCCTCCGCCCAGGTCGCGAACGCCTCGTCCAGCCACGGGTCGCGGAACTGGGAGTTGCCGACCATCCCGTAGAACCACATGTGCGCGACCTCGTGGACGAGGACCTCGCGGCTGGGCGTCGCCTGCAGGATGAAGCTCGGGTACTCGATCCCGCCGCCGTAGTCGGGCAGCAGCGCCACCGTCAGCGTCCCGTACGGGAACGGGCCGAGGAACTCCTCCAGCTCGGCGATGGCGGTGATCGTGTCGTCGAGCAGCTGCGCGGGCTCGAGGTCGCCCCCGGCCAGGGCCCCCGCGCGGACCAGCACTCCCCCGGTGGTCTCGCGCTCCGCCGTCCCGAAGAGGCCGGCGGCGACGGCGACGTCCCGGGCGACCGGCTCCGTCGACCGCCAGGTGCGACGCCCCTGCCGCGGCTCGGAGGGCGGCACCTGCCTGCCGCTCATCAGCACGGTGAGGGCCTCGGGTGCGGACACGGTGACCGTGGTGTCCGCGGCGGGGCTCACGGCGGTCTCACCGGTCAGCCCGACGAAGGGGTCGCGGGCCCACTCCTCCCCCGGCTCCCAGGCCAGCAGGGGTGCGCCGCTGGCCCACCACGTGATGCCTTCCGTGACGCCGAACCGCTCGAACCCGCCCGCGCCGACGGTGAGCGTGAAGTCCAGCCGCACCTCGGTGGACTCCCCGGCGTCCAGCTCCTCGGACAGGCGCACCACGTACAGCCCGCCGGGCGCCGCCCCTCCGGCGTCCTCGTACGCGCCGTCGTCGACGTCGCTGCCGCTGACCCGGTCGACGGTGAGCCGGTGACCCGCCGGTGCCGATTCGGGGGCGTTGGGCACGAGCCGGAACACCAGCTCGTCGGTGGGGACGTCGGGGGTGAAGACGACGGTCTCGCTGCCGGTCACCGTGCGCAGGTCGTCGGAGAGCCGGAAGACGTAGTCGATCGCGGGGCGGGCCGGATCCGGCGCGGCCCGCTCGGCCGGGCAGACGGTCGGGTCGGGCACCGCCGGAGGCGCGGGAGCCGTCGTGGGCGCCGCCGCGCCGGGGTCCGGGGTGGCGTCGGCGAAGGAGGTGCAGCCGGCCAGCAGCAGGACGGCGACGAGCGCGCCCAGGGGCCGGCCCCCGGTCACGAGATGCGGACCACCGCACGGGCCAGCGAGAGGACCTTCTCGCCGTCGCTGGTGACGGTGAGGTCGACCCGCGCCCGGCCGTCGTCGAGCAGGGCGGCGACCTTGCCGCGGACGGTGACCTCCGCGCCCGCGTCGTCGTCCGGAACGACGACGGGGCGGCCGAACCGGACCTGGAACTCGACGAGGGCGGAGGGGTCTCCCGTCCAGCCGGTGACGGCCCGCCCGGCCAGCGCCATCGTGAACATGCCGTGGGCGATGACGCCGGGGAAGCCGACCGCGGACGCCACCCGCTCGTTCCAGTGGATGGGGTTGAAGTCGCCGGAGGCGCCGGCGTAGCGGACGAGGTCCGCGCGGCTGACGCGGACCACCAGCTCCGGCAGCTCGGTGCCGACCTCGACGGGCCCGGTCATGCGGCACCCCGTGCGACGAGCATCGACGTCGCGGTGCACACGGCCTCGCCGTCCTCGGTGGCAAGTTCCACGCGGGCGGTCAGCAGGTCGTTGCCGGCGACGGTCCGGGCGGCGTCGATCGTGGTCGTCGCGACCAGCCGGTCACCGGCCCGGATCGGACGGTGGTGGGTGAACTTCTGCTCGCCGTGGACGACCCGGCTGTAGTCCAGGCCGACCTCGGGGTCGCTCAGCACGACGAAGGCCGCCCCGAGGCTGACCACGATGGCGAAGGTGGGCGGCGCGATGACGTCGGCGTGGCCCGCCGCGCGGGCGGCCTCGGCGTCGCGGTGGACCGGGTCGTCGGCCCCGATCGCGGTGGCGAACTCGGCGATCTTCGCGCGACCGACCTCGTAGACGGCAGAGGGCGGGTAGCTGCGCCCGACCAGTTCCCGGTCCAGCGTCATGCTCCCGCCCTCGCTCGGCTGCCGCGGACCGTCAGCGGGTCTCGCGGTGCAGCGTGTGCTTGCGCTCGCGGGGGCAATACTTCTTCAGCTCGAGCCGGTCGGGGTCGTTCCGCCGGTTCTTGCGGGTGATGTAGTTGCGGTTCTTGCACTCCTGGCAGGCCAGGGTGATCTTCGGACGGACGTCGGTGGCTGCCACGTGAGTGCTCCTAGCCTTGTGGGACAGGCCCGGGACCGGGACCTGCTGCCGCGCCGGCGGGTGTCGACACGACGACGGACCCGAGCATGCCGGGTCCGTCGGGAGTAGCGGTGACCGGACTTGAACCGGTGACACAGCGATTATGAGCCGCTTGCTCTACCAGGCTGAGCTACACCGCCGGGACGACCGTGCGGCCCGGTCTCGCGACAGGACCGGCCGGTCAGCTTACTGCCAGAGCCCCTTTACGGAATCGAACCGTAGACCTTCTCCTTACCATGGAGACGCTCTGCCGACTGAGCTAAAGGGGCGTTGTTCCGAGCCGTCGAGAACTCTACATGATGCGTTCGGCACCCCTGCAATGACCCGCCGCGGGCCCCCGCACGGTGGACGCGGGACCTCCCTCAGGTCCGGACGAACAGGCGCCGGTGGGTGGCGCCCGGCGCTGCCGACCGCACGCCCGTGCGGGCGAGCAGCCACTTCTCCAGCCGGTCCTCCGGCAGCGGGCGGCTGATCAGGAAGCCCTGCAGCTTGTCGCAGCCCATGGCCATCAGCTGGTTGCGGGTCATCTCGTCCTCGACACCCTCGGCCACCACGCAGAGGCCCAGGTTGTGCGCCAGCTCGATGATCGAGCGCGCGATGAAGGCCTCCCCCTGACCGGTGGCCATGGTGAGCACGAAGGACTTGTCGATCTTGACCTCGTCGATCGGGAGCTGCCGCAGCTGGGACAGCGAGGAGTAACCGGTGCCGAAGTCGTCCATCGACAGCCGCAGACCCAGGTCGTGCAGGTCCTCGAGGACCAGGCTCTCGCGCACGGCGTCGTCGACCACGCTGCTCTCGGTCAGTTCGAGAACGAGCAGCTCGCCAGGGACGCCGTGGCGGTCCAGCGCACCCTTGATCCGCTGCACCAGGTCCACGTCGGCGAGGGACCGCGCGGAGACGTTCACGGCCACCGACAGGGCGATGCCCTGGTCGAGCCAGCGGCGGCAGCGGGCCAGCGCGAGGTCCAGCACGTGGTCGGTGACCGCTCCGATCCGCCCGATCTGCTCGGCCAGGCCGATGACGTCCTCGGGCGGGACCGCGCCGTAGCGGGGGTGGGTCCAGCGGACCAGCGTCTCCACGGAGACGATGTCGGAGGTCTTGGCGTCGATGACCGGCTGGAAGACCACGCCGATCCGGCCGTCGGCCATGGCCTGCTCCAGCTCGGTGCCGAGCTGGAGACGGCGCAGGCTCTGCTGGTCCATGACCGGGTGGTAGCTGGCCACTCCGCCGGAGGTCCCCGCGGCGAGCAGAGCGACGTCGGCCCGCTGCATGAGGGTGCCGGCGTCGGCGCCGTGCACGGGCGCGGCGACCACGCCGATGGTGAGCGACACCTCGAGGTCGAGCCCGGCCACGCGGACCCGTGTGGCGGCCGCCTCGCGCAACCTGCGGGCGGCCCGCTCGGTGGCGGCCAGGGACAGCCCGGGGAGCAGCACCGCGAACTGCTCCCGCTCCATGCGGGCGAGCAGGGCCCGCGGCGGGGCGTGCTCCCGCAGCAGCCCGGCGGTGACCAGCAGGAGCTCGTCGCTGGCGGCGTGCCCGAGCGTGTCGGTGACGTCGGCGTAGGTGCCGAGGGAGGCGAGGATGAGGCCGGCGCGACCGCCGCCGGAACCGTCGGACAGGAGCGCGTCGACCTCGGCGGCGAGGCGCTGCCGGTTCGGCAGCCCGGTGAGCCGGTCGTGGTCGGCGTCGTAGCGGATCCGGGTGAGCAGCTGCTGCTGCCGGATCGCGGCGTTGACGTGGGTGAGCATCGAGTCCAGCGCGCCGCGCTCGCTGCTGCTGAAGGTGACCAGGTCGCTGCGGCGGTCGCAGACCTCGAGGTACCCCGGCTCACCGGCCGCGGTGGTGACCGGTGCGCCCAGCAGGTCCGACACCCCCCGGCGGGCCAGCGCGGCAGCCTCCGCGGCGTCGGCGCGGCTCGCCGCCACGTGCACGACGCCACCGGACGAGCCCACCGCCCTGCGGCGCAGCACGTCGTCGGGATCGCCCGGCCCGTCGTACCAGTGGGCCCCGTCCTCGGTGGCGACGACGAGACGAGGCTCCTCGTCCAGGTAGGGCGGCAGCCACAGCGCCACGCGCTCGGCGTTCAGGAGTTCGCGGACCGCCTGCACGATCTGGCGGGTGCCGGCCTCGTCGGGCCGGACCTCCTCCACGCGGCGGGCGAACTCGTAGACCTGCTCCAGGGACTGGCCCTCCCGCGTGACCGAGGCGAACCGGCGGTACAGCAGGACGAGAGCCACTGCGAGCGGCGCGATGATCACCCAGGACCAGGGGGCGGCGTGGAGGAGCAGCAGGATCGCCAGCCCGATCAGCACGGCGACCGGCGAGACGACGACGACGGGGGTGAAGAGGCTCGCCCAGATGGGGCGGCCCGGATAGCCCTCGGTCAGGGTGATCGCCGCGGCGACGAAGCACGCGGCCACCGCGTTGGCCGCGAAGACCGCGACGAGGCAGGCGACCCAGGTCAGCACGGAGGCGATGTCACCGCCCGGCAGCCATCCCAGGATCACGACGGCGACGCCGGCCTCGAGCACCGCGACCGCGGTGTTGAAGAGCACCTTGGGGGCAGGCAGCCGCTGGACCATCAGGACTAGCGCGACCGCCGCCGCGCGGGTGACAGCCGTCCACGCCCCGCCGAGTTCCAGGAGGGCGATGACGAAGGCGAGCTCGCTGGCGGAACTGTGGAAGCTCTGCCGTCGGAACTCGACGTGGACGTTGACCCATTCGGCGACCACGGCCGCGAAGAACACGGCCGCCAGGACGCGCGCATCGACCGCCGACGGGCCGCCGACCAGCACCATGACACCGACTGGCAAGCCGAACGAGAGGCCGAGCAGCGCGACGAGCCAGGGGCTACGCGCCGCGCGCCCCTTGTCCGGCTCGCGAACGTGCTGCTCAGCCACCTGCAAGCGAACTCCCCGGGTCGTCGGGCGGGCGAAGGCTAGCAGCGAGATCCCTCACTGCACCCTCTTCGGATCCCGGAGCGGACCCGACCAGGGAGAGAATCGGCACGTCCCGCCGGCGACATGAGCCGGGGCAGCCGTTGCGCCGAACGAGTGCCCCGTACGAGGTAACCCTGAATAGGGAGGCTCTCAGGCCTGGCGGGTCCACTTCACGCCGCGGGTCCACTTCACGCCACGCGTCCACTTGACACCGCGGGCGGCCTGCCCGTCTCGCTGCATGCTGCTGTTCATGACGTCTCCCTCTGGGCGCGACTGATTGGCTTACGGCAGCCATCCACGCGCGGGGGCAGAGCGTCGTCGAATACGGACCGCGCGGGAGAGAATGCTTCCCGTGACCGGCGGCGACAAGCACGTCCGCGTCGACACGCCGTGCAGCTACGTCATGTCGTGACCTTGCGCCACTCGGATCCCACGTTGGGTCACCTCAGCGACCCTCGCGCCCTCGGACGGGCCGGCACGGAGGCCGCTTGCTCGCTCGCCGCCGTCCACAGGAAAGGGCGGCGGTCACGGGACCGGGTGACGTGTCGTCCACAGTGTCCACAGATCGTGTCCACAGGTGGTGGACAACCGGCGACGGCTGCTTACGCTCCCCCGCGTGCACCCCGTGGACCCGGACCGCGAGCGCGGCTCGACGCTGCCCTTCGTGCTGGTCTGCTGGCTGGTGGCGGCACTCATGGCCTTCGGCGCGATCTCGGCGTCGCACGCCTTCCTGGAGCAGCAGGAGGTGCAGTCGGTCTGCGACAGCGCAGCCCTGGCCGCGGCCAACCAGGCGGATGAGGCGGTGGTCTACGCACGCGGCGTCGGTGCCGAGCTGCCGCTGACCCGGGCGGCAGCGCAGATCGCGGTCGCCGACCAGCTGGCCGACGGCGGGGTGCAGCTCGACGGCTGGTCGGCCGAGACCGACGGCGCCGAGGTGACCGTGCGCTGCACGCGCTACGTCGAGATCGCGTTCGGCTGGCTCTTCCTGGCCGGCGAGCCGCTGGAGCGCACCGCCGTCGCCAGCGCACGAGCGCCGACGCTGCCCTGACGCCCGCAGGAAGAGCAACGGCCCCCGACCGCGTGGTCGGGGGCCGTCGTACCAGGTGTGGCGGGTGAAGGATTCGAACCTTCGTAGGCTAAGCCGACGGATTTACAGTCCGCTCCCATTGGCCACTCGGGCAACCCGCCGTGTTCGGTACGCGGGAGAGACTACAAGACGGGGGACCCGGCGGTGACGGGTCCCCGGCAACGAGTCCCGGGAACGGGAACACCCGCACGGAGAGGAACGACATGGCCGACGCATCCTTCGACGTCGTGAGCAAGGTCGACCGGCAGGAGGTCGACAACGCCCTGAACCAGGCGGCCAAGGAGCTCTCGCAGCGCTTCGACTTCCGCGGCACCAACGCCACCATCGCCTGGGCCGGCGAGGAGGGCGTGACGCTCCAGGCAGACACCGAGGAGCGGGTCTCAGCCGCCCTCGAGGTGTTCAAGGAGAAGCTGATCAAGCGCGGCATCTCGCTCAAGGTCCTCGACGCCGGCGAGCCGCAGTCCTCCGGCAAGAGCTACAAGATCGGCGCGACGATCAAGCAGGGCATCGAGTCCGACGTCGCCAAGAAGATCGCCAAGCTGATCCGCGACGAGGGACCCAAGGGCGTGCAGGCGCAGATCCAGGGCGACCAGCTGCGGGTGAGCGGCAAGAAGCGCGACGACCTGCAGGCGGTCCAGCAGCTGCTGCGCGGCGCGGACCTCGACGTCGCCCTGCAGTTCGACAACTACCGGTGAGCTGATGGAACCGGCCCGGCCGCCAAGGGCCCGCGGCACGCGGAGCGTGTCGTGGGGTGCGGCCGGGTCCTTCTACTCGCGGGCCATCTGCTCCAGCCGGGCGATCCGCTCGGGCATCGGCGGGTGGCTGGCGAACAGCGACGCCAGCCCGTGACCCCGGAACGGGTTGGCGATCATCAGGTGGCTCTGGGTGACCAGCCGCTCCTCCTGGGGCAGCGGCCGGGCCGCCGTGCCGCGCTCGATCACCCGCAGCGCGTCGGCGAGGGCCAGCGGGTCGTGGGAGAGCTCGGCGCCGGAGGCGTCGGCCTGGAACTCCCGGCTGCGGCTCACCGCCATCTGCACGAGCCCGGCGGCGATCGGGCCCAGCAGCATGAGCAGCAGCCCACCGAGGGCGTTGCCGCCGCCGCGGTCCTCGTCCGACCGGCCACCGAACAGCGACGCGAACATGGCCATGTGCGCCAGGTAGGTGATCACCGTGGCCATGGCGCCGGCGACGGAGCTGATGAGGATGTCGCGGTTGTAGACGTGCGAGAGCTCGTGGGCGAGCACCCCGCGCAGCTGGCGCCGGTCGAGCAGCTCCAGGATCCCCTGGGTGACGCAGACGGCGGCATTGCGCGGGTTGCGCCCCGTGGCGAACGCGTTCGGCTGGTTCGTCGGGCTCACGTAGAGCCGGGGCATCGGCTGCCGCGCCTCGGTGGCCAGCTCCCGGACGATCGCGTAGAGAGCGGGCGCCTGGGTCTCGGTGACCGGGAAGGCCCGCATCGACCGCAGGGCGAGCTTGTCGGAGTTGAAGTAGGCGTAGCCGTTGACGGCCAGTGCGATCACCAGTGCGATGAACAGGCCGCCACGGCCACCGATGAGCGCCCCGGCCATGAGGATCAGCCCGCCCATGAGCCCGAGGAGCAGGGCGGTCTTCATTCCGTTGTTCCAGCGATGCACGTCCGGTCCAACGCGGTCGGGGAGGAGGCCGTTCCCGCGAGCCGGCCACGGTCCCCCGCCGGAATGACGGAGCGTTCCCGGGGGTTCCCGGTGGGGAATGCGGTGAAATCCTCGCCGCTGCAGCGTGTCCGGTCGCACATTCCGGCCCCGGACACACGCACGTAACCTCGCCCGGTGGAGGTAGACCGCTGATGACTGGCACCAACCCGACCGTCGCGCCGCCGAATCCGGACGGTGCCCTGGCCACCTCGGTGTCCAGCTCGGCCCCCGGCGGCCTCGTGAAGAGCGTCGTGGAGCTCGACCGCGTCGTCATCCGGCTCGCCGGCGACTCCGGCGACGGCATGCAGCTCACCGGCAACCGGTTCACGAGCGAGACGGCTTCCTTCGGCAACGACCTGAAGACGCTGCCGAACTTCCCCGCCGAGATCCGGGCGCCGACGGGCACCCTGCCGGGCGTCAGCTCCTTCCAGCTGCAGTTCGCCGACCACGACGTCATGACGCCGGGTGACGCGCCCGACGTGCTGGTCGCGATGAACCCCGCCGCGCTCAAGGCGAACCTCGCCGAGCTGCCCGGCGGCGGGCTGCTGATCCTCGACTCCGACGAGTTCACCCCGCGGAACCTGGCCAAGGTCGGCTACGCGACGAACCCGATCGAGGACGGCTCCCTCGAGGGCTGGCAGACCGTCAGCGTCCCGCTGACCTCGATGACGACGGATGCGCTCAAGGACTCCGGTCTCGGCAAGAAGGAGGCCGAGCGCAGCAAGAACATGTTCACGCTCGGCCTGCTGAGCTGGATGTACCACCGGCCGACCGAGGGCACCATCCGCTTCCTGGAGCGGCAGTTCCGCCGGAAGCCGGAGATCGCGGCGGCCAACATCGCCGCGTTCCGCGCCGGCTACAACTACGGCGACACCACCGAGGCGTTCGCGGTCTCCTACGAGATCAAGCCCGCCCCGATGAAGCCGGGCCGCTACCGGAACATCTCCGGCAACCAGGCTCTGGCCCTCGGGCTCGTCGCCGCCGGGCAGCGCTCCGGCCTGCCGATCTTCCTCGGCGCGTACCCGATAACCCCGGCGTCGGACATCCTCCACGAGCTGTCCCGGCACAAGTCCTTCGGCGTCCGCACCTTCCAGGCCGAGGACGAGATCGCCGGCATCGGCGCGGCCCTGGGCGCCTCCTTCGGCGGCGCGCTCGGCATCACCACGACGTCGGGCCCCGGTGTGGCGCTCAAGGCCGAGACGATCGGCCTGGCGGTCATGACCGAGCTGCCGCTGGTGATCGTCGACGTGCAGCGCGGCGGGCCCTCGACCGGCCTGCCCACCAAGACCGAGCAGTCCGACCTGCTGCAGGCGATGTTCGGCCGCAACGGCGAGGCGCCGGTGCCGGTGATCGCGCCACGGTCTCCCGGCGACTGCTTCGACGCCGCCGTCGAGGCCGCGCGGATCGCACTCGCCTACCGGACCCCCGTCATGCTGCTGTCCGACGGGTACCTGGCCAACGGCGCCGAGCCGTGGGCCATCCCCGACGCCGACTCGCTGCCCGACCTCACCCCGGCGGTCGCGTTCGCCACCGAGCCCAACGGCGAGGACGGCGAGTTCCTCCCCTACCTGCGCGACGAGGAGACCCTGGCGCGCGCCTGGGCCATCCCCGGCACGGCGGGGATGCAGCACCGCATCGGTGGGCTGGAGAAGGCCGACCGGACGGGCAACATCTCCTACGACCCGGCCAACCACGACTTCATGACGCGCACGCGCCAGGCGAAGATCGACGGCATCGCCGCGACGATCCCGCCGACCGACGTCGAGGACCCCGACGGCGACGCCCGCGTCGCCGTCATCGGCTGGGGCTCCACGTACGGGCCGATCGGCGCCGCCTGCCGGCGGATCCGGTCCTCCGGCCGCAAGGTAGCCCAGATCCACCTGCGGCACATCAACCCGTTCCCGGCCGACCTCGGTGAGGTCCTGGCCCGGTACGACCGGGTGATCTGCCCGGAGATGAACCTCGGGCAGCTGGCCCTGCTGCTGCGCGCCAAGTACCTGGTGGACGTGCAGAGCCACACGCAGGTGCGCGGGATGCCGTTCCGCTCCGCCGAGCTGGCCGCGGTCATCCAGGACGCCATCGACACCGCGGACCCCGCCGCCGCGAACTCCACCGCCGTGAACCCCACAGCTGTGAACGGAGCACTCCAGTGACCACCGTCGAACTGGGCATGCCGGACGCGCCGACCCCGATCGACGCCGCCATCGCCCGCTCGCTCGAACAGCACGGTCCCAAGCAGACCGAGCTCAAGGGCAAGGACTTCAAGACCGACCAGGAGGTCCGCTGGTGCCCCGGGTGCGGTGACTACGTCATCCTCAACGCGGTCCAGAGCTTCCTGCCCAGCCTCGGCATCGCCCGCGAGGACATGGTCATCGTGTCGGGCATCGGCTGCTCGTCGCGCTTCCCGTACTACATGAACACCTACGGGATGCACTCGATCCACGGCCGCGCCCCCGCGATCGCCACCGGCCTGGCGGCCTCGCGTCCCGACCTCTCGGTCTGGGTGGTCACCGGCGACGGCGACGCGCTGTCGATCGGCGGCAACCACCTGATCCACGCGCTGCGGCGCAACGTCAACATGACGATCCTGCTGTTCAACAACCGGATCTACGGGCTGACCAAGGGGCAGTACTCCCCCACCTCGGAGGTCGGCAAGGTCACCAAGTCCACGCCGATGGGCTCGCTGGACCACCCGTTCAACCCGGTGTCCCTCGCCCTGGGCGCCGACGCCACGTTCGTCGGCCGCGCCATGGACTCCGACCGCAAGGGGCTCACCGAGGTGCTGCGGCAGGCCGCGGAGCACCAGGGCACGTCGCTGGTGGAGATCTACCAGAACTGCAACATCTTCAACGACGGCGCGTTCGAGCTGCTCAAGGACCCGGCGACCGGCCCGATGTGGACGATCCCGCTCGAGCACGGCAAGCCCCTGGTCTTCGGTCCGGACGGCGCCTCGTGCGTGGTCCGCGAGGACTTCGGCGGCTTGCGGATCGCCGAGACCAACCAGGTCGACCCGAGCGAGATCGTCGTGCACGACGCCACCCGCGAGGACCCGTCCTACGCGTTCGCGCTGTCGCGGCTGTCCTCCCAGGACCTGCGCTACACGCCGATGGGCGTCTTCCGGAAGGTCCGCAAGCCCTCGTACGAGGCGATGATGGCCGAGCAGCTCGACGAGGCCCGTCTGCAGGGTCCCGGCGACCTCGACGCACTCCTCGCCGGCGGCGACACCTGGGAAGTGAAGGCCTGATCCCCTACTAGGCCGTGCCCGCGGGCCCGTCCCCTCCCGGGGGGCGGGCCCGCGGTGCGGCCGCCGCCTGCTCGCGCAGCACCGAGGTCAGCACGACCAGCGCGTCGCGCAGCTCGCCACGCGTCGGGGCGGCGAAGCCGAGCACCAGCCCTGCGCGGCCGACGTCCGCACGGGCCGAGTGCCGCGCCAGGCCGTCCAGGGCGACGCCTCGCCGCCCCGCGGCCGCCAGCACCGCCGCCTCCACCTCGCTGCCCGCCAGCGGCACCAGCACGTGCGCGCCCGCCGGATCGCCCTCGGCGCGGAACCCCGCCGCGGCCACCGCGGCCCGCACCTCCTCCCGCCGGCCGGCCAGCTCGCGGCGCAGCCGCCGCAGGTGCCGGGCGAGATCCCCGGAGCCGGCCATCGCGGCCAGCACCCGCTGCCCGGCACGGGCCGGGCGGGACCCGGTGGCGACCCTGCGGGCGAGCACGTCGGCCCGCAGGGACGCGGGCGCCACGAGCCAGCCGACGCCCAGCGTCGGGCTGAGGATCTTGCTGCTCGTCCCGAGGTGGACCACGACGTCCGGGCCCAGCGCCCCCAGCAACGGCAGCGGGGCGACGTCGTAACGCAGCTCGCCGTCGTAGTCGTCCTCCAGCACCCACCAGCCGTCGGCACGGGCCCGGGCGACCAGGGCCAGCCGCCGCGCCGCCGACATCCGCCGGCCCAGCGGGTACTGGTGGGCCGGCGTGCAGTACACCGCCGCCAGGTCCGCGGGCAGCGCGTCGACCACCAGCCCGTCGTCGTCCACCGGCACGGGCACGACCTCGATCCCCGCGTCGAGCAGCGCGCCCACGACCCGCTGGTAGCCCGGGTCCTCCACCGCGACCCGGCTGCCGGGCGGCAGGGTGCGCACGACCTCGGCCACCGCGGCCGAGGTGCCGGCGGTGGCCAGCACGTCGTCCGGGCCGGCCACGAGCCCGCGGTGGCGCAGCAGGTGCTCGGCCACCGCCTGCCGGAAGCCCGGATCCCCCGCCGGCTCCGGGCGGCCGTCCGGGGCGCCGTCCCCCGCCGCGCGCCAGGCCCGGCGCCACGCGGCCCGGTCCAGCACCTCCAGGCACGGCGAGCCGGCCCGGAGGTCGACCAGGACGGGGGTGGGCCGCTCGTCGGGCCGGCGGGGCACCGGTGCGGCGGCTCCCGCCCCGGCACCGCCCAGGACGAAGGTGCCCACTCCTCGCCGGCCGCCCGCCCAGCCCTCCGCGAGCAGCTGGTCGTAGGCGGCCGCCGTCACCGTGCGGCTGACCCGCAGCGCGGCGGCGAGCTCCCGCGTCGACGGCAGCCGGTCGCCCGGCCGGAGGACGCCGTCGGCGGCGGCGGCCCGCAGCGCGTCGGCGAGCTGCACCGCCAGCGGGACGCCGGCCGCGCGGTCGAGCACGAGGGGCGGGATGCCGGTCACCGATCTCCTCGTCGTCGTCCCGGGGTGGCCTGCCGAAATGCTAGCGGATTGGCCGTTCCACAGGGCCACCGGTGGCCCGCAGGATCGGGGCATGGACGTCGCAGCACCGCTCTCCCCCACCGACCGCAGCACCGTGCGCCGCGGCAGCAAGCGCGCCCGGACCGACCGCGCCGACCTGTACGCGGTCCTCGACGCCGGCCTGATGGGTCACCTGGGCGTGCAGCTCGCCGGCGCCCCGGTGGTCCTGCCCACCGGGTACGGACGGCGCGGCGACACCCTCTACCTGCACGGCTCCACCGGAGCGGCGACGCTCCGGGCCGCCACCGACGGCGCCCCGGTCTGCTTCACCGTCACGCACCTCGACGGCGTCGTCTACGCCCGTTCCGCCTTCCACCACTCGGTGAACTACCGCTGCGCGGTGGTGCACGGCACCGCCCGGCTGGTCACCGAGGAGGCCGAGCGCCTCGTCGGGCTCGAGGCGCTCACCGAGCAGCTCGCGCCCGGTTCCTGGGCGGCGTCCCGGCGGCCGGACCGCAAGGAGCTGGCCGCCACGGCGGTGCTCGCGCTCGACCTGGCCGAGGCCAGCGTGAAGATCCGCACCGGCCCGCCCGGCGACGACGCGAGGGACGTCGAGGGACCCGACCGGGTGTGGGCGGGGGTGCTCCCCCTGCGCACGGTCACCTGCGAGCCCGAGCCGTGCCCGCTGCTGCCCCCGGACGTGCCGGTGCCCGCGCGGGTGCGCGAGCGCCGGATCAGCTCCCGGGCGTGATCCGCAGCAGCGCGTCGTCGCTGCCGTTGTCCGTCAGGGCGTAGAGGGCGCCGTCCCCGCCCTGCTGCACGGTCCGGATCCGCCCGGAGGTGCCGTCGAGCTCGGGGATGCGGTACTGCTCGACGACGTCACCCGCGTCGTCGAGCCGCAGCGCCAGCACCCCCTGCGCCTTGAGCAGGGCCACCAGGAGCAGCCCGTCGTAGTCGGCCCACTCCTCCCCGGCCACGAACGTGGCGCCGCTGGTCGCCAGCGTCGGCGTGCCGGAGGACCACACCGCCTCGACCGCGCCGGGGATGGCGGGGTCGGTCATCGGGACGCTCTCGTCGTAGGACCCGTCGCCGTCGGGGTCCCAGCCGTAGTTGGCGCCGTCCCGCAGCAGGTTGACCTCGTCGTCGCGGTCGGGGCCGTGCTCCACGGAGAACACCTGCCCCGACCTGGGCCGCACGGCCAGCCCCTGCACGTTGCGGTGGCCCAGCGTCCAGACCTCGACCTCCCCGGTGGCGACGTCGACGCGCAGCACCTTCCCGCCGAGCGAGCTCCGGTCCTGCGGCAGGCTCCCGTCGGCGGTGTCCCCGGTGCCGACGAGGAGGGCGCCGTCGGGCGCGAACTCCAGCCGGCACCCCCCGTGCCGCCCGGAGCGCTCGTTGAGCGGCAGGCCCTCCACCAGCGGGTCGGCGGACCGGGTGGCCGACGACCAGTCCTCCGCCACCGTCCACCGGACGACCCTGATGTCGCCCTCGGTCGAGCCCTGGCAGCTGTAGAGGACCCGGTTCTGCTCGAACGCCGGGTCGAGCGCCAGGCCCATGAGCCCGGTCTCGCCGTCCGCGAACAGGTCGTCGGGGTCGGCCGTCACGCTCCGCACCCCGCCGTCCGGCAGGACGGCGGTGAAGCCGCCGGCGCGCTCGTCGAGCAGCAGGGTGCCGTCCGGCGCCTGGACGACGTCCCACGGGTGGTCCAGGCCGTCGGCGAGCACCTCCACGTCCAGCGCCGGGGCCCCGGTCGGCGCGGCGACCACCGGCGGCGACGCCGTGCCCTCGGAGGACCGGGCGGTGCACCCGGCCAGCACCAGCGCGGCGAGGGCGAAGCCGGCAGGGGTCCGCATGCGCACCAGCATGCCCGTCGCGCGCCACCTCACCGTCGCGGTGCGCTAGCTGGTGCGGGTGACCACGTACTCGCACAGCGCCGACAGCGCGTCGCGGACGTCGCCGGGGGGGACCGCGTCCAGCCGGGCCCGCGCGCGGTCGGCGTACTCGCGGAGCACGTCGTTGGCGCGCACCAGCGACCGCGAGGAGCGCAGCAGGCGCAGCGCCTCGGCGTGGTCGGCGTCGTCGGTGACCGGCGCGGCCACCAGCTCGCGCAGCCGGGCCTCGGCCGGGTCGTTGCCGGCGAGGGCGAACAGCACGGGCAGCGTGGCGATGCCCTCGCGCAGGTCGGTGCCGGGCAGCTTGCCCGAGGCGCCGTCGGTGACGATGTCGAGCAGGTCGTCGGAGAGCTGGAAGGCCACGCCCACCTCCTCGCCGAAGGCGGTCAGCGCCTCGACGAGGGCCGGGTCGACGCCGGCGAACGAGGCACCGAAGCGGGCCGACGTCGCGACCAGGGAACCGGTCTTGTCGGCGAGCACCTGCAGGTAGTGCGCGACGGCGTCCTCGCCCGGCTGGGCGCCGACGGTCTCCTGGATCTGACCGGTGACCAACCGCTCGAAGGTGCGGGCCTGGATGCGCACCGCCTCGGGGCCGAGGTCGGCCAGGATGTCGGAGGCCCGGGCGAACAGCAGGTCGCCGGTGAGGATCGCGATGCTGTTGCTCCAGCGGCTGTTCGCGCTGGGAGCGCCGCGGCGCACGGCGGCCTCGTCCATGACGTCGTCGTGGTACAGCGTGGCCAGGTGCGTGAGCTCGCAGACGACGGCACCCTCGACGACCTGCCGCGCGGACGGATCGCCGAGCTGGGCGGCCAGCAGCGCCAGCATCGGGCGGAAGCGCTTGCCGCCGGCGGCCATGAGGTGGCCGGCCGCCTCGCGGACGAACGGGTGCTCGCTGCCGACCGCCTCGGCCAGCCGCGCCTCCACCCGGACGAGCCCCTCGGCCAGCCCGGCGCCGAGCTCGCCCTCGGGGAGCCAGGGGCCGATGGTCGACGCCGGCGCGGAGATCCGGTGCCAGACCTCGGGGTGAGTGCCGTCGGTTGCGGCACGGGCTCCGGTCATCAACCGACGAATCTAGCCGCCTGCCCCGCGAGGTCGAGCACCGCCCCGGGGAGGACGCCCAGCGCCACGGTGGCCGTCGCGGTGATCGCCAGCACGACGGTGGTGGGCACGCCCGGCACGCCGACGGTCGGCCCGTCGGCGACCGGCTCGGAGAAGTACATGAGCACGATGACCCGCAGGTAGAAGAACGCCGCCACCGCGCTGGCCAGCAGGGCCACGACCACCAGCGGCCACGCCCCCTGCTCGATGGCCGCGCGGAAGACCGCGAACTTGCCCGTGAACCCGGCGGTCAGCGGGATCCCGGCCAGCGCCAGCAGGAACAGGGTCATCACCGCCGCCGTCAGCGGGGACCGCGCGGCGAGCCCCGCCCACTGCGACAGGTGCGAGGCCTCGCCGTCGCCGTCGCGCACGAGGGTGAGGACGGCGAAGACGCCGATCGTGGTCAGGCCGTAGACCAGCAGGTAGATCATCGTGCCGGCGAGCCCGGACCCCTCTCCCCCGGCGCCCAGCCCCAGCACACCGGTGAGCAGGAAGCCGGCGTGCGCCACCGAGGAGTAGGCGAGCATGCGCTTGAGGTCGGTCTGGGTCAGGCCGAGCACCGCCCCGACCACCATCGACACGATCGCCACGGCGTAGACCAGCGGGCGCCAGGTCCACTCGGCGGTGCCGAAGGCGACGTAGAGCAGCCGCAGGATGGCCCCGAAGGCGGCCACCTTGGTGCAGGCGGCCATGAAGGCGGTGACCGGCGTGGGGGCGCCCTGGTAGACGTCCGGCGTCCAGGTGTGGAACGGCGCGACGCTGGCCTTGAACAGCAGGCCGACGATCAGCAGGCCGAGGCCGAGCACCAGCAGGGTGTCGCCCCCGCCGTCGAGCCCCGCCTCGCGGATGTCGCGCAGCCGGATGCTGCCGGTGGCGCCGTAGACCAGCGCCAGCCCGTACAGGAAGAAGGCGGACGCGAAGGCACCGAGCAGGAAGTACTTGACCGCCGCCTCCTGCGACAGCAGCCGGCGGCGCCGCGCCAGCCCGCAGATCAGGTAGAGCGGGAGGCTGAGCACCTCCAGGGCCACGAACATGACCAGCAGGTCGTTGGCCGCGACGAACAGCATCATGCCGCCGATGGCGAAGCTGGCCAGCGGGTAGACCTCGGTCTGCACCCGGGTGGCGGTCAGCAGCTCGCGGTCGCGCGGGCTGCCGGCCGGGACGGCGGCGCTGGCCACGAACGCCGACCGTGCCGGGTCCAGCCCGCGTTCGGCGAACAGCAGGATCGACAGCGCCCCCAGCCCGGCGATCGTGGCCTGGAGGAACAGCGCCGGGCCGTCGACGGCGAGGGCCCCGCCCGCGGTGGTCTCGTGGGTGCCCGACAGCAGGAGCGTGGTCACCAGCGCGCCGACGGTGCCGACGAGCGCCAGCGCCACCTGCACCGGCTGGCGCGCGTCGCGCGGCACGAACGCCTCCACCAGCACGCCCACGCATGCGGCACCGAGGACGAACAGCAGCGGCGCGAGCGCGGCGTAGGAGAGGTCCGGGGCCTCGATCATCGGTCGGTCCCTCCGAGGTCGCTCATGGTGGCGCTGACGGCCGGCTCGATGAGGTCCAGCAGCGGCTGCGGGTACACGCCGAGCCCGATGATCAGCGCGACCAGCGGCGCCACGACCACCAGTTCACGACGGCTCAGGTCCAGCACCCGGAGCGTGCCGGGTGCCGCGGTGCGCGTCGCCGTCGCCGTCGCCGTCGCCCCACCGGTGCCGAGGCCGGGCGCCGGCTCGGCCGCGTCCTGCTGCAGCAGGACCCCACGGGGCGGTCCGTGCATGGTGCGCTGGTACATCAGCAGGATGTAGAGCGCCGCCAGGATGATGCCGACGGTGGCCACGACGGTGAACACCGGCCGCTCCGGGAACGAGCCGATCAGCACCAGGAACTCGCTGACGAAGCTGTTGGTGCCCGGCAGCGCCAGGGAGGCGAGCCCCGCGACGAGGAAGGCACCGGCCAGCAGGGGCGCCTTGGCCGCGACGCCGCCGTAGTCGCCGATCTGCCGCGAGCCGCCACGGCTGATGAGCATCCCGACGACGAGGAACAGCAGGCCGGTCGCGAGCCCGTGGTTGACCATGTAGAGCACCGCGCCGGTGCCGGCCTCGGTGGTGAACGCGAAGATGCCCAGCGCGATGAAGCCGAAGTGCGAGATCGACGTGTAGGACACCAGCCGCTTCATGTCGCTCTGCCCCATGGCCAGCAGCGCCGCGTAGAGGATGCCGACCACCGCCAGCACCAGCACGAACGGCGCGAAGAACCGCGAGGCGTCGGGGAACAGCGGCAGGCAGTAGCGCAGGAACCCGAACGTGCCCACCTTGTCCAGCACGCCGACCAGCAGCACCGACCCGCCGATGGGTGCCTCGGCGCCGGAGTCGGGCAGCCAGGTGTGGAACGGCACCAGCGGCGCCTTGATCGCGAAGGCGACGAAGAAGCCGAGGAACAGCAGCTTCTGCACCTCGGGGTCGATGTCGAGCTGCCGCAGGGCGTCGAACGCGAAGGTGCCCT
This sequence comes from Blastococcus saxobsidens, assembly GCF_002938435.1. GTDB lineage: Bacteria > Actinomycetota > Actinomycetes > Mycobacteriales > Geodermatophilaceae > Blastococcus > Blastococcus saxobsidens. The sequence continues at coordinate 35,673 of NZ_POQT01000040.1, forward strand.
CGCCCAGCTGGCTGGTGCTGACCACGTACAGCCCGATGACGGCGGCGAGCATGATCAGCCCGCCGACCAGGCTGTAGAGGAAGAACTTGACCGCCGCGTACTGCCGGCGGGGACCGCCGAAGCTGCCGATCAGGAAGTACATCGGGACGAGCATCGCCTCGAAGAAGACGTAGAAGAGCAGCACGTCCGTGGCGACGAAGACGCCGACCATCATGGCCTCGAGCAGCAGCAGCCAGGCGAAGAACACCCGCGTCGGGCGGGGGCCGTGATCGGCCTCGTGCCACGAGGCCGTGACGACCAGCGGTACGAGCACGCCGATGAGCAGCAGCATCACCAGGGCGATGCCGTCCACCCCGAGCGCGAACTCGGCACCGAAGTCGGGGATCCAGGAGACCGACGTCGTCAGCTGGAACCGGTCGCCGTCGACGTCGAAGGCCGCGGTGGCCAGGACCGCCAGCAGCAGGACGACCAGGCTGACGCCGAGCGTGACCTGCTTGGCCAGCAGGCCGCGCTCCCGCGGGAGCGCGGCGACCGCCGCGGCACCGATCGCGGGGACCGCGATCATCGCCACCAGGTAGAGGGACGCGCTCACGGTCGGGGCACCACCGTCTCGGGGGTCGGGAGGTTCGGGGCGGGGGTCGGGCGGCCGCTCATCCGGCGGTCACCGCCAGCAGGGCCCCGGCGACCAGGACGGCGCCGCCGAGCATGCCCATCGCGTACGAACGCACGAAACCGGTCTGCGTCCGGGCCAGCCGGGAGGAGGTGCCGCCGAGCCCGGCGGCCAGGCCGTTGACCGCGCCGTCGACGCCGCGGTTGTCCAGCCAGACCAGGGCGCGCGTGAGCCACTGGCCGGGGCGCATGAACAGCGACTCGTTGACGGTGTCGGCGTACAGGGCGTTGCGGGCCGCGCGCGTCACCGGCGAGACCCGCACCGGCGCGGTGACCGGCACCTCGCGCCGGCCGACGAACAGCCAGGCCGCGAGCACGCCCAGCAGCATCACGACGGTCACCACCAGCCCGATGACCGCCGGGGCCACCACGTGCGCGGCCTCCGCCGGCTCGCCGAACACCGGCTCGAGCCAGCCCGACAGCGGGAAGACCGACACCAGCAGCGCACCGGCGCCGACCGACCCGACGGCCAGCACGACCATCGGGGCGGTCATGACCGTCGGCGCCTCGTGCGGGTGGACGCCGTCCTCCCAGCGGGCGCGGCCGAAGAACGTCATGAGCATCAGCCGGGTCATGTAGAAGGCGGTCAGCCCAGCGCCGAGGACGGCGACCCCGCCGAGCACCCAGCCCCAGACGTCGCCGCGGTCCAGCGCCGCCTCGATGATCGCGTCCTTGGTGAAGTAGCCGGACAGGAACGGGAACCCGATGAGCGCGAGGTAGCCCAGCCCGAAGGTCGCGAAGGTGACCGGCAGCTTCTTCCAGAGCGCACCGAACCGGCGCATGTCCACCGAGTCGTTCATCGCGTGCATGACCGACCCGGCGCCGAGGAACAGCCCGGCCTTGAAGAACCCGTGCGCCAGCAGGTGGGCCAGGCCGGCGACGTAACCCGCCGGGCCCAGGCCGACGGCCAGGAACATGTAGCCGATCTGGCTGACCGTGGAGTAGGCCAGCACCTTCTTGATGTCGTCGTAGGCGCAGCCGGCGATCGCGCCGATCAGCAGCGTTCCCGCCCCGATGGCAAGGACGACGGCGCGGGCGGTCGGCGCCAGGTCGTAGATCGGCGCCGACCGGGCGATGAGGTAGACGCCGGCGGTGACCATCGTCGCGGCGTGGATGAGCGCCGACACCGGGGTCGGGCCCTCCATCGCGTCGGGCAGCCACGCCTGCAGCGGGAACTGACCGGACTTGCCGCACGCGCCCAGCAGCAGGAGCAGCCCGATCGCGGTGATCGTGCCGCCGGCCAGGGTGCCCACGGAGCCGAAGACCCCGGCGTAGGACGTCGTCCCCAGCTGGGCGAACATCACGAAGATGGCGATCGCCAGACCGACGTCCCCGACCCGGTTCATGATGAACGCCTTCTTGGCGGCGGTGGCCGCGGCCGGGCGGGTGTACCAGAAGGCGATCAGCAGGTAGGACGCCAGGCCCACGCCCTCCCAGCCCACGTACAGCGCCACGAAGCTGTTGCCGAGGACCAGCAGCAGCATCGCCGCGACGAAGAGGTTGAGGTAGGCGAAGAACCGGCGGCGTGCGGGGTCGTGCGCCATGTAGCCGATCGAGTACACGTGGATCAGCGAGCCCACGCCGGTGATCAGCAGCGCGAAGATCGCCGACAGCGGGTCGTAGAGCAGCCCGGCGGTGACGTCGAGCTCCCCGCTCCGGATGAACGTGAACAGCTCGACGTCGGCCGACCGCTGGTCCAGCCCGGCGAGCTGCACCGTGCAGGCCACGGCCAGGACGAAGGCGGCCACGACCGTCGCCGTCCCCAGCAGGTGGCCCCAGCGGTCGGTGCGGCGGCCGCCCAGCAGCAGCACCGCGGCGCCGGCGAGCGGCAACGCGATCAGCAGCCAGGAGGCGGCGAGCAACCCTTCAGCAGGCACTGCAACCCCGTCCGGTCAGTACTTCAGCAGGTTGGCGTCGTCGACCGAGGCGGACCGGCGGGTCCGGTAGATCGACATGATGATGGCGAGCCCGACGACCACCTCGGCGGCGGCGACGACCATCACGAACAGCGCCATGATCTGGCCGTCCACGGTGCCCGTGCTCCGCGCGAAGGTGATCAGCGTCAGGTTCACCGCGTTGAGCATCAGCTCGACGCACATGAAGACGACGATGGCGTTCCGCCGGACCAGGACGCCCACCGCGCCGATCGTGAAGAGGATCGCGGCCAGCACCAGGTAGTAGGTGAGAGTCATGACTTCTCCTCGCCGGCGCTGGTCGGCGTCATGCCTCGGGGCGCTCTGCTCCCGGGTGAGCTCCCGAACTTCCTCACCTGTGCTCGCCTCCCGTGCGACCGCCGGGCGTGCCGCTCGTCGTCGGGTCCAGGCTGCCGAGCGCGGCGTCCGGTGAGCCGAGCTGCTCGCGGCCGGTGGGGCGCGGCATCTGCTCGACCTCCTGGGCCTCGACCCCGGTGGCGACGGTCTCCGCGGACGTCCGCCCGTCGGGCAGCAGCGCGGGCGCGGCCACCGAGTTGGCGCGGGCGTAGACACCCGGGCCGGGGAGGGTCTGGGGGCGGTCGTCCGTCAGGAAGCGGGCCCGGGACAGCTCCTTCTGCCCGCGCCGGCTCCCGGGCCGGCGCTCCATCTGCGTGTAGACCAGCGCACCCACCGCGGCGACGATCAGGAGCGCACCGGTGGCCTCGAAGGCCAGCACGTAGCGCGTGTAGAGCAGTTCGGCTATCGCCGTCACGTTCCCGTCGCCACCGGCGTCGCCGAGGCCGACCACCGTCAGGCCCTCGGTCGCACGGGCGACGCCGGCACCGACCAGCGCGGCGAAGCCCACACCCAGGACGGCCGCGGCGACCCGCTGGCCGCGCAGCGTCTCCACGACGGAGTCCGAGGAGTCGCGTCCGACGAGCATGAGCACGAAGAGGAACAGGATCATGATCGCGCCGGTGTAGACGATGATCTGCGCCGCACCGAGGAACGGCGCGGACTGGATCACGTAGAAGACACCCAGCGACAGCATGGTGGTGACCAGCCAGAGCGCCGAGTGGACGGCGTTGCGGCTGAAGACCATGCCCAGCGCCCCGGCGAGCGCGACCGGGCCGAGGACCCAGAAGGCGACGGCCTCACCGGTGCCGATCACGACCTCCGCGGCGTCCGGGTTCACGGTGCCACCTCCGGCGCGCGCAGGTAGTAGTCCTTCTCGTCGTCGCCCAGGCGCATGGCGTGCGGAGGCGCCTCCATGCCGGGCAGCAGCGGGGCCATGAGCTGTTCCTTGGTGTAGATCAGGTCCTGGCGGTTGTCGTCGGCCAGCTCGAAGTCGTTGCTCATCGTGAGCGAGCGGGTCGGGCAGGCCTCGATGCACAGCCCGCAGAAGATGCACCGCAGGTAGTTGATCTGGTAGACCGCGCCGTACCGCTCGCCGGGTGAGAAGCGGGCGTCCTCGGTGTTGTCCCCGCCCTCGACGTAGATGGCGTCGGCCGGGCACGCCCACGCGCACAGCTCGCACCCGACGCACTTCTCCAGCCCGTCCGGGTGCCGGTTCAGCACGTGCCGCCCGTGGTAGCGCGGCTTGGTCACCTTGGGTTCGAACGGGTACTGCTCGGTGCTCACCGTGCGGAAGATCTGCGCGAACGTGACACCGAACCCCTGGGTGGGCGCGGGCATGATCGCGTCCCGCACGGAGGGCCGTCCCGGGCGGGCGCCGGGAGAGCGCTCGACCTCGCCGGCGGAGCGCCGCACCAGGTCCTGCTCGCCGGGCTCGGTGGGCTCAGTCATCGCCGTCCTCCTCGATCGTCGCCGTGCCGCGGCGGCCGGTGCTCACGACCGCCGTCCCCGGTTCCGTGCTCTCGCGGCGGATCCGCGGCGAGGGCGGCACCGTGAGGTCCATCGGCGGGATGGGGAACCCGCCCTCGGCCCGGCTCGGACCGCCGGTCGGCCGACGGCGTGCACCGGCCGGGGGCAGCACGTCCGGTTCCGGGTCGCTGGCGTGCACGGCCCCGGCCGAGGCCTGCTCGGCCATGAGCCGGGTGTCCCGGTTGGCCGAGCGGCTGGCGACCAGCAGGCCGCCGAGGACCAGCAGCGCCGCCGGGAGCCCGACGTAGATCGCGACCTCGCCGGTGGACAGGTCGGCCTCGCGGGAGACGGTGCGCATGGTGGCCACGACGAGGATCCACACCAGCGCGACCGGGACGAGGACCTTCCAGCCGAAGCGCATGAACTGGTCGTAGCGCAGCCGGGGCAGCGTGCCGCGCAGCCAGATGAAGACGAACAGCGCGGCAACGACCTTGAGGAAGAACCACAGCAGCGGCCACCAGCCGCTGTTGGCGCCGTCCCAGATCGAGATCGGCCACGGCGCGCGCCAGCCGCCGAGGAACAGCGTCGCGGCCAGCGCCGAGACGGTGACCATGTTGATGTACTCGGCGAGGAAGAACAGCGCGAACTTCAGCGACGAGTACTCGGTGTGGAAGCCGCCGACCAGCTCGCTCTCGGCCTCGGGCAGGTCGAACGGCGCCCGGTTGGTCTCGCCGACGACTGCGATCACGTAGATGACGAAGGAGACCGGCAGGAGCACGGCGAACCAGCTGGGGCCGGTGAACTCCAGGCCGAAGAAGTCCAGCCGGTTGCCGTCGGCCTGGGCGGCGACGATCTCGGAGGTGGACATCGATCCCGCGTAGAGGAACACCGCGACGATGGACAGGCCCATCGCGATCTCGTAGCTGATCATCTGGGCCGCGCTCCGCATGCTGCCCAGCAGCGGGTACGTCGAGCCCGAGGCCCAGCCGCCCAGCACGATCCCGTAGATGCCCATGGCGGAGCAGGCCAGGACCACGAGGACGCCGATGGGGGCGTCGGTCAGCTGCAGCGGCGTGCGCTCGCCGAAGATGCTCACCATCGGGCCCATCGGGATGACGGAGAAGGCCAGGAACGCGGGAACCGTAGCCAGGACCGGGGCCAGGAAGTACACCGGCTTGTCGGCCAGCGCCGGCATGATGTCTTCCTTGAACGCCAGCTTCAGCCCGTCGGCGAGGCTCTGCAGGTAGCCGCGCGGCCCGACCCGGTTGGGGCCGATCCGCTGCTGCATGCGGGCGACGACCTTGCGCTCGAACACGATCGCGAACAGCGTCATGAGCACGAGCACGACGAAGACGCCGACGATCTTGATGAGGACGATCCACCAGACGTCGTTGCCGAAGTCCTCCAGCGTCGGCTGGTCCGCCGCGGCCCACAGGTTCATCGCACGCCTCCGCGGACGTCGGCCGAGGTGGAGCCGTGCGGCTGGGTCGTCCGGGCGAGCCGCACGATGCCGCCCGGCCCGGTGCCCAGAGCGGTCCGGATCTCGCTGCCCGGCGAGCGCATCGGCAGCCACACCACCTGGTCGGGCATCGCGGTGATGCGCACCGGCAGGCTGACCGACCCGGTGACGCCATCCACGGTGAGGTGGTCGCCGTCGGCCAGCCCGAGCCCGGCCGCGGTGCCCGCCGAGACGCGGGCCACCGGGCGCCGGGCGGTGCCGGCGAGCTCCGGCTCGTCGCGTTGCAGGGTGCCGACGTCCAGCAGCTGGCGCCAGGACGCCAGCAGCGCCTCCCCGGCGCGCAGGGACGACGCCACCGGCGCCGCCACGGCCGGGCCGGCGGCGCCCGCCGGACGACGGGAGCCGAGCGCGGCCATCGCCGCACGGGCCGCCTCCGGCGTGGGCAGTCGCAGGTCGACGTCCAGCTCGTCGGCCAGGCCCTGCAGCACGCGCCCGTCGGTCAGCATCCCGGTGCCGTGCAGCGTGGCGTCGAAGGAGCGCACCCGCCCCTCCCAGTCCAGGTAGCTGCCGGCCTTCTCCGGAGCGGCGGCCACCGGCAGGACGACGTCGGCGCGCTCGGTCACCGCGCTCGGGAACATCTCCAGGCTGACGACGAAGGCGGCGGCGTCGAGCGCCCCGACCGCGAGCGCCGGGTCGGGGAGGTCGGCCGGGTCCACCCCGCCGACGAGCAGGCCGGCGAGCCGGCCGCTGCGCGCGGCGGTGAGGATGCCGGTGGTGTCCCGGCCGGGCGTCGCGGGCACGGCTGCGGGGTCGATCCCCCACACGGCGGCCACCTCGGCACGGGCCTCGGCGTCGGCGACGCTGCGGCCACCGGGCAGCAGGGTCGGCAGAGCACCGGCCTCCACCGCGCCCCGCTCCCCGGCGCGGCGCGGCACCCAGGCCAGCCGCGCGCCGGTGGCGCGGGACAGCGCGAGCAGCGCGGAGAACGCACCGGGCACCTCGGCCAGCCGCTCCCCGGCGAGCAGGACGGCACCCGGCGCGCGCAGCGCCTCCACCGCCGGGCCACCCCAACTGCCCTCGGCCAGGGCGTGCAGGGAGCGGGCCTCGGCGCCGGGCAGGGTGGCCAGCACGGTGGCCTGCAGCTTCTCCGCGGCGCGGGTGGCGAACGGCGCCAGGTCGAAGACCGCGAGGCCGTTGGTCCGCACCGCGCGGCGCAGCCGCAGGAAGAGGATCGGCGACTCCTCCTCCGGCTCGAGGCCGGCGAGGAGGACGGCGGGTGCCGAACCGAGGTCGTCGTAGGTGACGGCGCCGGTGGCCGGCCCGGTGCCGGCCACGGTGGCGGCCAGGAAGGCCAGCTCCTCGTCGGAGTGGGCCCGGGCGCGGGCGTCGACGTCGTTGGTGCCCAGCCCCACGCGGGCGAAGGTCGCCCAGGCGTAGGCGTCCTCCACCGTCAGGCGGCCACCGGGCAGCACGCCGACGCCGCCCTGCTCGCGGGCCTCGCGCAGGCCCGCGGCGGCGGTGGCCCACGCCTCCGGCCAGGACGCTGGCTGCAGGACGCCGTCACGACGCACCAGCGGGGTGGTCAGCCGCTCGTTGGCGGTGGCGTAGCGGAACGCGTAGCGGCCCTTGTCGCAGGTCCACTCCTCGTTCACCGCCGGGTCGTCGCCGGCCAGCCGGCGGGTGACCTTGCCGCGCCGGTAGTCGGTGCGCATGGAGCAGCCGGAGGCGCAGTGCTCGCAGACGCTGGGCTCGCTGCGCAGGTCGAACGGGCGGGCGCGGAACCGGTACTGGGCGCTGGTGAGCGCGCCGACCGGGCAGATCTGGGTGGTGTTGCCCGAGAAGTAGGACTCGAACGGCTCGTCCTCGTAGATGGCGACCTGCTCCAGGGCGCCGCGCTCGAACAGCTCGATGAACGGGTCACCGGCGACCTGCTGGGAGAACCGGGTGCAGCGGGCGCAGAGCACGCAGCGCTCGCGGTCGAGCAGGATCTCGGTGCTGATCGGCAGGGGCTTGGGGTAGGTGCGCTTCTCGTCGACGAACCGGCTCTCGGTGCGGCCGTTGCTCATCGCCTGGTTCTGCAGCGGGCACTCGCCGCCCTTGTCGCAGACCGGGCAGTCCAGCGGGTGGTTGATCAGCAGCAGCTCCATCGTGCCCTGCTGCGCCTTGTCGGCGACCGGGCTGGACAGCTGCGTCTTCACGGCCATGCCGTCGGTCACCGGCATCGTGCAGGAGGCGACCGGCTTGCGCTGACCCTCCACCTCCACGAGGCACTGCCGGCAGGCACCGACCGGCTCGAGCAGCGGGTGGTCGCAGAACCGCGGGATCTGCACGCCGACCATCTCGGCGGCGCGGATGATCAGCGTCCCCTTCGGCACGGCGACGTCGAAGCCGTCGATCGTGCAGTGGACGGCGTCCGGCGGCGTGTGCGGGCCGGGCGCGCCGGGAGGCACCGCGGCCGCGGGCGGGGGGTTGGTGGGCATGAGCGTCATGACGCGGCTCCGACCGGCTCGAGGCGGAGGGAGCGGCCGAGCCGGGCCTGCTCCTCGGGCGGCAGCAGGGCGACGTAGTCGTCCCTGAAGTACTTGAGCGAGCTCGTGATGCAGCTCGTGGCACCGTCACCCAGGGCGCAGAACGACCGGCCCAGGATGTTGTCGCAGGTGTCGACCAGGATGTCGAGGTCCTGGGCGGTCCCCCGCCCGTGCGCGATCCGTTCCAGGATCTGCACCAGCCAGTAGGTGCCCTCGCGGCACGGGGTGCACTTGCCGCAGCTCTCGTGCGCGTAGAACTCGGTGAACCGCAGGGTCGCCTCGACGATCGAGTCGGTCTCGTCGAAGACCATCAGCGCCGTGGTGCCGAGCATCGACCCGGCCGCGGCGACCGAGTCGAAGTCCAGCGGTACGTCGAGGTGCTCGGCGGTGAAGTACGGGGTCGACGAGCCGCCCGGCGTCCAGAACTTCAGCCGGTGCCCGGGGCGGACGCCGCCGGCCATCTCCAGCAGCTCGCGCATCGTCGTCCCCATGGGGGCCTCGTACTGGCCGGGGCGGACCACGCGGCCCGACAGCGAGTAGATCTTCGGCCCCGGCGACTTCTCCGGCCCGAACGCCTTGAACCACTCGGCTCCGCCGCGGACGACGAACGGCACGCTGGCCAGGGTCTCGACGTTGTTGATCACCGTGGGGGCGCCGTACAGGCCGGCGACCGCGGGGAACGGCGGCTTGAGCCGGGGCTGGCCGCGGTAGCCCTCGAGGGAGTCCAGCAGCGCCGTCTCCTCGCCGCAGATGTAGGCGCCGGCGCCGGCGTGCACGATCAGGTCGAGGTCGTAGCCGGAACCGAGGATGTCGCGGCCGAGGTAACCGGCCGCGTAGGCCTCGCCGACGGCGTTCATCAACCGGCGATGGGCGTGCACGGCCTCGCCGCGGACGTAGATGACGGCCAGCTTCGAGCGGATGGCGTAGGACGAGATGATCACGCCCTCGATGAGGGAGTGCGGGTCGGCCATCATCAGCGGCAGGTCCTTGCAGGTGCCCGGCTCGCCCTCGTCGGCGTTGACCACGAGGTACTTGGGCAGCGCCGCGGGCCCGGTGGGCTCCTCCCCCGGCTTGGGCTGCGGGATGAAGCTCCACTTCATCCCGGTCGGGAAGCCGGCGCCGCCGCGGCCGCGCAGCCCGGAGTCCTTGACCAGGGTGACCAGCTCGTCGGGCTGCATCGACAGCGCGGTGCGCAGCGCCGCGTAGCCCTCGAGGGACTCGTAGGTGGACAGCCGCCACGACCGGTCGGCGCCCCAGCGGGTGGTGAGGACAGGGGTGAGTGGCATCGCTCATCGCCTCCGCGAAGGGCCGCGGCCCTCGATCGTGCGGGACGGGCCGTCGGGGCCCTGCCCGCCTGTTCCGGGCTCCCGGCCCGCGGGGGTGTCGGTGCCCTCCCGGCCGTCGGGCAGCCGCCGGCCGGCGGGCTCCGGGGCGCGCGGCCGCCCATTCCCGTTCGTAGCGGTCCACGTTCCGGGCGATCTGCGCGTTTCGCGCGCTGAATGGGCCGGCATAGTCGGCGAGCTCCTGTATTTCTCCGGTAGCGTCCTTCGTGT